>ONFE01000009.1 GCA_900316985.1 uncultured Prevotellaceae bacterium
GTTGCACTGGGTGGGTGCACAGCCAACGGTGGCGCGCCCCGTAGCCTTCGGTGTTCCTTTCGATGAAGGAGAAGTGAAAGAAAACACGCCGATGGCGCTGACCGATGCTTCAGGGAATTCGGTGCCTACCGATACATGGCCATTGGCCTACTGGCCCGACGGGTCGGTGAAGTGGTTGGGAGCGGCAGCGACCCCCCACCAACTCCCCCGAGGGGGAGAGTTGTTCCTTTCTGTTCAGAAAGGTAAAAAGAAAGCTTCCCGTGAGGCGGGTCTTCAGATTGCAGAAACGGCATCGGGACTGCGGGTAACTACCGACTCGCTTACGGCATTCATTCCCAAGCAGGGAGCCTTCTTAATGGATTCCCTCTTGTTGCAGAACCGGAAAGTGGCAGAGCGCCTGCGTTTGGTCTGTACCACGCAAAGCGAGCCCTATAGGGAAACCACCAGGCAGATTAATTTTTCCGACTACCAGAGCGAGATTTGTTCGGCCATCGTGGAACGGAAAGGCAAAGTGAGTGCAGTGGTAAAAATTGAGGGCGTGCATGTACCATTGCTTACTCCATCTCCCTCCCTCACAGGGAGGGGTGGGGTGGGTCCTTTCCCCTTCGTGGTCCGCCTCTATTTCTATCAGGGCAGCCGTGAGGTGAAGATGGTGCATTCGTTTGTGTTCGACGGCGATCAGAACCGCGACTTTATCCGAGCCTTGGGCGTGAAGATGGACGTTCCGCTGCGCGACGAACTCTATAACCGCCATGTGGCTTTCTCAACCGGCAATGGCGGCGTGTGGAGCGAACCCGTGCAACCGCTCGATGGAAGGCGCGAACTGCGGCTGCCTCATCCGCAATCGGGTGAGAACCGGCCACCACGTCCCGACGAGAGTCTGCCCGAGGATCATCGGGGACAGCTCACCGTGCAGCAGCAACAGATGTTGGGCCAGTGCGTGCCGGCCTACGATGCATTTGACAAAGCCAACCAGAAACTCATCGATGAATGGGCTGCATGGAATACCTACAGGCTGTCGCAACCGTCGTCGGAAGGTTTCACCGTGCGCAAACGGGCCAATGATGATAATCCCTGGATTGGTACTTTCGACGGCCAGCGGGCCGACGGCTATGCCTTTGTAGGCGACATGACCGGTGGAATGGGTGTGGCCATGAAGAATTTCTGGCAGTCGTATCCTTCGGCGCTGGAGATAACCGAAACCAAGGGCGACAAGGCCACGCTGACGGCTTGGCTGTGGAGTCCTGATGCGGAACCCATGGACCTGCGCCATTATGATAATGTGGCCCACGGATTAAATTCCTCTTACGAGGATGTGCAGGAGGGAATGAGCATCCCAGTGGGTATTGCCCGTACCTCTACCCTCATGCTGTTGCCAGCCGACGGCTATCATGGCAAACTGGCTTTTGCCGCCGATGCACAGCGAATGACCAACGACGCCCTGCTGTTGCCCACACCCGAATACCTTCATCAGAAGCAGGCCTTCGGCGTCTGGAGTCTGCCCGACACGTCGAATAAAGAGCGCGCCCAAATTGAAAAACAGCTAAGCGACTATATCGACTATTATCAGAAACAAATAGAACAGCACCATTGGTATGGGTTCTGGAACTATGGCGACATGATGCATGCCTACGATGCCGAGCGCCACGAATGGCGCTACGACGTGGGAGGATTTGCCTGGGACAATACCGAACTGGCCAGCAATATGTGGCTGTGGTATAGTTTCCTGCGAACGGGAAGGGCCGATATCTGGCAGATGGCTGAGGCAATGACCCGCCATACGGCCGAGGTGGACGTTTATCACACGGGTCCCAATGCCATGCTGGGCAGCCGTCATAATGTGAGCCATTGGGGATGCGGCGCGAAGGAAGCACGTATCTCGCAGGCCGCCTGGAACCGTTTCTATTATTACCTGACCACCGACGAGCGAACGGGCGACCTGATGACTGACGTGAAAGATGCCGACCAGATGCTTTACACGCTCGACCCCATGCGGTTGGCACAGCCGCGGGGCGAATATCCCTGCACGGCTCCCGCCCGTTTGCGTATCGGACCCGACTGGCTGGCATACGCCGGCAACTGGATGACCGAGTGGGAACGTACACGAGACAACCGCTATCGCGACAAGATCATTGCCGGTATGAAGAGCATTGCCGCATTGCCCCATCAGCTGTTTACCGGTCCGTTGGCTTTAGGCTACGACCCCGCCACGGGCGTCATCACCACCGAGTGCGACACATCGCTGCTTTCCACCAATCACCTGATGACCATCATGGGCGGATTTGAAATGATGAACGAGATGATGCGTATGATAGACGTGCCGGAATGGAATGCCGCTTGGCTCGACCATGCCGCCCGCGACAAAGAGATGGCCCTGAAGGTAAGGAACAACCGTTTCCGTATCTCCCGTCTGTTGGCATACACCGCCTATCATCAGCGTGACCGAAAGAAGGCCGATGAGGCTTGGAGCGATATGCTTCGCGCCCTTGGTCGTCAGGGCGACCAGCGTTACGAGAACCGTCAGCTGCTGCCTCCCGAGGTACCCATCCCTCAGGATGAAACGCAGATGATCAGCACCAACGGTGTCTCCACCTGGAGTCTCGATGCCATCTACATGCAGGAGGTCTGTCCGCCGGGCGACTAAGCTACGGGGTTTCTGAATCGGTAACCTCGAGTGAATCTTCAACGACCTCCAGCAGCGAGTCTTCCACTATCATGTCCTCATCGTTAAACTTGGGCGGATGATGCTGGCCTACGGCAGTCACAATCATGCAAAGAAAACCGATTCCCAGTGAGGCTATGATGCCGCAGAGGATGCCGAAGGCATGACCCCACTGGCGGGTGAACAAGGCAAAAATCATAAACACGCCCTGGACGATGATGAGGAAAATGCCCAGGAAGAGAAACGCATAGAAAAGATCTTTGAAGTCGGAAATGACCGATATCACGGAGAGGAAGAAGCATGCGATAGCTCCTGCCGTCAGCAGAAACCACCATCTTACCATTCGTGCAAGACCGCTTCTTCTTTTGGGGGCTTCTAGTTCCATATAGATTCTTTTTAAGGGTTAGTAGTTCTACGGGGGTAACGGGATTACTTCCTGCTCAGGTCGTTGCGGTATTCCTTGGGTGTCTTACCGTATTTCTGGCGGAAGCATTTGGTGAAGTAACCGGGGTCGCGGAAGCCTACGATGTAGGCAATCTCGGTGAAGTTCATATCGGTGGTCTCCACGTAGCTGAGGGCTTTGGTGAGGCGGATTTCCTTCACCAAATCCACAGGGGCAAAACCCGTTAGGCTCTTCAGTTTCTTGAAGAAGGGCGAGCGCGAGAGCCCCATCTCTTCGGCCAGCGTGTTCACGTTGAATTCTTCGTTCTGCAGGTTCTTCTCGATAATCTCATGCACGTTGCGCACGAATTCCAGGTCTTTCTGAATGAGGTGGGATTCGTAAGACTGTTGGGTGTTGGGCGTTTGATGTTGGGTGTTAGGTGTCAGCACCATCTTGCGCTGGAAGATGCGCTGCTCCTCAAGCAACTGACTGATACGCGCCTGTAGCAGGTCGCTCGAGAAGGGTTTGGTGATATAGGCATTGGCACCCGTCGAGATGGCCTGCGTATGGATTTCGTCCCCCTGTTTGGCAGTGAGGATGATGACGGGGATGTGCGAGATGTTGAAGTCCTGCCGGATGCGCTTCAGCAGTTCCATGCCGTCCATCTTGGGCATCATCAGGTCGCTGACGATGAGATCGGGATGATACTGATATACTTTCTTCAGGCCCTCTTCGCCGTCGTGGGCTGTGAGCACCGTGTATTTGCTCTGCAACTGCAGGCTCAACATGTGGCAAAGGTCGATATTGTCTTCGATAAGGAGTAAAGTAGGCGAACCCACCCTATGTCCCTCCCGAGGGGAGGGATTTATGTTACCTTCCTGGTTGGTTTCAGATTCCCCATCCCTTCGGGAGGGGGCTAGGGGGTGGGCTCCCACATATTCCTCTATCTCATCGTCACTGAAATTCTCCTTCTGCGTGGGCAGTTCAATAACGAAGGCAACGCCTTTCTCCAGGTTTTCGGCCCAGATATGTCCGTGGTGCATCAGCACGAACTCGCGGCTCAGCGAGAGTCCGATGCCAGTTCCCGTTGAGGTGGTGTCGTCGTTGCGGTTATCGGCCATGGCAAAGCGCTCGAAGATTTCCTCCAGCTTGTTTTCGGGGATGCTGGCTCCGTCGTCTTCAACGCGGATAACAACCCCTTCCAACCTCCCCGAGGGGAGGCTTTCTGAATTCCCCTCCCTCGGGAGGGGTTGGGGGAGGGGTTGATGGGTCTCCATGGACACCGTAATAGTCCCTCCCTCGTGCGTATATTTAAAGGCATTATTGATAAGGTTGTTGATGACTACGCTGATTTTCTGACGGTCGCACCAGGCCATTACATGCTCGTCGGGAAGCAGGAACTCGTAACTGATGTCGCGCTCTTGGGCATGGATGCGGTACTCCTGCCGGAACATCTCCAGCATTTCGTTGAGGTCAGTGTAGGCCACGTGCATCTTCATCTTTCCGTTCTGTACCTTGCGGAAGTCGAGAATCTGGTTCACTAGCTGGAGCATCTTCTTGGCGTTGTTGTCGATAAGCGCAAGATATTCTTTTCCCGACGACGACAGACGCTCGTTTTTCTTCAGTTCCTCAATCGGACTCTTGATGAGGGTGAGCGGTGTGCGCAGTTCGTGACTGATGTTGGTGAAGAAACGGATTTTGAGTTCGGCCAGACGGTCGTTTACATAGGTTTCGTTCCGCATCTTAATCATATAGAGCACCAGCCGGAAGGCCCCGTAGAGTAGGGCAAGAAGTAGCAGCGTGTAGATGATGTAGGCCCACCACGAAGCCCACCATGGCGGCAGAATCCTGATTTCAATCACTCGCTCGGGAGCATCCTGGCCTAAGGTCTTCACGCGGAAGGTGTAGCGCCCTGGCGGCACGTTGGCATACGAGGCAATACGGTTCAATCCGTTGGAATGCCACTGGTCTTCGTAGCCGTCGAGGATATAACTGTACGACACCTGGTTCTGATCGGTGAAATTAAGCGAGGCAAACTCGATGGAGAACATGTTTTGGTTATGTTCCAGAACGATTTCCTTGGCATAGCGCACAGACCCGTTATAGATGGCAGGCTGGAAATCGTTGAGCGAACGGTTTTGCACACGGAAGTCGACGATGTAAATAGGATACTGGCGGCTGCTCTCGCTCATCACCACCTTGGGGTCGAAAGCCAGCACGCCTTGTCGGCAGCCGATGAGGATGCGCCCGTCTTGCAGGCACAAAATGGTGTTGTCCTCCACGTTCACAACGGGGAATCCGGCATAGCGGTCGTAATTGCGGATTGTGGTCTCTCCGGTGGAATTCAGGCTGGCCAGCCCGTTTTCCGTGCAGAGCCACAGGTGGTGCTGGTGGTCCTCGATAATGCTGGAGACGACACCTCCCGAAAGCCGTTCGGTAAAGGGATAGCTCTTCAGTTGAGGGCGGTGTGTCTGCTCATTGTATCCCTCCAGCAGGTTCATGCCGCCGCCGAACATTCCCAGCCAGATGCGCCCCTTGGAGTCTTTGTAGAGCGAGAACACATCATTATCCACCGTTCCAGCATCCTGCTGTTCGCGAAAGATTTCAAAATGGATGTCTTGTGGTTTCTTGAACTTTCCTGAGAACGAAATCAGTCCGTCGGTGGTGCCCACCCACAGGCGGCCGTCAGCATCTTCAGTGATGGAACGCACGTTGAGGTAAAGCTCGTATTTCGGGTAGTCCTTGAATTCGTTGTTGCGGTTGAAGAATAGCGTCTTCCCATTGCGTTCCTCAATCAGATTCAGTCCCCCGCCGAAGGTGCAGGCCCAGATGCGGTGACGGGAGTCCTCGAAGATGTAATATACGCGGTCATCATTCAGGGAGTAGCGGTCGTCGGGGTTGTGGACAAAGTGAGAGCCCACCCCTGCCCCTCCCGAAGGGAGGGGTTGGGCTTTTATAATGCCGTTGCCTTTCGTGCAGAACCAGAGATTACCGGCATGGTCCTCCATGATGTGATACACGTTGCCGATGTTGTTGACGGGCGATGGTTTCACGGTCTGCGTCTTGGGGTCAATGCAGAGCAGAGAGCCGTTGCGCGTTCCAATCCAGAGGTCCCCGTTTTTCTGCTGGAAGAGGGCGCGTATGCCTTGCGAGTCGCCTGTTTCATGCGCCTGTGAAAGCAGGTCGGGCATAAAGAACGTGAAGTTGGAAGGTGTGAAGTTCACCTTATAGACACCATTGGTAGTGGAAGACAACCAAAGTAGGCCTTCGCTGTCAATGTCCATGTCGAAGAATCGGAGGGCATTGATTGTTGTGGAGGAGAACTGTCGAAAAACAGCCACATTCTGCATCAGTCCTGTTTGATGGTCATAGCGCCACACTTCACCGTTTTCATGGAGGATGAACAGGCCGTTAGCCCCAGCGTCACAAAACTTCCGAGTGGTTATTTTTTCGCCTTGAGGAACGGGGAATCGCTGCTGGATACCCGTTTGAGGATGCTGGCAAATCAGCGTCTGGGTAATGCGGTTGAAGAACCACTGCCGTTGCTGTTTGTCAACAAGAACCGGAATCTCCTGTGCTGAGGATGTGTTCACGGAGCCTTTCTCGCAGTCAATGACGTATGACTCGCCCTCATCGCTACCTAGATAGATTTTGTTGCCGATGTGATAATAGTAAGAATAGTGCTTTTCGGGTTTTATCAGCGATAGGTATTGGTTGCCTTTGGGACGCGGAACTACATCCAGTTTGAAATCGGTGCCCAGCCAGTAAAGATAGCGGTTGTTGACGCCAAGGATATTGTGCTGCAGCTTGAACGTTGAAGGATCGATAGCTAGCGAACCGTCGAAGATACGCTCAATCACAATCTCCCCCTCCTTCTTCACGTTGGCCTCGTAAAGATTCTTGTTGCGGGTGAGTAGCAGCACGTGGCCGTTGCTGGCCTGCTGGATCTTAATCACCTGCATGTTCTGCGATATCTGTTTCAGTTCGTCATAAACCTCATGGTAGTTGTCGGCATACTTGTCGTATAGATAGAGCCGGTTGTCCACGTTGCGAATCCACAGATAGCCGTCGCCGTCCTCTACAAGTGAAATCACTTTTCGCGGAGGGATGTCAGACTGCTGGCGGCTACGCGCTACAAAAGGCATGAACTTACTACCGTCGAACGAACAGAGACCGTACCATGTGCCAAACCAAAGGAAGCCGTCCTTGTCTTTCAGCGAGCAATACACGGTGTTGCTGGGCAGTCCTTCTTCCAGCGTGTAATGCTGCACAATCATACCGTTCTGGGCATGGATGGGCATCCAGAATGCCAGCATGAGCATGAGTAACAAGGCCATTATCTTCTTCATGGCTACAAAGTTACGAATAAGTGAGAACAAAAGCAAATAAAACTTGTTTAAATTAGCTTTCTTAAGCACAAGTAACCTCTGAGGTCAGAGTTAATGCAAGATTTCGTTTTTTAATTGAATATATTATCAATATTCACACAAAAAATGGTGACAATCAGGACGTTTGTGCGTCTAATAATTATAGTGAACTATTTTATACTAACCAAAACAAAAGAACATGAACAAATCTTTAAAGACCTATTTGGCTTATGGTTTGGTAGCATCGTTGTTTGTGCCCGTCACAGTACTGGCCGACACGGCTATTCCCACCAGCGTGCCTGTCGAAGTTCAGCAGGCGAAGTCTATCAAAGGTAATGTAGTGGACGAGAATGGCGAGCCGATGATTGGTGTCTCCATTAAGATCGTCGGAGCCAATGTCGGAGGCATCACTGACATCGAAGGAAACTTCTCTGTGAACAATGCTGAAGGCAAGCAACTCCAATTCTCTTATGCAGGTTACAAGACCCTGACGTTGGCAGCAAGCCCTGATATGAGGGTGAAGATGGAGCCGGACATGCAGGGCCTCGACGAGGTTGTGGTCATCGGTTTCGGTACAGTGAAGAAGCGCGACTTGACGGGTTCCGTAGCACAGATTAAGAGCGAAGCTATTCTGCAGACCCCGACGAGCGATGTGGCAACTGCTTTGCAGGGCCGTATTACGGGTTTGGACGTGAGTGGCGATGAAATGCGTATTCGTGGTAACCGTTCCATCAGTGGTAGCAACGAGCCGTTGGTCATCATCGATGGTGTGCAGGGTGGTTCACTGAGCGATATCAACCCCGACGACGTTGAGAGTATCGACGTGCTGAAGGATGCCTCTTCTACTGCCATCTATGGTTCGCAAGGTGCCAATGGTGTGATTATCGTTACAACGAAGAAGGCAGAGGCTGGCCGTTTTCTGGTCAGTTACAATGGCGACGTGACAGCTGCTTTCCGTGAGCAGCATCCCGACTATCGTTCAGGTCAGAACTATTATGATGCCCGTATGCTGGCTGCCAAGAACGCTGGTTCGTGGACAAGTTCTGCCGATGATCTTGCCGCCATCTTCGGAGGTAGCCCTGAAGCCTATGCTGCCTATCAGGCAGGTGCGTGGACCAATTATGAGGATCTGCTTCAGAAGTCGACTACGTGGAGCACTCGCCATACGGTCACCCTTAGCGGTGGTAATGAGCGTACGCAGGCTCGATTCAGCGTGGGCTATGCCAACAACGGTAGCAAGTGGAAGGAGAGCGGTGGTAATGACCGCTATACACTCCGTGCCAATATTGACCACAATATTCGTGAATGGATCAATGGTGGCGTCACTTTCCAGTTGACACATAACCGTGCTGAACATTCTCCGTATGAAGAGGCCTCCACTACCGATATGCAACTCGGTTCTCCATATGGTTATTATGATTACAATTCACAGAAATATGTTATCGGTAACGAACTGGTGGAGCGCCCACTGGATGCCGGAGGCTATGTGAACCCGCTCATCAATACCTTTGGTGACGACCGTTATAAGAGAGAAACCTATGGTACAAATGTTGTGGCAAATGGTTATCTGGACATTCATCCCATCGACGGTCTGTCATTGCGCACGCAGTTTAATGCCCACATCACGAACTCATCCGACGGTCGTTTTACCGCAGGCAATGCTGCAACGCAAACCTACAACGGCACGAACGAAACCACGGCCTATGAGATCAAGGCCAACAGTCTCTATACGGAATGGAACAACATCCTGACCTATCAGTTCAAGATGCTGCCTGAGGAACATCATCTTAGCGCTACCGCACTGACCTCATGGAACAAGCGTAAGTATGACAATCTGGATGCCACATCCAAAGGTCAGACACTGGCCTCTAACCTGTGGTGGAATCTGGCTTCAAATGATGGTGGCGCAGGCCACATGACCCATTCCAGTTACTACGAGCAGGAGCAGAGTTTCTCTTATGCTTTCCGTATCAACTATGACTGGATGAGCCGTTATCTGTTTACTGCATCCGTACGCCGTGACGGTGCTTCGCGCCTGGCTGAAGGCCATAAGTGGGAGACGTTCCCATCAGCAGCTGTAGCATGGCGTGTCAGCGATGAGCCTTTCATGAAAAGTACCAAGTCATGGCTCGACGACCTGAAGATTCGTGCCACGTATGGTGTCACGGGTAACTCTGGTATTCCCGTCTATGGCACTGCATCTGGCGTGAAATTCTATAACACTAAGCTTGGCTTCCAGGACACCAGCGTAGGCCGTTACGAGTTGGGTGTGCCCGACGGTTCAAACTATATTATCGGTAACAAGGATACCAAGTGGGAGATGTCATACACTTGGGACATTGGTTTCGATGCCATGTTGTTTAACAACCGTTTGAGCATTACCTTCGACTGGTATAACACGAAAACCAAGGACCTGATCATGGCCCGTAACCTTCCTACCACCTCCGGTAATGACGGTGCCTTCCAGACCTACACCAATATAGGTTCTACACGCAACCGCGGTTGGGAGTTGACGGTCAACAGCCGCAATATAGTAACGCGCGACTTCCAGTGGAACTCCACCCTGTCGCTTTCCGCCAACAGTGAGAAGATTCTCGAACTCTATGAAGGCAAGGAGCGCATCACGATGGGTAACAGCACACCTGAGAGCACCACACTTCAGGTGGGCCATCCCGTCCATTCATATTATACCTTCGATTACTTAGGCATCTGGCAGACTAGTGAGGCTGCCCAGGCAGCCCAGCTCTTTACCGATGCCAATAAGACCAAGCCGTTCCAGCCTGGTGACATCAAGGTGAGTGATATCAATGAAGATGGGTGGATTGACCAGAGCACCGACTACACCTATGTAGGTTCACAGACGCCAAAATGGTTTGCCGGTTTCAACAATGATTTCCGCTACAAGGATTTCGACTTGAACATCTACCTCTATGCCCGATGGGGGCACTGGGGTGACAACCCACTTGCTAATTTCCAACCTGGCACCGGTGGCAAGTACACCACGATGGACTACTGGGTCGCAGGTTCCAATGAGGGAGGTTCCTTCCCCGCCTTGATGCAGAACTACAACTTCTATGACTACAAGGGCTATACCGCCTATTGGTATTGCGAGCAGTCATTCATCAGGCTTAAGCGTATTTCGTTGGGCTACACGCTGTCACGTACGGTAACCCGCCGGCTAGGCATCGAGATGCTCCGTGTATATGCTACCGTCAACAATCCTTTCTGCTATGTCAAGAACGATTGGATGAAACACTTCGACCCGGAAGGTCAGCAGCGCAGCATTACGTTTGGTCTGAATGTTAACTTTTAAACAATGAGAATCATGAAATCATTCAATAAATATTTCGTTGGTGCACTTTTTTTAGGTGCCACTTTGGGTTTTACATCGTGTGACTTGGACGAGTATAATCCTTCTTCGGAAAGTTCGGAGAACGTTTTCGCCACCGAGCAGGGTATCGAAGGACTCGTCAACCAGATGTACTATAATTTCCGTTGGAAATACTATGGACGTGAAGACCCCGTTCTCTACTTCGAAGGTGCTGGTGATATCTGGGCAAACATGCCCGATAAATACACCTATGGTATGCAGCTTACCCGTTTTGTCGACTTGCAGGGTGACCGTGGGCAGGTCAAGGGTGCATGGAACCGTGTATATGATATCGTCAATCTGGCTAATACCGTGCTCGACTATCTGCCGACAACAAAAAACCTGAATGAAGAGACACGTAATGACTTCGAGGGTGAAGCCCGTTTTATGCGAAGTTATGCCTATTGGTGGCTCGTAGAGTGGTTCGGCGACATTGAACTGCGCACTCACGGTACCGACCAACCCACCTTTGCAGCCTATCGTACCGATCGCAAGACCATTTACGACGAGGTCATCATCCCCGATGCCGAGGCTGCCGTCAAATTGCTCAAGGTAGAGCCTTACAAGGGAAACATCGGACGTGCTCAGAAGAAAGCCGCCTATGCCCTGCTGGCCCGTGTGGCATTGGCCCGTGCTCAGTATGAGACTGCCGGCAGTTCAGAGGCTCGTGATTTCTATCAGAAGGCTTATGATGCTGCCAAGTATGTGATGGATAACCAAAATGCATTGGGTATCAAACTCTATAAAACATACGACGAGATTTGGCAGGCCAAAAACAACAAGTCGAATACGGAGTACCTCTTCGTCGTGACCCACTCCAGCAACTCTACGCTCAACCCACAGTCAGGTAACCCCAACCGTCTGCATATGTATTGGTCTCCACGACTGCTCAACCGCTTCGGAAATACACAGACTGCCGATAACTGGGAGTATCCGCGTGAAAGTGTGTTGCTCTGTCCCACCTATTATCTGCTGAATCTCTACAAGGATTGGGACCTGCGCTACGATGTCTTATTCCAGGAGGATTTCCCCACCAGTGCTGACAGTTACACTTGGACCGAAGAGGATGCTGTCAACCATTACCAGGCTCCCGCCTCTATCGTGGGAAAGACCATCACCAAGGGTCAGCTGGGATTGAAGGTCAGCCGTTTCCCCGTCACCGATGCCGAGCGTGAAGCTGCTGCCCAGAAAGGTTATGTGTTACTGGGTGCAAACAATATCTACGACCTGCGTCCAGGTAAGGTGACAAGTATGGGTGGAGCACGTATTCGTGATCTGAACAATGCCAATGGCGACGACTATCCCTCTTCTGACTGGATTTATACCTCATTCCCACGTTTCCGCAAGTATCGCATCTGGGACCGTGATCCCAAAGGCACCTTCCTGTTGACTGCTGCCAATGCACAGGTAGGTTTCGCCGATGTGCCCATTTTCCGATATGCCGAGATGCCGCTCATTGCTGCTGAGTGCCAGATTATGATGGGCAACACATCCGAGGCTGCCAATATCATCAACGACGAGGCAAAGGGCATCCGCACTAGTCGTATTCTGAAGCCCGGCCATGATGCCAGCGAGATGAAGGTAAAGGCAGGTGATATGACCATCGAGTGGATTCTCGAGGAGCGTGCTCGCGAACTCTGTGGTGAGTGGCTGCGCTGGTTCGACCTGAAGCGTACCCATAAGATGGTTGAGTATTTCAAAGGACATAATCCGGCTATGCGTGGTGACGATCCTGTTGATGAGCACAACTACTTATGGCCTATTCCCACAGACTTCCTCGACAAGATTGAAAACGGTGTGGAATTCGGTCAGAATCCCGGCTACAACCCCTACACCAAGTAATTCTTTCGAATTAAGATTGTGTTAGAATGAGCCCGCCCATTTTCGGCGGGCTCATTTATTAATATTACTTTTTCACTCTTTTTATTTACATTCTCTTCGCAGAATTGAAATTTTACACTATCTTTGCAAAGACAACTATGTTGGTAAAGATGGAAAAATATGTTGGATTATAAGTTTTTGTATGATGAAGAAGACTATATTATCATTATTGATGCTCTGCATGGGCGTTACGATGCAGGCACAGGTTTCCGAGAGTGGACAGTGGTATAACGGCTGGCTTTGCTATTCGGCCAAGAACATGGCTGCCGGCAAGGTGCTGATGAATGCGATGGCAGAAGGCGAGGAGCATGAGTTCATGCTGGTGCCCGTGCCTGGCGAAAAAGATACATACCGCGTTACCGATGGCCCTCACGACTATGTCAACGAATACAATAGTGTCTCCACCGTGCGTCACATGAAGAAGGATGGTTGGGATTTGCTCTGTTTCTACAACAGCAATAATCAGTTGACGAGTGTCATGTCGAACGAGCAGGGGGAGGCCCAGGACATCAGTATCGCGAAGTTCAAGAATCAGCTGGTTGGTGAATACGAACTGGTGACCAATGATCCTGACGATGAACTGAAACTGGAAATACAATGGGACCAAGTGAGTGTCAACCTCGAACTCGCCACTTACAAGGTGGAGGATTTCAACGGTATCGTTTTGGGCTATATCACCATCCCTCCCATCGAGGGCAGCACCAATCGTTTGGAAGGCACATGGGAGGTCATTCCCACCAAGGATGGCATAAAATTTTACCGTCTTCGTCAAGATGAAGAATCCTTCCTCTGGGCTCGTGACGGCTTCAACTATATATTCCGTTGGGCGGGAACCGGCAGTCCCCGGTTTAGTTATGCTTCTTCCTGTCTGCTCAACGACAAGAAATTTGCCAAGATGGACAAGTCTGACCTTCGTACCATGCGCAACGAGATTCTTGCCACGCATGGCTATCGCTTTCAGTCGGCGGACCTGCAGGACTATTTCAGCAAGAAGCCCTGGTATCAGCCCGCCGCTTCCAACGATGACGTCAAGCCCAGCCTTATCGAGCGCTTGAATATAGAGCTCATTAGGGCCGTGGAACTCAATGACTGATAGCCATCAGATATTCGGTGTATCCCAGATTTTTGTCTGGGTGCAGTTGATGCTTTGCGATAGGGAACTCACACGCAGAACGAACTCACCCTCTTCCAATATCCACCTTCCGTCGGCTCCCACGAAAGCCATGCTCTTGGCAGGCAGACGGAAGGTGACGGTCTTGGTCTGGCCTGGCTGCAACTCCACCTTGGTGAAATCACGCAGGCGCTTGTTGTCGGGAACAATCGATGCAACGAGGTCGCTGGTGTAGAGCAGCACGGCCTCTTTGCCTGCACGGCTGCCGGTATTCTTAACATCCACAGTGACGGTAATTTCATCATCGGCTGTGAACGCAGTCTTATCCACCTTCAGGTTGCTGTATTCGAACGTGGTATAGCTCAGTCCGTAGCCGAAGGGCCACAGCAGGCTGACCTTGGCGTCGTAGTTGTAGGCGCCGGCCATGGTGCCCACCTCTTCGCTCACCTTATAATCATATGTGTTCAATGAATTGATTTCGCGCGGATAGGTGTATGGCATCTTGGCAGAGAAGTTGGCATCGCCTGCCAGCAGGTTTGCCAAAGCATCGGCACCATAGTTTCCGGGAACCAGAATATCGACCACGGCCTTGGCCAGCGGCTCAATGTCGGTGATGAGACGCGGACGGCCCTCATTGAGCACCAGGATGACGGGCTTGCCTGTCTTTGCAAGCTGCTTCACCAGGTCACGCTGGTTCTCGGAGAGCCACAGGTCAGTCAGGTTGCCGGGTGTCTCGGTGTAGGAGTTCTCGCCGATGCAGGCGATGATGATGTCGGCCTGAGTGGCGGCATTGACGGCCTTTTCTATCTGCGGTTCATTCTCTTGGTAGTAGGCGCCGTCTTCCTTATAGGTGACACCCTGTTCGAGGATGATGTTCTCATGTCCGTATTTGTTGCAGAGGGCTTCGTAAATAGTGTTGTACTTCGCAGCCAGGTCTTCAGCATTATTGCCTTGCCATGTGTAGCTCCATCCGCCATGCAGGCAGCGCATCTGGTTAGCATTGGGACCAGTCAACAAAATTTTCTTTCCTTTGGCTAGCGGCAGGATGCCACCCTCGTTCTTCAGCAGAATCTCTGACTCTTCGGCGGCTTGCAATGATTTCTGGGCAAACTCATCTGAGCCGAACTTCTCATAACCTTTTCCTCCGGTGTTGGGCTTCTCAAACAAATTGAGACGGTATTTCACGCGTAGGATGCGGCGCACGGCATCATCGATGCGTTCCATACTTACTTTGCCTTCTTGCACTAATTCTTTCAGCAGTATGCAGAATTCCACACTATAGGGATCCATTGACATGTCGATACCGGCATTGATGGCTATGCGGATGGCGTCTTTCTTGTCTTTTGCCACATGCTCACGCGAGAAGAGGTTGTTGATGTCGGCCCAGTCGGTGACCAACATACCATCCCATTGCAGGTCTTCCTTCAGCCATTTGGTGAGATATTCGTAGCTGGCATGCACAGGCACACCGTTGATGGAAGCCGAATTCACCATCATGGTCAGCGTACCGGCAAGGGCAGCGGCCTTGAAGGGCTCAAAATATTTCTCACGCAGCATCTGCGGTGAAATATAGGCCGGTGTGCGGTCTTTACCTGTCCATGGAGCGCCATAGGCAAAATAGTGCTTGGTGCTGGTGGCCACGTGATAGGGACCGAGGTGGTTTGGATCGTCGCCCTGATAGCCTTTGATTTCGGCCTCCACCATGCGAGCATTGACGATGGCATCCTCGCCGAAGCTTTCCCAGATGCGAGCCCATCGCGGATCACGACCGAGGTCAACTACGGGATTATATACCCACGGGCAGTTTCCGGCACGGCTTTCGTAAGCGGTGATTTCAGCACCTGTGCGGACCAGCTCTGTATTGAACGAAGCGGCTAAGTTGATAGGTTGTGGGAACAGAGTGCCTCCCTGCGTATAAGTGACGCCGTGGTTGTGGTCCAGTCCGTAGATGTCGGGTATGCCGATATGCTTCATCGACTTCTGTTGTATCAGACCAATCCACTTCTGCCACTGTTCGATGGTGGGGGCTCGGGTGCCGGGCGCATTGAGGATGGATCCCACTTTCCATTTCGAGATGAGCGTGTCGAGCATGGTCTCGTTCAGTTTCCACACGCGCTTGGTGTCGCCCTGATAAATGTCGATGGGGTAGTTGCCCAGTTTGTCAATAATCTGCTGGTCGCTTTTCTTGAGCAGGTCATCGATTTCCTTGGGTGGAGCACCAAACTGCTGGAGCACCTGGCGCACCTTGTCACGGTCCACCTTGACGTTTTCCATCGTCATCTTGCCCATCACGTCGAGATTCAGTTCCAGCATCTGGCCGATTTTCTCATCGAGCGTCATGCGCGAAAGTGTCTTCTCAATCTTTGCCTCCAAAGCGGCATCACGAGGGATGGCCGGCTGGCGGTTACTCTGTGCCCATACTGTCAGAGCCATACAGGTCACGACTGTTGTCAATGCAAATCTTTTCATATCGTTAGTTTTGTTAATTTCAAAAGGCTTAAAAGTGATGCAAATATAAGCATATTTTTTCAGATTCTCTATATTCCCCGCGTATTTTTTCAAAATACCAACAGTATCGAAAATGACTCTCTGTAAATAAGTTGTAACTTCAATTTAAGCATTTCGTCGAAAAAATCCCCGGAACTCATCGAAAACCATTTTGAAGAAGCCCTTTTACACCTTAATTTTGCACTCAGAAATTCAAACAAAAGTAAAACCAATTAAATAATAAAGATTATGAAAAAGATTTTTGCATTGATCATCGTGAGTGTGTTCTCAGCCAGCATTGCCGTTGCACAAGTAAATAATCACCGTACAGCTGTCCGTCCTCACTTCGAGCGCCTCGACTCCGCTACCCGCAGCAAGTGGATGAAGTCGCATAAGGAATTCTGGATGAAGCAGGTAAAGGAGAACAACAAGAAGTGGAAGACCCATATGGCTAAGGGACCCCGCCAGTGGAAGGCTCCTTGGCAGAACACCGACAAGGGATTCCTGCTGCATCCCCAGGAGCAGATGCCTGTGTTCATCGGTGGTAAGGAAGCCCTGATGAGCTGGTTGGAAGAGAACGTCACCTATCCCGTGTCAGCCAACCTCACCGGCATTGAGGGTAAAGTACTTGTAGCCTTCGATGTGAATGCCGACGGCACCGTAGGCAACGTACACGTGAAAGAGTCTGCCAATCCCCTGCTTGAGAGTGAAGTGGTGAGCAAGCTGCAGGAAATGCCTCGTTGGATTCCTGCATTCCAGAACGGCCGCGCCGTCAAGGTGAAATACACTCTCCCCATCAATTTTACGCAACAGTCATAAATATATTGAAGAATAAGCAAAGTCAAAGACGTGACCTTGCATTAAACCAAACGCTTACAAAATGATGTTCCCGAAGGTTGCCCTTCGGGAACATCATTATTTATTGGGGGAACTCACAAAATCACATTTTGGTTTTGCAGGTTTTCTCTCCTTTAATTCGCATTTCCTATTGGATGCCGAAGTCCTTCTGCTGCTGCTCTACTTCGAGGAGGGTGCGACGCTTTTCCTCTTCGGTCATTGTAGGCTGAGAGGAACTTTCGGATAATCGGGGATTTCCGGAAATGTTGGAATTCTTTGCGGGCACTTCCTTATAGCATTGTCTGCCTTCGTAGGGGATGCTCTCGATGGTGAGGGTATCGGCAGCAGGGGCATAGGTGCCAGGCCATTGTGAACGGGCGATGATGGTAATCTTACCGGCTTTGTTGGTGCTCTGGATAAGCACAGGTGCCGAACCCCATTCTACGGCTCTTGGATTGGCGGCAATGGAAGCATCGCCAATGATACGGCCTTCACCTTCTACGGTGAACACAATCTGGTCTTTGGCCAGACGGCGGACATTGCCATTGTCATCGGTAATCTCGGCAACAACAACGATGAAGTCGGAACCGTCGGCAACGAGTTGTTTGCCCATTTCATCGGCATAAAGACGGATTTTCGTAGAGCGACGTGATGGCATCTTCTTTTCCGTCACCACCACTTTACCGTCGATAATGCCTTCTGCCAATAAAGACACATGCTGCCAATCTCGTTTCTTGTAGCTGTATTCGCGGGCTTCCCAGAAATCCCAGAAGTGGGGGAATACAACAGGTGCAGAAGGCAGTCCGTTAGGATCGTGCACCACGGGAAGCGTCATCTGGCGGTCACCTTCCAGGAAAGAGAGTCGCACGCTGTCGCAATTGGAGAAGACCACCACATCCTGATCGGAGAAAGGAGTCATTTCGTGGGCGATGAAGACAACACACCCCTTCCCCTCCCGAAGGGAGGGGTTGTTTAAATCCCCATTCCTTCGGGAGGGGGGTAGGGGGTTGGTTTGACTCCGGAACATCTCGAAGGCATATTTCTTCTGGCGGAACGCATCGTAGATGCCACCGAAATAGGGATCGGGATGATAACCACGCTGATGATCGAAGGGGTGCCACTGGCAACCGCCAATAAACTGCCGCTGTCCATGGCGCATAGTTCCGTAGGTATCCGCAAGGGAAAGGGCTGCGGTGAGCATGGGCTTTTCACCCCATCCGCGGGCAGCACGGTTCAGACAGTTGTGGGCATACCAGTCATCAACCATTTCACCAAACTCACGCGTGAAGATACATTTGTCGGGAAGTGGTTCTGTTTGCGGCTTAAAGGTAATCGTAGGCTGTTGAGAACCCGTAGTCACGGGTCCTGTGACATCATCAGGCCATCCGTAAAGCACATCGTAATTGTCCTTTACGCCTGCGGAATTCATATCGGCAGCCGCTACGGGACGACCAGGATAAGGAAACTCTTCACGTGTAATCTGCAGGGCTTTCAGGGCGAAATCCTCGGGATAGCGGGTCTCGTTGAGAATGGGTTCCCACATCAGTACCGACGGATGGTTACGGTCGCGGCGGATAATCTGACGGGTATTCTCGTGCACCAGTTCTGCCCAATATTCGTCTTTGTTCCAATATTGCCAACCGGGTGTAGGAACGATGATGAAGATGCCCAGTTCGTCGAGCGCATCCATAAACGAAGGATCCTGCGGATAGTGGGCAGCACGGATAATGTTCATACCTGCATCCTTCAGTCGTTTGGCATCGCGCCATTGCTGGGAGTTGGGCATCGCGTTCCCCACGAGGGCAAAATCCTGATGTCGATTGCCGCCAATGAGTTGGCCGTAAGGTTTGCCGTTGAGCCAGAATCCGTCCTTGCCGCGGAATTCTGCCTTGCGGATACCGCTCTTAATAATTCCTCCGTCACTTTTTCCCCCTGATGTCACAGTGATTTCGATGGGATACAAATAGGGGTCTTCGGGACTCCAAAGGTGTGGGGTCTTGAGTGTTGTGCTCAGGAGTGCGGTTTTATCTTCACCATTCTTGAGACTTATTTTCTGCTTCAGTGTTTTCAGCAGTTTACCCTCTGCCGTCTTAATCTTAGCCACCACCTCAGCAGTAATCGCCCCCTCCCTCACAGGGAGGGTGAGGGGAGAGTCTCTTTTTACATTTACATTAATAAATACCTCCGCACTTTTCTCTGAGATATTGTCATAATGAAGGAAGATGCCACCACCTGCTACCTGATTCATCTCGTTGGGATCGGTAATAGCAATGGGACTCTTGCCAATCAACCACACGTCGCGATACATGCCGCCATGATAGGCGAAGTCGAGAGCGGTCTGTTTCTTGCCCGGTGGGTAGGTGTTATCGTCGCTGTTGTCGGCCATGACGGCAATCAGGCAGTCATCGCCAGCTTTCACGCCCGCCTCCGTCAGATTGACAATGATGGGCAGATAGCCGCCTTTGTTCTCTTTTATTTTTTGTCCGTTAACATAGATTTCCTGACGGCCCATGATGGCTTCGAAATAGACTGTCACGTTCTTGCCTTTCATATCGGCAGGAACAGTGAAATGCTTGCGGTACCATACGACTCCCTGATAGTTGCGGCAGCCGCTGGCCTCGCTGGGCACAAGCATGGCCGTATGTGGTGCACATACCACATCCCACTGTGAGTCGTTGAAGGATTTGGCCTCGGCTCCCTTCACGTCACCGCGATGGAAGCGCCATCCCTGATTGAAATTATAGATGACTCGGCCGCTGCCCTCCAATGGGAAAAGGCCGGCAACGGAATGACTTGCTTTTAAAGGTAAAAAAGTAAAAAGGTAAAACGGTAAAAGAATTTTTACCACTACCCCCAAACTCATACCTTTTAATAATGTCTTTCTCATATCTGAATATTTTTTTACTTTTTTACCTTTCCAAAGCTACCTCCACATGTTTAATCCTTTCCCTTCTCCAGGTATATACCACATGCACATGGCCATCCTTTGACTGGATAATGGAAGGATAACTATACTGACTGATGGGCGAATCCTCCAGCGTCATCCAATGCTCCCAATGAATACCATCCTTCGATTTCATCAGCGCCAAGGGCGTACGTGCACCCTTTTCCTTGTCGGGTTCGATAGGCCAGTGGTTGCAGATGAGAGCAAAAGTACCGTCTTTTAGAGTAACGGCATCAAGTCCGGAATTATTGTTCGGCGTCTCAATCAACTGCAGTTTGCTCCATGTTTCGCCATTATCGCTACTATAGGTAACGCCGATGTGACGGCTGCGGGTGCGGCAAACGGCTTGCAGACGGCCATCAGGAAGGAAGATGATGGAAGGCTGGATAGCGCGGATTCCAGGATCTGCCTCCACAAACGGGGAGCGTTTCCACGTCTTGCCCATGTCATCGGAGTATTCGAAATAGAGCTTCCAACCATCGCGTTCGTCAGAAGTTGGAGAAATGAGACGGCCCTTACTCACCACGGGTTTGTTCTTGATAGG
Source organism: uncultured Prevotellaceae bacterium (assembly GCA_900316985.1). Classification (GTDB taxonomy): domain Bacteria; phylum Bacteroidota; class Bacteroidia; order Bacteroidales; family Bacteroidaceae; genus Prevotella. Next base: position 20,586 of record ONFE01000009.1, read on the forward strand.
ACCGTAGATATCATCGGGAAGGGGTTCACGACGACTCCAGGTCTTACCGCCATCCTTAGAACGGCAAATCCATCCTTTCCATCCTGCCACGTTGGGGCCTATCTTGAAATAGAGCTGAAGTTCACCGCTGGGGGTCTCAAAGAGCACGGGATTCCAACAAGCCTCGCGGTAGTTGTTGCCGACAGCAGCCTCACCACGGTTGGTTCTCCAGGAAGCCCATTCTGGCAGAGGAACAAACTTTCCACCGAAAGCGGGCTTCTGACTCGTGGTTACCTGACTGACTTTTCCCTGAGGATTGGGTTTGATGGGCTTCAGTTCTACACCATCAGCCACCATCTGAGGAGCCGTCCATTCCTTGGCACCTTTAGGCTTACGGCTCACCCATATGCAAACATCAGGATTACGCTCCCCTGTTCCACCGAAATAAGTGGCTACGAGGTCACCTTTCCTGGTTTCTACAATCGAAGCGGAATGACACTGGGGGAAATCAGCCTTTGTGTAAAGGAACTCATCGGCAACGATGCTTGTGGAAGCGGGATTGACAGTCTTGGCAGCATTCTCGGGAATAGCGGCTATGCGCTTGAGAAGAGAAGCCTTGAGGTCATAGCTGCCGCTGCCGAGCTTTTTCGTCGTTCCATCGGGGAGATAAACGGTAGCTTCGGTGTTGGCAGGTATTTCCACATGCCACAGCAGCTGATTCTGCTCCTTCTTCCACTGGCTCACAACAGGACCATAGATGCTTTGATAAGAAGCACGGATGTTGTCCATTTCGGGCACGGTGAAGTCGGGTTTCAAGGTGATATGACGGAAACCGTCGGCACTCTGAATACCTGCAGCATCTTCAAAGAGCCAACTGACAAGGTCGCCAAGCAGCATCACGTGGTTGCCGCTGTTCATTTTTGGAGAAGCTGTATCACCATTCCAGAGTTCCCACGTGGTGGTGGCACCCTTCTTTGCCATGTAGCCCCATGAAGGATAGCTGCTACTGGTAGCCAAGTGCCAGGCAATATCGGAACGTCCCATATCCGTCAGACCGTGCATCAACCAGCTGATGCCGATGACGCCACATGACACATGTCCACCATTATCGGTCATGATATTCTTCACAATGTTTTTCTGCACTTCCTGCTTCACATAGTCGTCTTCAATCATACCGAAGGTCAACGGCAGCAGGTTAGCGGTCACGGTATTGTTACTGTAGAAGGTGCTGTCGGGATAGAGGATATGACCAGGAACGGTGGTCGTGCCTTTCTTCACGTGGAGGAATTTGCGGTTGAAGGCATCCTTGGACAGCACGGCTTCATCGTCGAAATACTTCGCATCAGCCTGGAATCCCTGCATACGGGCAAAGTCGGCCATCATCCTATTAATCTTATAATAATAAGCGGTGGCGATGAGCGTGCCATCGGTGACACGTGCGGGATCCTGACTGTGGATAAGTTCCTCCCTTTCAGGGGGAACACACCAGTCAGCATATTTGTCGCGAGGCATCAGTCCGTCTTGCTGATACTGGTATTTCAGGTGTTCGAGCCAACGCTTCACGTTGGGATAGAACTTGCGCATGGGCTTTTCGTCGCCGTACTGGCGAATCATCATATCGAGAGCCATCGGCAGGGCAGCAGGCCAAGTCACGTTGTCGGAATAGTAGTTCCAGAAAGCAGGAGCCACATCGGGGATGCAGCCGTCTTCACGCTGTGCCTCGGTGATGTCGCGCACCCATTTGGCGTAAAGCGTATTGTTGTCAAAGAGGAATGCTTCACCGAAACATCCACGGGTGCGGTCGCCAAGCCATGGCTGACGCTCATCACGCTGCGGACAGTCAACGGGCAGTCCTTTATAGTTGGCCAGCACACCCCAGTAGGCGTTATGGAACACTTTCTGCAGGATGGTATCGGTGGTCTCGAAAGTGCCTGTTGTGGGAATGGCATCGGTTACGACTTCTGCGATGAAATCGCCTGATAAGGGACGGGACCGGAGACCTTTGATTTCGACGTAGCGGCCGCCGTGGTAGACGAAGGTGGGATGCCACCAGGTGTTGTTCTCCTTGCCGTTGGCGATGTATTGGTCGGTGCTGAAGGCATGGCGGAAATTCTCGCGCCAGAGGTTTCCTGTGCTGTCGAGTTTCTCGGCATAGCGGATGGTGATGGTATCGCCGGCTTTGGTCCCGCTGAGGCGGAGGTTGAGCCATCCGGCGTAATTCTGTCCGAAGTCCACAATGACGGCATCGCCGATTTGGCTGACACTCTTGGCTTGAAGGGTGTTCACCACCTTCATGTTGGGACTCATGGCTCCGCGAAGGGTGCCCAGCGGAATGGCCACACGTTCGGCTTTTTCCCATTGCGTGTCGTCGAAGCCAGGTTTTGTCCAGTCGGCAAACATTTTAGTGGCGTCATAGATTTCACCGTCGTATTCATTGTTCGAGCGGATGGCACCGTCGGCATTGATTTTCCATTTCTCGGAAGAGGAAATCACCTTGCGCTTGCCGTCGGCGTATTCGATGATGAGGTTCAGGCGCAGTTTGGGGTATCCGAAGTTGGTAATCTTGTAGGGTTTCTTCTTCTGCTGCATGGTGTAATAGCGGCCGTTGCCAAGAACAAGACCCACCCCAACCCTCCCTATAGGGAGGGAGTTATTGCCTTTAGGGGCAGTTTGTGCGTGTCGTAATTGCTCAGTTACATCGTAGGCATTATAGAGAACGGTCTTGCGGTAGTCGGTGGGAGCAGGTGCCAGCACATCGTCACCCACCTTTTGTCCGTTGATGAAAGCCTCGTACATGCCCAGTCCGCTCACATAGAGCGTGGCCTGGCGGATGTCTTTTGACTCAACTTCAAACTCGGTGCGCAGGTATCGGGCAGAGAGTTGTGAGTGTTCTTCCTCCTTGTCCCATGCGTTGGCATGGTCCATGCCTATCCAATCACCTCCCCAATCACTTTCGTTAAGCAGTCCGATGTTGAACATGGCCACGTCGCTCCATTCGGTTTCACCTTGATTGGTCGTTATCTTCACACGCCAATAGCAGCGGGTGTTGCTGCGAAGGGCCTTGCCATCGCCAAGTTCCACCCATTGCGATTGAGCACTCTGTTCCTTACGGTCGCGGATATCACCCTCAAGGGCTTCAGCTTTTTCGCGTGATGACGACACGATGAGGTGATAGGCCGTCTGCAATACATTTTGTTTATCAGACTCAATCTGCCAACCGAGACGTGGGGTGGGCGTATCGAGGCTCATCGGGTTTTCCAGACGCTCTGTGCGCAGATTGGTTACACTGACCTTGGCTTCTAGTTGAACGAGGGAGACCAGCGCAACAAGTATGACTAGTGATAGCTTTTTCATTATTCTCTTGGTGTTAAGGCGGTGGCAGTTTTTTCAAGATAGTTCTTCTGGGCATCCACGGCGATGAAGACGCGGTCAGAGCCACGGAGATAGGCGCCGTCGTTGGCAAACTCAGTGACCTTGGAATCGTATTCGCCGAGGTATTTCAGGCTGCCGTCCGACGGGTTCATCACCCACACGTTCTTTTTCTGTCCGCTGATTTTGGTCAGGTCGAGCTGCATGGGCTTTCCGCTGTAGTTGTAAACGAGCAGGTAGTCGTTGCCACGGGTGGCAATGTTGCGGTCGTAGCGCTCACCGTTTTGTCCGGCAATAACGCTCTGGTCAGCGATGCGTTCTTCAAAGGGGAAGGCGAGTATGAGCCATTTCAGGTACTTCATCTGGCCGTAGCCAGGATCTTTCATGGCATCCCACCAGGGCTTTTCGGCTCCGAAGGAACCCAGCAGTCCGGGCTTCATGAACTGCATGATGCTGTTATGACCATAGGTGTGGCCGAAGCATCCTGCAAACACAGCCCAGTAGGCATAGCGGCGCACGTCGTAGTCCATCCAGCGGGGTGCGGAGAAGTCATGGAGTCCCTGTGGGATATCCTCGTAGGAAGGCTCTCCGTCGATGACGGGCTTCACCTCGTTGCCTTCCCAGGTGAGGTCCACATAGCGCCAGTTGTCTTCCTCGGTGTTGTCCTTGATGGTGTAGTCGCCGTCGCCATTGCGCTGACCGTAACGGCGATGTCCGCTCTGGAACATATGGAAATCCATCCATTCACGGTCGGCAAACCAACGGGCAGAAGTGGTGCGCCCGCGTGGATGGAAGGTCATCACGTGGTTGGGATCAGCCTTGCGGATGGCCCGTGCCAGTGCATCCCACGAGGGTGTTCCCTTGTCGCCGAGGATATCGCCGCCAATCATCCAGATGATGTTGGGCTTGTCCTTATAGCGTTCACCGAGGAAACGGCCGTATTTCGCAGCCTTTTCGGGCGTCATCTTGTTGATTTGCGAACCCCAGATGCAGTCCATGGCGATATAGATGCCCTGCGAGGCGGCGAAGTCCACGATGTAGTCGAGGTGTTCCCAATAGCCGTACTGGTCTTTTCTGGAGAACTTCTGCATGTCGAAACTCTCGTCGTTGGCCTGCATGCCATAGATGTTGAAGGTGGGGATGGCGTTCAGCACCTGAATCTGTTCCACGTTGTAGCCGGCCCCATGCTCCTTGGTGAGATAGAACTCAATCTCGTCGCGGGTGAGGCGTTCGGGCATTAGCCATGAGGTGTTGCCCAGCCAGAAGAAGGGCGTGCCGTTGGCGTGGATCAAATAACGGTGGTTGTCACTGACTTTTAGACGGCCGTTGTCCCAGGGTTTGGCGGCTTGAGTTGTTGTGATACAGCAACATACAAGACAAAGGATGAGGGTGAGGATGTTCTTTTTCATATCTTTTGTTTTTTATTTGGCGTTGAGGGTGATGGTCTGACCTTTCTTGGTCTTGATGGTATAGAGGTAATAGTTGCCTGCTTTCTTTCCGCTTCGTTTCAGCGGTGTAGCGGTTCGGATGGTCAGTTTGCCGCCGTTCATACTCTTGACGACAGCTTTCTGCAGACGGTTGCCGCTCCAGTTCATGCTGACCTCAAAACCGCCACGGGCTCGGAGTCCGCTGATGCTGCCATCTTTCCACACGTCTGGCAGGGCAGGCAGCAGGTGGAGAATGAATGATCCGTCGTTGTCGGTCTCATGGCTCTGCAGCAGCATCTCGGCAATACCTGCGGTGCAGCCGAAGTTTCCGTCAATCTGGAAGGGCGGATGCGCATCGAACATATTGGGATAGGTGCCGCCATGCTGTTTTGTCGTGCCGAAAATCAGGAATGTGTCGGCAGTCAGCGTCAACTGGTCCTGAATCAGTTTGTACGCATGGTTGCCATCGAAAAAACGGGCCCACGAGCACACTTTCCATCCCATGGACCAGCCCGTGGATACATCGCCGCGATGCTGGAGCGATACTTTGGCTGCCTCGAAGAGTTCGGGCGTGCGCGAAGCCGTAATCTGATTGGAGGGATAGAGTCCGTAGAGATGGGAGAAATGACGGTGGTCGTCCTTGGGATCATCTACATCGTCGAGCCATTCCTGCAACTGTCCCCAGCTGCCCACCTTCATGGGCGCCAACTGCGGCAACTGTTCGCGGATGGTCTGCAGCAGCGGATTCTTGTCATCCAGCACCTTGGCCGCCTGCAATACCTCGGTGAACAGTTCGGTGACAATCTGGTTGTCCATCGTCACACCGGCATCGAGCGTAGAACCGCGCCCCTTGCCTCCGTGTTCGGGCGACTCGCCCGGACAGATGACCAGATAACCTAGTCGGGGGTGTTTCACCAAGGTCTGCGTATAGAAACGGGCGGCCTCGAGCATGATGGGATAGGCCTCACGCAGGAAATCCTTGTCGCCCGAGTACAGATAATGTTCCCAAAGGTGACGGCAAATCCAGCCGCTACCCGTCGACCACAGTCCGGTAGAGGCATGGTCAACGGGTCCGGTGATGCGCCACTGGTCGGTGTTGTGGTGCAAAACCCAGCCTTCGGCACCGTACATGTCACGTGCCGTCTGGCGGCCTGTCTCACTGATTTCATGAATCAGCCGGAACAACGGACCGTTCATCTCCGTCAGGTTACAAACTTCCGAAGGCCAGTAGTTCATCTCCAGGTTGATGTTCGTGGTGTATTTCGAGTCCCACGAGGGGAACATCTTCTCGTTCCAGATGCCTTGCAGGTTGGCGGGGTTGATGTTGTCGGGCTGCGACGAGCTGATGAGCAGGTAGCGGCCGAACTGGAAATAGGTGGCCACCAGGTGGTTGTCGGGTTTCCCGTTCTTCTCCGTGGCGGCAAACTGTTCGATGCGTTTGCTCGTGGGCATGCCGGCATACAGGTCTTTGCCAAGGTCGATACGCACGCGGTCGTAGTACCGGTGATATAAATCCTCGTGCTGTTTCTTCAGCTGTTCATAACCTTTAGCCACAGCATCACGGAGGCGCTGGCGCGACTGAGCCTCCTCGTTGCCTGTAATATCCTTGTAGTTGACGACGTTGGTGCCTACGGTTACATAGAGGGTGGCCTCGTCGGCGGCTTTCACGGAGAGCTGACCATCGGCCTGACTTGACTGTCCGCCCTTTGTCTGTACCGTCATGCGGCCCTGAAAGCGTACCTTTCCCTTCAGGTTTTCGTGCTTGGAGGTGACTCCCGTCAGCGTGGCTTCCATCCCTTCTCCGCCTGTCAGCACATCAGAATGAGGGGTGTTGAACGAAGCCGTGAATGAAATCATGCCAGGGTGTGAGGCCGTCAGGTGGATGGTGATTACCTTGCTGCCCAGCGGTGCCAGCGTCTCGCGCTCGTAACGCACGCCGTCGACGGTATAACGTACCACCGAACGGGCATTGTCGAGGTCGAGCAGACGCTCATATTCGGTATAGTTGGCATGACCGGGCATGGCTATCCAAAGTTCGCCGAAAGGTTGGTAGGGCATGCCGCAGTTCTGATTGGCACCCAGCGGCATCACCTTCTCGTTGGCCAGTTTTTCGGCTTCCTTGTATTTCCCTTCGAAAATCAGTTGTCTGACCTTTGGCAGGTTTTCCTTGGCTGTGGGGTTACATACCTGGTTGGGCTGTCCGGCCCAGATGGTCTCCTCGTTCAATTGTATCCGTTCCACGGCTGGCGTTCCATACACCATGCCGCCCATGGTGCCGTTGCCGACGGGCAACGCCTGCGTCCATGTCATGGCCGGACGGTCGTACCACAACAGGTATGGATTGCCGGCTTTGGCGGTTTGCGAGCAAAGCGCAATCAATAGGATAAGCACGACAAGGACAATCTGGCCTGCCGATGGACGTTCGGTGAACAGGTCAGAAAATGCGGATTGCCCGGATGTTTTATGGTCGGTCATTGATTTCATGGATGCTATTTTTTCTTTGGTGAAAAGCGGAGGGTGTTCTCCTCTTCAATAGTTACCTTTTCTTCATTCAGTTTGCTGCGGTCAAGACCAAAGACGTCGATGAAAAAGTCATAGACCGCCTGTCGTTTGTTAGGACCGAAATCGTGGCGTTCGCTGGGCAGATGCACGTTCTTCACGTTTTCCTGTGCTCCATAGAAACCATAGACGCGCTGCAGGTAGGGGTATTCGCTCACGGGTGTGAACTCTGTCCAGTCGCCGCCGTCGCTGACCACCATCATGGGTTTTGGTGCAAAACAGGCAGCCAATTCGGCATTGCAGGTACCGCCGCCACTTAGTTGGATGGGCATGCCGCTTTCGCAGGGACAGCCACCGTCGAACCATGCCGACATGCTGACCACCGGACAGGCAACCGTGAATCGTTCGTCGAGCACAGTGAGCAGCACGGTCTGTGTGCCTCCGCCTGACCCGCCGTTCACGCCGATACGCTTCGGGTCGATGTCTTTATGGGTGTAAAGCAGGTCGAGAATGCGCAGGCCGTTGTATGCCTGCATCACGTGCGCCTCACTGGTATGGTGCGCTTCGGCCCCCACTTCATCCTCGCTCTCGCCCCATCCCCACAGGTCGTAGCTAACGCAGACGGCACCCATGCGGGCCAGTGTGGCATAGCGTTTCTGCAGGTCTGCATTGTAACGACCGCCGTTGAAATGGCCGTTGGGACAGACAATCAGCGGATACTTACCGGTTTTCCGTTTTCCATCCGTATCAATCTTACCTTTTTTCCATGACAAGGCGACAGGCGAATAGATGCTTCCGCAGACGGTATGACCGTTGGCGGTTGACAGCCGGAAGTTCTGAACGGTGTATCCATCGTGCTTCCTGACGGGTCCGAATTCATTTTTCTGCAATAGGCAAAGACGTAACAGCGGGTCAATGCCCAGGCGCTGGCGCACCTCACGGCGGAGCGAAACCTTGCGGGCCTCCCACTCAGCCTTATTATTGTATAAGGTGTTGAGGTAGGCAATGAGTTTCTTTCCGTCCTCGGGTTTGCGGCGAGGATACTCGTAAGGCTTGATTTTCCAGAGGCCTTTGCCTTGGTCCCAGGGCACGAAGTCGAAAGGCGCACAGAGATTCTTCAGCGTTTCCTCCACGGAATAGGGCCTGATGCGGAAGTCGGCATAGGGGAGTTTCAGTCCCGTGGTATCCACATTATATTTCAGCCGGATGCCGAACTGTTTCTGTACATCTTCGAACACATCGCTCAGCGAACGGGTGAACTGCGTTTCGTAACTCTGTGCGCTGGCAGGGAAAGTGAAGAATGAAGAGTGAAGAATGAAGAATGCTGCGCCGAGCAACTTCACTCTCATCCTCACGTTTCGTCTCTCCCTATTATTTTCTTCTTGTTTCATATCTTTTTTGCTTTCTATCGTTATGACGTCATTTCGTTATAACGTTATGACGAAAAATCTTCACTCTTCATTTAAATTCAATTCTCCCAATATCCTTCCGGTTTGCCACCGTCTTGCCATTGACCATCAGCGTGAGACCCTGTCCCTGATGATAGCGCTGGCCGTTGCGGTCCCAGATGATGGTGAGCATCTGTCCGCGGTAAAGGATGCCGTCGAGACAGAAGTAATCCCAACTGTCGGCAGGTATTAACGGATTAACCACGATACTGCCGTCGGCCTGCGGACGCAGACCAGCCAAACCTGTAATCACGAGGTCGGCAAAGGTGGAGTGGTTGTAATAGCGCGAGCGTTCGCGGTCGCCCATCAGCCAGTAGCCGGTCGTCTCGTCGAGATATTCGCCGATATAAGGTTTGCCGCGCATGTGCTGCGACTGTGCGTAGAGGTTCATCTGCTTGAAGAAGATGGATGAATCAATGCCGGGAACGGTGGTTCCTTCATTCAGGTAATTGGCCAGGGCTGTCAGCGTCTGACTGGTGGCAAAGGGCCAGATAGCTCCGTCCCACTCGCATTTGCCTAAGCCGTGTGAGCGGAACAGCGGATGACGGCGCTCGGCAGTAGTCAGTCCGTAGGGGGCGCTGAATCCTTTTTCGTCGGTCAGCTGTTTCCAGGCCACATCATACTTGGTCTTTCCCTCCTGCCCCTCAAAGAGATTGCAATACCAGGGCATGTAGCCGATGGCCTCGCGCACCTGGGCAGAAGAGTCGCCGCGCATTGTCTCGAAGAACTGCTGGTCATTATTCCACAGCTTCTCCTCGATGAGGCGCAGCTGCTGACGGTAGTCGTTGTCGTATTCCGTTGCTTCCTGCTGCCGGTTTTCCAAGAGTGAAATCTGACCTAAAGCCTTGGCGTTGGCCGCCATGTAGCTGTTGATGGTCGGACGGGCATACTGCTTCTTGCGTCCGCCTGAGATGCTTTCCTCCATGCCGTCCTGCACGTCGCCCTGCCAGTAGAGGCCGTTTTCCAGTCGGTTGGTGCTCTTCCAGCGGGCATACTCCTCTTCTAACCTTGGACGGAGAGCGAGCAGGAAAGTGGTGTCGCCTTGCACTTTGAAGGCCTCGTAGATGGCATGTGGGTTCCAGCTGGAGAATTTGTTCATCTTCGCCATGGCCTGTCCGTCGTTGCCGTAATACCACGTGCGCAGTATCTGATGCATATAAGTGGTGTCGCGCAACCAGCGGGTTTCCATCACATGATGGCCAATGGCACAGGCAATGAGGTTGTAGCGGTCGGCATAGGAGCGGGGAACGACGAATTCCGTCATGCCCCAGCCCACAGGCGTACGCTTGATATGCTTGCGCAACGACCACCAGCGGAAGTAGTAGATATCGTTGAAATCCTTATCCGGACAGTCGAAAAGGGGAATATTCTCGGCCATCCAGTTGGCGGCATCCTCGTTGGCAATGTCGGGCATTGGGGCTTTCCGCTCTTCGGTATCGAGGGCATAGAATGCCTTTTCGTCAGCGGCAAAACGGTCGGAATAGGCCGGAAGGATGTCGGTGGAAAGCACGGTGGGCTGCATTTGAGAGGCAGCGCGGGCATCCAGACAGTTATACTGGTTCATAAACAGACTGCCGCCATGACTGGCCACCACGGGAGCGTCACTGCCGTGGAGGGGGAAAACACCGTCGGCCATCGGTCTGCTGACCACGTTGGCAATATGATAGCCGACCGCAGGGTCGAGTTCATCGGCACGCGGCATGTCGAAATCCTGATCGGCGGGCGTTTCGTTGTTGGGTTCCGTGAATATTTTTCCCGTACGGAAGACGATGCGTGTGATGGCTTCCACCGGCGTATCAAACTGCCGTTCGCTGACTTTCTTGCCATCCACGAAATAGACGGCGCGGTGCTGACTCGTGGAAAGCAAGGCCTTGATGTGGTATTCCACACCCATCTCATATTTTTTCACAAGGGTGCCATAGCGGGCGCCGCCCTTCACTCGGATGGCTGCTGCTGAATCAACCACGATGCGTGAGCAAACGTTGCCACCGTTGTCCATGAACTCGATGTCGAATTCTCCTTTGTCATCCTGGTCCATCATCAGGTCGAACTCCACTTCCAGTTCCTTTGTGGCGGGAATCACACGTTCGGCCTTGGCATAGTCGTAGGGGTCGCTGTCGTAGAGATTCAGCCATCCGTTATTCAGGAGGATATGGCACAGGCTGGGCATATAGAGGTTCCAGTCGGTCATGTCGGCCAGCGTCTTGTACTGCGAGAAACCGCCGTTGGCATGACTGGTGGCCGCCAGTCTGACGGGTACGGCAATTCTCGACACCCACATATCCTCCTTATTCGTGCTGTAGGTCACCCACAGATGACCGTCTTTCGGTGTGCCGTTACCTTCTTGGATGCCGCGCACATACTGCGGACCGTAACTCTTGAACTGTCCACCGTGACGCAGGGGCATCACGTCGCCGTGAACCAGTGAGAGCGTATTGTAATCCAGTCCGTCGCTGCTGAGGCTAATGGCCAGCGGCCAACGGTATTCTGCCGGGTTATAGACCGTGGCGTAGGAACCGTCGCTCAACCGCTGTCCCCATATCTTGGCGTTGCTGTTCACCAGTCCAGGAGCCCTGTAGGCAGGCTCGCGCCATGTGTTTCCGCCGTCGGCAGAGATAGACGTAAGGGCATGTTTCCACAGGCCTACCTTCCGGCCGTCGGGCAGGGTATAGCCGCTGAAAGCCTTCAGGGGCGACTTGAAGGGCAGGATATCGTCGCCGCGGTCACTCTCCTCAGCCCATTGCATGCGCTGCATGGGGTCGGCAATCAAGGCATCCACGGCCTTTACCAGATTCTTGTCCTTGGCCTTTTTATAGTAGGGATAGTCGGTGTTCTTCTCGCCGAAACCGTGGTTGTAGTGGATGAAATAGATGGGACCGAACGAGCCGTCTTTCTTGATTTCACGCACCACGCGTCCGATGCCGTTACCATCGTTGGGGTCGTCCTTCATCGTCTGGCAGATGCCATAGTAACCGATGGCCAGCAGTTTGCCGTTGGGCGCCACATACCAGCCCACCCGCTGGTGCATTACGGCTTTCAGATTATGGGCCGGGGGCAGGGTGGAACCTTCCTTGCAGAAGCCTTCCGGCACGTTGTATTCGGGGAACAGCTCCACGGGTTTGCTCCATGTGTAGCCGTCTTCCGAAGTCTGCAGCATGGTCTTTCCCGGTGCTTCGTGTTCATGGCGCGGGTCGGTCAGGTAGTGCATATAGAACCGTCCGTTCCAGTAGGCCATCATCGGCTGGTGGTTATAGGTCCACGGTTTCTCGCCGCGCAAGGTCTGGATGTTATGCACGCCGATGGTGGGCTGCAGTCCGCCGTCGTGTCTTTCGGGGCGTGAGATGGCCGTTCCGGTATAGTGCACACAGTCGCGGTTGTATTTCTTCAGGTTCTCCACCAGTTGCTCGTCGGCCATGAATACCGTGCCGTGCTTATGGCCTATGGGGAAACTGACGCTGCCCGTCTGGTCCTGGAAGGTCTTGAAGTCCTTCGTGCGATGGGCGCCGTAGATTTTATGGCGGTACGAGTCGTAGTAGATGTAGTACCAGTCGCCTACCTTTGCCGTGGAAGGTCCTTCGGTGAATGACTCCGTGAAGGGTTCTGAGGCTGCCGACCACGGGCCGTAGGGACTTGTGGCAAAGGCCACCTTGATGTTGCGCATCGGCCGCGTATTGTCCTTCACCACCATCACATAGTCCTGGTTTCCGCGTTTTACCAGCGTGGCATCGATGGCCGAGAATCCCGGTTCGTAGAACAGCTGCGTCTTTGAAAACGTGCGGAAGTCCTTGGTGGTCATGTAATACAGCCGGTGATTGTTCTTGTGCTCCTCCTGTCCGTCGGGGAAACGGCCGGGCACACACGAGGCCCAAACGATGAGATACTGCCGTTTCACGTCGTCGTAGAACAGTTCCGGTGCCCAGGTGTTCACCGTCGTGGTGTCCATTCCCGTCTCGATAAAACGCTGGGGAGTCCAGTGAATAAGGTCTTTCGAGGAACTGTAGCCGAAGCCCAAATCACCCCGCCAACTGCTGGTCCATACCAGATGGAAGGTGCCGTCGGGACCCTTCACGATACTCGGGTCGCGCATCACCTTCTGCTGACCCACCATCGGACGCAGGAAAACGCCCTGAATGCTGTCCCATCGGATGCCGTCACGGCTATAGATGAACCGCAATCCTTCGGTGGCCGGCTCATGAAACGAAGTGCTGACATAGATGTCCTTTGCCAGCAGCGTGGAGTTAGTTATTGTTAGTGTTGCTAAAAGTAATAGAAAAAGCCTTTTCATATCGACGTCTTTATTTACATTTAAGACGCAATGAAAAGGCTTTTGTAATCATTATTGGCCTCGACCAATATCGTTTTACGATATAACGTTATCACGTTATAACGAATTATCCGCAAGTCCTCCCTAATCAGGGAGGATTTGGGTGGGTCGCATTTTCTTCCCGAATTCGGCGCTGATATAATTGTTCAGGCTCTTGCAGCATTCGGCACTGAAGCGCTGGCCGCAGTCGATGAGCAGGTCCCACTGTTCTTCTGTGAGCCCGCGGTCGATTACTTCGCGGGTGATACCGTATTTCATCATGCCAAACACCAGACCCGCGTTGAAATTATCGCCGGCCCCAATGGTGCTCACAACCTCAATGTCCGATGGAATGGGGTAATTTTTGCTTAAACCTCCCTCTGCGCGCAGTTCGATGGGCCGCGACCCCTGCGTATAGATAAACTTCTTACAATAGAAGGAAATCTCCGCCCGATACACCTTGTCCGCATCGTCCTTCTTGTACATCACCTCGAAATCCTCATGCGAGCCGCGCACGATGTCGGCCATTTCCAGATTCTCCAAGATGTTCGGCGTCAGTTTCATCACCTCGTTCTTATGCGATGGGCGGAAATTCACATCATAATAGAGAATGGCTCCCTTCTGACGGGCATAGTCCAGAAAACCCTTCACCTGCGGACGGATTACCGGATTGATGGCATAATAGGAACCGAACATCACGATGTCGTCTTTCTCCACGTCGGGCATCACGAAGTCCAGTTGGTCGTGGGGATGATCCTTGTAGAACAGGTATTCCGCATCGTTCTGCTCGTTGAGGAACGCCAGCGAGAGCGGCGACTTCGAATCCGGGAATACATTGATATACTCTGCGCTCACCCCGTTTTCCTCGAGGAACGAGATAATCATCTGGCCGACGCGGTCATTACCCGTCTCGCTGATAAACTGTGCCGGAACGCCCGCGCGTCCCAGTGAAATCATGGCATTGTAAGTACTGCCCCCCGGCACGGCGCCGATGGGCTGATTATCCTTGAAGATGATGTCGAGCACCGTCTCTCCGATTCCTATTACTTTTCTCATTTTCTTTTCTTTAGTCAAGTGCAAAAATACAAAATCTTTTTCAGATACAAACAAATAAGACGGTTTTTATCCGAAATTTGTTTTTCTGTCCTCAAAACTAAAAATACTAAGATAAAATCCCTTTCCCCCACACAAGGAGGGTTAGGGGGAAGAATGGGTTGTAGTGGTTAACTCTCAGGTTGGGGCTCTATCATGAATCCCCTGCAAACAGCAGGAAATTCACTTGAAAGTCTTTTACATATTGCAACAAAGGATCGATAGCCCATGTCAGTTCCGAAGGGAACTCCACTCGCAGATACATCCATGTTTTGTTTTTCAGTTTGATGTCTTTTTCGAAGAAAAGTCTCCGGTCACCGACATTCCCTGCCAAGAGGAACGAGTTCTGACTCACCGATTTTGTCACAGCCCCCATGTTAAGAGCCTCGTATTTTTCCTGTACCGACTTCTCGCTTTCATCATCGTAGGCAACAGCCAACAGCGTGACCCCATGATATTCAACGTGCAGTTTACGCTCCCTTGAATCGGACATATATTTCATGAATTCGGGATATTCCACCGCGATGCTATCCTTATAGTTTCTCCATTTCTTCCATTTGGCCGTTTCAAAGCGATTTCGCAACCACTTGCTGTCATAGAATACCGTGTCAACCTTCTTCAAGGAGTTATCCACAAAAACCGTATCATGAACAACTTCCCTCTTCACGACCTCTTTCTGATGGCATGCACTGACCATGAAAGCCATCATCAGTGCGACCATAGCATACTTCCTTACTCCTTTAGTAATGGCCATTTTAATTACTCATTTAAATAGGAAAACTCTTCAAGGTCAAACTTTCTTATCAGATTTCTAACAGCCTTATTTTCCATTAAATCCTCCATTCTGGTTGGCTTATAAGCAGATGCACTTGTCTCATTCCTCATTATCACAGCACCCGTCTCCTGCTTATAATTAAGAACAAACTCGCCCAAAGGCTTAAAACTATTCTTCCTCACAATGATTTGCATTATTCCACGCAGGTCTTCGCCATGCTCATCCGTGTAGATGTGATAATATTCAGGGCGATGTGTAAACATTATGACATCTGCAAGTTCCTCAATATAACAGGGGTCTGGCAAATTTGTCAGTTCAGGCCGCCTTAAATCGTAATCATCATCATAGCCTGTAAATTTGTTCAACATTGTCCCTACAATAATTGGCAGGTTTTCCTGGATGGCCAGTTGTTTCAGCGAACGCATCACGTTTGCTGTTCTCTCTGAAGGACTCCCGTTTTCATTTCCTAGATCAATCATTTGCAGACAGTCTATGAAAATGATGCTTATTTCCTTTTCATTGATGTATTTTTGTGTGGTTTCAATCAGTTCATCAAGGGGTAGCCCCAAACTGTCATGTATAAACAATGAGTCATCGTCTAAAGTTTGTATGCCCTTATCAAGTTCTTTCCACTGATGCGGCTCCAAACTACCTTTCTGCAAATCAAGCGTGGGAATGTCACAGTGGATGGACAGAAATCTGGAAAAATATTCTGACTTCAGCTTTTTTGTCGAGAACAGCAATACGGAAAGCTCGCTCTTCTGTACGATATTATCTATCATCGACAGCATAAACTCCTCTTTTCCCATGCAGGCTCTTCCGCCAATGACGTACACCTTTCCTTTCTCAAAGCCGTCCGTCAAATCATCCAGTGGCCGGAATCCGGATGATATTCCCGATCTACTCTCTTTTGCTATTTTTACCTCTATCTCATGAAGGCAGTCCTTCAGCATCTCACGTATGCTGGAGCATCCAATTTCACTCTTTGTTTCTTTCATATCGTTTGTTACTTAAATTAATAGGCTATCTGTTGCAAATATACAAATTTGCATATTTGCTTCCAAAGATTATTCTATCACAAGCCTTGTGAATTTGGCAATTTGCATTTCCAAATCACGTTGGCCCGTACGAGATCAATCTTCTTTGCTTCTCCACGTTTGCCGGAAATGGCATAGTATTTGGCTACATTCGGAGGCAGGATGGCGGAGAATATTTTCCGAATCCTCGTACACTTCTCGTTAATGGAATTGAGCGTTGGGTTAGTCACATCCCAAATGCTTTTCTTTATCCTGTCCGTCAGTCCGTCATTGGGCCTTAACAGCAGATAAAGAGCCGTCAACTCCTCCCGATAGTCAGGCAGACATTTCAGGACGATGCCCTCAGGGTGGGAGAGGAACAGCAGATAAACCGCCTTGACCAATGGCTCCATCTCCACTTTTACCTCCTTTTCATCTGAAAGCAGGACTATTACATAATCCTTTGTCACGACCAGTTGCGGGAACAGTTCTTCTTCATTCATAACCGCTATAATCTCAGCATCCTCCACGCCATACGCTTTGAGTCTGCGTACTTTCTCCTTCACTTCGTCCAAAAGAATGGAGCAGTGGAAGTGCTCCAGTTCTTTTGAAATGAATTGTTTCATTTGGTTTTCCATATTCGCATGTATTTAGAATCCCATAGCATCCATCATAGCGTCATAATCCCACGGACTGCTTGGCATTTCGCCATACATCCCATCTGTCAGGGCATCCCAAGAATCTTCTTCAGTCCACTCGTAACCACCACACTCATAATCACCACCTTCGCAGTAATCATCTTCATACTCATCATACTCTTCGTAAGAGTCTTCATATAATTCTTTTGCCATACCTTTTTTGCATTTTGAACTAACAGAGCACCATGTTCTGTTTTCTGTTGCAAAGGTACAAAATGATAACGAACGCTATATTCGTTAGGCAATACGATCTTGTAGTTCGTATAGAAGAAAAGGAGCTACAAACTATAGCCCCTTTACAAAAAATTCTTTCATTATTTTCTCTCCTCTCTTTTGAGGATCCCAACCGTCATAAAACACTGCATTGCCACCGTCATCTTCTTGGACTATTCCCAAAAGATTGATTGCCGATATAGTTCTGGGTGTGTTATTTCTCCATGTTTTTGGCAGGCTCTTATTAAATAGAGGTGATGGAAATTTGTAGAAATACATCTGTGCCTTATCAATAATGAGCATACTGTCAGGAATATTTATCTTTGTTATTGATGAAAATGTCTTTGAGCCAATAATCATCCTAGTTGCTTTTATGAAGTCCTCATCGTAGATGTTTAGTTTTAGTCCTTTTATAGCGGGGTGATCTCTACATTCGTATGGTATTAGTTCGCCTTTAATACATTCACGATGATATTGATCTTCCACTAGTTCGTAAGGTATAAAATACCATTTTAAAATTTCTCCATAGCCATAGACATTATCCATCGGTTTGTCTATAGAATTTTCTTCCCATAATTTATATGTAAAATCTTGACTCCTACTTGTCAAAACATCTGCAATAGTTCTAAGGCGCTGTTTTGTTTCAAGCAAACTGGCTTTGGCCAATTCTTCTGCATTCCCACTTTTATATGCATGGTTAAGATTGATTAGTTTGATTCGTTTTAATTCACAATTCTCATCATTCTTAGCTATTACATCTCTATAAATGTTTCTTCGGAGTTCAGAAAAATCGCCCTCTTTAACATCTGTCCACTTAAGATGCTCGTAAGGCTGGGGAATTGGTATGGCATCACCAAATAATTTATCGAATTCTTCTCTATAACTATTCACTACACTCTCTTCGTCAGTCATAATAATGTTCTCACTATTATTATTAGCATGGTAAGTCCAATTATATGATCCGGTAATAACCATGTTGTCGATTATACAGAATTTGTTATGCATAGTTCTTTTGTTGGATTTTGCGAAACGAACTTCTGCACCCAACTTTGATAACCCCTCAAAGTCTAATCCAAATTCACTCCTATTTAAAATATCATCAAGAATTATGATTTTAACTTCCACGTTTCTTTCTAGAGCAAAGGTTAAACCGTCAAATAGGCGAGAATTAGTAAACCAAGCAACTGCAACAAAAATACGCTTTTCTGCAATTGACATTGTTGCTGATAGCTTATTCTCAATATTTTTGAAACAATTTTTTATCATAGCAGGCAAATCATTTTACTACAAAAGGAAGATATATGCTTAATCGCTATTTTCGTTTTTTTGTCATTTTCTCTAATACAGCCAAATCCATTTTTCCCTTAATAATCGGTCCTGGCATCTCCACCTTTTTCGTTTCGAGGCTTCTTGCGTAAGCAAGAATATTAGACATCTCTGAATCACCTTTTTTTATGAATGAAATATACTGTGCTAAACAACCTAAAAATTTGAAATAATATAGTGACTTCATCGGTATAATTCTATTAAGTGTTTCTTCTTCCCATTGTGTCAACGTGTTTCCCCGATGATTCATATTTCTGCACTGGTAAATGTCGTTCAACAGTCCTGTTATTTCACGAAAACTGTCAAAATCACTATTCTTCAGTCTTGTTCCGAAACCATAAAAATAGATAATGATTCTAATTTTATCAGAAGCAAATTGATTCTGAAGGGCTTTTTTCGACTTTTCTACCGCATTAGGAAGTCCACTCTTACTTGTACCATAAAAGATTAAATTTGCTATATCCGTTTTACCCGTTCTATCTTTGATTTCAGGTTCTTGCTGACCTTCTGGTGTTTTTACATATGCCAAATGTCCCCACATCTTATCTGTAATTTCTGCAAGAACAGATGATTCACAGATTTTGTTAGTTATGTTTTCTATCTGCTGATATAATGCCAGGCAAAAATCTCCAAAATTGTCTCTTCTACGGAAGGATTCCATTCTCACATAATCATCAATCAACGTAGATACGATAGAGGTAATTGGAAAATCTTTGTAGAAGTCCTCAGCTTGCTTACGTATGATTTTCTCAATACAATACTCGTATATCTGATTCAAACGTTTATCATCTATTATAACAGAACTTGCGGAAGAGGTTATTCCTAACTTCTTTCGCAATTCCTCTTTGAACTCGGCATCCTGCTTCGCCAATAAGTATATCTTCTCTATGGCCGCTTTCTTATTTTCTTCCATATCAACAGGTGTTTAATAGTGAATCTAATTCTGCATTCAGCTCATCCACATCAACAGTTGGAGGTGGAGGAACCATCACTTTGTCCTTTCGGTGTATGAGCCAGAAAGGCTTCTCATCTTTTCCTCGGCATGAGGATATTGCGAGTACTTCTTTATTCTGTTCTTCCTCAATTGTAAGTGTCTTGTTGACCGATACTAGTATCTTCTTATCATTGAGCATGAAATAGGCATAGTGCTTACCTTTCTCACTGATGGTAAAGGCAACAGTGGTAGAATTCTTCTTTTCAAATTCCTTTATTCCGATTGTTTCAAGATACGTTACTCCCTTTGAGTTGGTCTTTTCTGAGATGGTATCTTTGTTTGCTAACTTTTGGAACTTTGAATGAAGCCTTATATAGACGGGATCATCAACACCTTTAACCATCTTCAGGTACATCAATTTCCCATCAATCACATTGATAAGATCAGGATTGCCTTTTTTTGTATGTCCCTTTTCTTCTTTGTATTTGGGGAAGAACTTACCATAAGCGACATTATAACCGTATCTGTCCCACATATAGAGGATATTTCGAATGTCACGAACATACTTTTGTGTGACATTCAGTTTATCGCTGACTATAATACCAGTAACCTCTTGTCTAGCACCTCTTTTCTGCAAACGAGTCTTTGCTTCATTGATTATGAATCCCTGTTCTTTGATGATTCGTTCGAGTTCCTGCATAAACTTTCCTTTCTTACTATACACGTAGCGCATAGAAGAGAATGTGATGTCATCAGCATAGCGAGTGTAGTTCATGTTAAATCGCTTTGCCAGTCTACTCAGGTAATAATCAAGCTTATCACAAATCATGTTTGTGATAATTGGAGATGTTGGTGCTCCCTGGGGAAGAACAAAGACATCCTTCTTGTTCCCATTCTCGTCCACTCGGCTTTCTTTCATGCAGCACAGTCCTGCCAGTAAGTTGGCTATAGGCTGGTTGAACTTGAAAGGTGGTACTTGGAGTCTCTTCCACACCCTTGCCTGGTGAATACTGGGAAAGAAATCTTTTAAGTCTATATTAAGTATGTAGTCCATTCCAATATGGGCTGACGCATTAGTTACCACAGAACGTCCTTCCGTAAATCCCATGGCATATTCTGATGGAATGTACATTGAACGGAACAGCAGATTGACGGCAGAAAGCATCATCATAAAACTTTGCGTCCTTGGTGCCGTAATTTGTCTAGCGCCGCCAGACTTCTTCTTAATCTTGAACTGACGGTAACGGTGGAAAGTGTGATTAGGGTTACAATAGAAATTAAGTTGTTTCTCAGTGAATGGATGATACGTTGACGCATCAAAGCCCATATCTTCTATCTCAGCCTTTTTAATCAGGTTGAGTAGATTTAGGAGATCTCCTTTGTCTTTGAGCTGTGAAGCCTGTTGTACTATCTGTTTTCTATCCATTTCACGTTTTTATTATAGAAGGCGGTCTCTGACTCATCTTTTCACTGAAATGTCTTTTCTTTGTATAAGAATATAACAAAAAAATTGATATGCTGTAATATAAGTCATAAAATATATAACTCATAAAAACAAGAACAATGTACAACGTACGTAATAGTGCAACGTTAACGCTTAAACATTGTTTCTCTCCAGAACTCCGGGGAGACTGAAGACATCTTGCGAATTCACCTCCGAAGAAGCAGGGCTTGCGCCACGCAAGACGAAATTCAAAATACCATTTCAGTTTCCTGACTTATCAAAGACCGCTTATTATATTTAAGTACAAAGGTACAATTATATTCCGAAACCAATGTTCGTCTAGCAGATTATTTTGTTTTCACAAGCCGGACTGGTAGTTTGTAACCCATATAATAGCTATCTGTTTTCAGAATTATGTTTATATTGTTAGTATGACAAATCAATGTACCTTTTTTATCGGGTTTATCATTCTCATCCTTTAGCCAGAATATGGCACTGTTAAAACGATTAAAGCAAGTGTAACTTTCTGCCTTAAATCCACCATTGCCAACAAATTTAATGCTATTGCCATTAGGTCCTATGCATATAAATCTATAACCATTTTGTCGTTCATATTCCCATCTACATTCAGTTGTAAGTTCTTTCCATTGTTCTTCTGTAGGAATTTGTAACTTAGAAGCCTTTAAGTATGGCAGATATTCATAATGGTCTTTGTCGTTTTTTTCATAGTCTTTTGACCACAGTGTACCACTTGGCAATCCAAGATCGACATATTCCGTCTTGTTGTTACGAAGATCAACAGGAACTTCTTCCTCACGATCCTTATAACCATCACGATAACCATCGGCATATACCTTGGCAAATGCCTCTTTCAGCACGTTAACAACATTCTCTTCTGCGTAGTTGTTTGCTTTTTCTTTCAGTTCTACCATAGTCATTATATTTTCTGTTGCAAATTTACAAATTAATTACGAAATGTATGTTCGCTAAAATAACTTATTATACTTCTTTATCTAAGATCATGCTTAGATACTCTATACCAGCCTTGTTGTCACACATGAATTTGTGGATGGCCAGAAGGGATTCTGATAACTGAGAAGTACGTGAATCTTCATAATCCAGTTTTAGATTTTTCAACTTAGCAATGTACTTTCTGCACAAGTTCAACAAGAATTTTTGCATTACAGGGTCTTTGACTTCTCCGAGTTCAATGCCTTTTAGAAGATCTTTAATCTTCTTGCCCGCATACATGGAAATCAAGAATTCTCCATCCCAAGTTACGGGCTTCTCCTTCTCGAGATTACCCTTAATCAATATCTCATCCTTATCAAGCATGTCGCTTAACTCTTCAATATATGCTATAGAAGAGGTTGCTAAGATGTTAACAGACGCCAACTGGTAGGCACTTATTATCTTCTCAAAAAGTTGGTTCCACTCATAAGTAGGAACATCGAGTGTCGTTATGCTACAATGGTTTAATACATACAATTTTGAGAGGCCAAAGTCAAGAATGCGTCGATTACCAACATTAACATAAGCCCTAAGATATGATGCATTGCCGTACCCAAAGTTAGAGAGTATGGTTATTTCAACATTACGGTCAGGCACTTCAATTTTATTGATAACATAGCCGGCATAACCGTGTGGGCGATATAGTAATTCTTCAGGATTCTGGCCATCAAGTATTTTGTCCACGTAAAGCCCTGCCTCTTTTGAATAACAAAGACATTGAGTATACTGATTCTTGACCTTCTCCCAATACGGTGTTGTTTTTTTTGTTGCCATATTTATGCTTGTTTTTTTGTTTACGATGCAAAGATAATATACAATAACGAACACTATGTTCGCAATTGAAGATTTCTTTAAGGGCAAAGTTTTTCGAGCACTTTTTTCAATATGTTATCCTCTGTCCCTAAATCTGAGAATGGTTGGGCGTAACTGATGAATCCGTCCTTGGTTATAAAGAACTGGATGCAGGAATAACTCCCAGACCCTTGCAGATAGTAGTACACGCAATAGTTCGTAAGATGTTCCACGATGTTGGTAATCTTTACGTCTAAATCCGAACAAATGGATTCTATGTTGTTATATAGCGCTTTAAGAACTTTACTTGACGGCGTATATCTGAATGAACATAAAAGAGTCATATTAATCTGTATAAGAGAAAATATCTGGTCAATCCCGTTCAAATTGTCACCTGCCATATATCTTGTAAATATGCCTGCTTTGTTGTAAAAGCATTGTAACGAATGAATCTGTTTCTGATTATCTTCAATCCGATACAATTCACAGTATTGTTTGCTTTCGACACTTTTCACAACACAGCCGGCATCCTTCAATTCATCTGAAACCGCCCAATATTTGGCTTTCAGAAAATTGGGTGCTTTACTCGAGTGATATGGGGTTTCTGGTATATCAGTAAACGAAAGATACTCCTCACGTGGTTTAGTTGCTTTAATGATGGGAGCCACCCGCAGTTTTGACATAGGTGTGACATTGGGCATATTGCTTCCATACAAGGTTTGGCTGGCTCGAGTTGTGACTGTATACGTCCATCTCAAGCAGTCATTTGTCAGTCCTGTCCTTCCTGTATAATCAACAAATACCGTATGCCATTCTCCGCCTTGCGACTTGTGGCCTGTTATAGCATAGCCATACTTTACACGTAGCGCATTGTAATACGGGTCGCTTTTGAGCAATTCCTTAAACTCCTGAGAATTTCTCTTAAGTTTTGGATACCGCATACAGAAATTGATATAGAGAGATTGTATTTGGGTAAAGGTCAAGTTAGCATCAGCATCATCCAGCATACTCTCAATAATCTTACAGGTCTGCTCCCTCCCATTATCGAGCATGATACGGACATTGCGGAAGGCCAATGTGACATTTTGCCTAACCCTGTTTCTGCCAACTGTGACATAAACAGGAGCACTTTGGTACTCTTTTTCGCCACTAATGTCTGTAATCTTAACAAAATCGCCATTCATTACGTCTAGTCTGTAATTGTTACTGACGACTTGAAGGATATCACCTATCACGATATGATTTTTCCCTGGATAAAGAATTTCTCGGACAACGTAATTGTAGTCTCGTGCCTGGCGATTACTGAAGGTGATGATGACGGATTGTCCAATCTCTGGCTTGGGGTATATGCTGAGCAATTGCTTTGGCATGTTGTATCCCTCAATGTCAATCACTTCATTCTCTTTTCTGTCAAAAACAAGATTGTTTCTTTGTACTGACTCCAGCAGTGTTCGTACCTTCATAGCGTTACTAAGTATGGCACTACCTTCATCTTGACGAACGACATCTGTCAGTTCGGCAACCATAACCTTTATTTTATTATTAGTGAAGAATTTCTCATCTAAGGCATTTGAAACATTATCACCTACAGGAGGCAACTGCATAGGGTCACCCACAAAGATGACCTTCCCACCTCTATGCGGTGCAACATAAGCAAGCAGATCATTAAGCAGACTTCCGCTTCCAAACTCAAAAAGCTCATTGTGAACTTCACGTGTCCCAATCATGGAAGACTCATCGACGATACAGATACGGTCTTTAGCCGTATTTTCTGCATCTTTCAAAGGGAAAATATAGCGTATGTCATCAGAATCTTCTTGGGTTTCGATGGTGTCCAACTCGTATATACAGCGATGTATTGTATTGGCTTCTTTTCCCGTTTTTGAACTGAGTACCCTTGCTGCTCTACCTGTCGGCGCCATTAGAATGGGAACCTTTTCATGCTTAGCCACCTCATTTATAATATAGCTAATCATCGTTGTTTTACCCGTACCGGCATATCCTTTGAGGATAAAGACGGATGCGTCACCGTTCAAGAACTCCTTAATAGAGTCTAATACCTGCTGTTGCTGATTTGTCAGAATCATACCACTTGTCATTTTATGATTGATACAACTCGCCATCTTCCGTCTGGCATTTTCTTGGCCTTGGCCTTCATCGTCTCGCCTTCTTTCAGATTATATGCTTTGGTCAGTTTCTCCGGAACATAATATTGATGATCAATAAAACAGAAATCACCTTGTGCAGGCAGTGAAACGGTGCCGGTTATGGTACATACCTCAGAGTCCTTAGGCAGTTGAGGTGACTGTCTGTTCGAAGGAGTAGTATTTTTCTTATCGGTTGGATGAATTGTTAGGGCATTTTTCCTGTTTTGATTCTCGTAAATCCTTACCAAGAACACGTCACCGATAGAGGCCTTCCTCAGTAACGGAGTGAGTGGTGTCCGTACAAATATCTTCTTCTGCTTGTTAACAAGGTTGGCCCTTTCTTTTCCTGCATGATTTGTTACAATGCCGCTATAAGTGAGTTCTTCAGTAGGAATATCGGAATATGCAAATTCTTCTGCCTTTTTTATGTTATTACGATAGAATTGCTTTGCTTGATCAGATGGCACGACACCAAGCAGTTTATTCTGTAGTAGGTATACATCACCTGAGATTTTCCATCCGTTGTTCTTGTAGGTCTTCATATACTGCTCTATTTCATATGCGGCTTGTTCCCGATTAGATTCCATTAGTAGGTTTGCCAAGCCTAAACGTAGATCACCGATATATTCTTCCTTGCCCATCATGGTCATCGCCTTGCAATAGAGCGAGATTCGCATTTCTTTATCTTGACATATATCGCCAAGATGTTTCCATATAAACCATTCAGGTGTTGTCCGAAGAATGGCCTTGTATTCATCTATGGCTTTTTCTTTGTGACCCTGCCAATAGTATAACTGAGCAATGTACATTCCAATAAACCTGTTGTTTGGGCATTTCTCTTTAATGAAATCAAAGAATGGGAATAGCTCGCTCACAAATTCTTCTGTATGGCGGGTCTTTAATTCTTTATAAAGACGCGTGGCAACGTTTTCAGCTAAAGATTGAAATTCAATAGATTTACCATTCTCTGTAGTTCCTTTCCCTGGTATGAAATCTTCATCACGCAGACTCTCCAGTTTCCACATCAGGCAGAACTCAATGAATCTAAAGTCATTCTCATGTTTCTTTTCAAGATTGGCTGCTTGCATCATAATACAAGAGTGCAGGGTACTAGGCTTGCAAGAAGCAAACGTCAAATAGAATGCTAAAGCCTTCCTAATGTCTCTTGTAGACAATTTACCCTCATGATTCTTCAGATAGCGATAGATAGTCCATCCACATGGTTCCTCAAAATACACAGGAATCTCCTTGACTTCAAAGTGAGGAACGAGGACTTGATACGCTTCATCGTATTTCTGCTCTTTACCCAATTGATATGCCTTAGCTATCTCGGGAGCTATTGCTTTGATATGTTCCTGTGAGTTGATATCCATTAGTCTTGATATTGTTTTAATTGTGCAGTCAAACGACTCTTGATTTCTTGCCTGATTGATTCTGGCGAGAGAACAACGAGATTCCCGCCAAAAGAGCAGAGTTCGCGGATAAGTTCAAAATTAGGAATACAGTCAAGGTAAAAGAACAGTCCTCCTTCCAGATTCGGGTATTGTTCGTGAAGTTCAGTGTCCTTATCTCCTTTGAGTGGGGTATAGCTTTCGTGAATAGGCTTCGTATTTACATATCCTTTGGATGAATCATTCACCCAGCAAAAGATGTGTTCTACAGGGCGGTCTTCATATAAAGTAACGCCAACGATATCGTCAAATCGCTCATAGATGTCTTCTGGACAATCTATGTACTTTTTCTCAGGTAAAGGTTCAACTTTGTCTATCCTATCGAGGGCAAAGGTAAGAATCTTTTGGTCTGAGTCGGCTGCACCAAGTAAGAACCATCTGTCATTGTATTGCTTCAACAAATAAGGATGGAAATCTATGCTGCGTATAGTTTCGTCCGAAAAAGTATGATACGAGAGCCTGATAACGACTTCATTTGAGATGTTGTCGAAAAGTATTCCTAAAAGATTAGAGTTTTGCAAATATCGATTGTTGCTGAAACTAATA
The DNA here is from genome assembly GCA_900316985.1 of uncultured Prevotellaceae bacterium. Lineage (GTDB taxonomy): Bacteria > Bacteroidota > Bacteroidia > Bacteroidales > Bacteroidaceae > Prevotella. Next base: position 47,056 of record ONFE01000009.1, read on the forward strand.
ATCTGCCTACGTTCTTCGATTCTTAGGCCAATCTTAAAGTCTTCAAGCCAGCCAAAATTATCCAGGCCGTCAAATTGGCCGATGGTACTCAATACTTCTCTAAGAAGGTTCTGCTCCTCTCGGCTTATTTCTTTTTTAAAAATGGAAAAAGAACGATTATCATAATGAATGCAGCGTTTCCCCTTTTTAGTAAATCGTTCTATCGGAGCAGAGAATGGTGCATACTCCAATGTGTTGATATCTTTCTCTATACATCGCTGTGTCACTTCTGGGAATCCATCTTCGTAAAGCATGTCATTCACTTTCTCTGTGAGATCATGAATGTCATAGTAGTGATGATAGTCAGATAACAGACTATCCAAGTATTTGTATCGAATCAAAGCATTCTTATTCGTTGGCATAATTTCTTGTTTTGGTGCAAAGGTAGTAGTAGATAGCGAACGGTATGTTCGTTTTTGTAACCTATTGTGCAAAGTTAGCAAAAATACATTAACAAACAAACTTTTTAGAGGAAAAAAATTTTCACAAGCCTTGTGATTATTTTTTGTTTGGAGGGAGCAAGTGATTATCGTGGATTCGACGAAATGTCATGGGCTTCCTATATAAGAAAGCTAAAACCGCCTTCATGCCTTCATAGTTCTGTAATGTGTTAAAATATAGGTGATTACGAGTGAAACCGCGGTTTCATCTGCCTTCATACGCTTTCGCCTGAAAAAGATAATCAATGGGAGTGAAATAGATAATGTATTGCAGTCGGTTTCATTATGTTTCCGCTTTCAATCTATGATGAATCGGTGAGCAATACATCATAGATTCGGAAGTAATTGATTATCTTTTTGTCGGGTGGCAGGGCTTTATCGGGCCTTGATAGAATGTGAAAGCGGATGAAACCGCGGTTTCATCTGTAAATTACTATGCTTCAATGTGTTGGAGGAAGATGAAGGCGTGAAGGCGGTATTCTTGAAAACAGAAGAAAAAGTGTGGCTTGCAAATAATTTGCATTTGTTTTGCCCGACGTGGGAAAATTCTGTACTAACTTTACGTCTCTTCGAGCCGTGAAGTTAGGCTGCACTCGGTAAAACCCAAATAAATTTGGTTTTTCCACTCTTTTAGATAAATTCCTCACGCTCAAGAAAACAAATAAATTTGCTTTCTTTTCGCTTAATCGGAATTTTAAACTAACTTTGTCCCCTGATTTATGAAGTACAATACTTATACTTTGTCTAACGGACTGCGCGTGATTCATCTGCCGTCGGCTTCGCCAGTGGTGTATTGTGGTTATGAGATAGCGGCGGGAACACGGGATGAGGAACCCGGGGAGGAGGGACTGGCACACTTCGTGGAGCACGTCACCTTTAAGGGAACGGCGCGCCGCAGTTCCTTGCAGATTCTGAACACACTGGAGCGCGTGGGGGGCGACCTGAATGCCTTTACGCAGAAGGAGGACACGGTCTATTACGCGGCCATCCTGAAGGAACATCTGCCGAAGGCTGTGGACGTGCTGACGGATATCGTTTTCCACAGCACTTATCCGCAAACGGAGATTGACAAGGAAGTGGAGGTGATCTGCGACGAGATAGAGAGTTACAACGATTCGCCTGCGGAACTGATTTACGACGATTTCGAGAATATTCTTTTCGAAGGTCATCCGCTTGGGCATAACATCCTGGGCAACGCTGAGCGCGTGAGGAAGTTCACCACGGAGGATGCCCTGCGCTTCGCACGGAAGTATTACACGCCGGAAAACTCCATCTTCTTTGCGTATGGGGATGTGGAGTTTGAGAAGCTGATAAGAAGCCTCACCCCCAACCCCTCCCCCATAGGGAGGGGAGAAACCCGCCCTCAATCCCTCCCAAAGGGAACGACCCACCCTCAATCCCTCCCGAAGGGAGGGAAGTCTGGTGTGATTTCGGACTCGGCTTCTAGTTTTGTAACAAGGGAGAAGGGAACACATCAGGCGCATGTGATGTTGGGTACACGGGCCTACGACATTCATCATCCGTTGCGTATTCCGCTGTATTTGCTTAACAACTTGTTAGGCGGACCGGGAATGAATGCGCGATTGAATATTTCGCTGCGGGAACGTAACGGACTGGTATATACCGTGGAATCCACAATGGTGAGTTATGGGGACACGGGACTTTGGGGCGTCTATTTCGGATGCGACTCCCACGACGTGAAACGTTGCCTCCGATTGGTGCGCCGCGAACTGGACAAGATTATCGAGAAACCGCTTACCGACTCCCAACTGAAGGCTGCCAAACGGCAATTAAAGGGACAGATAGGCATTGCCTGCGACAACCGCGAGCAGTTTGCCCTCGATTTCGGCAAGAGTTTCCTCCACTATGGTTGGGAGAAGGATATTACCAGTCTCTACTCGCAAATAGAAGAGGTGACGGCGGAGCAGATACAGCAGGTGGCCCGCGAATTGATGAGCGAAGATAGGATTACAACATTGATTTATAAGTAACACCCACCCTCAATCCCTCCCGAAGGGAGGGAAGTCAGATATATGCTTTCAGTTCTTCGAGGGAATTGGCTACCTGAATATAAGAGCGCCATTGTTTGCGGGTGACGCCTTTCTCGTGCAGGTCGTCAAGGCAGGCTATCAGTCCGTTCCAGAATCCTTTCATGTTGTAGAGTATCACCTTTTTCTCGTGATAGCCGATGGTGGATGAGGCCACCACGGTGAACACTTCGTCGAGGGTGCCGATGCCGCCGGGCAGGGCCACGAAGACATCGCTGTGGAGCATCAGCAGGTCCTTGCGGTCGCTGAGGTTATCGCAGGGTATTGTCACCGTGGAATAGTCGCTGGCCTTGCCGTGCGTCTCAACGATTCTGGGAACCACGCCAATCGTCCGTCCGCCCGCATTGAAGGCCGCGTGGGCCACACATTCCATCAGTCCCATGTTGCATCCGCCATACACGATGGTATGTCCCTCTTTGGCAGCCCACTCTCCGAATTCATGAGTCAGCGTGAAGAAATCGCGGTCGATGTCGTGGTTGGCACTACAGAATATTCCGATGTTCATATTGGATTCAGGATAAAAGATTAAAGATTAAAGTTTCAAGTTGCAAAGATAATCAATTATCGGCAAAAAACCTAAGTTGAAAAATAAAAGTTTAGGTATTTGCTTTGGTTATTGGCCGAAAAGTTGTATATTTGCCAAAAAATCAAAGGGATATGAAATAACGCTATATCCGCAACGGAAAGAAATATATTTATCAATAAAGATTTAGACATTTGAAGACATTTGAAGAATTGGGCGTGAGCGAACAGATTCGCCACGCCATCGAGGAATTAGGCTTTGAACAGCCCATGCCCGTACAGGAGGAAGTGATTCCCTACCTGTTGGGTACCAGAAACGATGTGATAGCACTGGCCCAGACGGGAACGGGTAAGACGGCAGCTTTCGGCATCCCGCTCTTGCAGCGCGTGGATGTGCGTTCGCATCAGACGCAGGCCATCGTGCTCTGTCCGACACGTGAACTCTGCTTGCAGATTGCCGACGACCTGAATGATTTCGCGAAATACATTGAAGGTATCCGTGTGGTGCCTGTCTATGGCGGCACGGACATTGTTCCGCAGATCCGCGCCCTGAAGAAAGGCGTGCATATCATCGTGGCTACGCCCGGACGTTTGATTGACTTGATGGAACGCGAGGTGGCACAGCTGAATGCGGTGTTCAATGTGGTGCTCGATGAGGCCGACGAGATGCTTAACATGGGCTTTTCGGAGGTAACATGGGCTTTTCGGAGGATATCGACACGATTCTGGCCGGTGTTCCCAAGGACCGTAACACGCTGCTCTTCTCGGCAACGATGAGCAAGGAAATCGAGAAGATAGCCAAGAACTTCCTCAACAACCCGAAGGAAATCGTCGTAGGCAGCCGCAACGAGGGTGCCGAGCACGTGAACCATATCTATTACATGGTGAATGCCAAGGATAAATATGCCGCGTTGAAACGTATCGTGGACTATAATCCGCGCATCTTTGCCATCATCTTCTGCCGTACGAAACTGGAGACACAGGAGGTGGCCGACAAACTGATACGCGACGGCTATAATGCGGAAAGTCTGCACGGAGACCTCTCCACCGTCCAGCTTCTGGTGGCAACGGATGTGGCAGCGCGTGGTCTCGACGTGGACGACCTGACGCATGTCATCAACTACGGACTGCCCAACGACATTGAGAGCTATACCCACCGTTCGGGCCGTACGGGCCGTGCCGGCAAGAAAGGAACCTCCATCAGTATTGTCCACACGAAAGAGAAGGGCAAGATCCGTGCCATTGAGAAAGAAATCCAGAAGGAGTTCGTGCGTGGTGAGATACCCTCTCCGCAGGAGATTTGCAAGAAGCAGCTCTACAAGGTGATGGACCAGATCGTGAAGACCGATGTGGATGAGGAGCAGATAGGCCCGTTCATGCAGGATATCAGCCGCTATTTCGAGTATATTGACAAGGACGATATCATCAAGAAGATTGTCTCGATGGAGTTCGGCAAGTTCCTTTCCTATTATGCCGACGCACCAGAGATTGAGTATGTGGAAGAGAAGAAAAGGAAAGAGGATAGAGGAGAGCGGAAAGGAAGATCCTCGGAACGCGGTCCTCGCAAGCCTGAAAAGGGCTACAAGCGCCTCTTTATCAATCTCGGAAAGAAAGACGGATTCTATCCCGGCGAGGCCATGCAGTTCATCAACCGCCATGTTGGTGGAAGGGTACCAGTGGGACATATTGATTTGCAGAACACCATTTCCTACTTTGAAGTGCCCGAGCGCGAAGCCCGCAAGGTGATGAATGCGCTGAACGGAGCGTGGTACAAGAGTCGTGAAGTGCGTTGCAACGAGGCCGATTCCGCACCTGGTGAAAGGCTACGGGGAGGCAGTGGAGCGTCGGCAACGCATGGCGCTTCAGGCGGAAGGGTGCGTGATTTCCGTCGTGGAAAGGCTCGTACAGCCCCTTCCCAGGAGCAGCCCCCACAGCATAAGTTCAAGAAGGAAGACTGGATGCAGTTCCTCAATCCCGGTGGTATGAAGGCGAAGAAGACCGATTTCCGCGGCGATGAACCCGACTTCAGTGAAGAAGGATGGGCTCGCAGGAGACCGAAAAAGAAATAACACCCATCACCTAACACCCAACACCCATGCTACAAATCCGCTGTAAGAACAACAACAAGACCAAGAGCTTCCCAGAGGGAACCTCACTCCTCGACGTCTATCATGAGTTTGCCGATGAGTTGCAAATGCCTTACCCCGTGGTTTCCGCCAAAGTGAATAACGCCTCACAGGGACTGAAGTTCCGGCTTTATCAAAACCGCGACGTAGAGTTCCTGGATGCCCGTCAGGGATCGGGCCATCGCGTCTATGTGCGCTCTCTTTGTTTTGTGCTTTACAAGGCTGCCAGCGATGTCTTCCCTGGATCTAAACTTTTCATCGAGCACACCATCTCGCGCGGATACTATTGCAACTTCAAGAAGAAAGGTGGCGAACCGCTGGCAGAGGGTGACGTGGAGCGCATCCACAAACGCATGGAGGAGATCATAGCCCTCGATATGCCTTTCCGTCGTAGTGAAGCCACCAACGAAGAGGCTATCCGCGTGTTTGCTGAGCGGGGCTTTACCGATAAGGTGAAACTTCTGGAGACCAGCGGACAGATTTACAGCGACTACTACATGCTGGGTGATACGGTGGACTACTACTACGGTCCGCTGGTACCTTCGGCAGGCTATCTGAAAGTGTGGGACGTGGAGCCATATCACGACGGTATGCTGCTGCGCGTTCCCGACTGGAACAATCCGCTCGTACTTGCTGAAAAGGTGGATATGCCGAAGACCTACGAGATGTTTGCAGAGAAAACGCGTTGGGATATCATCATGCGACTTTCCAATGCAGGCGACGTAAACAAAGCCATCATGAAAGGTCATGCTTCCGAGCTGATTCAGGTCAGCGAGGCCTTGCAGGAAAAGAAAATCGTGCAGATTGCCGAGGAGATAGACCGCCGTTTCAGAGCTGAGGAGAATCCCGTCAGACTCGTGCTGATTACGGGCCCCTCGTCATCGGGAAAGACCACTTTCTGCAAACGACTCTGTATCCAGTTGCTGGCTTGTGGCCTGCGGCCTTATTCCATTTCCACCGATGACTATTTCGTGAACCGTGTGGATACGCCTAAGCTGCCCAATGGCGACTACGACTTCGACAACATTGAAGCCGTGGAGTACAACCTGCTGGAGGATCATCTCACCCGGTTGATGAAAGGTGAGCGCGTGGAAGTGCCTGAGTATAATTTCGTTACGGGAAAGCGTGAGTACAACGGCAAGAAGGTGAAGCTCTCATCCGACAGTGTGCTCATCATCGAAGGTATCCATGCGCTGAATCCTTTGCTCACGCAAAACATTGCCGACTCCATGAAGTTCAAGATTTATATCTCCGCACTTACCAGCATCTCGCTCGACGACCACAACTGGATTCCCGTGCGCGACAACCGCCTGCTCCGTCGCATCATCCGCGACTACAACAAAGGGGCCTTTACCGCACAGCAGACCATCAGCCAGTGGAAGAATGTGTGCGAAGCCGAAGACAAATGGATTTTCCCCTTCCAGGAGACGGCCGATGCGATGTTTAATTCAGCACTCAATATTGAGTTCGCCGTGCTGCGCACACATGCCGAGATTATTCTTTCAAGTGTTCCCAAAAACTGTCCGGAATACAGCGAGGCCCACCGTCTGCTGAAGTTCATCCATTATTTCATTCCGGTTGACGACAAAGAAATACCCCCCACAAGCATCATGCGAGAGTTCGTGGGAGGTTCAAGTTTCAAATACCGGTAGTTTCCTTTTTATTTGATGTCGCGGGTAAGCATGGCACGGTAGTCGATAGGTGTCATGCCAATGGCATCTTGTATACGGCGCTGCAGGGTACGGACATTACTGAAGCCGGCTTCTTCGGCCACGGTGGCAATGTTGTACATGGGCTTTTCGCGTAACAGCCGCAAGGCTGCCAGCACACGAAGGTTGTCGATGTAGGCATCGGGAGTGCGGTGGATGGTCTGATGACGGAAAAGGCGCGCCAGTCGTTCACGGCTTACGCCAAGCATCTCTGCCAAGGCTTCGGAATTGAAGTCAGGACTGAGGTGGGGACGGTCTTTTTCCACGCGCATCTCAATGATGGCCATCAGCTGACCGTCGTCCTGCAGGTCGGCATTGCGCTGTCGCTGGATGTTGCCTTCGAGCAGTTCGCGGGCTATTTCCGTACGGCGTCTCAGTTCCACGTCGTATTCCAACCGTTCGGTAAGGTCGCGTAGTCGGGTTTGGTTTGTTTTTTTTCTGCCATGGTCTTATTCAATTACTTCGAAGAGTTGGAGGAAACCGCCGATGCGGAACACGTCGGCTACTTCTTCGTTGAGGTGGCTGATAAAGGCACGTCGTCCGTTACGGCGCGTACTTTTGTAGATGTTGAGTAGGATACGGAGTCCGCTTGAGGAGATGTAATCCAGTTCGCGGCAATCGAGTTCAATGTCGCAGTCATCACGTTCCAGTAGCGGAGCCAGTTCTTTCTCGGCCATGCTGCTTGCGGAGTTGTCGAGGTCGCCTATGAGTGAAGCCACCAAGCGGCCATCTTTTTCATTGATAGTTATTTCCATACTTCTTAATCTAATTAATGTTCTTCTTAATTGTCAATATGTTATGCTCGTTGTAGCGGTGATATTCAAGGTCATCGCTCATTTGTCGGATAAAGATGATGCCCAGTCCGCCAATGGGCCGTTTGTCGGCAGGTATAGCCGTGTCCGTGACTTGGGCGGTGGTGGGGTCGAAGGGGAATCCGTCATCAATGATGGAGAGCAACAACTGATTGCCGCGGATTTCCGAAGCAAGTGTCACGGTATCGGCATGTGAATGGTGAACCACATTGGCCACGGCTTCTTCCACTGCCAGCCGCAATTGCTTGGTGGCACGCTCGTTTAGTCCGGCACGGTCTGTTGCCTTGATCATGAAGCTCTTCATCTGTGGCAAGTACGACTTACTGGCTAGCAGGGTGACCTTATCGGCGTTCGCCGCTATGCCTTCGTAAGGCTGAGGGTTGGGGGTTGATGGTTGAGCGTTGACAGTTTTTGGGGGCTGGACTGTTTCGCTATCACCTTTCCACTTGAGGGCCATCAGTGTGAGGTCGTCACTTTGCTCAGCGTTTCCTGCATGTTTCTTGGCTTCTTCCTCCATGAGTGTCACAATCTCGCCCGGTGTATGGTTTTCTGCCTGTTGTGACAGTTGCAGTACACGCTTGCGTGTCAATAGTTCGCCCTTGACATTCCGGGCTTCACTCAGTCCATCGGTGTAGAGGAAAAGGATGTCGTTAGGCTGGAGTAGGGTGGTCTGCCCTTCATAGACCCAGTTTGACAAAGCACCTACGGGCAGGTTAGGCACAATCTGAAGACTCTCGCTCTTGACGCCTGATGGCTGGGGATTCTCATGTATTAGGATGGGAGCCTCATGTCCTGCATTGCAATAGTTCAGGTTGCCGCTCTTCAAATCGATCATGCCTATAAACATGGTGGCAAAAAAACCGCTGGTCTGTTCCTCACAGAGCATGTGGTTGATCCGTTTCATAATGAAAGCAGCATCGTTTTTGGAGCTTTCTTCCAGATTGAGCAAGGCGCTGCGGGCTTCTGTCCTGAAAAGTGTTCTGGTCACAGTCATCAGCATGGAGGCAGGAACGCCCTTGCCGCTGACGTCACCGATACAGAAACAAACGCGGTCGTTGAGAATGAGGAAGTCATAGAAGTCACCGCCTACTTCGCGTGCAGGTGTCAGCGAGGCGAACATTTCCAGGTCCTTGCGATCGGAAGGTCCTGGGAATTTCTTGGGAATCATTGACTCCTGAATGTCACGGGCCACATTCAGCTCGCCCGTGAAGCGCTCCTTTTCCGCATAGGCGGTGTTCAGTCGCCGCAGATAACTGAATGCTCTATAGACGATGAAGCCCAGTAGCAGGATTCCCGAAAGATTGAAGAGGAAGTTCCGCAAGGCAGACTTCCGCTGCATCTCATAGAATTTCGTTGCTGCCGCAGATACTTCTCGCAATGGTATGTCGGCTGCCATTATGGCAACCGTCTTTCCTGCATCGTTTCGGATAGGAATGGAGTAGCTGCACATCAGGATGTAATTGTAGAGTCCTTCGTATGGCTCACTCCAATAGCCGTTGGAATTCAGGATGTCCTCGAACCACGGACGTTCCGTGTAGTCCTTGCTTTTCAACTTTACTGTCTCGACGCTATCCTTGACATTTTTGTTTTCATAGATATAGATGCCGTAGCGATGATTACCGAAGTCCATCTCCTTGGTCACAAATTCCGGCAGATAACCTATGGAGACACCCACAATCTGTGGCTGTTCTTTGATGAGGTTTTTCACCAGAATCTGTAAAGTGTCAAGGTCCATTTCGTTAATCTGCTTGGCAATTTTAGGGAGGACAGCCTGAGTGGCAGCCTCTACCTCTTGTTTCACCTGTGAGATGCGGTGGCTGTCGTTCAGGTCATACTGAGCCATCTCCGTCAATTGCGCGTTGAAAGTCCGCCGAGTGGAGAAATACTCAAGCGTCTCGCTCATCTGCAGCAGCAAAGCCGCTGCAACAACCATCATGATACTCAGTTTGGTATCCTGTCCTAGTTTCATTTTTCTACGGTCTTAACGGATTCCTTAAATTTTTAGTTGTAAAGATATATAAAATTCCGAAGAACCTCACTTTATTTCCCCTTTTTTTATTCAGTTTAACATTTTATTTTACCTTCCACACGTTCAGCACAATGCCCTTGAAATCTGTGTTGAATGCGGGTTGGCAAACGAAGATGGCGTTGTTGAGCCAGGCATAGCGGCTGCCGATAGGGGCCTCAAACTGCGGCGCGGCCTTGAAATAGAACGAAGGCCGTCCCTCGGCATCCTTCCCGCTGCAGATAATGCCGCGGTTGCGCACGTGGATATAGACGCCGTCGTCGGTCTTGATGCTGTAGATGGCTTCAATTTCGGTGCGACCCTCGGCGTTGGCCAGCTGATAGTCGGCTCCGCCGTTGATGATGGTGCCTTTCAGCAGCGGTCCCTCGAAGGTGCCGCCCGTGATAGGGATGACGGTGCGTCGCCCGTGCTGCGTTTCCCCCACACTATAAGGGGCATCGAGCGTCACCCGCAGTTGCAGGGCAAATTCCAGTTGCGGCGTTTCTTCTGCCGATGGTACGTTGACCTGTGCCTGCGCAAATAGCGTCAATGCGGACATCAAGGTCACAAAAAGGATTCTTTTCACCATAGTTGTATGTTCTGTTTATTCATTAATATTGCGAAATATTGAAGAGCTGCTTCATCTTGCCTTCCTCGACGGGAGTGGTGAGTAGTTTTTGGAAATCCTCGTAAGTGATATGCATCTTTGGAGCGAAGGCAGGCGACTGCATATACTGAAGGATGCTTTGATAGAGTTGACGGGCTTCGGGATATTGCTGAAGCTGATCGAGCGGTGACATGCAGACGAGCAGCTTGCCCTTGTTCACGGCGAACTCGAAGATAAGTCCTAATTTGTGATTTCTTTCTATGTTATCTATCACCTGCACGATGGGACGATAGTCTTTCCCAGTGTTGTCGAGGATAAAAGGCCGGGCGTTCTTTACGATAGGGAACCACTGCCAAGAGGTGTGCTCTTCGGTTGGGAACTGGTTGAAAATAGGATGTTCAGGGTTGGTAAGAATGCCTAATGTGCCTGGCGACACGGGCTTCTTGTTGTTCTCAGAGATGGTTTTGAACATCCGGTAGTTCCAATAGTCGGTCTGGAACAGACCTCCTACGGTAAGGCCTTTTGCCTGGGTACTGTCGGGCATCAGCAACACCGTGGCACCGCCGGAGAGTTTCCTGGCTGTCTCGGCATCGTAGCGATGGGCGATGATGATGTCAGATGCAGTTTTCTTCTTTGTTTCTGCCGGATACACCCAGATGGGCCATGAGTTCTGGTAGTCGGTGCCTTCAATGGATAAAGTGAGAATCATCTTCTGTGGCACAGTCGTAGAGCATTTGGTGGTGATGGTGCCAACATCGAGCAAGCCAAATCCCGATGGGATGGGAGTTTTGTTACCTATGCGCTCTGATTTCCCGGGTAAGGTGGTGGGCTCTAATGTCCAACAGAGCGTTTTGCCCTCAAGGCTTTCCTTTCCGTAGTTTGCCACTTGGATTTTTGCTTCTATCTGTTCACCATCTGTGTAGCAGAACTTAGGAAGTATAGCCAAGGGCACAACATCGTTGCACCACTGGCGCCATTCCTGGGGAGTGGTGATGCCCTTCGATTCCATAAAGGCATCGAGGATGCCTACATAGGCTGAACCCTGACCGGGATAATCCTGGATGTCGAGCAATTGGAAACCGGCCATACCGCGGGTGCGCAGGTCCATTTCAATATCGGCCTTGTAGAGTTGTACGCTCCAATGACCTGAGGCGCGATGGAAGGCTTCCGCCTGATCGGCCATGCCGGCTTTTTCAAGACGGCTGCGGAAAATTTCCATGTTGTAGGGGTACAGCACTCCCGTGTATTTCTTTATCTCATTATAATCGGGATAGGTCTGGAATTGTCCTGTCTCATGACTGATGATGGGCACGGGACATTTTTCGACGGCTTCATCGAAATTCATCGATGAATTGGGGTAGGAATGATTGATCATGCCACCGTCGTAGGTGTCGGCAAAGGAGAAGGAACCGCGTGTGTGGGTGTTGAATTTTCCCCATTCCTCACCGCCGTTGCGGCAGGTCACAAAGAAGTCCATACCCTCTTTCCATCCCTGATAGCCCAAATAGTAGTTGGAACCGAAGGTATAGAGCTTTTCGGGTGCTATTCGACGGAAGTCATCGGTGAATTTCTTCATCGTGGGAATGTCGCCCCTGAGTTCGTTACCTAGGGCAAACATCACAAACGAAGGATGATGGCCGTATTGATGGAGGATGTTTGTTCCTTCTTTGTGGAGGAAAGTCATCAGATTGTTGTCATCTCGTTTGAATTCTCCCCAGAAAGGAAGTTCAGGTTGCAGATAGACACCCTCAATATCGGCGGCAAGGAAAGCAGCCTCAGGGGGGCACCAGGAGTGGAACCGGATGTGGTTGATGCCGTAGCCTTTGCAGATTTGCAAATAGCGGCGCCAGGAAACCATATCCATCGGAACATGGCCCGTATAAGGGAATACACAGGCATCATGCTTGCCGCGCAAGAAAGTCTTCCCGCCGTTGACGTTGAACTGTGTACCGACGTTTCGGAAATCACATATGCCGAAATCTATTTCTTGCTTGTCGTAGCCATCAACTGTTATGATAAGTCGATAGAGATTGGGATTCCACTCGTCCCAGAGTTTCAGACTATCGCTCTGGTATTTCAAGACCAGGTGTCGGCAGTCTTTCTTGTCCTTTTTGACGGTGTTCTCCATGAGGACAACCCCCACGTCATTGCCCATCGGAGCAAATACAGCTGAAACGGAATAGTCTTTCTTGGCTTCTCCGTTTATGAGAATGTCGGCCACGAAAGCTTTTGTGGCAGGATTGGTTTTCAAATTAATCCGACTGATATAAAGTGGATTCAAGGATTCCAAATAGAAATCACCGATGATTCCGTTCCAGTTGGTCTGAGTGTCCTCGGTGTAGGCATGGCTGTTACTAAGCAATTGTGGAGGGACGTTCTTGTCCGTATTGTCCACCTGGATAGTCAGCGTGTGCTTCCCGGGATTCAGGAATTCCGTGAGATTGTAAACCTGCTCTGTGGAAATGTTATTGTTTTGACCTGCCATCTTGCCATCCACAAGCACCTTGGTAGCTTTCGTGCGCTCCATGTGGAGGAGTATGCTTTTCTTTTTCCATTCGACAGGGATGGTAACCTCACGAGAATACGACAGTTCGCCGACATAACTGTAGAGGCGCGACAGATGGGTGGTCTCGTCTTTCTTTTCGAGCACATTTCCTTTGCGGTTGGTGTCGGTGGTACCTGGAAGGGCGATGTCACCCAGTTCTGTTTTCCAAGTACCTGCCAGATCCATTACCTGACGGTAATTCTGAGAATATAAAGGTAAAAAGGTAAAAAGGTAAAAAAGTAAAACGGCACAGACCTTCACCTTTTTTGCTCTATAAAAATAGTTCCTTTTCATGTCCATCATTTTTACGATTACTTGTCTTTTACCCTTTTACTTTTTTAATATCTCATGAAGCAGGCGGTCGGCATGTCCCCAACGGTCCATCATAAAGAGCACATAGCGGATATCTACACCGATGCAGCGGGCCAATTTGGTGTCAAAGAAGATGTCGCTGGAAAGTGAATCCCAGTTGCCGTCGAAGGCCAGGCCGATGAGACGTCCTTGTCCGTCGAACATCGGTGAACCGGAGTTGCCGCCTGTAATGTCATTGTTGGTCAAGAAACAAAGTTGCATCTTTCCCGTGGTCTTGTCGGTATAAGGGGTGAAGTCCTTGGCTGAGAGCAGTTCGTGCATGATGGGTTCAGCCTTATAATCTTCGATGGAATCGCCCTTCCTCATCTTCTTCACCATACTTTCAGCCGTGGTGTAATAGCCGGAAGGCTGTCCGTTGAGCAGATATTCGCCCACTTGTCCGTAGGAAAGGCGCATGGTGAAGTTTGCATCAGAATAGTGGGGTAAGTCTTCCTCCATACGGAGTTTGGCGGCACAGAGCATCTTCTCCTGGGCATCGATGCTGTCAGTGATGGCAGACATCTCATCCGTGATAGTACCCAGAACCAGTGCTCCGAGGTCGACACCCATCTGAATGCCGGGGTCTTTCAGGTATTTTTTCTTGGAGGGATAGATTTTCTTGCCACTCTTCATCAGGAAACTCTTTTTGTAGAGCCAATCCACATAAGCGGAGAAGTTACCGCGGAATTTCCGGTCAACGGTCTTGAAGAAGTCAGGCCAGTATTGGGCATCTACTTTCTCTCGGTAGTTTCTCATCAGGGCCACAAGAACCTCCTTGTCGAGGGCCTCATCCCATTCGTCGCTGTTGTCCTTAAATATGAAATACTGCTTACGTGGTTTCTCTGCAGGCCCCTGCAATTCTAGTCCGCCATTGTTAGCGCGCATCGCCCGGGTAACTAATTCGTTGGTTCGACGGAAGGTCTCAATATAATAATAGTAAGCGCGTCTCACTTCGAAACGCTGCTGATATAGTTTCTCCAATTTGGCAAAATCGAGTTCATTCTTCAGATACCCCGTGGAATCCTGATACTGGCGAATACGGTTTTCATAAGCCTTTTTCTGCTGGATAATGCCGATGGAATCAATGCATTTGTTCATACCCATGGAGTTCTTCCAATAGTTTGCACTCTGGGCATATTTGGAGTCGTACTTGATTCGGACGGCCTCTGAAGCATCCATGTGGCGCTTCATGATATCCTGTTTCAAACCACGAACTTGTACGCGGGTCGTGTTTTCTGCGTCTCGCATCTCGCGAATGCCATAGGAAGAGAGGTAACGGTTGGTGCTGCCGGGGTAGCCCACGGTCATGGAGAAGTCGCCGTCTTTATAGCCTTCTGTACTGACGGGAGCCCAAGAAGCTGGATGATAGGGTACATTATCCTTGGAATATTCCGCCGGTCCATTTGTCTTGGGATCGGCATAGATACGGAACACCGAGAAATCGCAGGTCTGGCGGGGCCACATCCAGTTGTCGGTGTCGCCGCCAAACTTGCCCATCGACTTAGGAATGGCAAAGACCAGACGAAGGTCACGGAACATCTGATAAACCGTGGCATAGTAACTGTTACCTTCATAGAAAGCATCTATCTCTACGTGGAGGGTCTTATCGATGAGTTTTACGGAATCGCTCATCACCTGTTGCAGAGAGTCAATGACGATATTCATATCAGCATCTGCTATGTTCCGCTTCCTGGCTTCTGCTAGAATACGTCCGGTAATGTCCTCCTGTGAACGCATGAAGGAGACGAACATGTTCTCGTTGGGCAGTTCTTCCTCGTAGCTTTTGGCGATAAAGCCGTTCAGCATATAGTCGTGTTCCACGGTGGAATGGCTGCGGATGGATTCGAAACCGCAGTGGTGGTTGGTGAAAACCAGTCCGTCGGGACTTACCACCACGCCCGAGCAATAGCCCGAAAAGTTCACCACGCAGTTCTTAATGGCATTGGCATCACTGTAGAGTGCGGTGCTGGGCAGCGAGAAACCTTCCTGCTGCATCTGTGCAAACACCTGCGAGGGCAGGTTGTAGAGCGTCCACATTCCCTCGTCGGCAACTGCCTTCATAGAGGAGAGGGGAGAGAGGAGAGAGGAGAGAGAGATGCACAGGGCGATGATGTTCTTTTTCATTTTTTATGGATGGTTTATGATTTGCGGAAATATTTGCCAACGACAGGGAGATTGGACAAGGGAAAGTCGCGCTTTACGATGAGGGCAACGAACAGCAGAAGCAGGACGGTGTTCAAGGCGATGGCTCCGAACATGCCGAGATTGTGGTTGAGCATCAGCATCAGCACCATCAGCAGGGCGGCAAAAACCACATAGAGAGCAATGTCCTTCAAGGGATAGTTGATGGGATTCTTCTTGCGACCTACGAGGTAACTGAGCGCCATGCAGGTGAAATAGCCTGAGAATCCGCCCCAGGCACAAGCCATATAGCCATAGCGGGGCACGAAGATTACGTTCACCGCGACGAGCACCATGCAGGCAATGCCCGAGAAGATGGCTCCCCAGATGGTCTTGTCGATGAGTTTATACCAGAAGGAGAGGTTGAAATAGATGCCCATCATGATTTCGGCGGCCATGACGATGGGCACCACGCGGAGGCCTTCCCAGTAGTCGCTGCCGATGATGTAGCGCAGAATGTCGAGGTAGGCGATGACGGCCAGATAGGCCAGCAGGGTGAAAATGATGAAGTATTTCATGGCCTGGGCGTACATCTCCTTGGAGTCTTTTTCACGGGCCTTGCCAAAGACAAAAGGCTCGTAGGCATAGCTGAACGCCTGGGTAATCATGGCCATAATCATGGCTATCTTCGAGGCGGCACCATAGATGCCTAATTGGGCATGGGCATCGCTGGCTGTATAGATATAGGGGAAGAGAATCTTGTCGGCCGTCTGGTTCAGGATACCGGCAATGCTGAGCACGAGCAGCGGCCAGGCATAGTGGAACATACGGCGGAAAAGCTCACGGTCGAAGATCCATCGGAAACCAGTGAGCTCTTTGCATAGACAACAGAGCAGGATGCTGGAACAGGCAAGGTTGATGTAGAAAGCATATCCCACGTCCTTTCCGTTGATAACGGCAAAGTAGATGAGGTTCATTGTGATATTCATTGCTATGTTCAGCAGCTTCAGCGATGCAAACTTCAAGGGTCTTTTCTGGTAACGCAGATAGGAGAATGGTATGGCAGAGAAAGCATCGATGCCGACGGTAATGGCCATCACCCAGATGAATTGCGGATGATCGGCATAGCCCATGGTCTGGGAGAGAGGCTTGATGAAAAGCAGCACAAGCACGATGAAGGTAAGAGCCAAAGTACCCACGGTAATCAGTGTGGTGCTATAGACGCGGTGGGGGTCCTCGCCCTCCTTGTTGGCAAAACGGAAGAAAGTGGTCTCCATGCCAAAAAGCAGGATGACCATGATGAGGGCCGTATAGGCATAGATATTGGTGATGATGCCATAACCGCCGGAGGCTGCTGCCAGTTTAGCCGTATAAAGCGGGACGAGCAGGTAGTTGAGAAACCTGCCGATGATGCTCGATAGTCCGTAGATGGCCGTGTCCTTGGCCAGAGATTTCAGGTTTGCCATGATTATCCGAAGAATAGGTATGCG
This sequence comes from uncultured Prevotellaceae bacterium, assembly GCA_900316985.1. Classification (GTDB taxonomy): domain Bacteria; phylum Bacteroidota; class Bacteroidia; order Bacteroidales; family Bacteroidaceae; genus Prevotella. Next base: position 63,871 of record ONFE01000009.1, read on the forward strand.
ATGAAGATCGCCGATAAGATGCCTGCCAGGTCAGCCAGCAGTCCGCAGGTAACGGCGTGGCGCGTATAGCGGATGCTCACGCTACCGAAATAGACAGCCAGCACATAGAAGGTAGTATCGGTGGAACCTTGGAAAATGCAAGCCAGACGACCCACGAAAGAGTCAGCGCCATAGGTGGCCATGGCATCGACCATCAGTCCACGAGCACCTCCGCCGCTCAGCGGTTTCATTAGCGCCGTTGGCAAGGCTCCGATGAACTGGGTGTCAATACCCAGGGCTTCCACGCACCATGCCAGACCGTCGATGAGCATGTCCATGGCACCCGAGGCACGGAAAACACCGATTCCAACGAGAATGGCCACCAGATAGGGTATGATGACGACTGCCGTCTTGAAACCGTCCTTGGCTCCCTCGATAAATGCATCGTAGACATTCACCTTTTTGCGGACGCCCGTTAGGATGAAACTCACGATGACCGTCATCAGCAGAATGTTGGCAACCAGCGTGGAAACAGTGTTCATCTGGTCTTTATCCAACTGTGAGAATCCCCAGATGATGCCTGCCACCAAGGCGCACATGCCGCCCAGCGTGAGCAGCAAAGTCTTGTTGAGGAGGTTGATTTTCTGATAGAGCGAGGTCACGATAATGCCCGCC
>ONFE01000132.1 GCA_900316985.1 uncultured Prevotellaceae bacterium
GAAGCGTGGCGAGAGCGAAATCTATGTGGAGTGTACCCATAAGACTGAACGCCACTTGACGGGCACCATCATCGACGAGAACCGCCAGCCCGTGCCCTATGCCAATGTTTACCTGCTTCATCCATCAGACTCGACAGTTATCGGTGGAGGCGTGAGCAACGAGGCTGGCGTCTTCGTCATCCCCTACGAGCAATCACCAGTATTGGCTCGCATCTCATATGTGGGCTACAAGACTATATACAAACTATGCAGCAACGAGCAGGTGGGAACCATTCAGATGAAGCCCGAAACGATGACCATCAACGGTGTGGTGGTGAAAGGCAGTCGCCGCATCATCAAGAACGCCACAGACCGTTTGCAATATCTTGTGTCTGCTGACGAGTTCGCCAAAGGGTTAACGGCTTTGGAACTGATGAGCCGTGTACCTCTGCTGCAAGCATCTGAGGATGGTGTCAGCATCGTGGGCAAAGGCTCCACCCATTTCCTGCTGAACGGCCGTGAACTGCCCGATGATATGGTGAACGCCAAACTCCGCTCACTCAAGTCGGACGATATAGAGCGCGTCGAGGTCATCACCATTCCACCGTCAAAATACAAGGCCGAGCCGAATGCGGGCTATGTGAACATCGTGCTGCGTCGCGACCAGACGTTAGGCTTGCGCGGCGACCTGATGGGCGGGCTGCACTTCAAGGAGCACACCAACTGGGACGTGATGCCATCCGTCAACTACGCCACGAAGAAACTCGACGTATCCTTCTCGGCAGGCGTCAGCGATGTCAAGGGCAGCAACGACCATACGCAGACAACAACCTTCAGTGACCATGAAAAGCAGTCGGAATATGTGCGCAGTTTCGACTGGAAAACCTACAACGCCAATCTGCTGGCGAAGTATCAACTATCACAGAAAATCGACCTCGGTGTGCTCAGTAGTATATCCACAAATCAGATGGACATCAACCAGCACGACGTCACCCGTGAGTGGAACACCGAAACCGTGACCGATATGACCTCACCCAAGCCCAAGAATTTCAACCTTTCAGCCGAGTTGTTCCTCGACTGGATGTTAGACACGAAGGGCAAGATGATGACGCTGACCTACGACTACCTGAACAACTACGCCAAGCAGGACGAAAGGCTCACTTCCACTTTACAGAACATGCAGACCACAGGCTCCAGCCGTTATCGCATCGATGCCTACAAGATGGACTTCACGCTGCCACTGCCCATTGCCAATGTAGAGACGGGCCTGCACTATACACACATTGGCAACAGTTCCGACGTAAACATCTATAGCGATGCCACAGGCACATGGCAAAAGGATTTGGGCCAGTCTAATGAGTTCGACTATACTGAGCAGACTGCTGCTGCATACGTCTCTGCCTGGCGTCAGTTCAGCAAAGAGTTCTCGGCAAAGGTTGGCCTTCGTTTGGAAAAGACGTGGATTGAAGGTCGCCAGGTAACGACCAATACCACCAACCGCGACCATTACCTCTATGTGTTCCCAACCGTCCACTTCAGTTGGAACCCGTCGGACAAGGCCCACTTTGGTGCAGCCTATTCAAAAGGCATAGCCCGCCCCGACTTCCAGAGCCTCAATCCCTTCCGCTACTACATGACTCCCACCAACTATTTCGCTGGCAATCCCTATCTGACACCAGGACTTACAGACAACGTGGAGGTGAATTTCAGCAATGGACACGGCCTTTATGCTGTACTATACGAGAGCCACCAGAAGGATGCTTTAGGTTCCCCAACCACCTTCACACCCGACGGCATACAGAGCACGACAATGGAAAACTGCTTCTCGTCAGACAAGATGGGTCTTTACGTCTCATGGCAGCGCAACCTTTTCCCCTGGTGGAACGTCAACCTTGGCGGCGAGGTATTCTATTCACAGAGCATCGCCAAGAGCGAGGCATCAGGACTGCGCAACCTCTATTCGTGGAGCGGCAAGGGCGAGGTGAGTTCCGACTGGTTTCTGAACCGTCAGCATACGTTGGTACTCAGTGCCAGTTACACCCACTATTTCCCATACGTCAGCATGACGGCCAAGTACGAAAGCATGGCCCTGCTATATGCCCAGTTGCGCTATTCGCTGCTCGACAACCGCCTGCGCCTGAGCCTTAGCGTCAGTGATCCTTTCCGTCAGAACATCACGCGCTCCACCAGCCAATATGACGGCTACACCATCTACACCACCAACTATGTCCATCCACACAGCGTCAACCTCTCGGCCACCTGGTCGTTTGGCGGCAACAAGGTGCGTCGCTCCTATCGTCAGTCAAAGAACACCGAGGCTGGCCGTGCTTCAACACGATAGATTATCGTAACAGACACAGACCATCAACCATACATGGAGAGAATAATGAAAAGAGTTTAGAGAAAGATGAAACAAACAAGACTTCTCTTCCTCCTGATTGCCACCCTCGCATTCGCCTCTTGCCGTCCAACGGCACGGCAAACGGCGGCAGATGCAGAACAGCCGACGGACAGCACCGAGGCTGCGACCAGTGCAGACACCCTGCGCCTCGTCATCATCGACAAAAGCATCTCGCGAATCGACTC
>ONFE01000041.1 GCA_900316985.1 uncultured Prevotellaceae bacterium
CATCATCATGACCATGACGATAACGATAACGTTAACGATAACCCTAACAATGATGAGGACCATCACCATGATGCTGACCACGAGCATGAGCACGAAGGAGAGGAACATGAACACGAGGCACCTTTCCAGCATGTACGTCATTATAAGGTGACGCTTGACAACAGTTTCAACATCGGGGAAAGCCGCATCAAGGCGCTGCTGGCCTATCAGCAGAACCGCCGTCAGGAATATGAGGCCCCCGACGAGGTGGGACAGGACTTCCGCCTGCATACCGTTAATTACGACCTCCGCTATGTGTCGCCGGCATGGAACGGTTGGACGATGAATGCCGGTGTCAACGGCATGTGGCAGGAATCGCAGAACCTCGGTCATGAGTTCCTCATCCCCGCCTACCACCTCTTTGACTTCGGCCTCTTCGCCACGGCTGCCAAAGACTTTGCAGAACGGCTCCACATCAGCGGCGGACTCCGCTTCGACAACCGCCACCTCCACAGCAATGCTCTGGAAGAAGAGGGTCAGATGCGCTTCCAGCAGTTCTCACGCAACTTCAATGGTGTGACGGGCAGCATCGGAGCAATCTATAACATTACGCCCAACTTCGATGTACGCGTTAATGCCGCCCGCGGATTCCGCGCTCCGAACCTCAGCGAGTTGGGCAGTTTCGGCATCCACCACGGCACGCTCCGCTTCGAACAGGGCAACCATGACCTGAAGCCCGAAGGCTCTTGGCAGTTCGACCTCGGCATGGATTACAGCAGCGAGATCTTCTCTGCCAAACTGGCCCTCTTTGCCAACACCATCTCCAACTTCATCTTCCTTGAGAAAACGGGCTCCGTCATCGATGGCAACGACGTCTTCGGCTACCATCAGGGCGATGCACAACTCCTGGGCTTCGAGGCCACCGTCATCCTCCACCCCATCCATCACCTCCACTTCGAGAACACCTTCTCCTACGTGGATGCCCGTCAGAAGAACCAGCCCGAGGAAGCCAAGTACCTGCCTTTCACACCGGCCCCCCGCTGGCACTCGTCGCTTCACTACCATTTCAACATCCCTTCCGAGACCATCAAGGAAACATTTGCAGAAATAGAGATGGACTGCAACCTGAAGCAGGACCATATCCACTCCATCCACAATACGGAGACGCGCACACCCAGTTACACGCTGTGGAACGCCTCCGCAGGTACCGACATCCATATCAGGGGCAAGAAGCTTCTCAGCGTAGCCCTCACCGCCCAGAATATCTTCAATCGCGCTTATCAGCACCATCTGAGTCGTCTGAAGGAAGCCGGCATCTATAACATGGGCCGCAATATCGGAGTAAAGGTAGCAATACCGATTACACTTTGATTAGGTGTTTAGGAGTTTAGGGATTACTCCTAAACTCCTAAACACAAATCAAGGATTTCTCTTTTTTCGAAAAATTCTTCACTCTTCACTCTTCACTCTTCACTTTTTTTCCTATCTTTGCCACGGAAAAACATTTAAATACATCAAACTATGCTCGGAGCAATTATTGGTGACATCGTGGGAAGCCGGTTCGAATTCGGACCCGCTCCTGAAAAGGGATTCAAACTGTTTACAGACGAATGTAACTATACGGACGATACCATCTGCACCATCGCCATCGCCGACGCCATTATGAACAAGCGCGACTACGGAGAGGCGCTGCACGACTGGTGCCGCCGCTATCCGGTACCGATGGGCGGTTACGGCAGTCGTTTCCACGACTGGGTGGAAAGTGACAACCCGAAGCCCTACGGCTCTTTCGGCAACGGGGCCGCCATGAGGGTGAGTGCCGTGGCATGGCTCTTCAGCGATTATCAGGACGTGAAGGAGCAGTCGGTGGAAACAGCCCGTCCCACTCATAACCATCCCGAAGGACTAAAGGGCGCACAATGCATCGCCACACTGGCCTATTGGTTGCGCACTTGCCGTATTACGAAAGATGAGGTGGAAATGAAGGCATGGAAACTATGGGGCTACGAGATTCCCAGCATTCATGACGTGAACAAAATTGGTGCACAGAACCATTTCGACGGCACCTGTATGGAGACCGTTCCCATGGCCATCCGCTGTTTCCTGGAAAGTCAGAACTTCGAGGAAGCCATCCGCTATGCCGTGATGGCCGACGGCGACACCGATACGAAAGCCGCCATCACAGGCACACTGGCAGAAGCCTTCTACGAGGTGCCGATGGAATTCATCGAAAAAGCCCTGAGCTACCTGCCTTCGGATATGCTCGACATCGTGAACCAATACTACGACCGTCTGGAGGCAAAACTCGAATAAACTTCCAAACTCCTAAACTCCAATATTTATAAACACATAAATTCAAAAACCATGAAAAAAGAAAAACACCTGATTGTATTATCAGTTATTATTTGTCAATTAGTATTTAGCGTAGCACTGACCTCCTGTTCAGATGATGACACCACCGACAACACGCCGGTGCTGAAAGGCAAGATCACATCCTACAACGAGTTCGGTGCCGCCATGCTGAGTTTCACCGAAACAGACATGACCAACGCTGGATTTACGCTCGGCGACGTCATCAGCATCACTATCGACGACAAGAAAGAAATCGTCATGCCCTACTACGACGGCTTCTACACCCGCAACGGCGAATTCCTCTGCGTGGCCTACCCCACCTATCCCAGCATCTGCTTCACGGCCAACAATATCGGTCTGCCCAAAGAACTCACAGGCCTTGAGGGACATGCCGTCACCGTCAGGATGAAGGAAAAGGGCGGTTGCCTTGACGTACAGACGGCCCTGAGCATGAAATACTCAAACGAACGCATAGAATACCCAGACCTCTCCGACGCGGAGTTTGCAAATGCCCGTACCGTGAAAGCCGGCAACATCCCCAGCGGCATCCTCTACCGCAGTTCATCGCCGTTCAGCAACGACATCAAACGCGACTTCTATGTGTCGGAATATTTGCAACAAGAAAAGGTAAGAACCGTACTCAACCTCGCCGACAACGAGGAGAAAATGCTGTCCTACAAAGACATTCCACCCTACAGCCTTTCGCTATGGAAAGAAGGTAACGTGATCCTATGCCCCCTGAAGGCAGATCCCACGGCCGACGACTACAACAACCGTCTGATAGAAGCCCTGAAGAAGCTCCCGTCACATCCCGCCCCCTATCTTGTGCATTGCATGGAGGGAAAGGACCGCACCGGATATGTCTGCGCCTTGCTTGAAGGACTCTGCGGAGCAACGTACGAGGAGATTGTGGCCGACTATCTCGTCACCTACGACAACTATTATGACATCAACCCGGCAAAAGACCCCGTTCTCTGCAACACCCTGGTTTCGCTGCGCCTCAACACCTGCCTGATGCACTATGCCAATGTCAGCGACGAGTCACAACTGCCGAACATCGACTACGCAAAAGCCTTCTCGAGCTATCTGCTCTCTCACGGCATGAGCCAGCAGCAGCTCGATGCCCTCATTCATGCGCTGACCGTTCCCAATCCATAAGCATACCTATCATTGAAGGGAGTCGCAAAATGCGACCCCCTTCAATGTTCTTATTATCAGCACGTTTTGTGAAACAGACATACCTGAGGTGTGGCGGTGATGTTTGTAGCCAGGTTGATGATACTTTATGACCCACCCCATCCCTCCTTACTTAGGGAGGGATGGGGTGGGTCTTTGGGGCGAATCTTTTAGAAATCAGCGGGCCTGCACGTATTTGTGAAGGGTCTTGCGCACGGCTCCATAGCCTGCATAGAGTTCCTTCACCATTCCCTCAATCTGCTCGCCAAGACCGGCCTCGTAGAGATTAAGGCCAAAGACATCGCTGCGGCTGTAGAGAGCCTTCAGCGGACTCCAGTCCTGATCGGCCTTGCCAATCTCAAGGGGAGCCACGATGGCCTGCAACTCGGCAAGCATGGGATCGGGAGAAGGCTCGAAAGCGGTACCGTCGTCCTTGATGCCTTTCAGATAGCGGGCATAACCGGCAAGCGTGAGAGGTATCAGAACGAGGTTGCTCATATCGAGACCGCGGGCCACATACTTCTTGATGGTCTCACCGAAACGGATGGGGAGTTTCTGTGAGGTATCCATAGCGATACGTTGTGGAGCATCGGGCATGAACGGATTAGGTAGACGACGGTTGATAACGGCGCCTATGAACTCATAGGGATTGAGCACGCCGGGATCGGTCACCACGGGCATGGCTTCCATATAGCCTATCTTCTGGATGAAGGCACGGAGGTCTTCGTCGGCCATCTCTGCGGAAATAAGGGTATAGCCCAGCATACAGCCGTAGATACTCATGGCCGTGTGGAGGGGATTGAGGCAAGTGGTCACCTTCATGGTCTCCACCTTGTCAACAGTCTCGCGGGTGGTATAGAGGGCTCCGCCTAGATCGAGCGGCGGACGGCCGTTGGTATAGTTGTCTTCGATGACGAGATACTGCACTTCCTCTGCATTGACGAAGGGAGCAGTGAACGTATGCTTCTCGGTCTCGATGTAGTTGTTGTCCTCAAAGCCGTCGGCTGCCAGCATCTCCTTCACCTTCTCGTGGGGACGCGGGGTAATCTTGTCAATCATGGACCAGGGGAAGGTGATCTTCGTCTCGTCCTTCAGATAGTCGAGGAAGGTCTGGGGCACGAGTCCGTCCTTCACCCAACGCTCGGCATAGGCCATAACTCCAGCCTTCACCTTGTCGCCGTTGTGGGAGCAGTTGTCCATCGACTGGACGGTAAGCGGGAGCTGGCCGTTATTGAAACGCTCCAAGAGCAGGGCGCAAACCTTACCCATGGCAAAGACGGGCTGCAGGCCACGGGCCAAATCGGCCTCGTTGTAGGTGTAACCTTTCTCGGTGATGGTGAACGAAATCATCTGGAGTGAAGGCTTGCGGAAGATATCTACCAGACGTTGCCAGTCGGCGAACTGATAGTCGGCTTTGAGTGCCTCGGTGACGCTGGCGATGACTTTCTTCTCGATAGTGCCGTTGCTGCAGAGGGAAACGGCCAGCGAAAGATTGCCATAAGGAGCGTAGGCCTTGTCAATAACCTCATAGTCGAAAGTCTCGGCCACGATAACGCCACGGTCGTACTTGCCTGTATTGAGGGCGTCGTTGAGAATGGCAGCAGGAAAAGCACGGAAGATGTTTCCACCGCCGAAATGTACCCATGTAGGCTCGTCGTAGGTCTTCTTAGCCACGGCAGCCATGTCAAACTGAGGAAGCAGATAGCCTTTGGCTTCCCATTCACCGGCGTTGAAATTACCGGAACGCAGATCTGTAAGTTTCATATCCAGGAATAATTAATAGTTGATTTGTTTTGATTGAAAAAACGGAGGCTGTGTGTAAAGGACTTACACAGCCTCCGCTTATAATATATTAAGGTACGCGCGACCTTTTATGCCTTGACGATATCGTCTTCCTTGATCTTACGTCCCATCACGAGGTAAGCAACGGGAGATGCGATGAAGATAGACGACAGGGTACCGAATACAACACCCAGGATCATGGCGAAGGCGAATGAGCGGATGCTGGCACCTGCGAGGATGAAGATACAGAGCAGCACGATCAACGTAGAGAGTGAGGTGTTGATGGTACGAGCCAGGGTCTGGTTGATTGACTCGTTGAAGAGCTGCTGCTTGTCCTTCTTGGGATAGAGTCCGAGATTCTCACGGATACGGTCGAATACCACCACCTTATCGTTGATAGAGTAACCGATCACGGTCAGGATAGCACCGATGAAGGTCTGGTCGATCTCGAGTGAGAAGGGCATCCATCCCCAGCAGAGCGAGTAGATACCGAGTACCACGAGGGTATCGACAGCCAGCGCTACCACAGAACCTACAGAGAAGGCTACGTTGCGGAAACGGAGCAGGATGTAGAGGAAGATGGCAATCAGGGCGATGATGACGGAGATGATAGCTCCGTAGGTGATGTCCTTAGCCACCGAAGGTCCTACCTTCTGAGAGGAGATGATGGAACCGCCTTCGCGAACGTCAGGATTCTTAAATGCCTCCACGCTGGCCTGACTGACGAGGCCGTGCTTCTTCAGGGCGTTATAGAGAATGGTCTCGCACTCGTCGTCGGTAGTGGGCGAGTTGGACTCAATCTTGTAGTTGGTAGAGATACGGATGGTCTTGCCGTCGGTACCGAGGGCAATGGCGCCAGTGTTGGAACCGGGGAATGCCTCAGCGATGATGGTACGGATCTCCTCAGGCTGCACAGCCTTCTCGAAGGTCACCACATAGTTGCGACCACCGGTGAAGTCGATGCTCTCAGAGAGACCGCGAACGGCGAAGCTCACGAGGAATACGACAGCAGCGCAAGCCACGGTGATAAAGGTCTTCTTGTAGAACGACATGAAAGGAATCTTCATGTTCTGCATCAGGTTCTTCGAGAGACTGGTGGTGAAGGTGAGGTTGAGCCACTTGTCGTGCTTGTGACGCCATTCATAGACGATACGTGTGAGGAACACGGCGGTGAAGAACGAGCAGAAGATACCGATGATCCAGGTGGTGGCGAAGCCCTTCACAGGACCTGTACCGAAATAGAGGAGGATGACACCGGTGATGATACTCGTCAGGTTGGAGTCGAATATGGCGCTGAAGGCATTGCTGTAACCAGCCTTGAGGGCATTCTTGATGTCCTTGCCGTTGCGCATCTCTTCCTTGATACGCTCATAGATAAGCACGTTGGCATCCACGGCCGTACCAAGGGTCAGCACGATACCGGCGAGACCGCTCATCGTGAGGGCAGCCTGGAACGAGGTGAGAATACCGAGCGTGAAGAAGAGGTTGACGATGAGGGCGCAGTTGGCCATCATGCCAGGGATGAAGCCATACATGGCAATCATATAAACCATCAACAGGATGAAGGCGATGATGAACGACCAGATACCCTGCTGGATAGACTGTGCACCGAGGGTAGGACCAACAACCTCTTCCTGTACGATACGTGCAGGTGCAGGCATACGTCCGGACTTCAAGGTAGTGGCCAGGTCCTTGGTATCCTCAATGGTGAAGTTACCGGTAATCTGAGAGTTACCACCTGAGATTTCGCCGTTTACACGGGGAGCGGAATAAACCACGCCATCAAGCACGATGGCAATAGCCTTACCTACATTAGCCTTGGTGAGGGCAGCCCAACGACGAGCACCGTCGCTGTTCATGCTCATAGATACGCTGGGACGGCCTGACATCTGCTCGAACTCGTCCTTGGCATCAGTAATCACGTCACCCTCCAGCGGAGCGCGGCCACTAGCCTCGGTCACCTTCAGGGCGTGGAGTTCGTATACATTCTTGTTGCCCTGAATCATATCCGTAGGCTTGGCACTCCAAAGGAGTTTTACGTCGGAAGGAAGTACCTGCTTGGCCAGATCGCTGTAGATGATAGCGTTGATGGCGGCAGTATCGCGTACATTGGCAAGACCCACGAGTGAGAGCTGGTTGCCAGTGGTCTGCAGACGGGAGAGCAGCGGATGAGCCTTCTGGGCAGCAGCCAATGCCTTCTCATCGGTTTCGGTAGTCTTGGCAATTTCAGCCTTGGCATCCTTCTTCACCTCAAACTTAGGCTTTGCAGCCTCTGCCTTTGCAGCATCAGCCTCAGCCTTTACGGCAGCGGTATCAACGGCTGCTGAATCCTCAGCAACAGCCTCGCCGCCATTGGCAAAGCGCTGGTCGAGCTGTGAGAGCATGGGGATGACCTCATTGCTGTTGTAGGTCTCCCAGAATTCAAGGTTAGCACTTCCCTGGAGAAGTTTGCGCACGCGCTCCGGCTCGCGGATACCCGGCATCTCCACCATGATACGTCCCTGCTGGCCTTCCAGTTTCTGGATATTGGGCTGCACCACGCCGAACTTATCGATACGGTTGCGCACCACATTGAAGGAGTTGTCGATGGCTGCCTGCACTTCCGTGCGGAGGGCATTCTCCACTTCCTTGTCGGTGCTCTGTGTGCTCACCTTGCCCTTGAGCTGCTGGGTAGCAAAAATCTCAGCCAGGCGATGGCCCGGGGCATTCTTGTGATAAGCATCGATAAACAGCGAGATGAAATCGCTCTGACTGGTTTCCTCTTGCTTCTTGGCCTCTGCCATAGACTTTACGAAAGCCGCGTCGGTCTTGTGGTCGGCGAGAACCTCCACCACATCGGGTACAGAGATTTCGAGGATAACGTTCATACCGCCTTTGAGGTCGAGGCCGAGGCCGATCTGGGTCTCAAGGCATTTCTGGTAAGAGTAGACGCCCAGATACTTCACAGAGTCCTTGTAGTCCTGCTGTGCGATGGGGTCCTTGATCTTTGCTGCCTGGGCATCATAGTAGCTGGTTGCTGCCGAGAAGCTCAGGTAGAAGATGCTTGCGAGTGTCAGAAGGACAGCCACGCAAATTACTAAACCTTTGTTTTGCATTTTTTGTTATATTATTAATTAATTATTTCTAATCTAATACGCGCAAAATAGCGTGCAAAGATACGCATTTTTCGCAACTAAACGAAATTTAAAGGCGAGAAAATGCTATTTTTGTGCGTTTCCGTCCATTTTCAAGCCACAAATCATCGGATAATGGTCGCTCGACTTGATGGAATCGTCCACTTTGCAACTCACGGGGGTCAGTTGGGATGAGCAGAAGATATGATCAATACGCACACGGATGGCATCGCGCCAGAACGTCCAGCCCAGCCCATTGCCCGACTCGCGGAAACAGTCGGTCAGCTTCTGCCCGACCACGTAGCGCGAATAGGATATGGGGGAATCGTTGAAATCAGCGCAAAGGATGATGGGGACGTTGGCATGCTGCTCCACAAAGCGGGCCAACGCCCTGGTCTGATTAGCACGTACGACGTTATGCTCGCCCAGTTTCACCAGGAGCTTTTTCGACGCCTGACGGGCCACCTCCGTGTCTTGGTCACCGTGGACCATACTGTGGAAATCCTGACGCTCTTCGGAGGAAAGACCCGCAGTCTCCAGATGGTTGTTGATGACCATCACATACTTTCCGTTCACATCGAGCGTATAGGCTTTGCTCACAAAGTCTCCGTCGCCATATTTGATGGGCTCACTACTGACGATGGGATATTTGCTGAGCAAGGTCACTCCACTGCCGGTAGTCCTGAAATACTGTGACTCAATGTAAGGGAACACATCCAGAAAAGGCACCTTGTCCTTCTCTTTCAACGTTACTTCCTGCAAACAGACGATATCGGCATCCTTCTGCTGTGCCACATAGTCGAGCGCTCCTTTGAGACCACCGCCACGGACACCGTCCTCATCGGCAGAATAGCCAGCCACGTTGTAGGTAATCACTTTCAAATCAGCCTTTTCCGAAGGACTGATATTCAAGGGAAAATAGGTGCGTACAGGAACATAGCACAACAGAAAGCCCAGAATCGGGATAATCACTCGCTTCAGACTGAAGATGGCCCAAAAGACCAGGAAACAGACATTGATAGCCAAAAGAGCCGGGAACGCAAGTCCCAGACAGGAAAGCAAGGGATGCGCCTGTGGATTCAGATGGTCACTGTAGCCAACCAGCAACATCAGAATGATGGATGCCACATTGGCACCCATAATCATATTAGCCGTAAATCGCTTGAGACCTTTCATTTTCCAGCGTCAAAGAGTTTCTTCTTCTCCTCCTCGCTCAGACTGGCATAGCCCGAACGGCGGATTTTGTCGAGAATGGCATCAATCTCTTCTTGATTGGCTTTCTTATCCTGATTATACTGCCAGTCGCGTTCGCGCTCCGAGGTGTGACGGTCATTGAAGTCGGCCTTCTTGTGAGAACGGCGCTCCCAGTTGTTCTTCAGCTTGTCGAAGAACTGCTCGCCCCTCATCCTTCCGTAGCCATTGCTTCCACCTGAATGGTTACGCCAGTACACTATCATCAAGAAACCGAAGAGCATACCGCCGAGATGGGCGAAATGGGCCACACCGTCGCCGGAAGTGCCTAAGGCTGAAAGGAGTTCGATGACCACGTAACCGCAAATGAACCACTTGGCCTTGATGGGTACAGGCAACGGGAATATAAACAGGCGTTCCTCCGGGAAAAGCATACCGAAAGCCAGCAATATGCCATAGATGGCACCAGAGGCACCTACCGTTGTCAACTGGTTGAGAAAGGAATCCACAGATATGCTCACACCATTGAGGTTCACATACTCGTAAGCCCCCAGACCTTCAATGAGATAATAGTTGACAAACTGCGCCAATTCCTGTACCAATCCTGCACCGATTCCGCACAAAATGTAATAAAAAAGGAATTTTTTCGGTCCCCACACGTTCTCTACCACACAGCCGAACATCCACAAGGCAAACATATTGAAGAACAAGTGAGCCATTCCGCCGTGCATAAACATATAGGTCACAAACTGATAAATACGGAAATTGCTGGCCATCAGGAAATGGAGGCCCAACAGCTCGTTCAGATCGACACCCGTACGTTGGAAAACGTAGGTGGCGAGGAACATCAGCACATTAATTATCAGTAAGTTCTTGGTAATAACGGGTATATTACGCATACGCTTTTTTGTTTCAAGTTTCAAATTTCAGCTTTCAGGCTTCATGTAGCCATTCACGCTAATTTGGGCGCAAAATTACGAAAAATATCCGTTATTTTGCACAAAATCGGGGCTTTACGTACTATTTTTCGTTAATTTCTCTATTTTTTTTGTTTTTTTGTTTGTTTTATGAAATGATTAAACTATATTTGCGAAGAAATTCTAAAAGAATAATTTTTTTACATTAATATTTTTAATAAAATTCACAAATTATGAACAAAACTGAATTGATCGACAAGATCGCAGCAGGCGCTGGTCTGACTAAGGCTGACGCAAAGAAAGCATTGGAAGCTACAACAGCAGCCATCAAGGAAGCTCTCGTGGCAGGTGACAAAGTACAGCTTATTGGTTTCGGTACTTTCAGCGTTAACGAGCGCCCCGCTCGCGAAGGTATCAACCCCGCTACCAAGCAGAAGATTAAGATTGCTGCCAAGAAGGTTGCCAAGTTCAAGGCTGGTGCTGAGCTGGCTGAGGCTCTCTAATCAATTTTGTAAAAGAAAATCATAAAGACCCGCAAGCATTCTTGCGGGTCTTTTGTGTTTATAACCGTAAGGTCTGACTCTTACTTAGGCTGCTTACCGATGTAAGCCAAAATACCACCGTCCACATAGAGCACCCGTTAACGGCATCAGAAGCATGAGAAGCCAAGAACACAGCGGGACCACCCAGTTCTGAAGGATCGAGCCAGCGTCCTGCAGGAGTCTTGGCGCAGATAAAGCTGTCAAACGGATGACGGCTGCCGTCTGGCTGACGCTCACGCAAAGGAGCCGTCTGAGGTGTAGCGATGTAGCCCGGGCCGATACCGTTACACTGGATGTTATACTCTCCATATTCTGAGCAGATGTTGCGGGTGAGCATCTTCAGGCCACCCTTGGCAGCAGCATAAGCACTTACCGTCTCGCGGCCCAGCTCACTCATCATCGAGCAGATGTTGATAATCTTACCTTCCTTGCGCTCCATCATCTCGGGAATGACGGCAGAAGAGCAGATGAACGGACCAACGAGGTCGATGTCAATCACCTGCTGGAACTCGGCGCGTTTCATCTCGTGCATCGGGATACGCTTAATGATACCTGCATTGTTCACGAGGATATCAATCTGACCCACCTCTTTATGAATCTTCTCCACGAGGGCCTTTACGGCATTCTCGTCCGTAACGTCGCAGACATAGCCCTTCACGTTCTCGATACCAGCCTCTTTGTAGTTGTTCAGGCCACGCTCCAGGGCAGCCTCATTGATGTCGTTGAAAATAATGGTCTTGATGCCAGCGCCTACAAAAGCCTTGGCGATGTTGAAACCGATACCGTAGGAAGCACCTGTGATCCAGGCATTCTTACCTTCTAATGAAAATGGATTTGCCATAATGTTAAGTTTTTAAGATTTTAAGTTTATAAGTGAATTCTCATTATTTCAGATCTGTAATCTTGGAAAAGTCCTGATCGCCATAGTCAAGATTCTCACCGCCCATACCCCAGATAAAGGTGTAATTATGGGTAGCAGCAGCACTATGGATGCTCCATTCGGGCGAAAGCACGGCCTGATTTCCACGCATCCAGATATGGCGCGTCTCATCCACTTCGCCCATGAAATGGCAGATAGCCTGGTCTTCGGGCAACTCGAAATAGAAGTAAGCTTCCATACGGCGGCTGTGCACATGCGCAGGCATCGTGTTCCACACACTTCCCGGGGCCAGTTCCGTCATACCCATCTGCAACTGACAGGTAGGCAGCACCTGATTCACCAGCATCTTGTTGATATCGCGCTCGTTAGACATTTCCAACGACCCCATATGGGCCACCACCGCATTCTCTTTCGTCACCTTCTTACAGGGATATGACTGATGAGCCGTCGTGGAATTGAAGTAGAATTTGGCAGGCTTTGCCGCATCATCACTCTTGAAAACGACATCGCGGTCACCACTTCCGATATAAAGTGCCTCCTTAAAGTCCAGACGGAAAGACTCCTCACCCACGATGACCTCTCCTGCTCCACCCACGTTATAGATACCGATTTCGCGGCGTGTCGTAAAGAAAGGAGCTTTCAGCGGGTCGATAGCCTCCAGTTTCAATGCCTCCTTTACCGGCATGGCACCACCCACCACCATTCGGTCGTACATGGAATAGACCATATTCACCTCATCTTCGGCGAATACACGCTCAATAAGGAAATCGCGACGCAGACGCGCAGTGTCATAATGCTTTGCATCTTCAGGATGAGCAGCATATCGGAGCTCGTAATTTGTTTTCATATCAACGGTTTTGATTTGTTTGTCTGCAAAGATACGAAAAATCGAGAGCAGAACAAAATAAAATGGATAATTTCTCACTACCGGCATAACAAAAAAATCTATTCTGCTATCACTTAATCAAAAATTTAGTATCTTTGCAACATCCAAGACATCATATAATGAGAAAATTAAACATGATATCGCTATGAGAAAGAGTATTTTTATTGTCGCAGCTATGCTGATGCTTCTGGCATGCGGGGGAAAGAAGGCACAGGCCGTAAGTAAGGACACGTCCGCCACAGAATCGACGGCTGAAGAGGCCAAAGAGAAGATTACCGGCCTTATTAAGGAATTGTATGCCGCAGCAGCCCAGAACGCAAGTGATATTGACCAGCGTTTTGCCTGTCATACATGGCGGGAGACAGTGAAAGCCGTTGAGGAGAAGGACTCAAAACTGGAGGAAATCGGTTTCTTCAACGACGACTACTGGACCGAGATGCAGGATAGTAACCCGAGTGACCTGGAGGCCCGCGACATCAAGTTTGAACAGTTGGACGTCAAGAAGGGGACGGCTTTGGTCGATTTTATCCTCTACAGTTCCGTACAGACCGTTCACATGAAGTTCAACTTCTGCCGCGAAGATGGAGACTGGCGCGTACACGACATCACGAGGATTGACAAAGATTCCGATGGCAAAGACACTTCATTTAGTTTCCTGGAGTCAATGCATAGCTATCTCAATGAGGAGAATGAGGATATGACGGAGCTGACATTCAGCAACATGGCCGGCATCTACGACAGCTTGGATGACAAGATGAACAGCGAAAGCCGCTTCTGTCTGAAGGAAGACGGCACAGCCACCTGGAACATGATTGGAAGTCTTCACTTAACAGAATACACCTACACCATCAAAGGGAACACCATCTGCCTGAAGGCCAAGGGAGTGGACTCTGAGGAAGACTGCTACGTGTATGATTCCGACACCCGCTCGCTGAAGAATGAGCAGGGAGCGGTCTATTATCGCCAGATTGAAGAATAAGAAATAACAAAAAAATCCGCCAGTAACCGTAGTTATTGGCGGATTTTCAATGGTTGGGTGACTCGGATTCGAACCGGGAATGACAGAACCAAAACCTGTAGTGTTACCATTACACCATCACCCAATCATGCGCTTTGCGGCTGCAAAGTTACGAAAAGTCGAGAGCAAAACAAAAGAAATCTTTCTTTTTTTTGCCGATACGGAGTAATTTCGCCATCTTTGATGGCAAAGTTACCAAGAATTTGGCATTCAGCCAAATTTTTAATAACTAATCTTATTTCACAGTCAGCAGGAAGTAGTTCTTCTTACCCTTCTGGGCAAGGAGATATTTTCCGTCGATGAGGTCTTCCGCTGTGATGGGACGGTCGAACTGAGTGAGTTTTTCCTTGTTGAGGGAAACACCTCCGCCCTGCACCATCTTACGCATCTCTCCCTTGGAGGGGAAGACGGGAGCTGCCTGCGTGAAAATCTCTACGGCAGGCTGACCGAGGACATCCTTGGAGATGTCGAAATGGGGCACACCGTCGAAAACATCAAGGAAGGTCTGTTCATCAAGTTTCTGCAAGGCATCCTTCGTGCTCTTGCCGAAAAGAATGTTACTGGCCTCAATGGCTGTATCGAGGGCTTCCTGAGAATGAACCATGACAGTCACCTCATCAGCCAGACGATGCTGCAGCACACGACGGCCTGGATCCTGCTTGTGCTCTTCTACGAGCGCATCGATCGTCTCCTTGTCCAAAGAGGTGAATATCTTGATATAGCGCTCGGCGTCCTCATCGCTGACATTGAGCCAGAACTGATAGAACTTGTAAGGCGTGGTACGCTTTGGGTCGAGCCAGATGTTTCCACTCTCTGTCTTACCGAACTTCTTACCGTCTGACTTGGTAATCAGCGGACAAGTGAGAGCGAATGCGGGAGCGGCATCATTGCCAAGGGTACGGCGGATAAGCTCTGTACCAGTAGTCATGTTACCCCACTGGTCGTTGCCACCCAACTGCAGGCGCACGCCCTTGTGCTGATAGAGATAGAGGAAGTCGTAGCCTTGCAGGAGCTGGTAGGTAAACTCGGTGAATGAAAGTCCGTCGCGGGCTGTTCCATTCAGACGCTGCTGCACACTTTCCTTGGCCATCATATAGTTGACGGTGATATGCTTACCCACCTCGCGTGCGAAATCGAGGAATGTGAAATCCTTCATCCAGTCGTAGTTGTTCACCAACTCGGCTGCATTGGCATCCTTTGACTCGAAATCGAGGAACTTGGCCACCTGTTTCTTGATGCACTCCTGGTTGTGATAGAGCGTCTCATTGTTGAGCAGGTTGCGCTCCTGACTTTTACCTGAAGGGTCGCCAATCATACCTGTGGCACCACCCACGAGGATGATGGGTTTATGACCGCAACGCTGCAAATGACGCAGCATCATAATACCACATAGATGGCCGATATGTAGCGAATCGGCCGTGGGGTCTGTGCCTAAATAGGCAGTCATCATCCCTTCCTGTAAGGCTTCTTCGGTGCCGGGCATAATCTGTGCCAGCATTCCGCGCCACTTCAGTTCTTCTACAAAATTCTTCATCTTTATATTTATTTTTTCTATTATTCACTTATCACTTCCTACGGCACCGGATCATATCCCGAACCGCCCCATGGATTACATCTCAGGATGCGGCGAATGGCCAGATAAAGACCTTTGACGGGTCCGTGCTTGATCAAAGCCTGACGGGCATATTCCGAACAAGTGGGCGTAAACCTGCACGAAGGCGGTGTATAGGGCGAGATGGCTTTCTGGTAAATCCAGATGGGAATCAGCAAAATGGCCACCAACACCCATGAGATGCCTCTGCCTATTTTCTTGAGGAGTGTCCACAGGCCCTTCATCACTCACTGCTTTTCATTTTCTCTGCAAGCCGCTCCAGAAGAAATACCACTCTCTGTTCCACCTCCGCAGAATCGTAAAAGCGATCATCCAGCCAGATAAAAGCCAGTGCTAACTGTCGGTCAGCGGGCAAAACATCTCCTATCAGATGCTTGTGATGACGGAATGCCTCGCGCACCTGCCGCTTTACGCGGTTGCGTTTCACAGCCCTCTTAAAACAACGTTTGGGCACGCTCACCAGCATCTGAGCCGGTGGACAGGCGCCCTCGCGTTCTTTTTCCAAAAAAACAAGCCTCAGCGGAAAGGCAGCCATCGAATGGCTTTGGCCTCCGTTGAAGAGCATGTCGATGAGTTTACGGCTCGTTATCCGCTCTTCCTTGCCCAATGTGAGAGCATCGGATGCAGACATTCGGGCTTATTTCTTTTTCGACAAATAACTTTTCAGGGCTGCCGTCATGGAGGGGAACTCCGGTGATGGAGCCTCTATGACAACCTGAAGTCCTGCATCATGAGCAGACTTGGTCGTGCTGGGACCGAAAGTGGCCACTACAACCTTGTCGTTCTTGGTGTTACCAAAAGTCTTTTCAAAGGCATTGATGCCTGAAGGACTGAAGAAGACACACATATCATAGTCGAATGTCTTCACCTCATCTTCCGTGAAATCATTGCTCACCGTACGGTACATCACACACTCCGTATGGTTCAACTTCTTGGAATCAAGGAGCTCAGCCGTGGAATTGTCATGCACATCGCTCATGGGAATCAGATACTTCTCTGACTTATGCTTCACCATCTGGGGCAGCAAATCCACGATCTTTCCAGTATTGCCGAAGAACACCTTGCGCTTACGATACTGAACATACTTCTGAATATAGAGCGCTATCTGCTCCGTGACGCAAAAGTACTTCATATCTTCAGGAATCTCCAGACGCATTTCCTTGGCCAACTTGAAGTAATTGTCGATGGCATGACGGGAAGTGAACACGACGGCAGTATAGTTCAGAATACTAACCTTCTGTGAACGAAACTCCTTCGAGGTGAGGCCCTCGACTTTGATGAACGGACGGAAGACCAGTTCCACTCCATAGTCGCTGGCGATGTCGTAATAAGGCGACTTCTCGCTGGCAGGCTTGGGCTGTGATATCAGAATCTTTTTAATCATCAGTGTCCTAAAAATTTATTTTCAAAAAATCCACAATTGTCACCAAAAGTCCCCCCAAAGAGAACAGTGGTACGATTTCTAGCGCGCAAAAGTACAAAATATTTTGCAAAAAAGCACCATTTTGCCGGAAAAAGATTATATATGACCTGTAAAATAACAGTAATTTGGTCAGAACGACGACTACTAAAGCATAAATAATAGCATTTTGCATACTCATATTGAAGTATGTCTGGAGTAATACGAGGGGGAAGATGACCACACCTTCCACACATACCATAAAAAGTAAAGATTTTTGCCATGTACGGTTGCTCTTCTTATCAAAGAAAGCCCAGTTCACTACGGCATACAGCAAAGACTTCAACAGAAAATAGCCCAGGAAACAGCCGAAGAATACCCAGATAAGCATATACTGTGATCGGAGAATAAACGTATCGGCCACGCGCTCCTGAACATAGAAGAACGTAATGATGGCAGCCAAGAGGCAGGTCTGTGCACCCAGAAAGAACTGAAAGCGGAATTCGCTCGTGGTCTCCGTCACCTCTGTGGTCAGTCCGCCACGGGGAGCCGTAAAGAAATCCTTGGCCTGGCGGAGGATGAAATTATGCGTACGAGCAAAGGATATCATGGCAAAGATAAAGCAGATAAGCAGCAGCGAGGTGATGGTATTGTCACCACTGATGGTATAGGGGACAGGATCACCGGCCACACCATAGCGGCCTCCGCTGATCTCAGGATGCAGCAGGGTGTCGTTGCTGAAGAAAGTCTCCCGGTAATATTGAGGAAGTGAGATATCTTTCGGACTCTTGCCCTTATCATGGCCTGGCAGGTGAAGTGTGTCAGGTTGTGTACTCAGATGGATATTCTCCTGATGGAAGGTAGCCTGAATGGCTGAATCCTGTTGCGCCGGCGTAGCATCTTTGGGCAACTTACTTAATACCTGATAAGGAGTGAGATTCTTGGCAGAATGCTGCACACGCTGGCTGTCCACCCCCTCTCTGGGAGGGAGATGGCCAGAAACTCCATGTGTCGTGTGTATGCTGTCCTGCTGCTGATTCATTTACAATCCGAAAACAGCCTTTATTTCTTCCACCTTGTCGAGTTTCTCCCAAGTGAAAAGTTCCACGGGAATGGTCTTGGTCTCGTGATAGCGGCTGGTAAAGGTTTTCTCCACCACCTCGTTCTTACGCCCCATGTGTCCGTAGGCAGCCGTTTCCCGCAGGTCGAACATTCCCTTTATCTTATCGGCAATCTCACCGTCAGACATCTCTACATGACTCTTTCCATAGGTATTCACATAGATACTCACGGGTTCAGCCACACCGATGGCATAGCTCACTTGTACCAGCATCTCGTCGCTCACACCGGCAGCCACCATATTCTTCGCAATCCAGCGGGCTGCGTAAGCGGCCGAACGGTCCACCTTCGAAGGATCTTTACCCGAGAAGGCACCGCCGCCATGGGCTCCCTTGCCGCCATAGGTATCCACGATAATCTTACGGCCTGTCAGACCCGTATCTCCATGAGGGCCACCTATCACGAATTTACCCGTGG
Organism: uncultured Prevotellaceae bacterium; assembly: GCA_900316985.1. GTDB lineage: Bacteria > Bacteroidota > Bacteroidia > Bacteroidales > Bacteroidaceae > Prevotella. The sequence continues at coordinate 18,384 of ONFE01000041.1, forward strand.
GGTTCACGTGGTACGTAATCTTGTCGTTAAACAGAGCCAACACCTTTTCGCTCTTGATCTGAGCCTTCACCCGGGGAATGAGGATATTGATCACATCATCCTTGATTTTGGCAAGCATCCGCTCGTCGTCAGCGTCGAATTCATCATGCTGCGTGGAAACCACAATGGTATCTATACGCTGGGGCACACCCTCGTCGCTGTATTCTATCGTCACCTGACTCTTCGAATCGGGACGCAGATAAGTCATCACCTTTCCCTCCTTACGGATTTCGGCCAAGGTCTTCATCAGTCGGTGCGCCAGATCCAACGGCAGGGGCATATAGTTCTCCGTCTCGTTGGTGGCATAGCCGAACATCATGCCCTGGTCGCCGGCTCCTTGATTCTCCTCGTCTTCACGGGAAACGCCTTGGTTGATATCGTCGCTCTGCTCGTGGATGGCCGTCAGCACGCCGCAAGAGTTTCCGTCGAACTGATATTCCGACTTCGTGTAACCAATCCTGTTCACCGTTTTGCGGGCAATCGTCTGCAAATCAATATATTCCGACGAGCGCACCTCGCCCATAATGATGACCTGTCCGGTCGTCACGAACGATTCAATAGCACAGTGTGCCTTTTCGTCGTAGGCCAGGAACTGGTCGAGCAAAGCATCGCTAATCTGGTCGGCCACCTTGTCGGGATGGCCTTCCGACACTGATTCTGAAGTAAATAAATATGCCATAATCTTTGTACCTTTTTGATTTCGGGTGCAAAGGTACGATTAAGTGAGCGAAAAACCAAATTAAAATCAATGAAAAAAGGGACAGCATACATTTTAGAATGCCATCCCTTTTTTAGGATATTAGCCTTACGGCTTACTTACTTGTTTTCCTCGGGCAGCATAATGACCTCAACGTGGTTACCGCTGTCCACCAACTTCTTCAGGAAGGCGGCTATCTTCTGGGGAGTGAGCGACTCGATGGCCTCGCGCTGTCCCTTCACCAGGTTCTTGCCGGTCCAAACGTATTCGTCGATGTAGTTCATCCAGAAGCCGTTGGTCTTCACCTGCTCATCGTAGGTCTTCAGCATGGTTTCCTTCACCTTCTGCACCTTCTCGTCGTCAACGCGCTGACTGTTGTCGGCCATTCCCTTGGCCAGCAGCTTCAGGGCTGTATCGGCCTTCTTCGGGTCCATGGGGCACTGGGCCTGCATCAACGCAATGGTGTTGTCACCCAGACGGCGGATGCCACCCTGAGCACTTACGGAGTAGGCGGCAGAGGCATCTTCGCGGATGTCCTTCAGATAGACCATCGTGAGCACCTGACCAGCAGCATCGACAAGCACCTCGTTCTCAGCGGTGTAGGCCACGGGCATGTGCCATGCCTCATAAGCAGAAGCCTTGGGGCTCTCCATCTTGCGATTGAACTTGTTCTGCACCTTGCCCTTGACAAAGCTGGGAACTTCCTTCCAGCCAGTAGCCTTCTTCTGAGAGGGCAGCGAGGCGATGTACTGCTCGATGAGCGGACGGAGGGTGGCCTCGTCGAAGTTACCCACGAAGTAGAACACGAACTCGCCAGCATTGCTGAAGCGCTCCTTGGCCATCTGCATGATGCGGTCCTGATTGACACCCTTCAGCGTCTCGACAGTAAGCGGAGCGAAACGGCGCTCGTGGTTATAAATTGTGACAGCCACAGAGTCGCTGAAAGCGGTCTCGGGCGAGAGGTTGCGGTTCTTCAGCACCACCTCAATCTGTCCCATGATGCTCTTATAGGCTTCCTCGTCTTTCTTCACGTTGGTGAAGTTCAGGTAAATGAGCTGCATCAGCGTCTCGATGTCCTTAGGAACAGTCTGGCCGCCCAGCACCTGATAGTAGTTGTTCATGCTCATGCTCACGGCAGCCTGCTTGCCATAGAGAGCTTTCTGCAACTCGGTATTCGAGAAGTTGCCCAGTCCGCTAGTTTGCATGATAGTGGAGAACAGCTGCAGGTTGTCGTAGTCGGCCTTGCCATAGAGTCCGTTACCGCCCTTGGCCATGGCCTGGAACTGGATCTCGTCGTCCTTGAAGTCGGTCTTCTTCAGAATCACACGGGCGCCGTTGGAGAGTGTCAGCTCCTTATAGCCAAGTTCCTTGTTCTCGGTCTCCTTGGCAATCTTGCCAGCCTTCGGCATTGCCTCGGGAGCAATCAGCGGCTCGTTCTTCACGTTGTCCACGTAGGGTTCAATCTTCTCGGTGCGCACAGCATTAATGGCCTCGGCCATCTGCTTCTCGGTGGGCAGGGCATAACCCTCACGGTCGGGGGCGAAGAAGGCCACCACGAGGTTGGAGTCGTTATTGGAGATGAGTTCCTGCTGCAATGCCTGGTTAACGGCCTCGAGTGGAATCATCGGAGCCATCTGCTTCATGATCTCGTAATACTCCTCGATTGAGGGAATGGGCTCATTGGCCAGGAAATGGTCGCGATACTGGTCGCCGAACTCGGAGTTCTTGATCTTATTGCGGTTGGTGTACTGCTTCTCCAGACGACTCATGTATTCCTCCTTGGCACGGTCGAACTCAGAGGGAGTGAAGCCATACTGTTTGACGCGCTGGGCCTCACGATAGATGGCGGCCAAGGTCTCGAGGTCCTTGCCCTCCTTGGGCACACCAGCCAGCTGGAAGGCTTCCTTGGTTTTCGAGAGCAGGTATTCGCCATAGCTGGCGCTGGCATATACGAAGGGGCAGTCGGGTTTCTGGGCGGCCTCCTGGGTACGCATGTCGAACATCAGCGAAATCAGGTCGATGCAATAGTCCTGAATGAGGTAGTCGATGCCTACTTTCTCCTCGGGCTTGGTGGCGTCGTGCTTCATGAAAACCAGAATCTGGCCATACTGCATCTCCTTGTCCTTCTCGATGGCATAGATGGCCTCGGCATTGTCGGGCACGGGCTCGTCTACCACCTTGGCGGCGTTGGAATCAACCTTGCTGTTTTTCCAGAGGTCCTTGATGACCTGCTCGCAGTGGTCCACATCAACATCACCCACGATGATGATGGCCTGGTTGTCGGGACGATACCATTTGTGGTAGTAGTCGCGCAGCACCTGCGGGTTACAGCCGTCGACGACGCTCATCAGACCGATGGGCAGACGCTCGCCGTATTTCGAACCGGGATACAGCCGGGGAAGAAGTTTCTGGATGATGCGCTGTGTGGGACCTTCGCCCAGCTGCCACTCCTGATGGATGACGCCACGCTCCTTCTCAATCTCCTCGCCCTTCAACGTCAGACCGTTCGACCAGTCTTTCAGCACGAGTATGCAGGAATCGAGAGCGGTCACGCGCTTGGAGGGCACGTCGCAGATGCGATACACGGTCTGGTCGATGGAAGTGTAGGCATTCAGGTCGCGACCGAAGTCAACACCAATGCGACGGGTGAAGTCGAGCAGTGCCGAGTCGGGGAAATGCTCCGAACCGTTGAAGGCCATGTGCTCCAGGAAGTGGGCCAGACCGCGCTGGTCTTCGTTCTCCTGGATAGAGCCCACGCGCTGGGCGATGTAGAAGTTGGCCACGTTCTCGGGCCAGTTGTTCTTGCGGATGTAGTAGGTCAGACCATTGTCCAGTTTACCGATTTTCACGTTCTTGTCGATGGGGATGGGAGGCATCTGCATCTCCTGTGCCACCATTGCGGCCACGCTGCTAACGAGCAGGGCAGCCAGCATCATAAATCTCTTGAATTTCATTGTTGATACGTTAGTCTATAAAAATGTTTTACGCTGCAAAATTAATCAATGATTACCAAACGGCAAAGAATTTCTATGTCAAATTCATTCCGTTTGTTTCAATAGGCTCCCCTCCCTCTCGGGAGGGGCTGGGGGTGGGCCCCAGAGGTGGGTTCCTAAATTACCACCGCTGTTCCGCTGGTGGCCACCATCAGCATGGAATTGCCTTGTCCGATGGTCTCGTAGTCGATGTCGATGCCCACGATGGCATTGGCACCCATCTCGCGGGCACGGTCTTCCATTTCCTTCATCGAGGTGTCCTTGGCCTCGCGCAGCACCCGTTCGTAGGCACCCGAGCGTCCGCCCACAATGTCGCGAATGCCGGCAAAGAAATCCTTCACAAAGTTTGCACCGATAATGGTCTCGCCTGTCACCACGCCCTTATATTCCTTAATGGTATGGCCTTCAATGGTTGGGGTTGTTGATAAAATCATAGTCCTATTTGATTAATAATTATAACTATATTACCTTATTTTAATTATTAGACGTTTTGACCGTCCGAAAAGTTGCAAAAGGCTTTCATTTCACCCCTTCCACTGTATACCCAGCCTTCTTCAGTCCTGCCAGCACACCTTTTTCTCCCACCAGATGGCCAGCACCCACGGCAAAGAACGTGCTCTTCTCGCTCATAATCTGCGGCATCACCTTCAGCCAGTTGGCGTTGCGACTGTATATCAGGCGGTCTCTCTCCTCGGGCGTGTCATCGCAGCTGTTGTTCAGTTTCTCATCAAAAGCGACTTCGATGGTCTTCATATCCTGAGAGAAGAAAGCCGACACGATTCTGTCTACCATCATCTCCTGCCATTCCTGGTTGTCCACCATGCACATCAGGTTCTCCACCTGCCGCTCCATAGGCGTTCCCCTCAGCAGCACATCCACCTGGAAGTCTACGGTCTCGAAGCCCTTCACGGGTTTTCCTGCCCCGGCCATCACCTCCTGGAAATAACTGTCAAACGATTGCAGCGGGTTAAAATTTGGGTTCTTCTTCAGGTACATCAGCAGCGACATCTGCAATGTGAGTGCCTTAGGCGTCATCTTGCCCAATTGCTGTGCTATCATCGGGTTGGTCATATCCATGCCCATCAATGATTTCATCATTGCATTGAGGCGTGTCATCTGTTCGGCTGTGAGCAATTTGTCGAGCGTCTGTCCTTCGGGCAGCATCATGGCAGCCTGCATCTTCTGCGTGTTCTCTGCCGACATCATGTCGCTCATATCCAGTTCGCCGTATTCCTGTTCGGCAGCATTGAGCGCCTCTTTCAGTCCCGGAATGCTGTCGGTGAACGATACGGGAGCCAGGTGGTAGGTGCCGATGATATACGAAGGTTTCTCAAGTCCGTTGCCCGAAATCTTGTAGAGCAACTGTGCGTTTACGTTGAGCGCTGCTGTGAGAACGAGCGCCAGGGTAAGCATCAATTTTTTCATTTCTTTATCCTTAATATTATTATTCTTCTTCCATCAAATCGTTGATCTGTTCTATCATCTCGTCGTTCTTCCGCTGCCACTTGAAGAAGATACTCAGTCCGATGGCACCGCCGATGACGCCACCTACAACTGCACCGATCATAATGGCAATGGCCTCGCTGTGGTCAGCAATATTATGGTAGAACTCGTAGCCCAGCCACAGCATCCAGATGGGAAGCACGCAGAAGGCAATCTTCTCCTGAAGCGAGCGGCGCTTCTTCATCTCCATCAGGCTGTTGGCGGTTTCCTTCAGGTCTTTGCCCAAATTGTCAACGTCCATACGGTTGATAATCCAGTCGAAGAATACCGACACATACATTATCAGCAGCGTAAAGATGAAGAGCGGCCATGTAAGATTATACTGATACTTGATAAACAGCCATAGCGGAGTGACCAGCACGGCCACGGCCAACATTTTGTAGATGGTGTGACGAATGCCCTTCATATTGTCACGGATAGACTGTTTGACGAGTCGCTCGTTGAGCACACCCTTTCTTTCCACCTTGTCCTTCAGCACCTGCAGTTCGCGGCGCATCTCCTCCAATTCGTTCATATTATTCAGGTCAGGTTTTCCATAATTGTGCAGTTTTTTACATTTGTTTTAATTGTTCCTTAATACGATACAACTTCACCGAGACGTTCTTCACCGAGATACCCACTATCTGCGCAATCTCATCGTAGCTCATGTTCTCGAGCCACAACAGCACGATGGCGCGGTCGAAGGGTTGCAACCTTCCGATGCGCTCATGCAGCATGTCGGTCTGGCGGTTGTCGGCGTCGTTCTTGTCGAACAGGTCGATGCCCTCCAAGAGCGGTTGCGTCTTGCGGCGCTTCTTCTTGCGGTCGATAGAGATACAGGTGTTCAGGCTCACCCGGTAAATCCATGTGCGCAAGTCGCTCTTGCCCTGAAAAGAGTCGTAGCCCTGCCATAACTTGACGAGCACCTCCTGAAAGAGGTCGTCAACCTCCTGCTTGTCCTTCGAGAACATGTAGCATACCGTGTAGATGGTGCTCTTGTGCTCTCTGACGATGCGCGAGAAATCTGTTTCTTTGTTGTCCATTTCGGGTCGTTGTATTTAATTGTTTCTACTCGTTAGACGCACGGCCTTCCGAAAAACTACACAATTCTCACTTTTTTTCCAAAAAATTTTTAGCAGCTGCAAAAATAGCCACTTTCAGAGACACCGCCAAACTTTTACGGAGAAAAAGACCTTATTTCTCCCGCCATCGCTCGAACTTCAAATCCTCATAGACCTCCTGGCGGCCCTTTCTGCTCTCTGGCAACAAGTGAAGGCGCACGCCACGAATATGCTTCCGGCTGTCGAAATCACCCGGTGCATCTACCTTCTCGCTCTCTATCTCCAGCTTCAGCAGGCCGATATGGTTCAGCCGCACACGGTCGCCTGCCTTCAGATGGCGCAACAACACCGCCGACAATTCGGTCAATACCAGTTCCACGTCACTCGCTTTCGCCGAACAGTTGTCCTGTATCTCCTTCGCCACCATATCCGGCGTGATGGTCTGAAAATGCATCGCCACAGCCTTGTAGCGGCCGTAGTTCTTCAATGTCGGCTTGTTTTCTCTTACAATTTTGTACTTCATTACTTCTTCTATATTTAAAAATTTGATTTTAAGGGTGTCAGGGTGACATACCGCCGATAAACACTGGCCTTGCACCCTCTTGAAGAGGGTGACAAGGGTGACAGGAGGGTGTCAGGATTTCAGGCTTATTTCATAAGTCCGACGATGGATGCCATCGCCTTTCCGGAATCCGTTCCGCTTCAGGTAACTGCCTATCAGCGTGGCATTTGACTGATTCACCACGTTCACCCGTCGCCGTTCACGAATCTGCTGCAACACCTCCGTGGGTGTCAGCCACATCGGCTCATCACCGGCCTGCGGACGGCGGAACAGGTCTTCAAACAACTGCACGGCGGTGGGCATCTCATAGTAATCGGCATTGCGTTCCACGATGCGCCGTTCGCGCTCGCCGTCGAAATAACTGTCCTCTCCCCGCTGCACTTCCGTGACCAACTGTGCATACAGCTGTCCGTAGTCAATCGCGCGGTCTCCCGTCGTGTCGGTGTCTATCACGCCACTCACCTCCACCACCAGATAGCGGCGTGCACCCGTCTCATCCTTTAGCGGCTGCTGGCAGTTCGTCGTGGCGCAGAACGCCGCATAGCGCTGTCGCTGCTCATAGGTGGTCTCGTACATCTTGCGCTCCTTCACGTCGGTACGCTGGATGAGGTGTTTCAGGAAAGCCGTCTGCCGCTTCGTCACCTGGTCATACTCGTCGATATTAATGAGCAGAAATCGCCCCAGGGCCCGCAAGGCCTCTTTCTGGTTGGCAAAGTCAATGCGGTCGATATAGTAGGGATGCAGCTCCGGCGGCAGCAACAGGCGCATGAAGGTGCTCTTGCGCGTGCCCTGTCCGCCCATCAGCATCAGCACCATCTGTGCCCCGTATAGCTGCGAACGGCCCATCCACTGACTCACCATCGAGCGCATCCACACCTTGAAATCCCCGCGCCAGCCTTCCGTCCGCGTAGGAACACGGTCGGCCAGTTCCCCCAAACGGTCGCGCCCATCCCATACGGGCAACCGCAAGAGCCACTCACTCACAGGGTCATACGAACGGATTTCACTACTGCCCAGCAATCGGTCCATATCCTGCGGCCACACCTTGATACCCTCGCTGATGGCCGCATTGTTGATATCGTTACGCACTTCCTGCGTCAGCGGATGCCACGACAGCAGATAGCGGCCCTTCTCCTGATACTCTATCTCTCCCGTCACCGTGTTGCGGCGAAAGTGGTATCGGCGCAAAAGAAACGCCCGCATCAGTTCCTGATGCATCAGCGTGGGTTCCAAAGGGTTGCGACGTCCCAGCCGATGCCCGTTATACGCATTCTCAAACGATGAGCGCACCAGCGTCTCCTTCTCACGCAACGCCCCTAGATAGAGCGTACATTTCACGGCTACTTCCTGGTCGATGCCCGCCTGTCGGCACTCATCCGCCAGGGCCAGCAAGTAGTCGGCCGTCCCTTTCTCTGCCTCAAACGACAGCCGCCGGCACACCATGTTATACTTCGTGACATCCATCTCATGCCGGGAATAGCCCGGCAGCACCTCCTTCTGCAAAGGCGGCTCATTGTCCACACTCAGCAACGGGGCCGAAAACTCCGTCAGCGGAGTCATGGGTAATGCCATCCGCACGGCCTCAGCCTCCGCGTTCCAACAGACATCTGCATCTGCCGACATGCGGAACCAGCCCGTGCCCCACTGCTCGTCATCCTCTATTTTCAGTCCCGTGGTCGCCAGCAGGAAGTCGGCAGCCCTTCGGAAAGCATACTGCTGGAAGCGTTTCACGTCGTCACCCCCCACGGGAAGCGTGCCGTCGGCCAACCGGTAGCCCATCACCACTTTCAGCGAGCAGCCGCTGCTGCCCACCATCGCCAGCACCGTCTGAGGCATTTCGCCCACCCGCCGCTGCAACTTCAGCAGCAGATCGCGGTCATTTTCCAGTCGGAACGACAGCAGCACCAACCCCGTATAGGCTTCGTTCTCCCCACAGGCAGGCCATATCCGAGGCAGTTCCTCAGCAGCTGCCGACAGAACGGCCATACCGCCGCTGGTCATCACCGCTTCAAGTCCGCGCGTACCCTTCACCAGCCGCTCGTACTTCCCGTTTCTCACGTCCTGTGCCACCTGTTCAAGCGGCACCCATTTTGACTTTTTCTCCTTTCGGTACAGATAGTCCATCCGCACCTGTTGTCTGTTTATTTCCATATGCATAATCTTTATCTGTTAAACATATAATCATTCATCTCTCGCCCTTCCCCTATCGCCTTTACAAAATTCTCTAGAGAATTTTCTCCTTCCGATGATACTTTGCATCCCTTCCGATGATGTTTTGGTGAAAATTCTCTAGAGAATTTTCTACGCTAACCCTAATTTTAACGAAAACGATAACGATAACCTTTAATCCTTAATCTTTAATCTTTAAACTTTAACCCTTAACCTTTAACCTGACAACTCAAAACTCCCTCCCTATTCAGGGAGGGCTGGGGTGGGTCTCCAGTCTGGGGTGGGGGTTACACCCTTATTACACCCTTGACACCCTTTAAAACAGGGTGCAAGCCCAGTGTTTATCGGGGTTTTGCACCCTTGCACCCTTAAATCGCATTTTTTCCTATAGCCCCACGTATGTACGGGTACAAAATTAATTACGGTTTGTGCACAATATGTTCACAAACCGAATTATTTCCGTTAATGAAAGTTATAATTCGGGAAGAATCCCTCATATGCAACCATTATAGGGTACCTTTGTATCCACTTACTTATAATGACTGACTATTCATTCTCATAAAACATGAAGTATCCTTTATCCATCAGGAGTCTGAAGACTTTGTATGTCTTCATCGTTCTGTTTCTGGTCGCCACCTTCTCAGTGGCCCAGACCTCCCATCCCGAAGGTCTCTACAAACTGACTGAAGTTGTCCATCAAGACGGCAAACGCATGGAGGCAGGCTATAAACAGTACAGGTATTGTCAGGACGGTTCCTCCCTCGTGTTTACTTATTCCCCGAATGTCCTGGAACGTGCTTTCACCTTCTCCGTCTCAAAGGCAGACGACAAGGGCGTGCAGGTTATCGACACGTCGGACAGCACTTTTACCTACCGCTGGTATAACGACCGGGACTCTTCCAACGAACACCTGTTTCCCTATCAGACGACTATTGATGAAGAATATATCCGGGTGAAAGATTCTGCCGACGACATACGGCGGGCACTGGACCTGTTGCAGATGAGACCACAAACGAAGAAACACCGTCTACAGGGCGTTTGGAAGCAACGGGGCAGACAACAGGCGAACTGTGCCACCTCGCAATACTGGATTGAGCAGGCCAGGATGCCAGTCTATCTGGTCTTTGGAAGCGATGATGCCCTGATGGTCTTTGCCCACCCCGGCTTTCCGTCGGCAAGGCTGCAATGCCAATACACGCCTTGCAGTTATCTGAGTGAAAACGTCTTTGACTGTGAAGGGCGGACATCCCTTTTGCATTGGTTTGACGGCGAGACTTTTTCCCTGACCATGATTGATGAAAACGGACATCCGTCAGTCACCGTATGGGACCGTTGCGGACTGCCTCAGCATATCCAGGATGTCTTTGGCACCGACGTGCCGCAGACGAAGAAGGACATCTCCCGATACCTGACCGACGGCTTTGTCAGGCAATACGGGAATCAGCCTGATTCCATCCGCCGTGCCTTTGAGACCTTCGACTATGCCGTGGAAGCCAATGAACGGAACAATGCCGTCTTTCCCGTCTTGATGAAGAACGGTTTTGAGCATGAATACAACACGATGAAAGAGTCGCTTTTGGCGCGTCTGATAAAGGGCGAGATCAATGCGGATGAAGCCGTGGGCCGCTATGTCTATTGGTTCTATAAGGATTTCGACCGCCATACGAGTTGCTCATCGGAAACCTTCTATCAGTTACGGTCAGAAGCCCGCGTGGACTATGGCAAACTCATTCCCCAATATGCGCCCGAACCTGTAGGATGCAAGGTTGATGACGACACCTATCTGCTGCGTCTGCCGTCAAGTATGGGAAAGGTGCCCACTTGGGAATGGACCCAGAAAAAGGCGGAAGAGTTCCGGCAGTCAGGCTGCCGATACCTGATTCTCGACCTTCGGGGAAACACCGGCGGCAGTGACGCCTTTGGCAGTACGTTTGCCAAAATGATGTGCGATTGCGGTGCTTTGAATGACGAGGTGTCGTTCTACAGAAACAGCACGGCGAACAACAACGCGTTGAAAAAACTCTGCAGAACATTCCCCGGAACTCACATGGACCGTGTCCTGGCAGAAACGGTTTCGGCTGAAGAGGGTAGTCTGATCAATTGGCAGACCATTCTCAAAGGCGCAGATAATTTCACCCCCCTGGTGCGCAAAGGGGCAATCATCATTGACAACAACAGCGCCAGCGCAGGAGAGTCGCCCGTACGCTTTGTCCGCAACCATTCCAAGAGCCATGCAAAAGTCTACGGCCGTGACCGCACCATGGGATGTGAGCAGTCAGGAAACTGCAACGACATCCTCCTCCCCCACAGCAATATCTACCTGACCTATCCCATGACGGTGGATGACACCTTTGAAAAGACGTGCAAGGAACGGAATCCCGGCTACAGCCCCGATGTCATCATTCCCCTGTCCTATCCCGAGCAACTGACGGGCAACATTGATTCCTGGGTGCTCTGGGTGGCCAAAAAGATGAAGAAATAATCCGTTCAGACCGAAAGCATAAAAAAAGGACGGCACACTTCACGTGCACCGCCCTCGGGATGTTCATATATTGAATAGAACTAACGTATGTCGGGAATTTAGAACTTAACGCTCACACCGGCCTGTGCTAAGCCCTGGAAGCCGTAACCGAGTTCTACGAAACCACGGAGGTTCTTGGAGCCAGCCTCAAAACCGATGGCTGAAACCTGATAGGCGAAGCGGGTTCCCTTGTTACTCTTAATCTCGTCCGTGAGTTGACCAGGCTTATTCTCCTTGACACCATCCATCAACTTGGCACTGTTGTTAGCAATGCAGATACCTGCAGCAGCCTTCGAATAGAGTCCGATGTGGTTTTTCTCTATCCACATGGCCTTGATAACCGGCATCACGGTGAAATAGTCGTTGGTTGCCTTGGCTATGTCATGATAGTTTCCGGAATTGTCTTCAGCCATCAATTTAGCACTTGTGCGCTGATAAGACACGGAACCTCCGACTTTAATTTTGGGTGCGATGCGATAGAGATACTGCACGTTGAAAGCAGGGCCGTAAGACTCATCTTTCTTTGTTTTATCGGTAAGATCTGCCTGGCCGAATGTGATGATGGCACCAATGGCTTTGCCGATGGCATTTCCAAATCCTTCACCAATGGCTTCACCGATATTCTTTTCATTAGGTGTTCCGGCACCGACACTGATTGACAATTCTGACTTTGAGTCGTTTTGTGCCATTGTGGTATTGCTCACCAGAAGCATGAGAGCCATGAGGCTCATAAACTGAATCTTTTTCATAATCTTTTTTGTTTTTAAATTGTTATTGTAATTATTTGAAATTATTCGTTGTTTATTGTATTGATTTCGGATGCAAAAGTAGTGGCTTTGGGGCAATAGAGCATGAAAAGTCATCAGGTTTTTAGTGTTTTTGTTGCGACAGCACCTTCGTTTTGCGACAAGATAGTGGAAAAGGGGGTGATTATTGTCGCGAAACGGGAAAAAAATTGTTTTCATTTTGTATTTCTCTCAACTTTTCGTACCTTTGCCATAACATGGCGAATTAAGTACTCCCAAAAGTCAAAACTATTGGATATGAAACAAAAAAAGAAACAGAAGAAGGCGGCGCCCAAACGTTTCCAAGGCATTGCCAAGCCAGGTCTCTACAATGGCATTGTGTGGGCAGCTGGGCTGGTGGTGATTGCCTTTGCCTTGCTCTTCTTTGAGGGCGACTTCCTATGGAAAGCGCAGGAACTGAACCTTTTTCAGCACACAAGTCTCTTTTTCAAGCAGCAGATGGTGGTGCCCGGTGGCATGCTAACCTACGTGGGTACCTTTCTCACCCAGTTCTTCTATTATCCGTGGATGGGCGTGCTGATGCTCATAGCCTTGTGGCTGCTGCTGATGTGGATAATCAGACGGGCTTTCCAGTTGCCAAGAACATGGGCGCTACTGATGTTTGTGCCCGTGGTCCTGCTGTTGCTGACTTTCATGGACATGGGCTACTGGATTTACATCCTCAAACTGCGCGGCCATTTCTTCGTGGGCACCTTAGGAGCCTTGTTTGTGACCGCCATGCTGTGGGCATTCCGTTGCCTGCCCGGGAAATTTCACCTGAGGGCCGTTCTTCTAGTACTTACTGCCGTCATAGGTTATCCGCTGTTCGGCATCTATGGGCTGGCCGCTACCCTTCTGATGGGTATCTTCAGTTGGCGGCTGGAGTCCAAGACCGTGAGTGCCGTCTATAGTGTGCTGGCTATACTGGCCGCGGTGGCTGTGCCGCTGCTCTCTTACAGATATCTCTATTATGAGATCAATCAGGCCAATATCTGGTGGGCAAAATTACCCCTCTATGTGATTCAGGAAGAGTACCATCAGTACTATATTCCCTATTATCTGCTCGCCCTGTTCTATGTCATTCTCGCTGTCACCTACAAGCCAGAGAGGAATGAGGAGACGGCCAAACCCATGCGCTGGCTCTTGGCTCAGGCAGCTCTGTTCGCTGTTCTGGTGATTGGCACCTATAAGGTTTGGTTCAAGGACGAGAACTTCCGCCACGAACTGGCGATGCAGCGTTGCATAGACCGTCTCGACTGGGAAGGCGTATTGTCAGAGGCTTCCAAACAGAAGGACGAGCCCACCCGCGCCATTGTCATGATGAAGAACCTGGCTCTGAGCCGGTTACAAAGACAAGGCAGCGAGATGTATTCCTATAAGAATGGTTCCAAGCTATACGATGCTCCTTTTGTCTTCACCATGATGCTGGTGAATGGTCCGATGATTTACTGCCAGTACGGCATGACCAATTTCTGTATGCGCTACTGCACGGAAATGGGCGTGGAATACGACTGGCGTACCGAATACTATAAGAACCTGACCCGCTGCACCCTGCTGAACGGGGAGTGGAATGCAGCCCGCAAATACATCAATCAGCTGAAGGAGACCACCTTCCACAAAAAATGGGCCGAGGAGATGGAACAGTTGGTGGGCCATAAGGAAAAAATAGCTCAGCACCCCGAACTGGGCCCCATCACCCACTTGATGCATTATGAGAACAAGCTTTATGCTGACCAAGGTCAAGTAGAAAGGTGTCTGATGGTGAACCTCTCTCGCCCCAACGAGGTGGAAGACCCTTACTTCCAGGAGCAGTCGTTACTGGCCTCATTGTGGATGGCCGATGCTCCCTCGTTCTGGTATCATTTGGGCCGCTATTTGCAACTGCATCCCAACCAGCCCATCCCCGTGCACTATCAGGAGGCAGCCTATCTGTTCAGCGAGCTGGAGGAGCGCCCTCTGCCTGAGAACATCGCAATAGACTCCAGTGTGAAAGAGAAATACAACAGATTCGACAAAACCATGGGCCAATTCGACGGGCAGGACATAGAGGATGTGAGGAAAGCCACCGAGCCCATGTTTGGCGACTGCTATTTCTATCAGTATTACCTCATGTCGAACCTTCCAGAATATTGAGCCGTTATGAAAAAAAATATAAGATTCTTCACTCTTCACTCTTCACTCTTCACTATATTGCTCCTTGTTTCCTGCGGACAGCCTTCTGTACCCACAGAATACAAACAGTCGGATCAGTTACCCAAGATATACCCCGACTATGTGAACGTGACCGTACCGGTAAATATCGCTCCGCTGACGTTTATGCCCGACGATCCCACTACCGACATGATCGCACGCTACAAGGTGGGAGATGAGGAAGTAGTCTATGCGGACAAGATGCAGCCCACGGCAGAGGAATGGAAACGACTGATAGAAAAAGCCAAGGGAGGCAAGATTGAGGTGGATGTATATACACAGGCAGGTGACCAATGGACACGCTACAAACCTTTCTGTATCTATGTGTCGCCCGACTCCATCGACCCCTATATCAGCTACCGACTGATAGCCCCCTCGTTTGTATCCTACGAGGCTCTGACCATCAATCAGCGATGTCTGGAGAACTATGACGAGAGCGTGATTTACGACAACATTTTGAACAGTTTCGAGAAAGACGGTCAGTGCATCAACTGCCACCACTATCAGGCATACAACCCTGAGCGCATGCAGTTTCATGCCCGCCAGTTCCGTGGAGGCACTATTCTTGCCATGGATGGAAAATTGACGAAAATCAATATGAAGAACGACTCCATCCTTTCTGCCGGTGTGTATCCCGCTTGGCATCCCACACTCAACTTCATCGTCTATGCCACCGACAAGACCTTCCAGAATTTCCATATCACCGCCCCCAACAAGATTGAAGTCTTTGATCTGGCAAGCGACATCATTGCCTACGACATCGACAAGAATGAGGTGACCAACCTGGAGAATGACACCACGGAGTTTGAAGTATTCCCCTGCTGGGCTCCCGACGGGAAAACGCTCTACTTCTGCAGTGCCCACTTTGAATACCAGGACACGGCACATTCAAAAAGTTCGGAGATAAGAAACAGATATCAGGAATTCAAATACAACATCTACAAGAAGAGTTTCGACCCTGCCACCCGCCAGTTCGGTCCCAAGGAACTGGTGTATGATGCTGCGGCAAATGACCAAAGCGCTACGCTGCCAAGAGTATCGCCCGATGGACGTTTTCTGCATTTCACATCTGGCAAGTTCGGCTATTTCCACATCTGGCACCACGATGCAGACATCTGGTCACTTGACCTGCAGAGCGGTGAAATAAGACCCATGAAGGAAATCAACTCTCCCGACACCGAAAGCTATCACTCCTGGTCGAGTAATGGCCGCTGGGTCATCATCAGCAGCCGCAGATACGACGGCACCTATACCCGTCCTTTCATTGCCCATATTGATGCCAACGGCAAGGGAACCAAGCCCTTCGAACTGCCTACTGCCGACCCTGACTACCACCGTCAGTTCATGCGCAGTTACAATATCCCTGAATTCATGAAGGGACCCGTAACCCTCACTCCCCATCAGATTGCCGATGTCCTGAAAGGGGAAGCGGTGAATGTGAAATATAAGTAAAAACCCACCCTCAATCCCTCCCGAAGGGAGGGAGGCTCTTTTTGCTCCAATATATATAAAACACTAAGACACAAAGAGACAAAGTATAGGCCCAACAACAACCTATCATCTTCGTGTCTTTGTGTCTTTGTGTTTAATAAAAAACTGTCTACAGCCTATTTCATCACAACTTTTCTGCTTGTTCCGTCGGAACGTTTCTCAATGCACAATCCTCTGGGTACATCCAGGCGGCGGCCATGCAGGTCATAATATGTCTTGGGACCATCAGCGGCTGATTGTTTCACCTCCTCAATGGCTGTGCTGCCTTTGTCAATCATGAAGATAAGGGTGCTCAGGCTTTGGGCAGGCATCTCATAAGGGTAAAAGTTGGTGGATTCAGCAATGTCAAGGCTCGACTTCTGACAAAGATTCTCGCTCTCGTTGCCTGTCGATAACCACAGTGTACCACTCTTCACATTGTAGGGCAGGGTTATTTTCACGTTACGAGTATCTTCTCTTGCATTGATAGCCATGACGATAATCGAGTCGCCCTTGATATATGCCGAGAACTGTTCGTTCTGTAATATCCCCTCTTCCGTGCGTCCTGCATCTTCATCCTTTGAGGTCGCTAAGCGGGTGGAACCGGTGACATTCTTCGAGAAGTGTGACATCACAAAGGCACGGGGCAGCAGTTCGTCCTTCTTGTTGGCTGCACCATATTTGGTCTCGCCTGTTCCACAGAATGCCCAGTGGGCCCGCAGATACCAGTAGATGTAACCCGTACAGCCTGCCAACATACATTCGTTGAGTTCCTCGGCAAAAATCAGGTTATCCTTCCATGTGGGCAGTGCACCGGTATTGTCGGTCACCGAGTGTTCTGTCATCCACAGCTCCTTGCCGTACTTGAGGGGAAGGACACCAGCTGGTTTCATATATTTGAGGGGCAGATGGCCGTATAGGTGGCCTGCCACGATATCTACCTGCTCGCGGCATGTGGGGTCTTGCATGAGTGGATCTGTATAATTCTGAGTAAAGCCCAACGGCTCACCACTGATGAGACGTACGCCAGGAAAGGTTTCGCGGTCAAGCATCCAGGCATAGTTCTTCACGAGAGTAACCAAATCCTGAGGATCGTAGAGGCAACCGGAATAATTAACCCACCAGTCGGGCTCATTCTGGATAGAGACGGCATCCACAGCCACGCCGTGGTCCTTCATCCACTGCAGGTATGTGTTCAGCCATGGGAAGAACTTGTCGTAGCAATCAGTACGCAGTTTACCACGCTGATTACCTTGGTCATCGGAATTACCGCCCTGGGCAGTACCATTGGTCTTGTATTCTCCGGGAGGCGACCAAGGGGTACCGAAGACGATTCCGCCGCGATTCTTGACCGTACGGGCTGAAGGCAGAGAACCGTTCCAGTCGTAGTCGCCCCAGTTGTCGCCAGTGAAACTTGGCGAGATTTCCATGCGTAATATGTTTAGTCCAATTTTCGACCTAGGGCCGAAAAGCCTACCTACACAGGCATTGTCATCACCGAACGGTTTCATGGCACCATCACAACAGGCACCACCAAAGCCGGTGACGGTCTGCTTGTGAGTATTGTACACGATTAAGGAAGTACGCGGTTTGGCAGCTTGGATACCGATAGCGACAAACAGTACTAAAACAGTAGTAATAATCTTTTTCATTTATTAAATATCATTTTCTCATTATCTCAATTCTTACATAATCTTCAGATGCGTGCAGCCTTCAGGCATATAGGCAGGAAGCGTAACACCGGACATATTGATTCGTCCGGTAAAGGGGGCTATAACCTCCGGCGCCTGATCAGCAGGGAAGATAAAGTCGCCCTCAACGATATAATGGTTCGTAGGGAAAGACTTACCCCTCTTCAAGTCGGGTCTGTTGGTATCGTATGCCAGACGTCCTTGCTTAACGGCAGTCTTGATAAGTTGGTTGATAGGCACATTCATATTGAACTGCAGGAAGGCAGGAATCTCAATATCGAATTTCGAACGTACCGTAGGGATACAATCCTGGAATACCCAGTCGTAAAGGAAAGTACCTCGTGGGCTGGTGATATTGTACTGGTATTCAATGATGCTGCCAGGCTGCACGTCAGGCACAGCCACATGCACCACCTTATAGTTATTATCTACTCGTTCACTGGCAAACGAGGCTGTGTTGACATTCTTACGCTCCACCTTTCCCTTAGCGTTCTTGGAGAAAACCCGAACCTTCAGATCCATTAACTCGTCGAAGAAGTTCGCGTTTTCAGGGGAAAAGTAGGTAATGTCAATATTAGCATGTTTGGCTCCCTCCGGCTTCAGGATCTTAGTGCGCAGACGAAACTCATACTTCACCAGGACGTTGCCATCGTCAACATTGTTTTTACCGAAATCAGAAATATTATCACTGCTGATTTCAGAACTGTTTCTGTTGAAGTTAGACACCTGATCGGAAATCTGATACACAGCCTTCATCGTTTTGCACAGAATGACTGCATCGGCATCAAAGCCGTCGCCCCAGCCTTGGAATTCCCATTCCTGGCTTGACGGTTTGCCGAATTTTTCGTTAGGCAGCTGAGCATTTGCCACGCTTGAGCAGGCCAGTAATGCAGCCAATAGTAATAGTTTCATGTGAGTTTGTGAGTTTAGGTATATATTTATCCATATCTCGTGCGTCACGCTCCGTATTTGTGACGGAAACGCAACGCACGATGATATTTATTCACCCTCTATCATTAAATAGAGAGATAAGAGATTCTTACTTGGCAATATACTTAGCGCCATTCTTGATGACGATGCCCTTGTATTCCTTAGACACACGCTGACCAGCGAGGTTGTAGATAGCGTTAGGCACCTTCTTGTCATTCACTACGCTGCTGATGCCAGAAGGAACGTATGGAGCAGTACCGGCACCTTCCTTCTGGTAGAAGTTGGCATCACCAGTTTCATTAATCAGATTCTCATAAGTCAGCCTCATTAGGAACAGTGAAATCCATATCGAATTCCTGCCAATCTGTTGTGAAGTTAACATCACCGATTGCTCCCCAGTGTATATAAGCACCTGGCTCACCATGACACTGCGTGGTCGTCTTGGCATCCTTAGAAGCCTTATACTTGAAATGGAGAACAGTCTCCTCACCCTTAGCAAGTGTGCGGTTAGCAACAATGAAGAACTGGTTATCCCAAGTCTCACCAGCACCACCTTCTTCTTCTCTCACATTAGGAGTACCATCTTGATTGGTTCCATCAGACAGGTCGTCGCGCTCCTGACCATTAACAACTGTTGCTGTTGTGTTAGTAACGATAGCAATGGGATCTGGCTCTTCATAGGCTGTTCCCTCAAGCATCTCGAATGCGATAGATTTGTACTCTGTGTCAAGATAAATTTTCCAGACTCCAAGTCCGGGAAGATCCAACTTAGCATTGCCAGAAGGGGTATATCCCTGCCAATCATCGGGATCGTTCTTAACCTTACCTTCAGGCTTCAATGTAGCACCCTTGTAAGCCGCATCATCACCACGAGTGGTAGATACCATCAGCTGGTCAACATAAGTAGCGGGATTACCCTTCTCACCCACAACAGCAACTAAACAAGGTGTACCATCAGCACTCTCTCCCTCTTCGAACTGAATAGCGTTGTCCAGGTCGTCGTAAGAAGTAGCAGTATTAGTATTAATACCAGAAACGAAGAAGCCCTCGTCAAGTTTCAGATACTGCCATGAAAGGTCATCGAAATAGAAATCAACTGCATCCCTGACTTCCGCGTTCAGGTTGAATGCGATAGACCAACCATTAGCCATATCGTCAGCGATAGTCATTTTACCATCAAAGGTCTGCCACTTGTCTGTGAAGTTGATGTCACCAATAGCGTGCCAAATGAGGTAGTCAGAAGGATTCTGCTTGTGAACCTGAGTCTCTGCCCTTGCATTCTGAGAAGCCTTATAGCGGAACTTAATCTTCAGCGTCGTACCAGACTTCCAAGCATGCTTCGACTGAATCCAGAACTGGTTGTCCCACTGGTAGCCGGATTCACTGGTAGCGGGCTTGGCATGAACAACGAATACATGGTTGGAAGGATTGCCTTCTTCCTCTTCAATAGTTGCGGGGAACGGATCCCAGGCAGTATTACCGTTTTCGTCAACCCTCGTGTTGACCATTCTCTCCTTACCCCAGGCACAGACCTTGAAATTGTTCTCTTGATCATCGAATTTAACGTCGGCGAGGTCACCCCAAGGTGTCTCGGCATCACCATTTTCGATGTCCTCGAGCCATACCTGAGGTCTCTGGTTAGCCTTCTTCTTGTGATAAACAGTCAAGCTCTGCCATTCGATGGTGGCAGTAGAAGTACCGGGCTGAATGCAGATGAAGCCTTTGCCATTATACATACAACCAGCAACTTCCCATTCTACATCCTGAAATTCAGAACTTTCAGGAATTGTAACACCAACCTCTTTGAGAGATCCCCAGTTTCCAAACTGAAGATTAGCATTGACAGCTGCAGTAGATTTAACGTGTGCCACTACTTTGTAAGTTTCATCAATAACCATATCGACATCACTTGCAATAATATACTGGTGCCAATATGGGCCAGCACCTGTTACCTTCTGATACTCTGTTCCACCTGAGTTCTTAACTGTACCAACAGAAGACTCTCCATCTTTCCATTTGGCATCGCCATCACCGTCAAGATCTGCCTGAGTTGCATACCTGTAGTCTGCACCGAAGTCGGTCATGCATCCATTGTCAAACTCTGGCACATAACCCATTACATAGAATGGGAAACCGCTTAAACTGGAGTAGTCTACCTTGTAGACTTCTTCCCACTGAACTTGTGCATTTGCTCCCAAGAAACATGTCAAGAAAGCAAGAAGAGTAAACACTTTCTTCATAATAATAACACTTTTAGATTAATAAATAATAGAGTAATAAATAATACTTTTTTTTAAATTTATGAAAGATGACTGCCAGGAAAGCAGAAAGTTTCCTTTTGTTCACTGACAGTCATCTGTCGGTTTTACATTTTATTGTCCACTGAGCGCTTTGCAGAATGCCTCGTAGGTGGCAGTGCGTACCCAGTCCATCTTGCTGTCAACAGACCAGAGGCCAACAGGATCGGACGAGGTATCCACCATGTTGCTCTTACAAACACCTCCCTGCTGCGAAGAGGGAATGGTGTTCATGTATGCCTTCAGAACCTGTCCATAGAAGTCAGCCAACTTCTGACGCTGCGATTCTGTAATATTAGTTGCTGATACAGCCACACCTTCAGCATCCAGATATTTGATGTCAAAGTTGGAGAGACGAATCAGCTTCCCCGTCTTGGCAAGGTTATTGAGAAGCGTGTTCACTGTAGCCTCCGTAGCAGCCTGCGTGGCAGCATCCTCACTATAGGCGAGATTCAATTCGGCATTGATACCATCAATCTGGGCGCCATGAGACTCCCACTTGCTGATCCAGTACTGGAGGCTTTCAAGTCTCTTCTGGTCATCAAGACCAGACTCGCAGATAAAGAACTTCAAGTCAGCAGGGTTGCCGCCGTGCTTCTCAAAAGCAGCTCTTGCAGCCTTTGACACTGTTGCGCCATAGAGTTCACTTCCTGTATAAGTGCCATCCTCGAGATAATCCTGCCAGAAGATCTTTTCGTCAGAGTGTTTCAGGTCGAGGATACCAGGCTCTATCTCTGCCTTCGAGTCGAGGGGCTTGTCAATGAGGTCGAACGACTTGATACGGCCTGCATTGGCTTCCATCAAACCATCACACCACTTATTGAGTGCATACCTGATTGTATCATTCTTCTCCTGCTTGGTCTGGTCACGGTGATTGTCGGGAGTGTGGGAGACCTTGACATTACGGATATAAAGAACACTGTTCAAGTTACCCTCAATCATCAGATAGGCCTCCGTTGCACCTTCTGCCGGAGCTGCTTCCACTTTAACCGTCTGCCATGCATCTGGTCTGATAGTGTACTTTCTCGGATCTTTACCAGACATGATCTTATTGTCAGCAAAAGTACAATTCACAGTCTCATCCTTGGCAATCTCACTCTTGACAGTGAAAGTAATGGTGTAATAACCATGTGGATCCAGAGGAAAGTCTTGGATAATCCAGACCTTGGCTCTCCTGGGAATCTTAAGGGCATTGCCCTTGTCATCGAAATTCTTTACGATAGACGGCTTTCCGCTCACGGCTTTACCTGTGAACACATCCACTGTAGAGTAGTCAATCTCCTTATCGTCAATAGGAAGCACTTGCACCTCGATTGGAGCCGTGAGTGCTTCGAACCATTCGTCAGATTGCTGCTCATTGGCAACGATAGGACTACCATATACCTGACCACCAACACTTTCCACATGAGAAAGAGCCGACTTCAAATCCATGAAGTTCATATAACCCTTCTTACTCACATATTTGTCCGGCATGAAAGAATAGCCAAAAGCAAGACCCGTAAAGTTAGTCAACACGGCAGAGTGACTCACGGCATTTGCGGCCTTCTGCTCGTTAAATGTCTTCAAATTAACGGCGGCATCGACAGACATGTTTGGATAAGCCTCCGTATTGATGTATGACTTGACAGCGCCCAAGTCGGCATAGGGACGTGTTGTGCCAGGATCAGCCGGAATTGAGAAGCCACCCTGATCATTATAGTCAGCACAGGAAACAGCAAATGCCCCTGCAACCAACATCAAGAGACAGTTTTTCAAAATCTTTTTCATATCTTAGCCTCCTAATCTTTTATTTCGTATTTATACTCGAAGAACTCTCTCTTGTTCGACTCACGTGTCTGAACAACCATCGTATCCTTTGTCTCCACCTGGATGTTCTTGTCCATGAAGTTAACCTTATATGCCAAACGAAGGATGTCACGCTGGACAAGCTTGCCATTGCTGCTTCCCCACTGATAATCCTTATATTCTGCCCTTTCGGTTCCCTTGGTGAAGAACTCACCTTCACCCTCTGCTGTCACATTCTCATCATCACAAGAGATGGTACATTTGTCACCATTGAATTTAAGGATGAGGTTACATGAGATAGAAGCACCGGAGGTCTTGAAAGACACGGGGAAGATAGCCTCTGTCCTGTTCTTGGTAGTAATTGCGCAAATTTCGTCGTACTGGTTCACAGGGTTCGAAGGATCCATTTTGCTATAATGCTCTACGTCAGAGTTGTAAAGAGTGAAATCCTTGCGAACCACCTTCGTAGGTTCGCCTCCGTTTTCTGTTACCATGTCCACGCCACGACGGATATACTTACCCTGCCAGGGGTTCATATACTTCACACAGTAGAGTACATAGTCCATCGGGAGTACCGCCCAGTCCTGTGCATTGGTGCGAACAGGAGAGCTCACAATGGGTGTGCCGGAAAGGATCGCATCAATACCTGAGACACCAGTCATTCGCAGAGGAATCACATAGGTATTCTTGATGGCATCAGGGTCATTGAAGAATTCGTCATTAAACTGCACCTCCACATAGCCGCGGGCATCGCCATTATAAGGAATAACGCTGGACAGAAGCGTATAGTATTTCTGAGGCATTGGAGTCACAGGCAGGGATGTATATCCACCGTCATCCACAAACCAAAGGTTGTTGCAGAGCGACTCATCAACGACTACGTCCACCGTAGCATTACGCCCGCCATAGGCACCACCCATGGTAGCCCAGATACGGCACTTGTGCTCATTGTCGAGCGTGTTGTCATAGATATCGTTACCAAGTACGAGGGTGCGTACCGGGTTCTGATAGGCAAAGTAGGCTTTTGTGCCCCCTTCAAAGTCGGGGAACTCATGATCTGCATTATAGCAAGACGCACAGGTGAGAGCAAGTGCCCCCAAGGCTACTCCGAAAATATATTTCTTAAGTTTCATCATTGTTAAACTTTAAACTTTAAACTTTAAACTGTGAACTCTCTTACCATCCCTTGTTTTGCAGGAGGTTACTCCACAAAAGTACTTCACTATTAGGAATGGGGCCATAAATCTGGTATGACTCATACTGACGAGATTCCACATTCAGAGGAGTATAGGAGAGGTTACCAGGCACGGGGTCTAATTCCGGATTAATCTGATCAATCTGAACGCCCAATGCGGTTTCATTGATAGGTAACTGCCAGCGACGGATATCCCAGAAGCGCTTGTTCTCAAAGCAAAGTTCGATACGACGCTCATTACGAATCAACTCACGCATCTTTGCCTGATCATTACCGCACTCCTCCAGATAGGGATCGCCAACAAATTCTCCATTCTCATCTGTTCCGATACCGCCACGCTGACGAATCAGCTTGATAACATCGTAAGCCGAAAGGCCCAAACCGGCACCGTCAACCTTCGGTCCCCATGCTTCGTTGGCACACTCAGCATATGCGAGGAACAATTCCGTGTAACGGATACGTGGGTAGATATGTGGCTGTTGAGCTGGAGAAGCAGAACTTGCCGAAGGACCTGCATCGTCACGGAGCAGTTTCTTCAGATAATAGCCTGTAAGCGTATGTGAAGAACCTGAATTGTTAATATTGTCCTTGTTTCCTGCTTCTTTGGTAGAACTTGCATAGGTACCTGTTGCAATGACGACACTCTTGAATATGGAGCCATTATAAATGACATCTTCGGAAAGACGTGGATCACGGTCTTTATAAGGATCCTGTGCGTCAAAACCAGATCTGGAATCCGAGATGGGGTAACCGTTACGCATAGGGAATGCATCCACCAGATTCTGAGTAGGATTGATTCTGCCCAGACCATTCAGTGATGGTGGGTAGTTGTTACTCTCCTGATCGGCATCAGCTTTTACCCAGTCGGCACGCCAAAGAATTTCAGGCATGACAGACGTACTTGATGCCAGTTTCTCTACATCCTTGTACCAAATATTACCTTTCTGGTCAAATTCGATATCCTTCAATACAGCAGCACATATCTTGGCAGCCTCATCAGATGTGACACCGCTCTGGTCACGGAAAGCCGGACTTGCTGCCATCAGGGCAGTCTGTGCCTTTACAGCCTGAGCTACCTTGCCGGACACCAGGTTCCTTGCCATATTACCGAACACGAGGTTGTAACCTGCCAATTGTGCACCCAGTTCCTGATACTTTTGAGGTATCAACGTTTCGTCATCAATGTCCTTATACTGCGCAGGAAGCAATTCTGCGGCCTTGTCACAGTCGGCAAAAATCTGTTGTACACAGTCAGCAAAAGAAGCACGTGGCAGATTATAGTCAGAACTACCGTCCTCGGGTTCTGTCAGCAAGGGTACTCCGTAGAGTTTGCCATCGTCAGCATAGCCACCATGAGCCTGAAGCAGATGGTAGTAGAAAATGGCACGGAGTCCGAGTGCTTCACCCGTCAGACGGTCAATAAACATCTGCTGCTTGGAAGCGGCACTCTGAGCCCAGTTCACCTGATTGACATACTTGAGGAAGAGATTGACATACTGGATACCATCCTTACACTCATTCCACCGTGACATAGGATTGTTATCTGATTTCCATTCACCATTTGCCATCTTCTTATAAGTATTACCAGCATCGTTGGTGACGGCATCATCGGTGGCCACGTCGGTCTGTGTCGTTGCCATATAAGGAAGACGGTTGTAGCCGTAAATCAGCAGACCATACACATAGTTCGTCTCCTGAACCATTGTCTCCAACTGTCTGGTGTTTTCCTCTGCAGGCTCAAACATGTCCTGACAGGATATGAAGAGGAGAGAGGAGAGAGGAAAGAGGAGAGTTGTAACTCCTACTACCACCTTATTAATATATTTGGTAATCATAATTCTTTATTCTTTATTCTAAATACTAGATTCTTTTAGAGAGTTACCTTAACACCGAGATTATAGAAACGGGTCTGTGGTGCATAGCCAACACTGGTCTCCATCAACTTACGGTGCTTTGAGAATGTGAAGAGATCATTACCGTTCAAATAGATAGAGAGTGCATTCACCCATTTTCCTTCAAACAATTCCTTCGGGAAGTCGTAGGTCAACTGCACTTTGCGAAGGTTGAAACGATCCGTGCTATACATCCAGTAGGTAGAAGCCGCACCATTGTTAGGCGTACTAGCTACACTGAGACGAGGATGAGTAGCATTAGGATTCACGAAGCCATTGATAATGCCGGCATCATCATAGGTGTACTGAATATGGTCGCGTACATTTACAGAGTATTTACTGTTTCCCTGCATATAATAATAACCGCCATTCTTCATCGCGTAAGCACCGAACTGTCCATTACCAAGCACGAAGAGCGTCCAGTTCTTGTACTTCAGCGTGAGGTTCACGCCAATGGTCCAAGGAGATCCGAAAGTACCTGACTTACCCAATTCAACCTGGTCTCTTCTGTCAATGGTTCCGTCGCCATTGATATCTTCATACTTCAGGTCACCAGGCATTACCGTACCACCAAGGCCATATTTACCTTCTTTTAATTTATAGGAGGTCTTACCTTTATCGTCAGTCGTCACATTAAAGTCATCAATGGTATAGAAACCCAGGCAACGGAAGCCTTCGAGGACGTCAAGAGGTTTACCCACATGCATGAGTTCTCCTGCTGAGTTACGGTGGGGAGCCTTCGCATCTGCCACTTCGTCAAACTTCTTCCACTCAGTTTTGAGATAAGTACCTACCAAGCCAAGTTCTGCATAAATCTGACCGAACTGCTTCTTGGCCTTGATGCTGAAGTCAAGACCCTGACGGTTCTGTACGTTATAGTTGCTCACTGGCGAGAACTTGCTACTGTTAAGACCGTTTTTCAAATGTGACGGATACAAAGTCGGGTTCTGGATGATGTAACCGGACATGTCTGTATTGAAATAAGTCAGCTCAGTAGAAAGTAACTTATTGAAGAAAGAACCACGAAGACTTACAGACCATTCCTTGCGGTGAATAAAATCGAGCGCTGGATTACTACCAGAGGTAGAAACCGTAGAGACGGCAGAGTTTGCACCTTCATTCCATGCAAAGCTCGTAGTATTTTGGTCTGTCCACACAGCATCGTAGAGATAGAAGTCCTCATATTTGCTATCCTTATAATAGACATCAGCATCATCGTTCAGATTACTGTAAGATGCACTGAGCAGCAGGTCGTCAACGAAGCTGCCCTTCATAAAATTCTCATTGGCCAGGTTCCAACCAAGTGTGAAAGAATGCGAGAGGGCTTCGCGATTGCCTTTAGAAAGACGTGCAGAATGAACACCTGCCAGTCCTACTTCTGCAAAGTAACGCTTCATATAATCATAACCAGCCTGAAGGCCTAAGTTGGCATTGGCATAACGATGGTATTTTTGGCTCGATGTCGTCGTGTACATATTAGCAAGCAAGATTCCCGTTACGTGATGTTTGCCGGCAAAAGTATTATCGTAGTCAAAATGACCGTTCCAACTGATGGTCTGGCGGTATTTCGTGTCAGACATAGTCATCGTACCCGTCACGACCTCATCCTTCGGCTGATTGATAGCAATAATAGCATCCTGCGTGTTATAATTACTCCATGTAGGGAAGAACAGAGAATACGTATTGTTATATGCCAGGCTGTAGTTGGCAGCATAGTCAATCGAGAACAACGTCTTGAAAGTCAATCCCTTTAAGAACTTGTTCATGTCATAGTTGATACCGGCATCAAACTGGAACTGTCGGCTTACAGCCCGTGTCTCACCACCAAAATAGCAGTCAGCAATGGCATTCGTCTGTGCTCCGTCGGTACCACCGCCCGGGAACCATCTTCCATCAATCAGGTTAAGAGACTTGCCGAGCGTAGCCAAAGCCATGCTGGCATTGGGGTCAACCATTTCAATAGGAATCAATGGAGCGGCACCTTGCGGGAAGTTGGGACGCATGTTTGCAGCATCATTCCAGAAATTACCCTTATTCTTGTACTCATTATAGTAAGTCGCACTAACATTAGCCCAACCCGTGATGAATTTGTTCACAACCAGGTCCACATTACCACGTACACTGAAACGATCGGTATAGTTATCCTTTGCCGGACCGAAATTGATAAGATCTTCGTTACGATAGTAGTTGATGTTCGTATAGAAGTGGGCACGCGTACCGCCACCCTGGATTTCCAATGTACCCTCAGAGCGATTATAGGCCTTGCGAATATAATCGTCAGAGTAGTAATTTATATTGGGATAACGGTAAGGATTTGCACCAATAGCATGATTGTAGATATCCTGCTGAGAGTAAGGCGGCTTATAATTCGTCAAGTTACCTTGAGCAACAGCATCGTTATAGTAGGCTTCGTTATAGAGCGTCATGTACTCCGCAGAGCCCAGATACTGAGGGAATTCCTTGGCGACATACCAGCCTGTATTCGCATTGGCCTTAATCTGAAGACCGTCCACCTTACCACGCTTGGTCGTAATCAGGATAGCACCCTTGGCACCCTTAGAGCCATAGAGAACGACAGCCTGTGCTCCTTTGAGGAAGGTAATCTGCTCTATTTCTGATGGTAGCACGTTGTTAGACGGACGCTTCACACCGTCGATAATCACAAGCGGCATATTATTATTATCGTTATTGTCGAGGCGCTCATTGTCCATACCCCAAAGGTTGTTTCCGTTCCATCCTCCAACAAGAGCATACATGTCCTCGAGGCTGCCCATGGTATAATCCTTCTTTGACAGTTCTTCCATATCAACGTATGAAACGCCTCCCAGAAGATGGTCAGGATCCTTATCGCGGAAAGCAACATGGACTTTCTTTTTCACCACGGTAGAGTCAGCATCGTCAGCAGTCTGGGCATTAGCCGCCAGAGGTGACGCAGCCATCATGGCAAAGAGTAATATATTTGTTTTTATCTTTTTCATATTATAATATTTTATAGCGGTAGCAAATTCTTCACTATTCACTCTTCACTTATTACCATCCTGGATTCTGCTTAAATCCTTCATAAAGATAGACATCCTTCTCTGGGAATGGGAACCAATAGTGCTTTGCTTCCAAAGGACGCTTGATGAGCGTCTTATGATGGAAGTTAGCGACTTGAGCATCCTTCGGGTCGTTTTTCTTGAACCAATCGGCCTTCTGCATACGCTCAAACTCATGAGAGTACTTCTCGGTGTAAGGAGGTTCTGTCAGGAGCAGCCAACGCTGAAGATCGCACCAGCGGAAACCTTCGAACGACAGTTCCACGGTACGTTCACGGCGTACCTCATCAATGAAGTGCTCACGGGTATCCAGGAAGTCATCCTGTACACCTTCCATTCCTACACGGTCACGGAGTGCATTGATGGCACCGACAGCTGACAATGAGGGACAATAGGTCGTTGTGGTCTTCAAATCCTTCACATCATGCGAGAAAGCTGCCATTGCCTCAGCAAACATCAAATAGATATCTGCCAAACGCATGTAAGGAAGATAGGTCTGCAAGGCATAGCCATAGTCATACCACTTGTCACCGATATTACACTGGTGAGGAACGAGTTTCTGAATGAAATAACCCGTGCTACTTCCATTGTCTATAGAACGCATGGCACCACCCGTGTACAGAGAGCAATATTCATGCTCCTTCTGAGCAGCATTCAAGGCTTCAGTCTTGAGTACATAATGGAAACCGTCGAACACAATGTCATGGTAGAATCGTGGGTCGCGGCCTTTATAGGGATGCTCCGGATCCCATCCAGACTTTGGATTCAGTACATAATGACCATTCTTAACCAGATAAATGGGCTGTCCGTTGGCCATACCATACTGGTCAATGAGGTTACCCGTCGGATGATGAATAATGTTGTCATGCTCCACAAGACCTGCGACCTTCGGACCGAAAATCTTAGTACAGTTCCAGTTAGAAGAGTTCACACCTGGGTGAGCCCCACGGAAGATAGCCTCTGAGGCACCAGGCATTTTCCAACCGTCACTGACGGTATAGAATATCTGTGAGTAACTGTCTTCAGCATTTTCCAACTTCTCATGATCGTAGATGCTGGAATACTTGAATTCTGCAAGTTTGTAATTAACTTGTCCCTTAGAAACCAGGTCAAGAGCCTTACCAAGGGCTTCAGCAGCCTTTTTACAATAACTCTCATCATAATCATAAGTCTTGGCATTAGCACCACCCTGGCTTCCGCCTAACAGCATAGGAAGACCACCATCCTTGGTTTTCTCAAACTCTTTCATGAGCGGAGAACCTGCCCAAAGATAACATTTGCCTAAGTAGCAGAGCGCCATGAACTTATTAACACGCAGCTGGTTGTTGTTAACGGTGTTATTGTCCCTACCAACAAGTGTCTCATCCCATTCCTTCGAATCCAAAGGAAGAAGTTCGGAAGCTCTTTCGAAGTCAGCAGCACAACGATCTGCACATTCCTGGAAAGAAAGACGGGGAAGTTCGGGGATATGTCCATCCACAAAAGATTGATCAATATAGGGCAGGCCACCGAAATAGCACATCAGTTCGAAATGCCACCAGGCACGGAAGAAATACATCTGTCCGAGCAAGATGTCACGCTCTTCGTCAGTTCCTACGAGCGAACCAATGTTTTCAATACCCATGTTACACTTACGGATGCAGTACCAGGAATTTCTCCAAAGCGAACTTCTGTCTCCATTCAGCCAACACTGGCTGTTCGTGTACCAGTTACGATAGTTGCCCAGGTCAACCTGATGGTCCATGTGTGCATAGCCTTCAGGATTATGAACAGCGTCATCACCGAAATTCCATGCGGTACAATAGTTAACCATCTCCTTACTGGGTATCAAGGAATAGATTTCCTCTACATATCCCTGGAAGTTGCGGAAATTCTTGAATGCCTCATCCTCAGCCACGATAGAATCAGGATCCTTATCGAGCCAGTCGGTACAAGACGTAAAAGTACCGCCTGCCAGTAGGAGAAGCGAACCACACAAAAGGGTTTTTATGTTATTATAATATTTCATCATAGTTGTACGCCTTTAAATGTTAAGTTTAATACCGAAGTTATAACGTCTTACAGTGGGGTAGGCGCCACCGCCACCACTCCATCCGTAGTTACTTTCACGGTCGTCAGGCATCTTGGTAATCAGGAAGAGGTTGTTGCCATTCACGTAAATCTTCAGGCTTGAGAAACCAAGTTTCTTAATCCAGCCCTTCGTCCAAGTATAGGCAACCTCCACATTCTTCAGACGGATGTATGAACCGTCGTAGAGATACTGTGTACCGTTATTGTAGGAAACCTGTGTGGTATAACGAGGTACAACAACCTCACCATCGGCATCTATAGGATTCCACCATGTACCATTGTCGAACACTGTCAACAACTTATTATTAAAAGAGGTAAGACCTACGTCACGGGTTACACCTGTTACGCCATAGAGCTGGGCAAACATACTGAAGCCCTTCCACTCCCAACCGATAGTGGCATTGTAAGTGTGCTCCGGGTTACCGGTATAGCCGAAAGGCGCTTGGTCGTATGTCTCGTCAACAACACCGTCAGCATTAAAGTCAACGATGTAGTGGTCACCAATCAGCACCTGATTATCGTCCATCTCACGCTTAGGTGTACTGTAGAGCTCGTCATAAGTACCGATGAAGCCGTTGTCAATGAACGAAGTGTACTGGCCCTGAGAATAACCCTGTGCTCTGCGGTAAGAGGGCAACAATGCCGGGTCATCCTTCAACTTGATTTCATTGTGAGCATAGGTATAGTTGGCGTTGGCCCAGAAACGCATACCATTCTTCAGCACTTTGTTGAAACGAAGTTCAAATTCGAAACCATTGTTCATGATTTCACCCTTATTGATATCCGGGGTCGTTGCAGCACCATAATAAGAAGGTACAGAACGGTTGTTACCAGATACGAAGATGTCATAACGTTTGTCACGGAACCAGTCGAAACTACCTGTGAACATACCACCGAGGAATCCATAGTCGAAACCGATGTTCATTTTTCGTACTGTTGCCCAACGAAGATCTGGAGCAGCAACGATAGATTCCTTATAACCTTGATATGGACTCTGACCAGCTGTCAGCGTCATATTTACTTTATTCAATACCGACCACTGAGTCAGGTAAGCCCAACGTGCACCGGCATTGTCATCACCGATTTCACCGTATGAGCCACGGATCTTGAACATATCCAGGATTTTCTTATCCTTCAGCGGCTTCATAAATTTCTCTTCCGATACCATCCAGCCGATAGCACCTGAACAGAAGAAAGCGAAGCGATTGTCGGGAGAGAACTTCTGCGAACCGTTGTAGGCACCGTTGAACTCAGCAAAATAGCGGCTCTTAAAATCGTATGTGGTACGGAATACCCAGTCCTCACGACGATTCTCAAGTTCAGCATTTCCTGCATACATACGGCGTTTCCAGTTACCCATCAAAGAGACGTTATGGTCGCCGAGTTGACGGCCCCAATAAAGTTGGAGCGACATTTCCGTAGCACGGTTGGTACTGCTTACGCTACCAGGTGCTGTCCTCCAGTCCACCTTTTCATAGAAATCAAAACCTGTCGCATCGAAAATCTGTTTTTCCGGACGGGGCACGCCGTCCTCAGGAAGCATATACTTTCTCATAGTTTCATGACCACCACCAGCCTGGTCAATACCACGGCTACCTTCATTAAACTGGTTATCCCATGAGATAGTACCACGGGCAACAAGTCCCTTTGTGATGAAATCAAGTTTCTGCTCAAGCGCAAAGTCTGTATAGACACGAGTGATGGTCTTCAACTCATATCCTGACAGTGCAACATTCTGAGGAGAGTTAGCCACGTTGGAAACCAACGGATAATAGCCCCATGAATAATCCGAGAATTGTACAGGGAACACGTTAGGTGGCATACCGTATGCGCCGGCCCACATTTGCTGCTGGAAGAACTCACCACTATTACCATAATAATAACGTGGTGTCTTCTGCTGCGCGTTCGAACCTGCCAGATTTACCTTAAACATAGTGGTGTTCGTAATCTGGAAGTCCAGATTTGAACGTACATTCAGACGATTGTAGGAATAACCGCCTTCATAACCCTGATGGTTGTCCCAGAGTTTGGTCATGTCACCTTCGTTCTGGAAGTCGAATGACACGAAATACTTCACGAACTTCGTACCACCACCGATATTCAGGTTTGTGTTATATGACAGTGCGGTTTTATTGAACATTTCATCCTGCCAATCAACATTAGGATAGCGTTCTGCCTGACTGTAGTCACCGAGGTAATTGCCATTGGCATCATAGTTCGGTCTTACGGTATAGTCCTGATTGCGGAAGTTATTGATGAAACTCTGTGGACGATAGTAGGCCCAAGAAGCGTCTCCGCCAATGGCAAGCTCGTGTTCAAGAGCCTGATTACGCAGCATATAGCCGTCGTATGAATCGTACTTGCGCGGGAGCTTTGACACAGCCTTCAACGTTGCGTTGAAGCCCACGTCGATTCTTGCCTTACCTTCCACACCACGCTTGGTGGTAATCAGGATAACGCCATTAGCACCTTTCACACCGTAGACAGCAGTTGCAGAGGCATCCTTCAAGACGGAAATCGTAGCCACCGAAGTAATATCGACTGACTTGATTTCACGCTCAACGCCATCAACGAGGATCAGAGGCTGGGCATCGGTATTCCAGGCTGCTGCACCACGAATGTAAATTCGAGGGTCTTCTTCACCTGGCTGACCAGAGGAAGCAATTGTAGCCACACCGGGAAGGTTACCGGTAAGGGCTGCACCCACACTACCGATACCTGCGGCGCGCTCCAGCACTTCACCCGTGGTCTGCGTAATAGCACCCACCACCGAGGCTTTCTTCTGTTGGCCGTAACCTACTACCACGACTTCGTCAAGCTGGTTTTCTTCTTCGAGCGAAACCTTGAAATTACGCTGCTTACCAACCCTGACTTCCTTCGAGGTCATACCTACATAGGAAAAAACAAGTACTGACTGCTCGGATGGAACTTCAATCTGGAAGTTTCCGTCAATGTCCGTAATAGTACCACGACTTGCATTCCCTTTCACTAAGACAGTTGCGCCGATAAGCGGATCACCACCTTCGGCCGCTACCGTACCGCTGACCTTGATACCACCCTGAGCCCATATGAATATTGGGACCAGCAGCATCAACAAAGTCGGAACAGTTCGTTTGAAAATGTACATACTACCAATTGTTATTTTTTAGGTTTTCAATTATAGGTCTTTAATTATGTTTTGAAATTATGGTCTCAAAAAGGGTCCATTTCGGATGCAAATTTACGATATATCTTTTATATTATCAAGATTTTTAGTTTTTATTTCTTTACGGAACGTCACATTTATTTTGTTACGTTTTGCTTTCTTTACCTTTGCACGCATTTTTTTAACATATCCGATAAATAGCGGTGTTTTCGACCTAAAAAACATGTGTAAAAATACAATTATCTCACTTTTTTTGCCGATAAATCCGCAGTTTTTATCCCCCATCCTTAATCTTTAATCTTTAATCCTTCATCTTTCATCTTTGATGTTCCTCGGATGATGTAGAAGAATCTCCTCACGGAGGGTGGTCGTATCAATATGGGTATAGATTTCTGTGGTGCCGATGGACTCATGACCCAGCATCGCCTGAATGGCACGGAGGTCAGCACCACCTTCCAGCAGAGCCGTAGCAAAGGAATGGCGGAGGGTATGGGGAGAGATGGTTTTCTGAATGCCAGCCTCACGCGCGTACTGCTTTATCATAATAAGGATCATCGTACGGGTGAGATGACTGCCGCGGCGGTTCAGAAACACATAATCCTCTTCGCCGGGTTTAATGGTCATATGGCGACGAACGGCAAACCACAAATTCAGTTCCTTAATGGCTTTCGGGGAAATAGGCACCAGCCGTTCCTTGCGACCCTTGCCAAAGACACGGATAAAACCCTCGTCGAGATAGAGGTTACTCAACGGAAGGTTCACCAGTTCCGACACGCGCAAGCCGCAAGAGAAAAGCACTTCGATGATAGCACGGTTGCGATGCCCCTCCCATTTAGAGACGTCGATGGCGGCTTCCAACTGGTCCACTTCGGCTGTAGAAAGGAATTCCGGCAGGTGTTCTCCCTGCTTAGGAGACTCCAGCAGTTCAGCGGGATCCTGCTCTATCCACCCGTCAAGGTTCAAAAAACGGTAAAACGAACGGACGCCACAGAGGATACGGGCCTGTGAAGACGGGGCGATGCCGAGGTCGTGAAGCGAAGCAGAGAAATGCTCCAGGTCTTCCAGCTTCACTTCCAGCGGGTCTATCCCCTCCCCTTTCAGGTAGAGCAACAGCTTCTGCACATCCCGCAGATAGGCATCCAGCGTGTTAGGCGTGAATCCCTTCTGCAGTTTCAAGTAGCGCTGATACTGCCGTAAAGCGTCTTTCCGTTCTTTCTTCTCCATATCTTGATGGCAAAGATAAAGAAAAAAACGGAAATCCCCGATGGAATGACCGTTTTTTTATAATAAGAGCTAATGTTAACGCTGGGACGGGTCTTTATTTCTTCAGCAGCGGGAGCATAGCCTCGGCATAACGCTTACCCAACTCACGATAGCCGGCGGCTGTGAAATGGAGATGATCGAAAGCACAGGGCAAACCGGCAGAAGATACCACATGAGCCGTGGGTATCACTTCGGGCAACGTCTGGATAATGGGATTCATCCCTGCACAACTGCCTTTCACATCTTCATTGACCACCTCACCGGCAATCAGAGGAACATCCTCAGCCTTCAGATTGAGGTCGCTAAGCAGACGCTCATACACCTTCTTCACCTTCAAAGGCCAGTCCTGCTGACCCGTGTTCGACTCTCCCTGATGGAGCAGAATGCCGCGTATAACGCCCTGCTCCTGGGCCTTCTTAGCCATTTCCACCAGACGGCCATAGGGATCGTTGTCGTATTCACGGGCCATATTCTTCAGCCAGTCGGGACTGGTGGCGATATAATTGGCACAAGAATCTGCGTCAAAAAGCTCTATCTTGCAACCACCCACGGCCACATTGATGACACCTATGCGTTGGTTTTCAGGCAGACTGTCACAGAGCGTACGTCCGAAATAATCGGCAGGTGTCAGTCCTGTCGTCACGCGTACCAATGGAGGAACCGCCTGATACCATTCCCCTTTCTTACGGGTAGGGAGTTTCAGGGTGTCGGGACGCTGATTCCAGGGATTAGGTTTCACCATAGAAGGATCAAAATCCACGGCAGCCATCGTCAGGAAACGGGCGGGGACACCGACGAAATCCTGTGCCTGAGGACGCGCATTACCCTCCATATTCGACTGCCCGAAGCAGAGGAAAATATGGAAATTGGGGTCCGGCTGTTGAGGGGCTGCTGCTTTTGCCCCTAAAGGCAAAACCAATGCCGCAGCCAAAATAGTCAAGAAATGTCTAAACATTGTTTTGTATGAATTTTATTTATTGTTATTGTAGAGATTCTCAGAATAAGGGCACGCGGGATTCACATCAGGCGTGCCCGTGGTTTTGTAACCATAATTTATCAAAACTCACCTAAGCCACTAGCCTAGGTTTTAGTGCAGGCAGCATAGGCTGCCCCAGCCGCGCCCATAAAGAGACACGACGGATATAAATCTATCAGCATTAATTTCGACTTTTCCACTAGTCTTTAGTTTTATAGATTTTAATAATAAGTTGTAAGCACTAACTGCTAAAACATGCAAAATGGTTATAAATATGCTGCAAAATTAACATAAATATAAAAACAGCCCCCACTCTTACGTTACATGAACTTTATTTTATGTCACGAAAGCAATTATAACGTTTTCTCGCCTATATTGAAGAGAAAAAAGAGCCATGAGAAAGGAATAAAAATTAACGCCGGCACTGCATCACTGCAGCACCGGCGTCACAAGAAAAAACTATTCGTTCTTACTTAACCTAAGATAAATATATCGATATTCTGTATCGGTATTTTACTCCTCTTCGTTATCATCCCAGAGATTCGGCTGAGTCGGATTGATCAAAGTTTCATCACTGTCGTTGCCCATATTACCAGTTTCGAGCACAGAGCCTATCAGTCGAACATTCACTATTTCCACAAAGGGAACAATATATTGCTTTTTCATTGTTGTATTCTCCTCAATTTTATTTTACCATAACTTTTTTTCCATTCACAATATAAAGTCCACCCTGAGTCGGCTTGCCGCTGAGTTTCTGGCCATTCAGATTGTAATATACTGCATCAGAGCCGCCAAATACTTTCTCGAAGGGAA
This sequence comes from uncultured Prevotellaceae bacterium, assembly GCA_900316985.1. Taxonomy (GTDB): domain Bacteria; phylum Bacteroidota; class Bacteroidia; order Bacteroidales; family Bacteroidaceae; genus Prevotella. The sequence goes on from ONFE01000041.1 coordinate 55,448, forward strand.
CCTCAATGGCTGTCTCAACGGTTTCTGCAGGATCATCGAAAGAATCGAAGATGATGCTCATCTTGGCACCGCCGCCATCTGTTGTTCCAGTTGGTACTGTGCAATCCACGGGTAGATAGCCTTGGTTGCCACTGCTCTTCGTTCCATCCTTAATGCGGTAGAAACCAATCTCATCAAGATAGGTCTGAGTATCATCCCCAACTTTATTCTTCTGTGAAGTCAGAGCATAGTTATAGATATTGCCACTGCCCTGTTTATTTACCACCGTACCAGCTGTAAGCAACGATACAAGCATGTTGTTGGTCATTACATTCTCTTCCTTCTGGTTTTCGATATTATCAGTACGGTTGGCAACGTAGTCATGCATATCAGGAACGAACAGATGGAAACCATTATTCAGAATCTGCACACGACCTGGCTCTGGTATATTATTAACGATTCTCTCATCATCCAACTTCGTGTTACGGATGATGTAGGCATTCTTAAGAGTACTTTCTATAATGGTACCATCTTCATTTACTTCTACTGCTGGCATCACTTTGGCTTTTTCTGTATCACCTGCTTGTTTTATAACCTTAACTGGTTGCAATGTCACCGTCTTATTAGCATAGTTGGCATCCGTCACAATGTAGGTCTCGAAGGGATAACCTGTCATTTCTGAAGTTAGAGCCGGGTCAATCACGCGGGCACGGCTCTCTGTTGCCCAACCTAACCTATTCACGGTCTTGGCATCAGTTGATACAGCAACCTTCTTCACAATCCAGCCGTTCAGGGTGAATGTCAGGTGCTCTACATTTCCTGTGGTATTCTTAACTGCAAGAATCCATTCGTTAGTTGTTGTGTTTGGCACCTTATAGAACGCATAGTCACCATTACCCTTCACTTCGGTGGTCGTGAACACCTCAGTCTTTGCCGATTGAGAGGCAAACTGGAATCTGGTAGCAACGAAAGGAACATCTGCATTATCAATTGTTGAGTGTGTCTTGGCATCGTCGGGGACGCTTGTGTCTCTCTTCATGCGCAGATAAACAGCACCATCAGCAGGCACATCGGGAACCACCATCTTATAGTTCCACCATGCAACACGCTTGCCAGCCTGATCAGGAACGTTTGCAAAGCGGATACCATCGCTGGTAATCTGCAAGCAGCCGTTATAAAGTGTAGAGCTATATTCTGATGTATAACCGGTTTCACTGTCATCCTCTGAATAGAACCACAGACCACGGGTTTCAGGAATTACATTGCCACCAGCCCACAACTGGTTTCCGAATCCAATCTTATGTGGTGAGAAGATGAGGTTGTTTGTAATGGGATCCCATCCAGTATTCACTTTCATGTTTCCATATGCATCAAACAAAGAGATATCCCATTCATATCCGTACGCATCGTTGGCTGCAGCGGCTATAGGATAGTTGTCTGCCTCTGCATCCATCTTACTGCTTGAGAAACCTTGAATGTCGGTGAAGTCCCAAGTATATGGGTACTTGTCCACCTTGTCACGATAGCCTACGGTGAAGTTACGGTCGCAGAAATCAGCAACGTATGTTATTTTCTGATCTGAAGATTTCTCATACTCATAAGTAATATCATTCATACGCAGTCTGAACATACCGATTTCGCCCACCTTTGACTTGAAGTCAATCAAGTGGTTGTACGCACCGGTGACCTTGAAGTTATCGCCTGTGAACGATGCAGCATTCAGATTACCCGAATAGGTAAGAACTTGGTTGGTTGAATGCTGTCCCTTTCCACGGAAACGCAGTGACATCTGGCTACCCTGACCATTGGAACCCAATGCTGCACCTTTATCGTTCATGAAGAGCAGTCGGCCAGCATCACCCGTAGCCGAAGAAACGATGTTCGTGGTGACAATGCGCTGACCCGTATAGATGCGGATGTACAGCAGTTTGCACATAGAACCAGAGTTCATAGAGAATGTCATGCGACCATATTCAGAACCAGGGTCCTTTGTCTCATCCTTGATGAAATGGTAGCAACCTTCATAGCGATTGTGCTGCCAGTTCGTACCACCGGCTTTGTACAAGTCTGTCGGATTGATGGCTTTGCCTAAAGCATCCTTCGCTCCAGTGATGTTCAAGAAGATACCGTTGTCTCCAGTGGCTTCACCCGACTTCATGAAAATCAGCACACGGTCGCCAGGCTTCAGTCCGGGAATGGTGAACGAAGACTTCTTGCCGTCTGTTACAGGCAACAAGCCTACATAGCGGTCGGGGTCTTCATTGAATTCAATTACTTTACCATCCTCATCTGTAGTTGTTTTGGGATTACCACTATCATCCACCAACTGCAGGGTTTTGAAATTCACAGGATTTCCCTTTTGCTCCAATGGATCATTATTCCATGCAAGAGCGTTCTTTTCGTTATAGATGCACGAGAGGTTGGTACCCGTGTCGAACCAAAGACCTTCTGTTTCCCAAATCATGTCGGCATTGTCGCCCTCCATGTCATACACATTTGCATAATAAGGATCGTGGAAGCCACCAGCCGTACCAGTCTGGCGCTGTGAGTAAGTCCACTCACGGTCGTCTGTCTCATGGCGCATCTGCGAACTTAAATCCTCATATTGTCCGATAGACAAGATACCAGTTGTAGCAGGTCCGTTATTAAATCCAGAGTTTCCATCCCATACTTTCGAGTTACCGCTGTTGCTATCAGAGTTCCTTGGGTCAATGAAATTCCAAGTGTGTCCGTATGAACGGTTGGGGTCTGTGTACCCAGCAGGCCTATAGTCTGCATGGTAGGGGAAAGTAACTACAAACGTTGCTTCACCCACGCTCAAATTTACATCAATGATGACAGTGCCCGCATGGTCAGTACCATCAACAAACGTCGGCTTGCCCATTTTAAGTTTACCTTCACTAATAATGGTGGCAAAACTGGTAGGAACAATATTTCCCGTGCACCTCTTGACAGTAATTGTTCCCGTGGTTGTAGATGTTACACCCTCAACACTTGTCAGTTCAATCATTTGGCCTTGCCCATAACTGTCAACATTGTCTATCACCTTAGCGAGTTCTGCCAAACCAAAGGTGTGTGTAAAAGTGAACTTATGCAGATGGAAAGCATTGCCTCTTTCGTTATTATTGTCTTGGCAGATATAATATATCTTGTCTTTTTCTACATCAAACTCTATATTCCCAGAAGAGTAAGTTGCCACATAGAACTGTCCACCGCCTTGTTGAGAATTTCCTGGCACCCAATTATAGTTATCTCCATTTCGAGATGGATCGTAAATAAATAAGTGTACTTGACCTTGGTATGATCCCTCTAGTTTCAAATGACCGCCTGCTGTAGGCTTAAAAGCATAGAAACTACCAGCAGAAGGCTGATAATTGTTACTGGGATCAGTCACGAGGTCTTCAGAACCATCTGCTTTAATCATGTGAGCCGTTCCATTCTGCACCAACAGGTAGTCATTGATACTGCCAAACGATGCAGCCAAATAGGGGACAGCGTAGTCATTCTCTTCCAAAGTTCCATCCTTTGTAAATTCGAAAGTACTCTCATTGCCATTAGTCTTGATTTCATACTGGGCAGGATTGGTTGTAATCGTAATCTTCTCAATATACGTTCCAGCGTTTACTTTAATATTGAGATCGCCTATAAAGTTAATGTCGATGGAAACTTCTTTTTCAGCACCTGCGTTGTCTAATTGGTCGCACCATGTCCGGGAGATACTTTCGTTATTAATTCGAATATTAGCTCCGCCGTCGCCAATATTAGACGATGCTGCATATGTAATTTTCACATTGTCGCCTGGCTTAAGACCAAGAACAGCAAAAAGAGAATTGCCATTACCAGTATAAAGGCCTCCTCTTTTTACATTACCTCGTTCTGCTCTAAGATAAAAGCCATAGCCATTATTATGAGTATTTCCTGTCCCATTCGTATTTATTGCAAACGCCAAACGTGAGATATCAACACTTCCTGAGTTTGAATATTTATAATTAATTACATTTCCTACCTTAGCATACGAAATTGCACTATAGTTATCGCCCATTACATATTCTGGAGTAATATATTTAGTACTGGTAGGATCTTGCTCATGGAAATAAGCACCTAAGGATGCATCGTTGAAATTAATTTCGATAACATCACCCTTCACAGCCGAAGGCGCGAGCATCATCATGGCAAACGCCATGACCATCATTCTTACAAGCATGTATTGCCTGCATTGTGAACTACACTCCTTTGTTTGGGTCTTGGGAGCAGTAAAACAAAATAGTCTTTTCATTTTCTCATTTTTATTAGTTATTAAATTAAAAATTGCGCTGCAAAATTATAAATAATAATTCAAATATGCAAAAATTCTAAGTGATACAAACTTTATTGTTAGTTTCACACTTAAAATCAATCCAAATATGTTACGACAAATAAACAATAAGCGACAAAAATGATACGAAAAGGGATTAATAGTCTACTTTTGTAGGCATAAAAACAAGTAATAATAACAATGCAAGCACATTCCAGCGTGTTTATTACGAACATTTTCAAATGCAAAACACCTTCACTGCAAGGTGCTAATACCAACAAGACAGGGCGCTATGGTGTAAGGGAAGGTTGCGCCTTAAGCGCGTTTCAAGTTTCAGGTTTCAAGTTTCAGGTCAAAGGTTAAGGGTTAAAGGTTAAAGATGTTGTTTCTCCGTATACTCCAGTCACTCAGTGTGAGGGAAGGACTACAAACTAAGTTAGTTTGTTCTTCATCTGATGATGTTTTGGACGTCTATCTAACGTTAACGATAACGATAACCTTAACTATAACGATGACGATGAAAAAAAACCTTCGCCGTTAAGCGTTGGGGAACAGAACGTTCCACGCCACGGTGAAGGGTTTTAAATTTATGAATTAAGAGTTTAGAATTTAGAATTGTCGCCTTCGGCGATTATGAATTATCATTTTAGAATTTACCCAAACGCATAATTCGTAATTCTGAACTGAGAATCGGCAAAGCCAAAACTCTTAATTCTTAATTCTAAACTCTCAACTCATTAACTTACTTTTTGAAGAGTTTCTGAGCCATCTGATAGAGAGAGCGGCGCCAAGTGAGGAACTCATGGGCTGTGCCCTCGGAGATGTAACTCTCGGCATTGTAACCGGCAGCCTTCAGGTCGTCAACGGCCTTACGGATACGGTCGGGACCTTCCTTGGAACCACAGCTGATAAAGATGTAATCCACCTTCTTGCCCTTCACCTCTTCAGGAGTGTACATACCACCGCTGAGGATACCCCAGCTACCGAAGGTCTCAGGACGAGCCAACGTGATGGCGTGTGTCTCCATACCTCCCATAGAGAGACCGGCCATAGCACGGTTCTTCTTGTCGGCTTTGGTCAAGAAGTGGCTGTCAACATAAGGAATCAGCTCGTCAACGAGCACTTTCTGGAAATCATCGGCCAGCTTGTTACGGTCGAAACCCTGTCCGAAGACGATGTCGTTGGTCATACCGTAGGTCATCACGACGATGAAAGGCAGGGCCTTACCCTCGGCAATGAGGTTGTCCATGATAAGGTTGGCCTTACCCTGAACGGGCCATGAGGTCTCGTTCTCACCCCATCCATGCTGCAGATAGAGCACCGGATAGCGCTGCTTAGGGTTCTTACCGTAACCGGCAGGTGTATAGACATAGGCAGGACGGAGTTGGTCACCGTTAACCTTTGAGGGGAAGAGCACTTTCTGAACACAGCCGTGCTCGATGTCGGTACGCTCAGCATAGAAAGCACCGTCATGAGCGGGCACTTCGGTACCACTCTGCCAACGGCTGCCGCCATAGTAACTGTTGGTTCCGGGGTCAAGCACCTGTGCACCATCCACAGAGATGGTATAGTAATGGAAGCCTTCATCCTCGGGCTTCAGGGTTGTTCCCATCCAAGAGCCGTCCTTCTGCTTCTTGAGGACAGTACCAGACATACCACCACCGAGACCGGCTGAGCAGATTACATACTTTGCATCGGGAGCCACCACGCGGAAACGTACGAAGCCCTGAGAGTTCACCTGCGGATACTGCTGGCGGGGCTGACAAGTGGCACAAGGCTGGAAGTCTTCCTTGATGACCTGTGTGTCGATAGAGGGATCGAAGTGAGTGAGCACGGTGTGCACGTTCTTTGGCTTCAGGTCTTTGTCGAAAGGCAGGGGATAGTTGTTCACGCCTACCCATGAATCAGCATCGCAGAGGTTCCAGAAAGTAACGCAATCCACCTTTGCCTTGTGGCGACGGAGTACGCGGAAAAGCTCAGCGTACTTGTTCTCCTGCAAGAGTTTCTGGTCGTTGGTGATCACGGCACCCTCGTTGCGTGAGAAGCGGAGCTGTCCACCCATCTCCTGATTGACGCGGATGTCGAGTTCGGTGATATGGATATGGTCCACAATCTCCTCATACTTGGAGATGGCAGCCTCCATATCTTCCTCAGAAGGACCGTAGATATTGTAGTGTCCCTGCATGCCGATACCATCGATGGGCACGCCGGCGGCCTTCATTTCCTTTACCATATTATATATACGGTCGCGCTTCACGGGGTCGCACTCGTTGTAGTCGTTGTAAAACAACAGCGCATTGGGGTCAGCCTCTCGGGCATATTCGAATGCCTTGCGGATAAACTCATCGTTGCCGCAAATCTTCAGGAATGTAGATTCGCGCAAGGGCTGATCCTGTCCACCGCCAAAGAAAGCGGGACGGGAAGGACCGTCCTTGATGGCCTCATTGACAACATCCCAGCAGTAGATCACGTCCTTGTAACGGTTCACCACGGTATGGATATGCTCACGCATGCGCTTAAAGAGCACTTCCTTCTTGACGAGGTTCTTTTTCTTGTCGTAGAACATCCAGTCGGCCATCTGCGAGTGCCACAGGAGGTTGTGACCACGCAACTTGATACCGTTCTGGCGGCAGAAGTTGGCAATCTTGTCTGCATTCTCCCAGTTCCACTCACCCTCCTTGGGATGAATCACGCCGGGTTTCATGTCGTTCTCAGCAGTAATGCTGTTGAACTCCTGTTTCACCAACGCAATCTGCTCGGGCTGTGTGATGTTACGCTGGTTCACTGCCACACCTACCATAAAGTAATCCTTGTAGGCATCCTTGAAGGAGATGTGTTGAATCTGTGGCCTGCCAAACTGGGCACTTGCGGCCAACGAAACGGCACATAAGGCCGTCAAAACAATCTTTCTCATAAAGGTTTTCAATAATATATTAATTAGTTAGAAAAAAACTCATAGCTATGCCCTGCCTGCGTCTTCACGTCGTATTCGTAGATGGGAGAGGAAAGAGGAGAGAGGAGAGAGGAGGGATTGAGGGTTGAAGGACGAAGTGATGGTATATCGGCTCCCATCAGCAGGGCGTTGGGGCAACGGCCCTTGGCCTT
>ONFE01000006.1 GCA_900316985.1 uncultured Prevotellaceae bacterium
GGAGTCGACAGTTCCGTAGCAGCAGTATTGCTCAACAAGGCCATCGGCAACCGGCTCACCTGTATCTTCGTCGACCACGGCATGCTCCGCAAGAACGAGTTCAAGCAGGTGATGGACGACTATAAGGTGCTGGGACTCAACGTGATTGGCGTGGATGCCTCAGAGAAGTTCTTTGCCGATCTGGCCGGTATCACCGACCCCGAACAGAAGCGCAAAATCATAGGCCGCGACTTCGTGGAAGTCTTCAATGCCGAGGCCAAGAAGATTTCCGACGCCAAGTGGCTGGCCCAGGGCACCATCTATCCTGACCGCATCGAGTCGCTCAACATCACGGGCAAGGTGATTAAGAGCCACCACAACGTGGGCGGACTGCCCAAGGAGATGAACCTCCAGCTCTGCGAGCCCCTGAAGTGGCTGTTCAAGGACGAGGTGCGCCGTGTGGGCCGTCAGATGGGAATGCCCGAGCATCTCATCACCCGCCATCCGTTCCCCGGACCGGGACTGGCCGTCCGCATACTGGGCGACATCACCCCCGAGAAGGTGCGCATACTGCAAGATGCCGACGACATATTCATCCGCGGACTGCGCGACTACAAGGTACGCCTCTCGGGCGAAGAAGCCCGCCGTGTGCTGGCCGCCGGAGTGCCGGTAAAGATGATGGCTCCCTCTCCTTCGGAGAGGGCGGGGGGTGAGGCTCTCGAAGTCTCCCTCTACGACCAGATCTGGCAGGCAGGCGTAGTACTGCTCAGTGCCATCCGTTCGGTCGGCGTGATGGGCGACGAGCGCACCTACGAGCATCCCGTGGCCCTGCGTGCTGTCACCTCTACCGATGCCATGACTGCCGACTGGGCCCATCTGCCTTACGACTTCATGGCCCGCGTGTCGAACGAGATAATCAACAAGGTGCGCGGTGTCAATCGCGTCTGCTACGACATCTCCTCAAAGCCGCCCTCGACGATTGAGTGGGAGTAACCCCCTATGACCGAACAATCATCTTAAACAACGATAAAGTATTATGACAACAGGTAACGTACGTCCGGCCTCGATGGAGCGCATTACAACTCCGGAACTGGCCAAGAAATTTATTGACGAACAGATCAGCGAACTCCGCGCCCAGATTGGCGACAAGAAGGTGCTGCTGGCACTCTCGGGAGGTGTCGACTCATCCGTGGTGGCTGCCCTTCTCATCAAGGCCGTGGGCAAACAGCTCGTCTCTGTTCATGTGAATCACGGTCTGCTCCGCAAGGGCGAACCCGAACAGGTAGTGCGCGTGTTCCGCGACGAGTTGGATGCTAATTTGGTTTATGTTGATGCCACCGACCGCTTCCTCGACAAGCTGGCTGGTATCTCTGACCCTGAGCAGAAGCGCAAGATTATCGGCGCCGAGTTCATCCGCGTGTTTGAGGAAGAGGCCCGCAAGCAGGAAGGCATCAGCTTCTTGGCTCAGGGTACCATCTATCCCGACATCGTGGAGTCTGGTCCCGTCAAGAGTCACCACAACGTGGGCGGTCTGCCCGAAGACCTGCAGTTCGAACTCGTTGAGCCCATCAAGCTGCTCTTCAAGGATGAAGTTCGTGTGGTTGGTAAGGAACTTGGACTGCCCGATAACATGGTGTTCCGTCAGCCCTTCCCCGGTCCTGGCCTGGGCGTCCGTTGCACAGGTGCCATCACCCGCGACCGTCTGGAAGCCCTTCGTGAGTCCGATGCCATTCTGCGCGAGGAGTTCGAAAAGAATGGACTGTCAGGCAAGGTATGGCAGTATTTCACCATCGTGCCCGACTACAAATCTACCGGTGTCAAGGACAATAAGCGCAGTTGGGACTGGCCAGTCATCATCCGTGCCGTGAATACGCGCGATGCCATGACCGCAACCATTGAGGAGATTCCCTATCCCGTGTTGCACCACATTACCCAGCGCATCATCACCGAGGTCCCCGGCGTGAACCGCGTACTCTACGACCTCACTCCGAAACCCACCGGAACCATCGAGTGGGAGTAAAAGAACTAACCGATAATAAAAGAAATAGCCAGAGTTATTACGCTCTGGCTATTTCTTTCTATTTATTGTATGGGTTAGAGGAAACCGTCGCGCTCTCCGGCTACGAAGGCTTTGCCATCCTCGAAGAGATAGACGCGGAGGTCACCGAAGAAACCTGTGGCCTGAAGTAGTTTGAGATCGATTTCTGCAGAACGGCGCTCGTCGTAGGTCTTGGCCTCGGCGATGTGGTTCTTAAACTCCAGTTGCTTCTTGTTGTTGTCGAATACGGATACCCACTCGTTCTTCTCGCGGTCACCGATGATGAATTTCTTTTCCATTGTTTTTTGAGTTTTAGGGGTTTTTAAGTTTGTTTTCGGGTGCAAAGGTAAGGCGTTTTCCGTTACGTTGTTCTTCCTAAAAGCAAAAAATGAACGTTAACGTTTGCAAGAATGTTTGGCGGTTTGGTATTTATTGCCTACTTTTGTGGCATTGTAAACTTAATGGATTAATAACTTAAAACTTAAAAACAATGTATAGCGATCCCAAAGAGTGCCTCTACTGCACGAATAATCAGACACAGAAGGATTTGATGATTCAGTTTGCCGAACTGCGTGTCTCTCGCGCGTTCTTATTTAAAGAACAGACATACCGCGGTCGTTGCCTGGTGGCTTATAACGGCCATGTGAACGATTTGAATGAACTTTCTGACGAGGAGCGCAATGCCTTCATGGCAGACGTGGCTCAGGTGACGCGTGCAATGCAGAAGGCTTTCAATCCAGAGAAAATCAACTATGGTGCCTACAGCGACAAGCTGTCCCACCTGCATTTCCATCTGGCTCCGAAGTATGTGGATGGTCCCGATTATGGCGGCACGTTCCAGATGAATCCAGGCAAGGTGTATCTCTCGGATGCTGAGTATCAAGAAATGATAGAGCAGATTAAGGCAGTGCTTTGAAAGTGAAGAGTGAAGAATGATATGAAAGGTAAAATTCTATTAGTTGCTCTGATGGCCGTGCTCATGCTGGGCAGTTGCGCCACGAAGCAGAGTGCCATTAACCAGTTGGAGCGTTATTCGTATGAACTACGCGACAATGCCCAGTATTATTCGGTGAGAGACTGGCAGAATGCTGTGGATGACTTCAAGACCATACGCAAGCGTATTTCCAAGTTTGAAAGGGATTATACGCCGCAAGAGAAACAACATATCGGCGAACTGGAAGGCCAGTGTGCGAAGTATATGGCTCAGGGAGCCAAGCAGCGTCTAGTGAATGGTGTGCGCAATATCGCAGGTGAACTGAATGGTATCATCGAGGGCATCCGTGGCGGATGGCCGTTCTGAAAAGAGTAATCGGAGATTTTGAGACCATTGATTTTAGGACGTTGGATCATGCTGTTGCTGATGCTTACGGTGAGCATCGGCATGATGGCTGATGAGCCTGCCGGTGAAAGGCTGAAGGTAGGATTGGTGTTGGGAGGCGGCGGAGCCAAGGGAGCTGCTGAGATTGGTGCCCTGAAGGTGATAGAGGAGGTGGGGATTCCCATCGATTACATAGCGGGTACAAGTATCGGAAGCATTGTGGGAGGCTTGTATGCGATGGACGTCCGTTCCCGTCAGTTGGATTCGCTCTTCGTGAATCAGGACTGGCTGCAACTGTTTACAAATAATGTGCGTGAATTCCTTGGCAGAGTCACTCATCAGAAGCATTTCCATGAACTCAGGATACCCTTCCGTTGTGTGGCCGCAGATGTCAATGCCAACGAAGAAGTAGTGATGAGCGAAGGACTGTTGTGCGATGCCATGAGAGCCAGCATGTCTATTCCCGGTGTCTTCAAACCTGTCATCCAAAACGGCAGGATGTTGATGGATGGCGGACTGCTCAACAACCTGCCTGTGGATGTGGTGAAGGCGATGGGTGCTGATGTGGTGATTGCCATCGACTTGCAACAGAAGCAACACAAGGACCGTGAATTCTCGCTGAAAGACTTGTTGGGTATCGATGGCCCGCTCAACTGGTTGGTGGAGCGTCCTGACTGGAAAAAATATAACGCCAACCGCAAGGCGGTTGACGTTTATATCCATCCGATGCTTGACGGCTTCGGAGCCAGTGACTTCAACAAGACCGACATCCGGCAGATGATAGAACTCGGCTATGAGGCCGGAGTGAAAGCCCGTGAAGAACTGATAGCGCTGAAGCGCCGCATCTATTCTGGGAGATAGACAGTATCAGGCAACGATCTCGCGGGCACGTGCCAATGCGAGGTCAATGTGGTTGCAGATATTCTCGCGTCCCAGAAGTTTCTCGAAGCCGTTCTTCATCAGGACGGCTTCCACTTTTTCATTTACGCCCGAGAGTACAATCTGAATGTTCTCCTTCTGCGACATCAGACAGAGGTTCTCTAGGTTGTGGAGGCCAGTTGAGTCGATGAAGGGCACCTTACGCATACGGATGATGCGTACCTTCGGATGTTTGCCGAAGCGCGTCATCATCTCCTCAGCGCGGTTACCGGCACCGAAGAAGTAAGGACCGTTGATTTCATATACTTCCACATGTTCGGGGATGGTGAGATGCTCCAGATTTCCGGCTTCCATATCGGCATCTTCGTTGAGGTCAATCTCATCATAGATGGCACGCACGTCGCTGGTCTCACTCATGCGTCGCATGAAGAGCAGGCAGGCGCAGATGATGCCCACCTCGATGGCGATGGTAAGGTCGAAGATGATGGTGAGCAGGAACGTGAGCACGAGCACCGTGACGTCGCTCTTGGGATTCTTCAGCATGGCCAGGAACGAACGCCAACCGCTCATGCCATAACTGACGACTACGAGTACACCAGCCAGACAGGCCATGGGAATGTATTGTGCCAACGGCATGAGGAAAAGGAAAATGAGCAGCAGTACCACGGCATGAATGATGCCGGCTATGGGCGTACGTCCGCCATTGTTGATGTTGGTCATGGTGCGGGCAATGGCTCCCGTGGCGGGAATGCCGCCGAAGATGGGGGAGACGATGTTGGCCAGTCCCTGACCGATGAGCTCGGTGTTGGAGTTGTGATGGTCGCCGATGACACCGTCGGCCACCGTTGCCGAGAGCAGACTCTCAATGGCACCCAGGATGGCGATGGTCATAGCGGGACCAGCCAGTCCTTTGATGGTATCCCAAGTCAGTTCGGGAACCGTGGCTCCTGGTAACTGGGAAGATATACTGAAACGGTCGCCAATGGTCTCTATGGAGGTGACGCCCGCATAGTTCTTGAGCAACAGGGCTACGATGGTTACCACGATGATGGCGATGAGCGATCCTGGAATCTTCTTGTTCAGACGGGGCATCAGGGTGATGATGAGAATGCTGAGCAGACCCATCAGCGCACTCCAGAGGTCAATGTTTCCGATGTTGCGGCCGTAGGCAATCCATTTCTCAATGAAGTCGGCGGGATTCTCGTCCATCGTCATACCCAGCAGGTCCTTGATTTGCGTGGTGAAGATGGTGACGGCGATACCGCTGGTGAAACCCACAACGATAGGGTAGGGAATGTATTTGATGATGGTACCCAGCCGGAGCACGCCTAACAAGATGAGGAACACACCGGCCATCAGCGTGGCGATAGTGAGTCCCTGCATGCCGTACTGCTGGATGATTCCATAGACGGTGATGATGAAGGCACCCGTGGGACCTCCTATCTGCACCTTAGAACCTCCGAAAGCGGAAATCATGAAACCCGCCACGATGGCCGTGATGATACCCTTTTCAGGCGAAACGCCCGAGGCGATACCAAAGGCGATAGCCAGCGGCAGCGCCACGATACCCACGATGATGCCCGCCATGAGGTCGGCCATGAACGTCTTCTTGTCATAATGCTTGATGGCCGAAGCCATTTTCGGCTTGAAATCTAATGTCTTCATTGTGTGATTGTAAACTGTTATCCTTTTTACCTTGAAATAAGGGGTGCAAAGGTACTGTTTATTTATAAAACAGCGTGCTCTTTTCCCGATAAAAATCCTTTTTGAGCCAATTTAATGATGCAAATCATTTTCGTGGCTTTTCTGTCGTGATGATTTGTATATATTGGGTGAAATTTGACAGCTGTAATAAAAAAAAGAGACAAATAATTTGCTTGTTGGATATTTTTGTATATATTTGCATTCGAATTGAATTATTAACCTTACTAAGATGATTAAACCCTATTCCGGTAGATTTCGGATGAGGTATAAAGATGTAATTTTTGGATGTCTTTTGTTTGATGTAATTAGCAGATGTCTTTTTTGTGATGTTTTGTTTGATGCCTTTTTTTACACTAACTTATATGTTTTACTAATTAACCGTTTTATGAATTATTACTCAAAAATCCTTTCAGTCATCTGTACGGGTTTATTGGTATTGGGGACAACTATGTCCGTTCTACCTGTCAAGGCCGAAGAGTCACCTCTTCAGTCAGGCTCGTCTATGCAGGTGAGAGGTGTTGTGCTTGACTCTGAGAATCAACCGGTTATCGGAGCAAGCATCGTAGAAGTGGGCTCTAAGAGTAACGGAACGCTGTCGGGCATTGATGGTTCGTTCTCGATTTCCGTTGCACGAGGTGCAAGTTTGAGAATCTCCTGTGTCGGTTACAAGACATCAGTCGTGAAGCCGACAGCAGGGCGAAGCCTTTCCGTTGTCCTTGAAGAGGATGCCGAACTACTTGACGACGTTGTGGTGGTGGGTTATGGTACCCAGCGCAAGAAACTGGTTACAGGTTCAACCGTGCATGTAACCTCTGAGAACATCGAAGCCGTGAATGCCGTGGATGCTTTTGGCGCCTTGCAGAGTCTGGCTTCTGGTATGAACATTGTCATGAACTCCGGACAGCCTGGTGAGGGTTACAAGGTTGTAATCCGTGGTATGGGTACTGTAGGTTCCAACACCCCGCTGTATGTGGTTGACGGTGTGCCAGGTGCCAATATCGATGACCTCTCTCCGAATGATATCGAGAGCATCGACATTCTGAAGGATGCTGCCTCCAGTGCCATCTATGGTGCTCGCGCTTCCAATGGTGTCGTTCTTGTTACCACCAAGAAGGGTAAGGCCAGTGGTGGACGTATACGGGTATCATTCGACGGCTATCTGGGCTGGCAGAATGTAAATACCAACGGTGTTACTCCTTTGAACGCTACCCAGTATATGGAGATTATCAACAAGGCCCGCGAGATTCAGGGCGTTGAGCCATACGTTTGGGAGAATTACATCCCCAAGCAGTATGCTTTGATTCAGAATGGAAGCTGGAACGGTACCAACTGGCTCGAAGAAACCACCATCGACAATGCGCCGATGCACAATGCATCCGTCACGATCTCTGGTGGCGGTGATCTTTCGCGCTTTGCCCTCGGTTTCACCAAGTATCACCAGACGGGTACACTGGGTGCACCTGCCGATCCGAAGTTCGACCGCTATACCGTTCGTCTGAACTCCGACTATTCGCTGATCAGGAGCAAAGGCCGCGACGTGCTGAAGGTAGGTGAGAACGTGACCTTCTCTTCTACCGACAAGCGTGGCGTGTCTGTGGGAGGTATCTATGGCAACAGCATCCGGACGCTTCTGGCTATGACCCCGCTGCTGCCTCTCTATAACGATGAGGGAGAATACTACGAGTATAAGGATATCCTGGCCGACAAATGGAACTTCCTTGACGAAGCATCCAATCCGCTGGCATCGATGAAGTATAATAATAGCATGGGCTACAACAAGGGCTGGCGCCTGCAATCGAACTTCTTCCTGGAGTTTGCACCCATCAAGGGTCTCACCTGGCGTACCAGTGCAGGATGGCTTTACCGCCACAGAGAGAGCCGCAGCTATGTGCCTGTCTATGAGCTTAGCGCCAAGAATATGCAAGCCAATGACGAAGTCAGACAGAGCCAATCATACAGCATTCGTTGGTCTTTGGAGAACACCATCAATTGGGTGAAGTCCTTTGGCAAACATAATATCGATGCCCTCCTCGGACAGTCTGTCGAGAAATGGGGTTATGGCAATGGTCTCAACGTAACCAATGGCAACTCACAGTTCCCGGGTTCGTTCGAACATGCCTTTATTGACAATGCCAATGTGATAGACAAATCGTTGACCTCGGTCGGCGGTAGTCCTGAAGCACAGGGTTCCATTGCTTCGTTCTTCGGACGTGTGAACTACAACTACGATGAAACCTACCTGCTCTCACTCGTACTCCGTGCTGATGGTTCTTCCAACTTCAAACGCGGTAAGCGCTGGGGTTACTTCCCCTCTGTCTCTGCAGGTTGGGTAATCTCAAGCGAGAAGTTCATGGAGAGCACCAAGAGCTGGCTCGACTTCCTGAAACTGCGTGCCAGCTGGGGTCAGAACGGTAACTGTAACATCTCCAACTTCCAGTATCTGGCCACCATCAACATCAACGAACCTTATTATTTCGACAGTAAGGACACTCCAGGACTGGGTGCCTTCCCCGATATTCTTCCCAATGAGGATGTGAAGTGGGAGACCTCTGAGCAGCTCGACTTCGGTTTTGATGCCCGTCTGCTGAACAACCGCTTAGGTGTTGTCTTCGACTGGTATAAGAAAACCACCAAGGACTGGCTGGTTGTCGCGCCTACACTGCTTATCTACGGAACAAACCCGCCTTACATTAATGGTGGTGACATCGAGAACAAAGGTTATGAGGTTCAATTGTCTTGGAACGACAAGATCGGTAAGGACTTCAGATATAGTGTCTCTGCCAACTTCTCGCACAACAAGAACGAGGTTACCCGTCTGGCAAACTCCGAAGGTATCATTCACGGAAGCGAAAACGCCATTGCACAGAACACGGCCGAGATTAACCGTGTACAGGTAGGCTATCCTATCGGTTACTTCTGGGGTTACGACATGGAAGGCATCATCCAGAACGAGCAGCAGCTGCAGGATTACCTCGCCCGTAACTGTAATGGTGATAAGGCAAACTCTCTGCAGGGCGCATCGTTGCAGCCAGGTGACGTGATGTTCAAGGATCTCAATGGAGATGGTAAAATCACGAAAGAAGGTGACAAGACCATGATCGGTGATCCGAATCCTGACTATACCGTTGGTCTGAACATCAA
The DNA here is from genome assembly GCA_900316985.1 of uncultured Prevotellaceae bacterium. Lineage (GTDB taxonomy): Bacteria > Bacteroidota > Bacteroidia > Bacteroidales > Bacteroidaceae > Prevotella. The sequence continues at coordinate 9,060 of ONFE01000006.1, forward strand.
CATCGCCTATAAGGGCTTTGACCTGGGTATCAACGGCTATGGTTCCTTCGGACAGCAGGTAGCCAAGAGCTATCGTCAGTTCTCTGACCATCCCGATGACAACTACTGTACGGATGTCTATACCAAGTACTGGACAGGCGAAGGCAGCACCAACCGCTATCCCCGCTTCTCCGACGGTAAGACCGCCAACATGTCTGAAATCTCACGCGTTTGGATTGAGGATGCCGACTTCTTCAAGATTTCCCGCATTTCCTTCGGCTATGATTTCAAGCGTCTCTATTCGAAACTGCCCGTACAGAAGTGTCGTCTCTATGTATCTCTCAGTAATTTCATCACGTTCACTGGCTACTCTGGTATGGATCCTGAGGTTGGTTTCGGTAACGGAAATAGCTGGGCATCTGGTATCGACTGTGGCTATTATCCTTCGTCACGTGCCATCCAGGTGGGTCTGAACGTTAACTTTTAAGAACTGATAATTCATGAAGATTATGAAAAAGAATCTGTTATATATGATCTGCGCTTTCTGCGTGATCTTTGGATTGTGTGCCTGTGAAGATTTCCTCGACACGGACAACCTTACGAAGAAGGATACCTCGAATTTCCCGATCAGCGAGAGTGATGCCGTTCAGATGGTAAATGGTATTTATGCCGCCATGAACCGAAATCTGGCCGACCCCGAGGAGGATCCATTCTTTATCTTTGACATCGCTTCAGACGATCGACTGGGCGGTGGAAGCCAGAGTAACATCGGTGCCCAGGGCGTTGACCGTCTGATGAACGCTTATCTGGACTGGATGAAACCCCTCTGGAAGCAGCGCTATGCCGGTATCAACCGTGCCAACAATGCTTTGGAAACCATCGACAATGTGAAGGAATGGTCTTCGGGTGATAAGAAGAACCAGCTGCTTTGCGAAACCTATTTCCTTCGCGCCTTCTATTATTTCAACCTGGCTCAGGTATTTAATGGTGTGCCTCTGGTATTGTCAACAGAGCCCCAGAATCTGCCAAGGGCTACACCGGATGAGGTTTATGCACAAATTGCCTCCGACCTGAAAGCTTCCATTGAGGCTGGCCCGTCAACCAAGTATCCTAACTTTGGCATCGGTCGTGTTTCCAAGTGGGCTGCCGAGGGTATGATGGCCCGTGTGTGGCTGTTCTATACTGGTTTCTATAAGAAATCAGAACTTCCCCTTGTTGATGGAGGAAGCATCTCCAAGGCGCAGGTCGTATCATGGCTCGAGGATTGTATCCAGAACAGTGGATACGGACTTGTCAGCGACCAGCGTAACCTCTGGCCTTATACCAACCCTTACACCGCTAAGGACTATCCCTATACCAACGAACCTATCATTGTCAAGACTGCTGCTGGCACAGACTCCATCACCGGTTACAAAATTAAAGACGGCATCAACTGGGAGACCGACGAGAACATCGAGAGCATGTTTGCCGTTAAGATGTCGAATGTTCCCGGTTGGAGTGCCGACGGTCTGCTGCGTCACAATCGTATTGTGGAGTTCTACAACCCGCGTAAGACCACCGAGGCAGCCTTCCCGTTCTCTGTACAGGGCTATTCCAACGGTCCCGTGTGCTGGAAGTTGTGGACCGATTGGGCTGAAGATCCCGATTACGCTGGCGACTACCGTCGTGTAGGCTCTATCTGCAAGCGTGCCGATGAGATTCCCAATTATAAAGGCGATCCTGCCAAAGAAGTGGAGAATACCGACCTACTGGCCAAGAAATACATCGGCTGTGAGGCTTGGAATGAAGACCATAGCGGCCGCTATCTGAGCTACGGCTACTACTATGGTAGTGAGAACAACCGTCAGACCGGTTTGACCCAGTCGCTCGTGTGGCTGCGCTTTGCCGATGTGCTCTTGATGCACGCTGAGCTCACCGATGGCAAGACTGTCTATAATGGCAAGAGTGGCTTGAATGCCGTCCGTCAGCGTGCTGGTCTGCCCGATATTGCCTATAGCCTGTCCAGCCTGAAGAAAGAGCGTCGCTACGAGCTCTGCTTCGAAGCCCTGCGCTGGAATGACCTCCGCCGTTGGGGAGATGTTTCCGAGAAGGTGAAGAACCAGGTGGGTAACCCCATCCTCAATCAGGGTATTCCCGGAGAATATGCCTTTACCAACGACTTCATGAAGCGCTATGCTGACACCGGCGGCGGATTCTTCAAGATCCCCGAGGATCAGGTGACTTTGTCAGAAGGCGTATTGGAGCAGAACCCCGGTTGGGGAGACGGCACCAACTGGGTGAAGGGAGACCTGCCCTACAAATTCAAATAGCCTATCCTTTCAATGCTATGAAACCACAAGGGGGTCGCGAAAAGCGACCCCCTTTCTTCTATTCCGCTATGAAAAATAGATTTGTGGGTGGGAAGGCAACTATTGATTGACAGGTTGCTTCATGAGCTTCTCTAGTTCCGAGTCGGATTTTTCTATTATTTGATTTTCGGGATAAAACCTAGTCGGCATGGTTGCAATGACCTTGTTGTTGTAGAGGAAAACAAAGTCGTAGAAGCCTGGCTCAACCTCTTCGGGATGAAGATAGAAGGAGCCCCAATGAGCGTCTTCTTCTGCCTCAGGATCTTTGTTCAATTCGCACTCTTGAATATAACCAGGGGTTTTGTCGCTCAAAGTGTTTTTCTGGTAAGAACCTTGGTCGGCATTGTGCTTGAAAACCATCACCTTGATGCCTGTCTTTGCGTTTGATTGTGGATGAAACTCTATCCATTCGTTCAATTCAAAAACAGAGCGGATACCTTCTGTGGCGTAGGGCTTGTGGTTGAAATCACCGGTGCCGCAACGGTCGCCGAATAGGCTCAGGCCTGTCATGACGGGCTTTTCTCCCTCCTTGAGGTTGACGAAATAGAGTTTGCCAAGTACCGTAGAATCTTGAACTTGAACTTGCGCAATGTTGGCTTTTACATCATTTGCACCATTTGTTCCATTCTTGCAGTTTACTGTTGAAAACAGAGCAAGAACTGCGATAATTGATAAAGCGATTCTTTTCATACACCTTCTTTCCGCAACACTATTGTTTTTTGTGGTTTTAATGTCCTAGGCAACAAAGAGTTGCCAGTGGTTTTGCCATGCCAGATATTTCACTTGTCTTAGTGCTGCGATTAGAAAACAAGCTTCACTCTGATACAGCATGGCAAAGGTACAAATAAAATCAGAGAAATCCATACATTTGATGGTTTTTCTACCTTAGCCTCCGCAAATAGGAGAATATTGCAAAATTGCATATTGCATACGTTTTTTTTCAGGCGAGAAGAATTTGTAGGTTAATAAAGATTAATTATTTTATATAAATAATTGATTATTAATAATATATATAATATATACTATATATATACTTTAATCATTCTCTCCTCCTTAATAAAAAATTGAATGCAATATGCAATTTTGCAATCTAACTCGTTTTCGGTGCGCTTTTGCTAAATGACATGTCTTGCTTCCAATGGGTGGAAAGGTTGCTTCCAAAGTCTGGAAAGGATGCTTCCATTGGTTGGAAACAACGCTTCTGATTAGTAGAAATAAGACGTACATAAACAAAGCGGAAACCCCGAGGGGTTCCCGCTGATTAGATAATAGGTCGTAAAATGATTTATTTGTTCTTCAGGATATCCTTGATGTCAGCCAGCAGCTCTTCAGTGGTAGGACCTGCGGGAGCCTCGGGAGCGGGCTCTTCCTGCTTCTTCAGCTTGTTCATGGCCTTGATCATGCAGAAGATACACAGGGCGATGATGAGGAAGTCAATGATGTTCTGGATGAATGTACCGTATTTTACGGTAGCGTCACCCACCTTGGCAACCAGACCGTTGAAGTCAACACCACCGGTAAGCATTCCGATGATTGGCATCAGCACATCGTCAACCAATGAAGTCACGATTTTACCGAAAGCACCGCCGATGATCACACCGACTGCCATGTCCATCACATTGCCCTTCATGGCAAATTCCTTGAATTCTTTAACAAATCCCATAGTTTTAAATTTTTAAATTAATAATATGTTAACGCTTCTTTTTCTTTGGTTTTGTAATCTTCAAGTTGCAATCTGGAATTGCAGTTTTGGTTTTTTATTTTTGAACCTTAATCTTAAATACTTTTTAATATAATTAAGATTGTATTCGAGTGCAAATATAGAAAAAATATTGTAACTTTGCACGCGAAAAAAGAAAAAAGTGCTTTATGGGGGCAATTTTTTTACGAATAAATGCAAAAAGCCCCTCTTGGCAGGCAAAAAGGTATGTAATTGAGGATTTTATTTTAACCCTTTTAATATAATTAAAAAATGACAAAAGTAGCTATTAACGGTTTCGGCCGTATTGGTCGCCTCGCTTTCCGTCAGATGTTCGAGGCTGAAGGTTATGAAGTAGTAGCAATCAACGACTTGACAAGCCCCAAGATGCTTGCTCACCTGCTGAAGTATGACACCGCTCAGGGTGGTTTCTGTGGCAAGATTGGTGAGAACAAGCACACTGTTGACTGCACAGACAACTCTATCATCGTTGACGGTAAGGAGATTACCATCTATGCTGTTCCCAACGCCGCTGAACTGCCTTGGGGAGAACTCGACGTTGACGTTGTTCTGGAGTGCACAGGTTTCTACACTTCTAAGGAGAAGGCTTCTGCTCACATCAAGGCTGGTGCCAAGAAGGTTGTGATCTCTGCTCCTGCTGGCAACGACCTGCCCACCATCGTTTACAACGTGAACCACAAGACTTTGACTCCTGCCGACACTGTTATCTCTGCTGCTTCTTGCACCACTAACTGTCTGGCTCCTATGACTAAGGCTCTGAACGATTTCGCTGCTATCCAGAGCGGTATCATGACAACCGTACACGCTTACACTGGCGACCAGATGATTCTCGACGGTCCTCAGCGCAAGGGTGATGTTCAGCGTGCCCGTGCCGGTGCCCAGAACATCGTTCCTAACTCTACCGGTGCTGCCAAGGCTATCGGTCTGGTTATCCCCGAGCTGAACGGTAAGCTGATCGGTGCTGCCCAGCGTGTTCCCACTCCTACAGGTTCTACCACTATCCTGCACGCTGTTGTGAAGGGTGAGGTTACTGTTGAGGACATCAACGCTGCCATGAAGGCTGCTGCCAACGAGAGCTTCGGTTACACTGAGGAGAAGCTGGTTTCCAGCGACATCATCGGTATGAAGTTCGGTTCACTGTTCGATGCTAACCAGACCATGGTAAGCAAGATCGGTGACGGCAACTCTCTCGTTCAGGTTGTTGCTTGGTACGACAATGAGAACTCTTACACTTCTCAGATGGTTCGCACCATTAAGTACCTCGCTGAGCTCAAATAAGAGTTGACGCAATTAAAAATATTAGCCGTCCGATTTTGTCGGACGGCTTTTTTGATGTGTCTTTGGACCCCATTTTCCATTTGATTGCATCTACGTGAAGGTGAAATGATGAAGGCAGAGAAAAAAAACGGCCTTTCCGAATGGTGGAATATTTTTTTTTCGTACTTTTGTGGGCGTTTAGTTATCTAAAGTGTAAGTTAATGAAAAAGTTACTGTTTTTGATTATTATCGTCTGCTGTGTGAACGTTCAGGTGCTGGCGCAACAAAATCCGGTGGAAGGTTATGTTATCACGAATGCTGGTGACACCATTTATGGGACTATTGACTACCAGACGCGTGGCAGATTGGCACGTGTATGCCATTTCCTGCGAGATGGCGAAACGGCCTATGTCGCTTATCTGCCTGGTCAGATAGCAGGCTTCCGGCTGATGAATGATGGTGTCTATTTCGTCACCAGGACGTTTCTTGTAGATGGACAGGAGCAGACCATCTTTGCCGAGTATCTGCTGCAAGGAGGAGTGAGCCTCTACCGCTATGAGAACACCTGGACAAATGCTCAATACTATCTCGTCGATCAGGATGGCAAGGTGGCACTGGTGAGAGACCCCGGCGATTTGTCGGCCTATACGGTGGAAGATGCCCGTAAGAAGCGCGAATTGGCATTGGGGCCGGCGTTGCATTTGCTGAGAAAAAGCCACAAGGCATGGGAACAGTTGCAGGATGGTAGCATCACAGCCAATAAAATGCTGCTGATAACACGTGAGTACAACGAAGAATACTGCCAGGCTGATGGCGACTGCGTGGTGTTCCAGTATGATGCCAAGAAATCGTCGACTTCCAATTACCATTTCTCGGTAGAGGCAGGAACATTCATCGGCGCATTACGCGAAGAAGGAAAGATTGATGTCAATGCTGTAGGACTGCATCTGGCTGGTGGGGTGGAATGGTTCTTCCCTCGCCGTTCGAAACATTTCTCTCTGCAACTGATGCTTGAACTGAATACGATTTCAAAAAGTGGAACCTATAGTTATTATTCTTCTTTTAGTGGGGAGAATGTGCAGAAAGAATGGAGTGTTACTGTCGCTGAAATTGGTGTCCATATGGGAACTAATTATCGCTTCATACCAGCAGGCAAGATTACACCGCTTATTGGAGGCGGCGTGTTCCTCTCACGCCCGATTGGAAAGACTCGCGACATTCCGTACGCATCCGACTATGACAAAGAGAATCTTTCTGATAAGGACGATGGATTTGAACTCCCAACCAATTTTGGAATCTATGTAGGTGGAGGTGTTGAGATGAAGCTTGGCAAGCATGCTTTGCAAGCCATTTTCCGATATGAACTTCCATTACTTAAACTCGATACCTATACCAAAGGACTTGTGGCCACATTAGGCTTCTTGTTCTGATTTTTAAGAAAGACAACCTGTTAATATAAGAAATATGCTGAAGATGATCACCATACTCGGTCCTACGGCCAGCGGAAAGACAGGGCTCGCGGCTGCATTGGCCTATCGCCTCCATCTTGATGGACAGGAGGCCGAAACCCTGATTAAAAACATCAGGTCTTTAACCTATAAAAATAAATACAAGACTCAGCTATGAAAAAATGGTTCTTGTTGATCGCGGCCGTAGTCCTGGCAATGGGTGCTCAGGCACAGCCAAAGTATGAGCGCAAGGACTTCACCTTCAAGGCCACGAAGGTGAAGGACGGTGACGGCAATATCTCGGAGATCACCTTCGGCACATACGCGGGCGGCAAACTCGTCAAGGAATATACCTTCGAACTGAGTGTACCGCTCTCGGAGGATTTGGCCACAACGGTAGGTTGCTATTCTGAGGAGGATATCAACTTCGACGGATATCCCGACGTGGAAGTCTATCTGGGCTACTATGGCGGTTTTTCCACTAATACCCAGCAAGAGGCTCTGCTGTGGGATCAGGCGCAGCACCAGTTCGTCTATCCCGAAGGCTATGCGGGCAATGGTGAACTGATGCCCGATGAAGATAATAAATATCTCGTCCACACAGGAAGCGCAGGGCCTGACGAGCGCTATACCAGTTACTATCGCTGGCATGGCCATAAGCTCGTGCACTATCTTGACGAGATATGGGCCATCGAGAGCGATGACGATAATCCCATCAGTCCCTCTATGACCAAATATCCCCTGCAACGCTATAACGCCAAGCTCGACGGGCGCATCTCCGTCACGATCGCCTTCCAGAAGAACGAGGACAACACCGTGGCTGGCTATATCTATTACCCCAAGGCTAAGAATCCCGCGCCCATCATGGTCGTCGGCAGCGTCAGCCGGCATAACGAAACCGACTTCTATACACTCAACGAATATCAGCCCGACGGTAAGGTCAGCGGCTTCATCACTTTGGAGCATAAACTGGTGGACGGCTGGGACTATCAGGTGCAGGGCACCTGGACCAATCCCAAGACAGGGAAGGAGATGAAGATTACCGATGTCAGTTTTAACCGCGAATGTCCTAAGTGGTTCACCTCCTCGTTGCTCACACCCGAAGATCCTGGCAACATAGGACGGGAATACTCCTTTCAGAGATGGCGCGACGGTTACGACGACTATATGGGTGGTCATATCTCATTCAAGGCTGCCGGCAAGAACAAGGTGTATTTCGAATGCTGCAATGTGATAAACAACATCGCAGAGGGCAGGAGTGATGACGGACGTCCGGCAGTGCTCAAGGGCAACAGGTTTGAATACCGTGAGGTCAACGAGTGTCATTACGGTTTCAGCGCCACCTTCTTCCCCAGGTTCGTCATACTGAAAACCATCACCGACTATGAGACACTCGGTTGCTTCGGGGCTCATTCCGCCTTTGACGGTGTATATATCAAAATCAAACAGTAAATAATATGAAGAAACTGATGTTCTTGGCCATTTGCCTGATGGCAATGATGATGGGCTGTAAGCAGAAGGGGCAGAAGTCTCCTGAAAACAGTAAGGACTCGGTGACTGCTGTCATCGACAGTATCATTGAGGAGAATGACACGACGCCACTGCCCATGTTCCTCGTTGGCAACGACGGGAAGTTTATGCAGATGCTCTATTGGACTAATTTCGAAGAGCCCAAGAAGAGTGGTGACGATGATGAATTCTTCGAAACTTACCATAAAAGATGGGAGTTGCAGGAGATGTTCCGCCGTAACGCAGCACAGTATACCAACCTGCTTTGTGGTGACAAGATTATTAAGGTGAAGTTCGTTGATGAGGTACAGAAGGATCCTGACGGCAATACCCCAAGTGTCGGTGAGATTCACAGCCGCGAGGGTATCCCGTCTCTCTGTGCTCGCTATGATTATGCTAACCCGAAGGAAAAGCCCCATAAGCAATCGCTGATCGACAGTTGGGGATTGGTCGTCTGCACCGATAGTTATCTAGCTTCACGCAAGCGTCTAGACATTCAGCACTTACAGGCGGATGACTACAGTTATCCTACGAAACTCCCAGCAGATATTGTTCAGAAACTTGAAGCACAATACGGCATGAAGGCGGAAAGCGCCGTCAAGACCTGTGTTATCGACGGCCGTTACACGATGGGAGCCGTGCAGTTCAAGGGTGAATACAAGAATGCCCCAAAGGACAAATATGATCCTGATCGCAAATTTGCCCTCGCCCTTGAGGTGTTGATCGATAGCGGAAAGGTTTACATCCTTGAGCAGTTGGGCTATTTCGATCCCCAATATGGGAGTTCGTGGAATGTTGACGCAGATGGCTATTTCCCCAATGACATCACCGCAGCCTTCGAGGGACCGAAGGGATTGGAGCTCTGTTATACCCATAGTGCCCCTGAGAGTTTCTGTGTGGGTATGCTCTTCCCCAGAGAGGGTAAACTTGTCGAGATGGAATACGAGTGTTACCATTCGTTGGTTGATGAGGAAATCCCCGTTTGGAAGAAAGACCTTGCTGAGATGGACAAGATATATCATGCTGACGAGATGGGTGATAGGAATGTGGCGCTTGCCAAGTGGGCCCATTGCTACATCGATAATGATAACGAGTGGATATGGATGCGTGACATGGAGAACAAGAATGGAGCCTTCTTCATCAGGAAAGATGGCAAGTTCCAGTTGATGGCTGTCGAGAATCCACGCTTTCGTCCCCTGAAATGCTATAAGGATGGCATTAGCTATCTGAAGTTGGCAGGTCCTGCCGGCGGTCCATCATGGCAGCGGGAGATTCACGCCTTCAAGAATGGTAAGCGCATTTGGAAACTCAATGTGCTTGAAGTAGAGGGCAAAATAGACGAATGTTCGCTCAACGACAAGGATATCTCCAATGAGGAGGGAAAGGCATATCTGGATATGGTTCCCGAGGGAGAGGAGATTACCGCTTTCTTTAAGGAAATTAATCCCAAGGAATGATTGTCCACATTCTCCCAAGAGGGAGTGGTGTGAGAAAAACAAGGTGTTCCCTATTGCGGAATGGCATTTTTTTAGTATTTTTGCCGCCAAATGCAGAGACTGATAACGATATTGGGCCCCACGGCAAGTGGAAAGACCGAACTGGCAGCACACTTAGCCGCCACAATGGACGGCGAGGTTATCTCGGCGGACTCGAGGCAGGTGTATCGCCGGATGGACATCGGCACAGGCAAAGACCTGGCCGACTACTCCGTGGACGGGAAGCTAGTGCCATATCACCTGATTGACATCTGTGAGCCGGGCACGAAATACAACCTGTTCCAATATCAACAGGACTTTCTGAAAGCCTACGAGGATATTTCCGCCAGAGACCGCCAGCCGATACTCTGCGGTGGCACGGGGCTCTATATTGAGTCGGTGCTGAAGGGATATGCGTTATCGCCAGTTCCCCAGAATCCTACCCTTCGGGCTGAATTGGAAGGGAAATCGCTAGAAGAACTCACTGCGATTCTTACCAGCCTGAAGCAGCAAACGGGTACGACTATGCACAATACTACCGATGTGGATACTGCTCAAAGAGCAATACGTGCCATTGAGATTGAGGAGTACAACCTACATACGCCGATGCCTAAACGTCAGTTTCCGCAGATTCCCTATATTATTATAGGTGTAAACATTGACCGTGAACACCGTCGCGAGAAAATAACCCGACGGCTGAAGGCAAGGCTCGACGAGGGGATGGTGGAGGAAATTAAGGGGCTGCTCGATAGTGGCATCGCCGCAGAAGACCTGACGTACTACGGTCTTGAGTACAAATATGTGACGGAGTACGTCATTGGTAAGACAACCTATGAAGAGATGTACCGTGGTCTGGAAATAGCCATCCACCAGTTTGCCAAGCGGCAGATGACGTGGTTCCACGGTATGGAACGCAGGGGCTTTACCATTCACTGGATTGATGCCCTGCAACCTATGGAGGAGAAAATCGGGGAAATTCTTCAAATTTTGAAACTTGAACCTGAAACTTGAAACCTATAATTAAACAAATGGAACAAAATAGATGGGGTGTGCTTTACTGCCCGAAACACGGATTAGTCTCTCCGCGCAAGAGATGGGAGAAGATAGAGAAATGTCTGAAGGAAAATGACATTCTCTACGATTTCATACAGAGTGAGAACTCTGCCAGCGTGGAGCGGTTGGTGAATATGATGATCAACAATGGCTATAAGACCTTGGTGATCATCGGGGGCGACTCTGCACTCAACGATGCCGTGAACTGTCTGATGCAGGCTGGAAAGGAAATAAGGGAAAGCATTTCCCTGGGTGTGATTCCCAATGGTGTGATGAATGATTTCGCGCGCTACTGGGGATTTAAGGAAGGTGAATTGGAGCAGACTGTTGATTGGCTGAAAAAGGGGCGTGTACGTGCCGTTGACCTGGGGTGTATTCGCTATACCAACAAGCTAGGGGAACGTTGTCACCGCTATTTCCTCAATTGCGTCAATATAGGGCTCATTGCTTCCATTATGAATCTGCGCCGTCAGACGCGCCGTGTGCTGGGTAGCCGGACACTTTCCTTCGTGGCTTCATTTCTGCTGATGATTTTCCAAAGGATGGAATATAAGATGGACATCAAGATCAATGCCGACCGGATTAAGCGCAAGGTAATGACGGTTTGCGTGGGTAGCGCCAGAGGCTATGGGCAGACTCCGAATGCCGTACCCTATAACGGTATGCTGGATGTTTCCGTGGTGTATCATCCGGAAGTGACGCAACTCTTTGAGGGGTTCTATCTTTTCCTGCGTGGGAAGTTCCTGAACCATCACAGCGTGCATCCCTACCGTACAACGGAGATTGAAATCAATGAGGCCCAACGTGCTTTAATAGGTATTGACGGACGATTGATGAATACCCCTGAAGGACCGTTCAAGATAAGCATTGAACAGGAGGTTATAAATTTCATTATTCCAGAGTGATAAAAGAAAAAGGTTAGAGATATCCTCTAACCTTTTTTTGAGATGTCCTCCAACTCTTCTATATTTATCAGTTTTATCTTTCTTCCGTCAATGGCAATCAGTTTCTCATTGGCGAAAGTGGAGAGTGTGCGGATGGCATTGCTGGTTGTCATGTTCGACATGTTAGCCAGATCCTCACGGCTCAGATATATGCTCAGGGTGCAATCGTCTTCTTCCAGTCCGTAGCTGTCACGGAGGAAAAGCAGGGCTTCCGCCAATCGGCCACGGATATGTTTCTGGGTGAGGTTGATGGTTCGGTCGTCTGATTGTCCGAGTTCCACAGCCAGATGTTGGAGGATGAACTGACAGACATTGAAGTTGCGCTTCATGAGTTCCACGATGATGTCCATGGGGACGAATGCCACCATGCTTGCTTCAAAAGCCATGGCTGTGGTCTTGTAGTCCTCCTTGGCAAAATAGGCGCGGTATCCGAAGATGCCGATGGGTTTGATGACGCGTACGATCTGATTTCGTCCGCTGACTCCATCCTTGAAAATCTTTACCTTGCCTTGAATGAGGAACATCATTTTGCCGGGGCGGTCGAGTTCGTTGTAGATAACTTCATTCTTGCGAAACTGTTCCACGGTGATATCCTGAGCAAGTAATGCCTGCTCTTTTTCATCAAGTGGCGACCAGTAGTCGCATACCTTTTTGATGATTTCCTCCTTTTTCGAATCCTTTATTACAATCATTGTTATTCCCTGGTACAATATAAGCAATACCTTAAAATGCGGTTGCAAAGTTAATAAAAATAGTTGAATTGAGTAAATTTTTCGACATATTTTGTATTGTACAACATAAAAATAGTTGTTTTTCCGAAAATTGTTGTCTTTTATTTTGTGCTCCCGAAGAATTTTATTATCTTTGAACTCACTAATAATCTTTGAAAATTTAAACATACAAACCTTAATAGAGTAACTATGAGTTATCTGCGATTCGAAAAGGCTCTGATGACGAACCTGGAGGAAGCGTTACCGCGAGAGTTGTTGCGTACCAACCGCTCTGGCGCCTACTCATGTTCCACGATTGTTGACTGTAATACGCGTAAGTATCACGGACTGCTTGTCGTACCCGTTCCCGAACTGGATGACGAGAATCACGTGTTGCTTTCATCGCTTGATGTGACAGTCATTCAGCATGGGGCAGAGTTTAATCTTGGCCTCCACAAATATCAGGGCAACAACTTTAGCCCCAAAGGTCACAAGTACATTCGAGAGTTTGACTGTGACAAAGTTCCAACCACCCTCTATCGTGTGGGTGGTGTAATCCTTAAGAAAGAGGTGGTATTCCAGCACTATGAGGACCGTATCCTCATCCGCTATACGCTTGAAGATGCCCATTCGGCAACCACGCTTCGCTTCCGCCCATTCCTGGCATTCCGAAGTGTACGTCAGTTTACGCACGAGAACGGTACGGCCAGCCGTGAGTATCATGAGGTGGACAACGGTATCAAGACCTGTATGTATGCCGGATATCCTGATCTGTACATGCAGTTCTCGAAGAAGAATGAATTCCATTTCGTACCTGACTGGTATCGTGGCGTAGAGTATCCTAAGGAGCAGGAGCGCGGCTATGCTTCCAACGAGGATCTCTATGTGCCCGGTTATTTTGAGATGGACATCAAGAAAGGCGAGAGCATCGTCTTTGCCGCTTCTACCAGTGAGATTAAGACCGGCGGCCTGAAAGCCCTCTTCACCAAGGAGGTGGAAGAGCGTGCTCCCCGTGATAATTTCTTCCATTGTCTGGTCAATGCCGCCCATCAGTTCCATAAGCGTGAAAGTAATGACGAGCGCTATCTGCTGGCTGGCTTCCCATGGTTTAAGTGTCGTGCCCGCGATACTTTCATCGCATTGCCGGGTCTTACCCTCGCATGAAGGGTAAGCCCGTAAAGATGATTACGGAAATGGAAATGCCAGATGTTCCCCTCTGGGCCATCTGGGCTGTGCAACAGTATGCCAAGGAGGCCGGAGAGCAGAAAGCCTTCAAGAAATACGGCAAACTGGTCACAGACATTGTGAAGTTTATCGAAGACGGCAATCATCCAAACCTTTTCCTGGAAGAGAACGGACTTGTACGCATAGAAGGACGTGAGAAGGCCATGACCTGGATGAACTCTACGGCTAACGGTCGTCCCGTGGTTCCGCGCACAGGCTTTGTCGTGGAGATGAATGCCCTTTGGTACAACGCCTTGAAATTCTGTGCCAAGCTGGCTAATTTCAATAAGGATGAAAAGGCTGCCGAACATCTCGAAAGCATGGCTGCCAAGACGAAGGAGTCATTTGTGGCTACCTTCCTCAATGACTATGCTTGATTATTCTCCATTGGCACAGGACCAGAAAAAGTCGGTGCTCGATATCTGCACGCGCGAACTGCTTACGCCTAAGGGGCTCCGTTCACTCTCTCCGAAGAGTGGTGGCTATAACCCGATGTATGTGGGACCGCAGACGCAGCGTGATTATGCTTACCATCAGGGAACGGCTTGGCCATGGCTCGGTGGCTTCTATATGGAGGCCTGCCTGAAACTCTATAAGCGTACCCGTCTGAGTTTCGTGGAGCGTCAGATGGTGGGTTATGAGGACGAGATGATGTTCAACTGTCTCGGAACCATTCCTGAAATGTCTGATGGAAACCCGCCGTTCCGTGCTCGTGGCGGAATGTCATTTGCCATGAATGTGGCGGAGATTCTGCGCACGCTGAATATGTTGGAGAAATATACCTATAACCGATAATTCTGGAGGACTGCTATATGAAAGTTTTAATGTTTGGATGGGAGTATCCTCCTCATGTGTTTGGTGGTCTTGCTACTGCCAACTATGGTATTTCTGAAGGTCTGAAGGCTCAGGGTGACATCGAGATTGCACTCTGTCTGCCGCATCCATTCGGAGATGAAGAGACGCATGCCGCCCGCATCATTGCCATGAATGCGGTGCCTATTGCCTACCGTGATGTTGACTACGATTATGTGAAGAACCGCGTGGGTAACATTATGGATCCTGATTACTATTACAAACTTCGTGAGCATATCTATGCCGACTTCAACTATATGCACGTCAATGATCTGGGTGCTATGGAGTTTGCAGGTGGTTATCCTAGTAACCTGCATGATGAGATCAACAACTATTCGGTGATTGCCGGTGTTGTGGCTCGTACGGAAGAGTTCGATATCATTCATGCTCATGACTGGCTGACCTATCCTGCCGGAATCCATGCCAAGAATGTGAGTGGAAAGCCTCTCTGCATCCACGTGCATGCTACTGATTTTGACCGTTCCCGCGGTAAGGTGAATCCTACCGTCTATGGTATTGAGAAGGATGGTATGGACAATGCCGATTGCATCATGTGCGTTTCGGAGCTCACCCGTCAGACTGTTATCAACCACTACCATCAGGATCCCCGCAAGTGTTTCACGGTTCACAATGCCGTGTATCCCCTCAAGCAGGAACTTCAAGACATACCTCGTCCTGACCATACTGGCAAGGAGAAGGTGGTCACCTTCCTGGGCCGTATCACTATGCAGAAAGGTCCTGAGTATTTCGTTGAGGCTGCCAATATGGTGTATCATCGTACGCGCAACGTTCGTTTCTGCTTTGCCGGAAGCGGTGATATGATGGAAGCCATGATTAATCTCGCTGCTGAGCGTGGAATTGCCGACCGTTTCCACTTCCCTGGATTCATGCGTGGCAAGCAGGTCTATGAGTGCCTGAAGGCTTCCGACGTCTATGTGATGCCTTCCGTTTCAGAGCCTTTCGGTATTTCTCCACTGGAGGCCATGCAATGCGGAACACCTAGCATTATTTCCAAGCAGAGTGGCTGTGCTGAAATTCTGACCAACTGTATCAAGGTGGACTATTGGGATATTCATGCACTTGCCGATGCTATGTATAGCATCTGTACCAACGAAAGCCTCTTCACCTATCTCAAAGAGGAAGGTAAGAAGGAAGTTGACCAGATTACATGGGTGAAGGTAGGAACATGGATTCGTGAACTCTATATGCGCACCCTGGGTTGGGTTTAATAGTTAAAAAGTAAAAAGGTAAAAAAGTAAATAGCAATGAAAACAATTTGTTTATATTTTGAGATACATCAGATTATTCATCTCAAGCGTTACCGTTTCTTTGACATCGGTACCGATCATTATTATTATGATGACTATGAGAATGAACGCTCCATCACCGATATCGCAGAGCGCTCCTATATGCCTGCTTTGAACACCCTGCAGCAGATGATTCAGGAGAACGGCAAATTCTTCAAGGTGGCTTTCTCTCTTTCAGGAACAGGTATCGAGCAGTTGGAGATGCATGCTCCGCAAGTTTTGGAGAAACTGCAGGAACTTAACCAGACCGGTTGTGTGGAATTCCTCGCCGAACCTTATAGCCATGGCCTTTCTTCACTGGCTAACGAAGAATGTTTCGCTGCTGATGTGAAGAAGCAGGTGAAGAAAATAGAAGAGTATTTCGGCAAGAAGCCTACCGTGCTTCGAAATTCTTCTCTCATCTATAGCGACGACATCGGTGCTCAAGCTGCAGCCTTGGGCTTCAAGGGTATGCTCACTGAGGGAGCCAAGCATGTGCTCGGCTGGAAGTCACCGCATTATGTTTATAATTGCTCCCTTGCTCCATCACTGAAACTCTTGCTTCGTGATGTGGAACTTTCAGATGATATCTCCCTGCGCTTCAACAACCCAGATTGGGATGGTTATCCTCTGTTTGCCGATGCCTATATCAACCGCATCGCACAGTTGCCAGAGGAAGAGCAGATCATCAATATCTTCATGGAACTCTCCGCCCTTGGTATCGCACAGCCGCTTAGCAGCAATATCCTTGACTTTATCCATGCATTGCCGGCATGTGCCAAGGAGAAGGGCATCACCTTCTCTACACCGTCAGAGATTTTCGCCAAGATGAAGAGTGTTGATAATCTCTATGTGCCCGACACCCTCTCTTGGGTAGATGAGGAACGCGATGTAAGTTGCTGGCTGGGTAATAATATGCAGCGTGAGGCCTTCAATAAACTCTATAGCGTGGCTGACCGCGTTCGCATCGCCAATGATCCTCGTATCAATCAGGATTGGGACTATCTGCAGGCCAGTAATAACTTCCGCTTCATGACCACCAAACCCTCCAACGTTGGTCTTGACCGTGGTATCTACAGTTCACCCTTCGATGCCTTTACCAACTATATGAACATCCTTGGTGATTTCATGAGCCGTGTCAACAGCCTCTATCCTGAGAGTATTGACAATGATGAACTCAACGCTCTGCTCACTACTATTCGTAATCAGGGTGATGAAATTCAGCGTAAGGATCTTGAGATTACACGTCTTCAGGCAAAGGTTGAAAAGATGCAGGCAGAAGAGGATAAACTCCATGCCAAGCTTGACAAAGTCAGTGAGGCACCTAAGAAGGCTCCTGCCAAGAAGGCTGCACCAAAGGCTAAGAAAGCAGAATAGTAATTCTAATTATTCTTCAATAAAAAGGCGGATGAATTCATCCGCCTTTTGTTATTTGATGTTTACTGTGATTTTCTGAAGGTTACTATTGTCAGAGGAATTGCCTACCATCACTTCATACTTGCCGGGAACGACTCGCATTGTATTAGTCTGGGTGTCCCAGAGTTCGAATTGTTCCCGAGGCATTGGGATTTCCACTATCTTGCTTTCTCCTGCTTTCAGACAGACTCGCTTGAAACCGCGGAGGGTCTTTAGTGGACCTTCAACATCCTTGGGATTGCGGACATACACCTGTATGACTTCAGAGCCATCGCGAGTACCTGTGTTCTTTACGCTAACTTTGACTTTACCGTCGCGGAATGAAGGCTTTCCGAAACTGAAAGTGGTATAACTGAGACCATATCCGAAGGGATAGAGTGGGGTGCCCTCGAAATAGCGGTAAGTGCGACCTTTCATGTTGTAGTCGAGGAAATCTGGGAGTTGTTCGGCGTTCTTATAGAACGTGATTGGCAGTTTTCCACAAGGATTGAACTTGCCAAAAAGGACGTCGGCAACGGCCTTACCTCCAGCCTCACCTCCATACCAAGCTTGGATGATGGCATCTGCATTCTGATTCTCTGGTTCAAGACCTATGGCTGAGCCTGAACAGTTCACAAAAATAACCTGCTTACCCATCTTCTTTAGGTCGGAAATCCATTGGCGCTGCACTTTGGGCAGTTCGATACTGATGCGGTCTCCTCCCTTGAAACCTTCTTCATTGACTCTCATTTCCTCACCTTCTAGACGTGGGGATATGCCGCCTACGAATATGATGGTATTGGCATCCTTTATCTCAGCCATGATATCTTCACGGCTCTTGTTGTCCTTCATGGTGAAGTCGAACTGTAGCATGGCATGCCCTGTGAACTGTGCATATTCAATGCAGACTGGGTATTGCTGACCTGCTTTTACATTGCATGTCAGATTGGAGTTTCTTACACCGTGGCCATTTGTGCGGTTCAAGATGGTGTCGCCATTGAAGATGATGCGCAGGAAATCGTCGTTGAGTGCGTCAATATGTAACTCTCCATCATATTGAGCACGGAACACGCCTTCATAGCGTGCAGAAAAATGCTCCAGTTCCACACCGGCGGCAAAGGCTGTGTTTCCTCCATTATCAAGATGAACGGGCTCTGTCGTAATCAGTTGGGCTGCAGGTATACCTTCCATTTTCTCGTTGTTCCAGAAGGTGGTTTTGAATCCTTGTCTGCCATCGGGTGTGAAAACGTTGTTGAACATGCTTGCAGGCACTTCATTAAGGGTAAGTGTGCAACCTTGAATATATCTGGCATTGGGAACATATTGGCGAATGCCCTGGAGGATAGTAGTGGTATGTGTAGGCTGTCCGTTGTAGTTACCCCACAGCATTGTGGAGTCGTTGGCATTGGGACCCATCACAACGATGTCGGGGTTGTTGGATGAGAGCGGCAGAATGCCGCTGTTCTTCAACAAAACAATGCTCTCATGGGCAGCATCAATGGCCAGTTGTTTGTGTTCCTTGTTGGCGACAACGCTCATGGGTATCTTCGTCCATTCCACTAATTCATCAGGATCAAAGTCACCAAGTTCAAAACGCCCCTGAAGGAGTCTTTTCAGTGAGACATCTATCTGCGCCTCCGTAATCTTTCCCTCTTTCACGGCCTCCGGAAGTGAACGGTAAATGCTTCCACATTCCACATCGGTTCCTGCGATGACGGCCCGTGAAGATGCCTCTTTAGCTGTCTTTACGAAATTATGTCGGTTAGGTTTGAAGAAGTCGTCAATAGCACCGCAGTCACTGGTTACGATGCCCTTGAATCCCCATTCGTCGCGGAGAATGCGCTGCAGGTAACGGGTGTTTCCACAGCAAGGTTCACCGTCAATGCTCTGATAGGCACACATGATCTCCTTCACGTTTCCCTTCTGGACAAGCGCCTTAAAGGCTGGCAGATAGGTCTCCCATAAGTCGCGTTCGGGAAGATTCTCAATGTTGAACTCATGACGGTTCCATTCCGGTCCGCTGTGGACGGCATAATGCTTGGCACAGGCAAAGAGTTTCTTGTAACGTCCGTTGCTCGTTCCTTTTTCGAAATCCTGTCCTTGAAGTCCATTCACAACAGCCAGTCCCATTTTTGTCGTCAGAAAGGGATCTTCACCGTATGTCTCCTGTCCACGTCCCCATCTGGGGTCACGGAAGATGTTGATGTTGGGCGTCCAGAAGGAAAGACCACGATAGCGGGCCATCTCCTTGTTGCGCTTGGCTTCTGCGTTTTTGGCACGTGCCTCGTCACTGGCAGCGGTGAACACCTTATAGACCAATGCATCATCAAAGGAAGCTGCCATGCCCATCGTAATGGGAAATACGGTGGCAATGCCGTTACGGCCAACACCATGAAGGGTTTCGTTCCACCATTCAAATTGTGGGATGCCCAATCGCGGGATGGCAGGAGAACGGTCCATCATCAAGACTGCCTTCTCCTCAATTGTGAGTCGTGAACACAGATCCTCAGCACGCTCAGCGGGAGAGAGGCTGGGATTTTGATACGGTAGTTGCTGTGCCCATGCAAATGAGGCAAAACAAGTAATTACAGCAGTAATGAATGTCTTTTTCATATTTGATTATTCTTGAATTTCTTTGGCAAAGATAATGAATAAAAATGAATTGTACAATAAGAAAACAAGCATCAGAGCGATTTCATCCCTTTTGTGATACATTTTGACATTTTGCAACAAAGGATTCCCAATACTTTCCGTCGTGAGAATCCTTTGATACTGATAATTGAACGTATCTATTTCACTAGAATCTTTCTCCCGTTTTGGATGTAGATGCCAGAAGTGGGATGATTGACGGCAAGGCCTTGAAGATTGTAAAATTTGTCGTTGAATAAAGGGGCCGAATTGTAACTGAGTATTCCCGAAGATTCACCGTAAATTTGCTGGCCGCTCATTAACGTACCTCCTTCGTTCTGTTTTGTTGTAATATCTGATACGAGCGAATTGAGATAATTCTCTAAGTGGGTGTACCCGTTGCTAGCTTTTTCCTTACCGTCATCGGCATTGTCTATGTTGAGACCGTTGGCTCTTTCCCACTCATCAGGCATTCCATCCTTGTCAGTGTCGAGTGGGGCAGTGGTGCTATAGAGTGATGGCCAAGGAGTCCAATCACTTGAAGCATTGGCAGGTTTCAGATCGTCCTGACTGTTAATGATGCCTTTCTTGCAACCGTTGCCCGTGTATGTAGTTGTACCGTTACGGGCATCGCTGACCATCACTTCGTCGAGCGCATCACGATGGAGTGAGGCACCTGCATAATCGAGCACTTGAGTGAAAGCTTGTGCTGCGGAATGAGTGGTCACTTGTTCATACAGAATTGGCTTTTCGAGGCGGATGGTGTCTTTGGTAGCGTCAGTGAAGGTGTTGTCAACAGAACTGTTGTCTATCTGATTATAGATGCCGTATGTCCAGTTGTCGTTTGTGACATCACTATTCTTGGAGTTTACGTTACCATCAACATAGAAATCACCCCATACGTGCCACATCACATCCCATTGGTTAGGGCTGGAGGTGTTGTGTTTGGTGTATTCAGAAGTGCGTATACCGATGGCGGCAATGCGTTTGTTTTTAGTACCGGATTTTGTTTCGGGACCAGGTTTGTAGTAGTTGTTGACAATGTTCACATTCATTCCCTCACCGCCATAGACACCGTTGTCAATCCAATTGTATATGACGTTATTGCGCAGGTCCATGCGTTCATCTGTCTGTGTGCTCGGACGTGGACCTAATCTCGGAGTACGTGAGATGTGATGACACATCAGGTTGTGATGATAACTGGCACCAGAGCCGCCCCAGTTTCCGCCATAACCATGGGCTCCTTTGGAATGGCCGGCATTGTTCAGGCTCTGTGAGGCAATGCACCATTGAACGGTTAGGTTCTTAGAGCCATACACAGACAGGCACTCATCTATGCTCCATGATACTGAGCAATGGTCGATGATGACATTCTCAAGATCCATGCCTCCCAGTCCGTCGCCTTCATGAGCAGTGTCGTTAATCTTGAGAGCTTCATTGCCGAGGCGGAACCGCATATAACGGATGATAACATTTTTGCAGGCAATCACAAATGGATAGTTTGCTATGCAGATACCGTCACCAGGAGCTGATTGACCTGCAATTGTGACGTTGCCGTTTTTCAACTTCAGTTCGCTTTTCAGGAATATGGTTCCCGAAATGTCAAAGACGATAGTGCGTGTTCCTGACTTGTTACAGGCATCGCGGAAAGAGCCCGCGCCTGAGTCGTTAATATTCGTGACATGATAGACGGCACCACCACGTCCTCCTGTAGTGAACATACCGAATCCTTCAGCTCCTGGGAAAGCAGGCTGTTGGGCTGTCATTTCAATAAAAATGGCCAGAGATAATAAAAGTAGCAGTGTTTTCTTGATGTACATAAAACTCTAAGTTTAAAAAGAGGACTGCCACGATACAATTGTGACAGTCCTCTTTATAATATAAGAATGGTTTTATTCAATCCAACGCGGGTCGCCAATACCGTCTTCACCGATATTGCCAATCACTTTGAATTCACCTTTCGCAGGTGCGTTCCAAAGTGCGTTTTCGTCGAAGTTCAGTTCCTGCAGACCATCCAACGGATAAGTAGTCAGGTTTGCTCCTACCTCTGTCCATCCGAAGTTGGTCTTGAAACTCTTTGACACACTTGCCAGCGTTGTCTCACTCGGGTTTAGGAAAATAGATCCCTTCTCACCAGCCTTGTATGTTGTGATATCACTGCCACCACCTCCGGTGTACATGGAAGGACCGAACAATGTGTTTTCTACATTGACTGTTACTGTATTGCTGTTACCGTTAATACGCATCAGTGGCGTATTGGCATTTGCAGTGGTCTCAAGAGGTGCATAGCAGAAAGTGCAGTTCTGGATATTCAGGTTCAAATTGCCATTTGAAGCACGGAAGTCACACAGCATAACGATATTCGTGATAGTTGAATTCTTCAGTGTCACCTTCTGGAAATCAGCAGCCTTGTTGTTGGTGGTGAATACACCTTGGTCACCGATACCATTGATGATACATTTGTCAACTACAATTTCCTGAATGCCATCCGTTGCAGCCTGAGCACGTACGACAGCTCGGTAGCCTTCAATCTTGCTACCCTTGAATGACAGCTTCTTCAGTGTTGAGCCTGTTCCGTTGATGTTGAACACTTGGCGTCCGCCAAAGCCCTTGTCTGTATTGGTAGCAATTTCATTGCCTCCACCGGGTAAAGCTTTATCACTAATGAAATCAACATTGACAAATTCCAGGAAATCAACAGTTACGTTCTTAGCCAGCGTCAGACCACCGGAAGAAATGAAACGTGCATTGTTGCCCAGTGTCGAAGCGGTTACAAAGCGTACAGACTTGTCAATAGGATGACTATTGTTAACCTTATAGTCGAAATCACCACGCAGAATGATAGTCATGCCATCAGAAACCTGTGCCCAGAACTCATCTGTCTTCAGCGTGTCCTTAGCCTGTTTCTCATCGTATCCGCGGATGTCAAGCCACATGCCAGCACCATATTCTGTATCGAAGTCCTTCGGTGTAGATGTGGTACCGCTCAGACGCCCGGCATAGGTGGAGTTGTTAAACTCGCTTTCTTCATTGGTAGTGTATGCAACGAAATAATACTTTGTCTGGGGATTCAGTCCTACAATATCAGTCTGACCAGCTTCGAAAGTAGCATTGTTGATAATCTTCACGATACGCTCACCGTTTCCTTCCACTGGAATAGCCACGATAGCCTTGATGACTGTAACGGCAGGAGTCGTGTCTTCTTCAGTATCTCCCGGAGTTCCTTCCTCTTCAGTTGGTTTGCAGTTCGGGCATTGGCAGTTCTTGCAGGTGCAGTTTTCACCCTGTCCGCAACCTTCGCATGTACAACCTCCTGTGCAGGCTGTTT
This sequence comes from uncultured Prevotellaceae bacterium, assembly GCA_900316985.1. GTDB lineage: Bacteria > Bacteroidota > Bacteroidia > Bacteroidales > Bacteroidaceae > Prevotella. Next base: position 32,216 of record ONFE01000006.1, read on the forward strand.
CTTCCTCACTGGGTTCTGTGACTTCTTCATCCTTTTTGCCGTTGTCCCATGTCACACGTGCTGCGTTATCAATGGTCTTCACACTTTTCAAAGTGGTGGGGTAGGCCACATTGACATCGTTGGTGGTGTAAGTCTTTGATGAAATGTTTGCACCAGAACAGGAGATGTCAACTTTATACTTCTCGTCCCAAGCCAGATCGTCGAAAGTAAAAGGTGATGATTCGCATGTTGCAGTTTTCACTGTCTCATAGGTGTTTTCACCAGCCTCGTCTGTTCCCGTTACGCGGTACAGCGTCAGAGAGTATTGCGTAGCACCGGCGATGTTGTCCCATGACGCAGTAATCGTATTATTGCTTGTCACAAGCGATGCCACTGGGCGAAACAGACGTGGAGCATCCCCCAGATTGTCATCATCGCTACAACTGCTCAGGAAACCTGTGGTTATCGCTGCGAGCAGCATGATTGCCATATATTTTTTCAGTTTCATTGTCCTTGCTTTTTATTTGTTACGAATAGCATAACCGTCGTTTGAAAGTACGCCGTTAGACGACATAACTCGCTCAGTGGGAATAGGAAGAACATAAGGTGCAGGTTTACGGCGAATGCTGCTAAGGTCTTCTGTTCCGTTGTCGAGAACACCTTCGGTAATTCCAATCCATGAATAGCGGATGCGCTCATTAAATACACCCTTCTTGATAGTATTACCTTCCTCGTCAGTACCATACTTCTCCTTGGTTTCTGGATTTGTATCGCTGACCGACATCATGTCTTCCAGGAAGTTGACATACTTCAGTCCAGTAAACGTGGCACCGGCAGACTTGATATCGTCATCAGCCAGTCTTTCAGCTGTGTTGTAGGGGCTGGATTTCTTATCGCGATAAGTAAAATAGTTGTTCTCAAAGATGACTTCGCCCTTTGTATATCTGTAATACAGACGGTTGGCAACACCCATATCCAGGATTTCCTGATTCTTGTCATAGACAAACTCTCCATTAACAATTGAAGTCTGTGAGTAGTTCATGGCAACAGAACGAATCCACTCAATGGCGTCAACCACCTTGGAAGAGTAGTTGTTCCAACGAACCAAGTCGAACTTACGAATGTTTTCACCGCCGAATTCCCATGCACGCTCATTTACAATGGCATTGAAGAATGCTTCCTTCGAGTTGAGGTTGTTTATGTATTCCGTCACCATAGCAGACTTATTGCTTGCTTTAGCAAATGCACGTTCACGAACGCGGGTAAGCATCTGCTTAGCCAACGCAGTAGGCGCACCATTGATTTCGTTATCGGCTTCAGCCAGCATCAGCAGAACGTCAGCATATCGTAATACCGGCCAGTTGATTCCCGTACCCTTGTCTTTAACATTGGTGACGGTCAGGTCCATGCGGCACCACTTAGCAGGCTGTACGCCCAGGGCATCAACAGCTGCCTGCTTGTTGTCATTCAACCAGCGGAAGTTGGCACATGTCACGGGCAGACGCTGATCCTGCTCATTGAATGAGCAAGCATAGCTTGGAGTCAAGTTGGCGTATGTCGTACCAGCACCTTTCGAACTAGCTACAACGCTCAGACCGTGGCACCATCCGATGTCACCGCCAGAGTTGGGAACAAAACCCATTTCGAAGAGCACGTCACCATCACTTGGATTGCAGCCGTTAATTTCATTATCGAACACTTCCTTGAAGTTCGTGTTCAGTACGCGATCCTTTAGTTTGATGAGTTTCATGGCATAAGCCTTAGCCACTTTGTAGTAGTCATCAGCAGAAGTAGCAGTTTGCTCCGTACCGTTCTCATCAACATATTTTACGGCATATTCCTCACCGGTTTGTGAACTGCGTGCCATTGTGCCGTCAGCCTGCATTGAATATCCTGCACGGAACATGGCCAGTTTTACGATGAATCCGAGGGCAAATTCGCGGTTCATACGTTCCACAGTTATAGCAGATGCCCATTGCATCTCTTCCTCTACATTAATCAGATCCTGAATCAGGTGCGTGTAGATGATGTTCTTATCCACGCGGCCACCGGCTTGAGAATAGTTTTCTTTTGTAGTAGGCTCTGTTGCAAAGGGAACATCAGCCCAGAAGTTACACATCAGCCAGTACCAGTAAGCACGCAGGCAGTAAGCCTCACCATGAAGTTGCTTCATGTCCTTGTCGCCGTTTTTGTACATGTCGCTGTTTTCAATACCGGCAATACACTGGTTGGCAAAGTCGATGGCTTTCAGGGAATTATCCCAGGCATTTCTAATGTCAGAGAACTGTGATGCATTCAGTGCCCAGATACCACGGCGGGAAGCCTCGCTGGTGTTCGCTTTAGTCAAGAAGCCTGCCTCCACATCGGTATTCTGCATCCAGTTGGTGCTCATACGTGAAGTGTAGGTGTCTTCGCAGAAGTATGAATAGACGTGGTCTATCATCTTACGTGCATCGGTGGGGTTAGAGCAGAGATACTCCAAGTTGTCGGTTGACAGCGACTCGGTTTCCAGCGTATCTTCGCAAGAAGAGAATCCCACGGTCAATGCAAAAGCTGCAATATATAATATTTTCTTTTTCATATTCTTGTATAAATTGAGATGATGTTAGAATGTGATGTTGGCACCTACAGTCCAAGCGAAAGACTTCGGATAAGCTGAGAAGTCTGCACCAGGCGTCAGACCGCTAGTTTTGCTTCCGCGGATGGCTGAGTTGACCTCAGGATCATATCCGGTATAGTTTGTCAGACAGAACACATTGTTCAGCGTGCAGTAAACACGGAACTGGCTGCATGCGAATTTCTTGGTCCATTCTTGTGGGAGGGTGAAGCCGAGTGTAACGTTCTGCAGACGCAGGAAAGAACCGTCTTCAATGAAATAAGAACTCGGGACAGGGTTGTTGTCCGACATCGTAGTTGGTGACCAGATGGTCGCATTGGCATTCATGCTCTTCAATGTGGCATAGTCTGTGATGATTGTGCCGGTAGCTTGATCCAGATAGGTCCAAGCCTCACCGCCAAGTGTTACAGGAGACATCTCCTGGCGCAGTGCTGCCCACTGGTTACGGTAAGATTGTGAAGACACCATCTTGTCCATGTTATATACTTCATTGCCGACAACATAGTTGAAGTTAGCCGAGAAGTCGAACCACTTGTAAGTGGCGTTAATACCGAAACCTCCAGTGAACTTGGGCTGTGTCTTACCGATGATGGTGCGGTCGTTGTCAGCATCAATCACACCATCGCCGTTCAGGTCCTTGTACTTAGGAGCACCTGGACGCAGACCACCTCTTGAGCCAGTCGTCCCGTAGTTGTTGTTAACTACGCCCTCTTTCAGGATATAGCGTCCAGAAGAATCGAACTGGAACTGTGTCTGTCCGTTGCCGTCAATATAGGTTTCAAAGTCATCAACACCGTAAATTCCATCATACTGAAGACCCCAAACCAATCCGAGAGGCTCACCGACAATGACACGGTAGTCATCGGCACCACGCATATCGGTAGAGAAACCACCGGAATTGAAGGACATTGAAGTTACTCCGTTGGAAAGTTTTTCTACTTTGTTCTGGTTGAGACCGATGTTGAAGTTGAAGTTCAAAGAGTAGTCTTTGTGCTGTAAAGCCACGGCATTTAAGGTTAATTCAACACCCTTGTTCGAAGTCTCACCGATGTTCTGCTGCATGGATGTGTAACCGATAGCCGTTACGGGAACCTCTACGAGCAGATCTTTCACAGTGTTCCAATAGAAGTCAAGGCTACCACTGATACGCTCACGGAAGAAGCCGAAATCAAGACCCACGTTACGGGTGATGGTTGTTTCCCATTTAAGGTCAGGGTTAGCCAACTGAGCGTTGTTCAGTGTGTAGTGCGGGTTCTGTTGGTTACCGGCACCATAGTATTTGCTGCTTGAGTATGCCTTGTAAGTTGTCTCAAACATGGCATTGCTAATGCGGTTGTTACCGGCAGTACCGTATGAGAGACGGAACTTCAGGTTGCTCAGCCAGTTCTTGGTCTTCTCCATGAATGGCTCTTCGCTGATGCGCCAACCGAAAGCGGCTGCGGGGAAGAAGCCCCAACGGTTACCCTTTGAGAATTTGGAGCTACCATCCTCACGAACTGTGACAGTCAGCAGATAACGATCCATCAGCGTATAGTTAAGACGTCCAAAGAAAGAAACAGTACGGTCTTCCTGTCCAAGACTTGAAGAAATGGTTTGTGCTCCTGTAGCCTTAGAGTTGTTCTGCATCGAGGCAAACATCTTCTCGGGCTTGATGTCCTTCTGGAAATACTTACCGGTCATCGACATCGTTTCACTGTTGCTGGCAACATACTCCTGACCTATCATGACATTGAGGTCGTGAACATCAGCAAACTTTTTCTTGAAGGTCAGCATGTGAGCACCGCGCAGCTTCCAAGAGTCTCTCTTGTCCCACTGGCCCATAGGCAGCGAACCACCATCCTGAACGGCCTTGCTGCTTCGTGCACCGAACCAGTCCTTCAGTTGATAGAATGTGTAGTCATAACCGCCTTCAGCGCGATAGGTGAACAGCTTGTTGATTTTCCAGTTCAAGGCCGCGTTGAAGTTGTATTTGCGCTCGTCCTTCCGGCGCCAGTAATCATTCACGCGGTCTTTCAGCGAACGAGTACCATTGATGTACTCCTCGTATTCCTCTTCCGACATGCTACTGGGATCCACCTCAATCTGGTCATAGAGACCGAATACAGGGCCGGTCATAATAGCATCGTAAGAACGGATCTTGTAAGAACCACCACCGGTACCTACACCCTTTGTCTCGGTGTCAGACAAACGAGTACCGAAGTCGAGGTCAAGGTTCTTGGCAATCTCATGCTTCAGTTTGAAGTTCATGTTGTAGCGGCGGTAGCCGTTTCCTTCCATCAGGCTGTTGTCATTGGCGTATGTTCCACTCAGCGTGAATTTTGTCTTCTCCGAACCACCGCTGATGCTCACGTTGTGGCTCATGGAGAGATCGTGGTTTCCGAACATCTCGTCCTGCCAATCATGGCCAGCCTGATATTTGTACAGGTCAAGGTCGTCGAAGGCACCATAACGCTTTTCGAAACTGCTGATACCTGAGTTTCCTTGCAAGGCCTGACGCTCATAGAGGAACATCACGTACTGGTAGGGATCCATCGTGTCGAGTTTCTTGCGAATGGTCTTACCTTGGATGTACATGTTGTAGCTCACCTGAGTCTTACCGCCCTTGGCGCCCTTTGTTGTAATCAGGATTACACCGTTAGCACCCTGCGAACCGTAGATGGCTGTAGAAGCAGCATCTTTCAATACCGTGATGTCTTCGATGTCGGATGAAGAAATGTCGCTGATGCTTGATACGGGGAAACCGTCGACGATGTACAGCGGAGAGTTGTCACCCGTGATTGAACCGCCACCGCGAACCTTAATCAGCATTTCGGCATCAGGCGAACCGTCGGAAGTTGTAATCTGCACACCTGCCAGTTTACCAGTAAGAGCCTCGGCGACGTTCGTGACAGGAACCTTAGCCAGATCAGAGCCCTTAACGGTCGTAACGGCACCCGTCAAATCCTTTTTGCGGGCTGTACCGTAACCGATGACCACCACTTCGTTAAGGCTGGCGGCTTCGTCTTCTAGCACTACGTTAATCACACTCTTACCTTTGGCATCCACCGTCTGCGTTTTCATACCAACGTATGAAATAGTCAGTTGGCCATTGCCGGTAAGGTTGATGGAGAAGTTACCGTCAAGGTCGGTTACAGCACCGCCTTTGCCGCCTTTCTCCTGGACAGTCGCACCGATGATGGCTTCACCCGTGGCGTCCTTCACTGTTCCCTTCACTGTTTGCGCTGAAGCAGAGCCCATGATACACTACCAGACATAGATATTTTATTTAATTAGACATGTAGATTCAGCTTGTCAAACTTGTTGCCAGCTAGATTCCGATTTGTTTTATAATAGATTTAGAAAATCTTAATATTAAGTTTTGCAAAGATAAGTATTTTAATAATTTTATGCAAATGTTTTAATGAAAAGTTTAATAAAACTTCCCGTAAACGTTTGCGGGAAGCCAGATGATAAATGTTTTTGTGGGATTTAAAATAATTAGGGGCGCAAAATTTATATTTGCGTCCCTAATTAAATAGTATTTATGTGAACGTTATTTCACGTACTTCTTTCCGTTGATGATAACAATACGAATTGCTCACCCGTTGTCCGGCAGTGTTGTAGATACCTTCCGACTGCTGCTGAAAGCCGGAGGCATTGACGGCGTTGATGCCGGTAGTGCCATAGCCGATGCGCTCCTTGAACAGTTCGGGTGCATCCTCAAACACTTTCTCCTTGGTGTAATTGGCAGCTTCTGTGGCGTCAATGATGGTCTCGTATTGCTTGTTGCCTGTGCTGTGAGTGAAATTGATGACGTTGCTGGCGGGAGAAATGTTCTTGCCGCTTTCGTCCATCGTGTTATACTCATAGAAACCGTCGGCAGCGCTGTTCATTCCAGCAACGGTGAAGCGGGTGCTTGCGAGTTTGCTGGGCTGCTTCAGGGTAGTGTTCAGCCAGCGCAGGTATGAAGGACTACCCCAAGAACGGCCGAAGTTGAAGCCGGCAGAGTGGGTGTCGATGGTGCAGTTCTGCATCACGTAGCCGTATTTCTTGGCTCCGTTAGGAGCAGCAATCGTGACGTCGCCCTTTCCTTCTGCCATTTCGCGGCTCTCGTTGTAGAAGAGTACGTTGTCGAAGAACACGTCGCCACCACCGCAGACATAATCAACCAGACCGTGAATCTCGCAGTCTACAAAGTAGAACTGTCCATTGTTGTTATTGCTGTAGTAGGTGTCCTGATAGGAGAGCAGGGTTACGTTCTTGCAAACGGTATAGTTACCCTTGTCCTGCAAACAGACGGCACGTCCGGCATCAGCCGATGCTTTTCCTGTATTGGGATCATAATATGGGTACTCGTTCTTCAGCGTCAAGTTCTCCAGCATCAGGTACTTGCTTGTATTCAGCAAGGTGGCTGTTATTCCGATACCTTCTTTGGTTGGTCTGTTCTTGATAATCACTCCATCCTGGCTCTCACCCTTGATGGTGATGTTGTCGCGACCAATCGTGGTAAGTGTCCTCTGTTCCAGATCGTATGTGCCGTTCGGCAGGTTGATGGTCACGACATCAGAACCGGGAACGCCGTTGGCTGCATCAAGTGCATCGAGGAAACTGCTTGCATCACCGGCAAAGACAGTGAACGTGTTGCCTTCCCTGATGTAGTTGACAGAACTGGTGTTCAGCACGGTAATGCCGTGCAGGTATGCTGTACCGTTGAAGGTAAGCGTCAGCGTGCCTGCCTCGCCTTCGTATTCGATAGACTGCATGCCGCCGTCGGTCTCCACCAAATCACTTTCTATGGTAGCGCCGTTTGAGGCATTGATGGGGTTACCCTTACTGTATTTGCAAAGGCTTAGGGTTACGGTTGCCTTCTTGCCAACGAGCAACTCAATCTTGTCGCCATTGTTGAATACCCAACCATGCTGATTGTCGTGCCATATACCAGAACCAATGGAGTTAAAGCCCTCATGGTCGGCATCGTCGAAATTAACATTGGTCAGGTCGAAGGTGTATTTCTTACTATCGCTCGGCACTTCGATTTCTGTCTCAACTGCATAGAGGCTGATGTTGCCGGTCACGGCATCGGTAGTCTTGTACTTTGCTCCCACATAGTTCTGCTTGAACCATCCGCGGGCCTTATAGCCTTCCTGGGCTCCGGTCACGGTTTCAATGTTAACGCCAAATTCTCCGATTTCGGCATCCTTCTCAACGGTCTGGGTGCCGATGGCCGTTCCATCGAGACCGTAGTAGGTCAGTGTGAAGTCGGGCTTCTGAACGATGTTCAGGATATAGTTGATGGCGGTTGCACCGGCAGTCATCGGGATGGTCACCTTGCACGAAGTCTCGGTCGATTCATAGGAAACTGTGCCGATTTCGCCGCTGGCGGCCGAGATGTCGGTCAATGGATTGCTTTCGCTTACCATCGTGGCAGTCTTCGAGAGTTCCACGGTTCCCACGAAATCAGAGCCGTCGGCCTCGAAGATATCGTCGGCAGCATATTCCGTTCCGTTCATCTTGAACGATGCCAGGATAGGCAGGTCTTTCTCGGTTCCGCTCAGGGTTCCTTCGATGACGATGTCGCAGAAACCAACTTGCTTGTTGTTGTCAAGACTGTAGAGATTCAGCTTCAGTCCGCATTGTCCTTCAGCAACGGTTGCACCGGTAACGTCGAATGAATACTCCGAATACTTGGCGTCCGTCTCTCCTTCCTTGGGGTTGGTGCCGTCGTTACGGTTTGGTATTCTGCCAGTTGCCAGACTCACGGTCGTCTCATCAGGATTCATCCATGCAATGTCAACAGCGCCGCCGTTGGTGCCGTAGCGGGTAGACTTGAACGATACCTTGGTCGGGGTGAATGTGAAGCCGGGCTTCGGGATAATCAGGAAACTGATATCGTTCGTTGCTCCTGCTGCAGATTCCTTGGCAGCAGGTTGGAAAGCCGTCTGCACCATTTCTGCCATGCCATTAGGATTCTTCTTTCCTATTATACTCAAGTTCTCGCCATAAACCACCTTGCTCGAAAGGAAGTAGTCGGCATCATCGCCAAAGTTGGCAGTCTGCCCATCAGTACCCAAATTGAATGGGAAGGTAGCTGTCACGGCCTCATTGTCAAGTGTGGTTGCTTCCTTCGGAGCATACTGAGTAACAGAGATAGCGTTAATATAGTTGCTACCGCTGGTTGATACAACTGATACATAGCCTTTCTCAGCATCAGCTGTCGTGGCTTTATACTCGGTATCCTTTTCTGTAGCATCCTTGCCTCCAACGCTATAGCTGAAATAGCCGGGATAGCCGAAGACAGAAACCAGGTCACCTTTGTTCTTGACAGGTATCCGCATCTCTACGCCTTTACCTACTTGGTAGCTATTGTCATTGTTCTTGATTTGACCGCCATTATAGACAATCGTCATCTCAATACCTTCTACATTGGAGGCCATCGTTTCGGCAGTATAAGCTCCGCCATCAGCCTTGGGTGAGAGTTGGGCACAGTTGTTGACGAAGTCCCAAGTGGCAGTGATATCTTGAGCTATAGGCTCGTCACCGCCTTCTACAACAGGCAGGGTGATGGTCAGTGCGTTCCAATAGTTATTGCTGACTTGTGCAATCTCTGCCGTGGTATTTTCTGATGTAGCAGTATAGATAGCCGTGTTGCCATCGGCAGTGCCTTGTTCACCGTTGAAAGTGACAGACGTAGCGTCGTTGTAAGTCGTAACGGCGATGGTAGCGCCCTTAGCAGAAGGAACGGTTACCTTTGTGCCATTGTTTACTTGATGCCAACCGCTTCCGTTGTGGGCAAACTTACCACTGGTAGCGTTCACATCTACCTTCACATCGATGCTCTTGCCGTTAACGGTAGTCTGTGTGACGATGATGTCAGTTTTTCCCTGAATGTTGTACTTCGGGTTGTCATTGTAGCCGCCCAGGTCGAAACTGATGGTGACGGCTTCTGTACGGTCGCTGAGGTTCATTTCATTCTGGGTGAATACTGCGGTCAGTGTCATGTCAGACTCAGGAGTAATCTCTGTGCCAACGGTATAGGTCTGTGTACCGTCGTTCCAACCGGTCAGCGTGTAGCCTTCCTTATAGAGTGTGTAGTTCTTAGGTGCAGTATATTTGCTTCCGGCTTCCACCTCAATTGCTTTGGGTGCGTTGCCCGAACCTTCGCCGGCGGCAAAGGAAATATTATAGTTCGTCACCTCTGCGGGGATGTCTGCAGGATCAATAGCCTCAACAGCAAAGTACGGGTTATAGTTGGCATTGCTGAAATGAAGTGTAGTAGGTTCGTTCACGCGGTAGTAAGTAGAAACCACATTGTCGTGATTGCTGCTCCACTTGGCGCCCATAGTGTTCAGTTTTGCAACCTCTGTACCTTCAGCGTTGGTCACCGTGATGTCATTGCCGTAGTCGTGAGTGGCATAAGTGATCTTCACTGTTCCTTCAACAGGAACACTTGCAGTAAAGTTGCTCCATCCGTAAGAAGTACCGTGCCACTTACCTTTCAGTGTGGCTGCTGCATTCTCTGCATCGTCTGTCTGGCTGATAGTTCCGTCTTCTGCAACCGAAATATAAACGTTACTCTCTGTTGCCAGAGCCTGTAACTGTGTCTTCCTCGTCTTCGATAATCTCACCTAATGTAAGCGAGATGTCATCTATACGACCGTTGCTTGCGGATGTCATCATGAAAGTGATGTCAAGAGTAGCAGTGTTAGTAGGAACAGTAATCTCGCGAGTGTAAAGTTTCTCATCAGTCTCATCTTTAACAGCATCAGCTATTACCACGCCCTCAACAGTTGTAGAAACACTCATTCCACCCTGATTGGTGTGATATGTCAGAATAAGTTTCGCAGCCTTGTTCTCGAGTGAGGCAAGACTTATGTTGCTTGCTGTAAAAGAACCATTGCTTTTGGCTACGAGCAGTTCAGGCGATGTACCACCGGCAGTGTTCTGTTCGTATATCTTTGTTGTGCTGTTGCCGTCACCATTTTCTTCAGAGTAGTTGTAGTTCTTCTTTGATGGAACCTCATTCACATCATACTTACTCCAGTCTTCTGTCCAAGGCAGTGAGAGTGCTGCGGTAGAGAGATTTACAGTAATGTTATAAGAAGCCGTTGCCGACTTATAAATATCCGTTTTTGCAGCCGTAGCGATAATCGTTGCATTTCCTGCCGATATTATTTCCACTTCACCGGTGGTCTCATTTACACTTGCAACTTTTGGTGCGCTTGAAGAGTATGTTATGGCACCGTCGCCATCATACGACAATGTAGGAGGTGTGAAGTCATCACCCTCCGTCACGGTAAACTCTGTCTCAGAGAAAGACATTGCAGGGGTGAGAAGCGTAGATGTGCTAGCAGAAACATATTCTACATAAATCTTGCTAATACCTGTCTTTCCGCTTGCTTTATTATCCAATGTGAGAGAAGTCTTGTCGGTAGCAGTAGTAGTGAAGGTCTCTGTTTCTCCCTTAGCCACTTTTGCCGACGTTCCCGGTGTGGAATAATCTGATGTCCAGTCGCCTCCCGGCTCATCAAAGTTGTAACTGTTAGTGAGGGTGAGTACCACCTTCGTGATGTAACCAGTTACATTCTCAGAAAGCGCAATTGTCAATGAGCCATTTTTATATATGCTCATCTCTCCTTTCTTAGCATAGCCCAAACCAGATGTGACAACGATGTCACCCTGACTGATGTTCATGTTGCCACCAGTACTACTTGTACCACCAGCGGTCACCGTGATATTGTCCCATGCGTTGCCGACAAGGTCGATAGTCTCGGTCTTGTCTTCTGCAAAAGATGTACCGCACAGCATCACAAGCATGCCAAGAAGCATCATACGTAAATAATTGTACTTCATTTGCTTTAGGTTTTTAAGTTAAATATAAAATTAATAATGTATATACCTTATTAAAATAGTAGATCAGATTGATTGTTTCTGTAACAATTATTGTAGTTCGCGGTGCAAAGATAATGATTTCTTTTGAATTGCTGTTATGTTTTTTGTTAATTTTCTGCTAAAACTGTTTTTTCATTAATCAATTGTCATTCAGCAATTTGTTACGTAAACGTTTACATAAAAAACGTTTTAATATGAAGAAAATTTTTACGCTTATTTCAATGGCATTGATGGCCATGGGTGTTAACGCTCAGACGGAATCGTATGCTGTTCCGGAAGAATTCACCCCGACATCAAACCAGGTGGTGGAGGCTACAGCTTCTGTAAAACTAGAATACGGAAATGATTCTGGATGGAAAAAATCAGGTAGGCCTGGTGAATCAGATCCGAAGTTTGAGGAATTCCCTTACTACGTAGTTGGTGCTGATAACCCTAAAAGTTCAGCCAACAAGAATTTTACTCCAGGAAATACAGCTACGCTTCCTGCTGTAGGTACTACCTATAGCTTTACTCCTTCTCAGGACGGTTCTTTGGAGGTTGCTGTAAAGCTTAATTCTGGCAAGAACTTTTATATTGCTGGCATTTCTGATGCCTATAACTATTCTGGTGATGCGGTGCTTACCAATACGGTTGGAGAAACAGTTGAACTTAGTGCTAGTTTCACGGTTTCTGCTAACTTCACAGGTTATGTTAAGTTCGATGTGAAGAAAGGCGAAACTTATGTAGTTTTCTGTTCTGGCTCAAAGCTTAGTTTCTTCGGTTTCAAGTTTACTCCAGGTGAGGTAGTCGAAGACACAGGTACACCCCACGATCCTCAGGCATGGGACTTCACCTCAACATTAAGCGATGCAGACAAGACTAACATTGCAGCCGATACAGATTGGAAGATTTCGAATATATACGTGAAAGATGCTGACGGTAACGATACTGAAGAATTGAAGACCCAGATGTACGAATATACCCAGAAGTTCCAAGGTGTTCCTGTAACTGCTAATGGACAGGAACTTGACCTTACAAAGGGCTTAAAATTCACGACTGGTGCCAGCAAGTTCCAGTATTATGACGGCGAGCGCCTTGCCCATGGCGGTAACGGCCACGGCCCTATTATCCCAGACTGTGCTAAGGACGATGTGGTAAAGATCAGATTTAAAGTTTCCGATAGTGGCCGCGGCTTTGAAGTTGGAAATGCAGAAGTGACCGACGGTAATCTGATTGCTGAAGAGAAGGGTACCTTTGAGGCTACGATGACCGTGAAGAAGAAGGGCGAAGTAACCTTAGCATCTGTCACTGGCGTCGACATCCTTGCTCTTGCTGTTAACACCGACCTTCCAGTGGCTACTGGCATTTCGGGTGTGAATAATATTTCTGTTGAAACTGAGGCTCCTGCCTATAACCTGGCTGGCCAGAAGGTTGGTAAGAACTTCAAGGGCATCATGATTCAGAATGGTAAGAAAGTCGTGATTAAATGAGCAAAGTGAAAACTTGTTTACACTTTCGAATGTGAACGAGTTCGATAAATGAGCAAAGTGAAAACTTGTTTACACTTTCGAATGTGAACGAGTTCGAACGAAGTTCAATGGTGATGAAGTAACCATACCATAATAATAGATAAAAATCAGCCGCCTCCCATCATCGGGAAGCGGCTGTTTTTATTTTCAGAAAGCAGACGAACGCTTATTCATAATCTACAAGGGTGAAGTAAGGATCGGCATCGGCTTCCTTGGTCACGTAAATGGTCACGGGGCGCTTGCTGCCATCAGGTGAACTGTTCTCGGCCTTGAAACAGTATTCGGTACCTGCTTTCACTTGGCGACTGCCAACGGTAAGGGCCTTGGCATTCAACATCTGGTAGCCTTTCACAGCCGTGTTGAACACTTCCTCGTCTGCCTTTTCCACGGCCTTCTGCTCAGAGAAGTCAGCCTTCACTTCCTTTTCGCCTTCCTTCATGCCCAGGCCGATGAGCCTTCAAGTCGGCCACACTCTGCTTGTAGCCGCCGCTGCCAAAGGTGCAGAAAGGCACAATGACCTTTCCCTTCAAGTCAGCCTGACTAAGCCATGATTTCATTGGCAGGGCATAAGTGCCGAACCAGATGGGATAGCCCACGAAAATGGTGTCATAGGCCGAGAGGTCAACATTGAGCGGAAGCATTTCGGGCAGTACACTGTCCTTCATCTCCTGCTGGCTGCGTTGAATAATCTGCTGGAAGTCGGTAGGGTAGGCATCCTTGGTTTGCAAGGCCACGATGTCAGCCCCTATTTTCTGCTGGATGCACTCAGCGGCTTTCTGGGTTGTGGCGGTGACTGAGTAATACACTACCAGCGATTTCTTCACTGGCTTCTCTTTCGCTGTGCAGGCGGCAAGCAAAAGGCCTGCGAGCACGATGGTCAGGATTTTCTTCATTGTCGTAATGGTTTGAATGGTTGAATTGATATAAAGTTGGGGACAAAGATATGTAAAAATCCTGTACAATCAAAACAATTCAACAAAAATCCCCTCCTTTTTAGGGGAGGGGATGTTGTGAATCTGCAAATTCAAGTATTACTTGACGATTTTTTTGCCATTCTGGATAACAATGCCCTTGAAGCTGTTGTTCACGCGCTGACCAGCCAGGTTGAAGGCGGGGGCGTTAGCGTTCTTCTCGGCCTCGATGGCGTTGACTGAGCTATCTGTAGCCTTGGTGATAGAAATGGGCTGGAACTGCACATTATCCTTAAATACGCTGATTACACCCTCAATATCGTATTTTACGCCTTCCTCTGGATCAGGAATGGTAATTTTGAACTGGTTGTATCCGGCAATTTCGGAATTAATCTTAAAGTTTCTTCCGTCTATGTCTCCATAGGTAACACCTTTCAGCACAACAACTTTGTTCATGTTCTCCTTTGTTACATCTGAAGTAGCTGCTTCGGGATAGGTCACTTCGGTAGTACCGTCTTTCTCGAGCGTGGTGGAAGGAACTACTTCGAACAAGTTGTTATAAACGCTTACCTTGCCTTCCCATCCAGCCTTGATGATGTCGCCCTTCTCTACACCTAAACCGCCTTTAAAAAGGAGGCTTGAGCCAGTGTCGTCCTTAATATAAACATAATTGCCATTAGCATAAACAACGGTAACTTTTCCGTTGAATACGAACTCTGTCTTGTCCTCCAAAGCATTCATGGCTGCAATATTGGCAATACCGCTTGCTGCTTCTTTAACGATAATCTGATATTCTGCCTGTCCAGCATAATACTCATCGTTTTCTTCAGTATTGGCTCTGATTTTTGCGGTTCCGGCAGCCGTGGCTGTAATGGTAACAGCACCAGTAGCCTCGTCAACGGTGGCAATTTTTTCGTTGGTAGAAGAGTACTTCACTTCGGCGGTAGTGGCCTTTGTCAAAGTAGGTGCGGTGAAAGAAGACTCGCCCAAGATGATTTCCACTTGTTCAGCACTGAAACTCAGGTCAGCAGGTTTTTTAGTGACAATAGTGCTTGCATCAGCAAAGGTCACGGTAATGGTCTTGAACTGGCATTGTCCTGCATTCATGGTAAGAGTGAGGCTATTAGCATTTCCGTTCCATTCCTTTACTGTAAGGTCACCTCCAGAGATATCTGGAGCGTTCCATGTATTTGTAGTGAAGACAATCTTTGAGAGGTTCTTGCCAGAAGGTGCTGTAATGGTCAGACTTCCATTGTTTTCTTTATCTTTATTACCATAGACACGGTAGTCGTATTTGGTCCCGTTGTTTCCTTTGGGACTCCACACTCGGCATGTGTTCTGACCGTCACCAGCGTTGGTAGCAGTGATGGTGACTCCGTTGATTGTGAAAGGACCTGTGGTTTCAAATGCCACACCGGCTTCTACAGATGCTTCAACAGTCGGAATGCTGGATTCAGGAATGCCCATAGCCTTTAGGCCATCCGAGGTTGTGAAATCAAATACGGCTTCATCTGCCATCACATTTCCAGCAAAGAGAGCCATGACTGTAAGCATGAATAGCTTAATAAATGAGTAATTTTGCTTCATAATACATTTGTTTTTTTAAGTTATACTTTATGTTTTTAATCTTGTTGCAAAGATATACATTTTATTTGAACCGTGCAATTTATCGGGGAATATTTTTGCGGAAAGTTATTTGGGAAATGGGCGAGGGCGCTTATAGGATAATTTTTCCCCGTTTTTGCTATCACTGCTATCACTAGATTGGTAATGTGCTGAATATGTGTGAGTTGTACCGAAAATTTAGTGATAGCATAGGTGATAGCAGTGATAGCAAAACAGTGATTCTACGTAAAAAAGCGCCTTTAAAAGCGCTTTTTTACGAGATATTCCGTACCGTTAGAGCCCGTACGGCGCTGCCTGATGCCTTCTAGATTGGAGAGGAAGCGGCCGAACTGCGAGGTGTTTGTCACGTTGATGGCGCGACCGGCCTTCGTCTTGAGCAGACTGAGGATGGTGCTGGCCTTCATGTACTCTCCGTCCTGTTCGTTCGCGGGCAGTTCGAAGTATTCCATGAAATATTCCTCGGTGGAGGAATGCCACTCAAATTGGCGGTTATTGTCCATGATGAGGCGCGTCTGCTCCTGGTCGAACCAGTAAGGCTCGTGGTTTTCGAGGGCCACTTGTGCTTGGGCATAGAGTTGCTCATAGTTGGGAGGGGTGCTCACGTCGATGGGACCTGTCAGTTCCACGCCGATGAAACGGCGGCTACCGGTGGGGTCGGTGAGTACGTCCGACATGTTTGCCGTGGCAATGAAGGATGCAAGCCGTGGGAAGTCCTCCACGTGGCGTCCGTAGGGTCGCTTGATTTTCACGGAGGCCAGTTGGATGATGTTCTTCAGGAAACCTTCCTGCACTTTGCGCGGAATGGCATTGAACTCGTCGAGGTTGATGAGCAGGAACTGGCTCATCTGCTGTAGCACCTGGCGTTTTTCCGAGAGGTCTATGTTTTCGTTGAAGCCCCATTGCAGTTCGCGGGGTAGGAGTGAGCGGCAGAAGGTGCTCTTGTTGTAGCCTTGACGGGAGATGAGCAGCGGCGCCACGGAGTTGCCGTAGCGGCGGTTGAGGCCGCGCCATTGGGCCACCATGCCGAGGAACCAGGTGTAGAACCAGTCCTCCCAGTGGGGGTTGCGGGTAGGTACGGTGCGTGCCAGGGCGCGGATATGGTCGCGCCCGTCCCATTTGTCATGTACCTGCCAGAGGTATTCGTCGATGGGGTCGTAGCGTTTGATGTGGTTGGACCACACATAGCGGCGCACGTCGTTCTCGGTTACCTTGATGCCTTCGGTGCGGGCGTCGAAGGCGAAGGTGCAGATGGCGCTGGGGTCTGCGGGATGGAAGTCAAAGCGGTTGTGAGGGCGGTATTCGGTGTATCCCATCACGGTGTTGTAGCGGAACTCGTAACGGCTGCGCAGATGGTTTTCCATCTTTTTTGTCACGATTGCCACCTCCTCGTCGGGCTTGAAGTCTTCGTGGGCAGTGGTGTCGTCTGCTGGCGTTGTCTCGGCGGTCTCGTCTGAGATGCGCAGGTTGCTGTCGATGATAAAAGGCGTGGCCTTGGCATTGTAGCAGGGCTCGGGATCCAAGGTCAGGCAGAATTGGCTGCGCAATGTTGCCTCCTGCGTCACGAGCGTCTGCGAGAGCAGAGCGTTATAGACGGGAAATACCAGGGCGTAGGCCCGGCTGTAGAACTTGGCGGCTTCGTCTTCGGTCTGTGGCAACTGACCTTTGTCGTTGGCCGTGCGCACCATGATTTTCACGCTCCGCCCGCTGGCACCGGTGACGGCAGCGATGGTGGAGGGCAGGGCCATGGCCTTGGTCTTGATGCGCTTCACCTCGTTGGCGGAGTCCAGTTGGCGTGTTGTGAAGAGCAGGATGCCGTTGAATGTATTCATGCGAAGGTTGCCATTGGCATCGCGCTCCATCTCCATCGCCGGACAGATGTGCGGCAGTTCATGTCTGAGTGGACTGCTCTGGTTGTTGAATCGGCATATGCGGATGCGCTGGCGCAGATCTTCCACGCTGCTCGATTTCTTGTCTTTCTTCATGCGTTCCAGCATCTTCTCCAAATCCTTGTGGGAGAGATGCAGTTGGTTCTTCTTGTCGATACGTATAATACTTACTTTCATTTCTTTTTGTTTGAGGTTTGATGAATGAGTGCTTGCGTTTCTTTCGATGATGAAACGGGCGGCGGTTGATAGCTTGCTAAATTGCTGCGGCTGGCTTGCAGTCTTACTGCGAAGGCCTCGCAGTACTGCTGCGGATGAACCGCAGTACTGCTGTGAATGGTCTGCAGTGGTCTAAGCGTTGGTGTGAGGGAATACAAGGCGGCTTTCGTAGTGGTCGAACACCACATCAGCCTTGTAGCCATACCTGGCGAAAAGTTGCTGAATCCATTGCTGGTCGGCAGGCGTGAGTAGTTTCTCGCCACGGTTGTAGCGGTAGTAGTTGCCGGCGCGCCCGAAGTGATCCTCCATCCGCGGACGAATTTCCTTGTAGTCCTCATGGCGTAAATCCTTGTAGAGTTGGCTGAAGCCCCAGACCATGGTGACAGTCTTTATCTCGGCAAACATACGGCACTGGCCGTCTTTGTAAGCCTGTGGCCAGACGCTCATGCCTTGGCAGACACCGTCAGGGACGGTCATTGCGGCCTGATGCCGCAGGCACTGTTCCTTCAGGGGGCAGCTGTTGTTGAAACACACGGCCCAGTTGTTGGGTACATTTTCGAATTTTAAGTCAAGTTTCTCCATAATATTCATGCGTTTTTAATTTGTTGTTTATTACTGCAAAGATACAAAATTTTAGGCTGAAATGCAAGAGATTTTTGAAATTTTTAGCCTATTTCCCGCACTTTTTTCAGCGTTTTGCGATTTTGCTATCACTTCTATCACTTATCTATCACTTGCCAAAGATTCTCATTTCCTGCTGATTACTAATTGTTTACATTTATTTTCTCTTTTTAAGTGATAGGTGATAGCTAAATATTATTTTCTCATGCGCGCGCGTAAACATAGAGACATACATTAAAGGAATGCGCACCCATGACCAGCATGATCATTGGGTGCGCATAAGGTAAGGTAAACCGCTGACCGGCTTGTTATTTCTTGATCACTTTGTCGGTGATGGTCTTACCGTTGCTGAGCGTCATCTTGCGAATGCAGATGCCGCTTTGGGGCGTATCGAGTTGACGGCCGTCAACGGAGAAATACTCTATCTTGCTTACGAGGGTGATTTGAGTTTTCTCAATACTAGAAGGGATAGCAGGGTAGTATTCATCGACGCTGCTTTCCGCATCGGCATTTTCTGCTTTCATGATGTCTTCCACAAGTGAGTTGGCATAAACTTCAATGTTCGTGTACCATCCTTTAGTACAGAGTGTTTTTGTCTTTGCATCGCTGGCGTCATTGGGATTCAGCCCGTTGGCGGTCTCCCAAGTGTCGGGCATGCCGTCTTTGTCGGTGTCAAACCCTTCGGGGCGGCTGCCTGTACCGAAGTTTTCCTCGGTGTAGCCGTTCACGTCGCTGACGAGGTCAATACGGCCCCATGTAGGAGTGCAGGGAATAGTTTCTTCGTATTCATTACTCTCACCTTCATTGTGAATCAAGATATACGATGTGGCAGATCCTTTATAAGTACAAATTCCTTCTTGTGCTTCCTTCATGTAGCGCACATCGACATCGTCACGGTACAGGGAAGAACCTGCGTATGCCAGCACTTTCTCAAAGGCTTTCATGGAAGAATGAGTGGTCACTTCTCCTTTTGGTGCTTCTGTGTCAAGTTTGATGGGCAGACAGTCAACATTTCCTATATTTGTATATGTCAGTGTACTTCCATAGTAATGTTTGGGGTCATGAGTATAGTACTGACCGTTAAAATAAGGTATTCCTCCGTCATACTTCATTTTCTCCCATCCTGCATTATTATTGTCAATCATATTTCCTTCCAAGAAATAACGACTTGTCATATCCCAGAAAGTCTTGTCGCTACCAGCATTTCCAGATGTAGCAAGTGTAACAGTAGTGAGACGGTCTATGGAAGCTGCCCAACCGCTCTTGAAGTAGTTGGCCACCATGTTAATTTGTCCACCTCCAGGACCTCCATAACACCCATTTGTGTTATATACTACACAGTTTCGGAAGTCTACGTTCTCTGCCTGTAAAGTGTTTTCCCATTTGTATTTGCTATACAATTTGTTATTTGTATAACCGCTCCAATTATAACGTGCACCATTGAAGCGAGGAGAACGGTTGGCAACATGACAGATGAGGTTGTGGTGGAATGATGCAAGTTTGCCTCCCCAGATACCACCATAGCCGTGAGGCCCCTTCTTATGTCCTGAATGTACAAGACTCTCACCGATAGTACACCATTGCAAGGTAAAGTTATTGTTATCGTAGAATGAGGCCACCTCGTCGATGCTCCATGAGAAAGAGCAGTGGTCGATGATAATTCCTGTCTTTTGGCGTTGCCACATTGCATCTGCACCATCATTGACGTCTTTCTCTTGCCCGCGGCGGAAACGGATAAAACGGATGATATTATTTGCGCCTGGTTGTGCTGTGCGATAACGTAGGGTAATACCAGGATAGGGGGCTGTCTGCCCTAAGATAGTGAGATTATCCTTGAATTTTATATCGGATCTCAAAGCGATGACGCCTGCTACATCAAATACTATTATACGGTTGCTTCCTCCTGTGACAGCGGTACGGAAAGAACCTGTTCCTGAATCATTCAGATTGGTGACATGAACCACGGTGCCGCCGCGTCCGCCAGTCACGTAACGTCCGTGACCTTCGGCTCCGGGGAATGCGGGAACGTCGTCGGCAAAGGCCGTTACACACGAGAAGGCCGCGGCCAGGAATAATAAAGCTATCTTTTTCATATTTATTCTAATCATTTGTTTAATTCGCTTAATTCATTATTGAAATTTAATCGGTGGTATAGCCGAGTTGTTCCATTTCGAGGGCAGCCCAGATGAAGGGACCAACGCCCTTGCCGTCGTTGTCGCGGATAGGTTCGCTCATGTAATAGTCGAAGCTACCGTCGCGGCGGAAGTTAGGCTTCTCCACGTATGGACCGGGGGCAGGGCCGAGGCCACTGACCTCGCAACAGCGGGTGAGCGAGATGGTCTTGTCGGGATTCACGCGGATGAACTCGTTGATGATGCCGTTGAAGGCCTTGATACCAGCCTGACGGAAACTATCGTCGAGATAACCTTTGCGGGCTCCTTTCAGCAAGGTGTAGGCATACATGGCGGAGGCTGTGCTCTCCAGATAGTTGCGAGGGTCTTTCACGTCGAGCACGTCGTACCATACGCCGGTCTTCTCGTCCTGGTGTTTCACCAGGGCGGTCATGGCACGCTTGAACACGTCGATGACTTCACCGCGGCGAGGATGGTCGGCAGGCAGGTTGTCGAGCACTTCCACCATAGCCATCACGTACCAGCCCATGGCACGGGCCCAGGTGTGCTTCGACTGGCCGGTTTCCTTGTCAGCCCAGAAAGCGGTGTGGGTTTCGTCCCAGGCATGCTTCCAGAGTCCGGTCTTTGCGTCGAAGGTGCGCTTGTCGGTCTTCACAATCTGGTCGATGATGTCCTCGTAGGTCTTCTTTACCTTCTTCGGTTTCAGCAGCATGGGAGCAGCCTCGGTGTAGAAGGGAAGTCCCATGAAGATACCGTCGAGCCATACCTGGTTGGCATAGATGGCCTTGTGCCAGAACACGCCTTCCTTCGTGCGCGGCTGGTTCTGCAGCTGCTTGAAGAGTGTCTTGAGCAGTTTAAGATCCTTTTCCACGGGGTTAAGCTGATACATGGCCAGCAGCACCTTGCCGGGGCGCACGTTGTCGAGGTTGAAGTCTTCGTATTTGTAGCCAGCGCCTTGTCCGTTCTCGTCGATCATCTTGGCGGGATATTCCTTCAGCCAGTTGTAGATGGACTCGTCTTTGTAGGCCTTGTAGGTGTCGAGCATGGCGCCCATCTCAGTGCCGACGGTATAACTCCAGCGCGGCTTCTTGGCAAAGTCGAGATATGTCACGTCGGGCACGCGGGTCATTTCGGAATGCGTCATCCATTCAGAGTAGTGCTTATAGGGCTTCTCGGTGAGGATGAGGTTGCCGTTGATGATCAGGTTGTCGAAGTGCACATCCTGTGCCTTGCCGGTGAGATAGTAAGGCTTGCCGTGAACACCCTCAAACTTACAGTTGTTCACGTAGATATTGTTGACGGTATAGGCTAGGGAGTCAGCTTCGTAGCCTACGATCATCACGCCATACTTTGACTTCTGGCAGGTGACGTTCTCCATCGTGACATTGCGCACGGTGGGGTAGAAGCCGCGGCAGCAAATCTCCTTGGGTTCGTAGTCGGTATTGATCTTGAGCACGGCCTCCTTGCATTGGCCCACGGTGATGTTGCGCATATTGATGTTCTCGATAACGCCGCCACGACAAGAGTTGGTCTTGATGCGGAGCACGCGGTCCAGGTTGGGGGAGTCCATCTGGCAGTTCTCGGCAAACACATTCTGGCAACCGCCGGAAATCTCAGAGCCGATGACCACGCCGCCGTGACCGTCTTCCATCACACAGTTGCGGATGATGATGTTCTTCGAGGGGATACCGGCATAGCGGCCTGTAGCACCGGCACGTCCGTCGGCATTGCGTCCGCTCTTGATGGCAATACAGTCGTCGCCCGTATGGAAGGTGCAGCCTTCGATGAGCACATTCTCACAACTCTCGGGATCACACCCGTCACCGTTAGGTCCTTCGTTCCAGACCTTTACGTTGCGGACGATGATGTTTTTGGAGAGCAGGGGATGCATTACCCAGAACGGAGAGTTGACCATTGTAACGCCTTCGATGAGGATACCGTCGCACTGGTTGAAGTTCACCAGCTGCGGGCGGAGTCCCTTGCCTGCACCGAAGATGCGCTTGTCCATGTCCACGCCGTCCTCGGCATATTTCAGCAGGTCGGCACGTCCGCCGGGATTCTGCTGCTTCTCGGGAACTTGTATGTCACGGCTTTTGGGTGTCTTGCCACTCATCAGCCACCAAGTCTCGTCAGAGCCGTTGCCGTCGATGGTACCTTCACCCGTCAGACCGATGTCGGTTTGCTTGTAGGCATAGATGAGCGGCTGATAGTTCCAGCAGTCGAGACCCTCCCAGCGGGTGGGCACATTGGGATAGAGCGAACGGTCGAAAGCGAAGACCAGGCGGGCATCCTTTTCGATGACAAGGTTCACGTGGCTCTTCATGGTGATGGCACCGGTGTTCCACGTGCCGGCAGGAATGACGACCTTGCCGCCGCCTTTCTTCGAACAGGTCTCGATGGCCTTGTTGATGGCAGCCTGGTTCTTTTTGGCCGATGCTTTTGTTGAGGCACCATACTTGGTGATGTTGAACGTGCGGTCGGCGAATTGCGGACAGCGGATGCTTTGTTCGATTTGCTTGTACTGTGTGTCCCAAGGTGATGCCAAGGCAACTACTGGGAACAGTAGGGCGATGAGGAGTGTCTTTAAGTAATTCATATTGTTTTTTAGTTTGTTTTATTCAGATTCTTAAGTAGATATTCCTAATCGGGTACAAAGGTACGAATAAAAATGGATACGCGAAGTGTTAAAAAACGAACTTTTTTGTTTAAATATTTGCATTTTTCATTTATTCACTCTATATTTGCGCCATCTTATTTATGATTTCGGTATTCACGAAATCGACCCGAGGTTGGTGCGTCCTGTGCCAACCTCTTTTGTTTCTAGGATTATTTTTTGTGTTAAAAATTTGGCGATATCATTAAGAATCCTTATCTTTGCACCCGAAATCATTTTAAAAACTTAAATAATTCTGCTTATCGAAACATTGTTACTTCAATAACCAAAGTTTTGAAATAATGGATCAACTGACTGTCATGACCGACGAAGAGTTGGCGATGGCTTACATTGAAGGTAACAATAGAGCGTTCGATTTGCTTTTGCAGCGTACCCAGTCGAAATTGTTCTCGTACATCCTGTTCGTGGTTCGTGACCACGATAAGGCTGAAGATGTGTTCCAAGAGACATTCGTAAAGGTCATCACAAAACTCAATCAGCGTAAGTATACCACTTCGGGAAAGTTCTCGGCGTGGCTGATGCGTATTGCCCACAATGTCATTATGGACAACTACCGGGAGCAGCGTGCCCAGAATATCGTGGAACCTACACAGGGCAATGACCTGTCGAACATCTCCTCGAAGGATTTGCTCGACACGAATGTGGAGAACCGCTACGTGAATGAACAGGTGCTCTCTGATGTGAAAAAGATGATGAATCAGTTGCCCGCCACCCAGCGTGAAGTGGTCTATATGAGATTCTATCAGGAGATGTCGTTCAAGGAGATTGCTGAAACAACGGGTGTGAGCATCAATACATCACTGGGACGTATGCGCTATGCTGTGTTGAACATGCGCCGCATGGCCAAACAGCATCATATCCATTTGCAGTTGGATTAGTTTACAAAGCCTTCAGTTCGCGAATTGTCTTGTAAGGGTCTTGGCTCTTGAAGACATAACTACCGCTGACCAATACGTCAACGCCGGCCTTTACCAGACGGGGAGCAGTTTCACCCTGTACGCCGCCATCCACTTCGATGAGGGCCTCAGAACCGCATTCCGTTATCATCCTACGTAGACGCTGTACTTTTCCGATGGTTTCCTCGATGAACTTCTGACCGCCAAATCCCGGATTCACACTCATCAGCAACACCATATCCACATCCTCGATGATGTCTTCAAGCATCCATACGGGGGTGCTGGGATTTAGTGTCACGCCGGCCTTCATACCGGCAGCGTGGATTTCCTGGATAGTACGGTGCAGATGGACAGATGCTTCATAGTGCACATTCATCATCATGGCACCTAACTTGGCCGTCCGTTCAATATAACGCTCCGGCTTTTCAATCATGTAATGAACGTCGAGGGGTTTCTTGCAAACCTTTGCCACAGCTTCCAATACAGGGAAACCAAACGATATATTGGGAACAAACATACCGTCCATCACGTCCAGATGAAGCCAATCGGCCTCGCTTTGGTTTATCATTTCAATATCACTCCTGAGATCCAAGAAGTTGGCTGCCAGGAGTGACGGAGATACTAATGTGTTCATTTCAAATGCTTAGTTGATGATGAAATTCTGCTTAATCAGTTCAAGCAATACGACCGCATACCGTTTTCGGTCATGAAGGTGCGATAAGTGTAGGCAATTTGCCTGATAATGTTCAGGGTCTTTTCAGATGGCCTGAGTTCTTCAGATGTAAAATGCTGCATAGGCGAAATAAATTAAGATGAATAAGAGAGTCACATTATAGTAACGTTCTCCTTTTATATTTATTACACAAACGGAGAATATTTTTTTCGATAATTCAACGGATGGAATACACTGCGAAATTATAATGAAAGTTTTTTGTAAAAAAGTTGGCAAAAAGTTTGTTGGTTAAAAGAAAATGTGTAATTTTGCAACCGAAATCAAGTAAAATATAGAAAAATGAAGAAAGTATACAACGCATGGTGGTGGCGCTTCTCAAGATTTAACAAGTCGTGAGCAACACAGCCGTGTGGATACTTTGAAGAGATACCAAAAGGCCTGCCGTTCTTACGACAGGCCTTTTTGAGTTTAGAAAGAGATTCAATAACAACAAAACACATAAATATTTGAATATGGAAATGAAAGAGATTTTACACAGAATGCTCAATCACGAGGAACTGACTCGTCAGGAGACTCATGACATTCTGGTGGGTATCACCAAAAGTGAGTTCCCTATGGAACAGGTGACAGCCTTGCTGACTGCTCTTCAGATGCGGGGAATTACCGTTGATGAGTTGCTCGGCCTTCGTGACGGTATTTTGGAGACAGGTGTTCCTGCAAAGTTGGATTGTGAACGCTATATTGATGTCGTAGGCACAGGTGGTGACCAGAAGAACACCTTTAACATCTCTACCACTTCCTGTTTTGTAATTGCCGGTGCCGGCTATAAAGTGGCCAAGCATGGTAACTATGCGGCTACCAGTGTTAGTGGTGCTTCGAATGTGATTGCCAACCATGGCGTGAAGTTCACTGATGACATTGACCGCTTGAACCGCTGCATCAATGAGGTGGGTATCGTTTACTTGCACGCCCAGCTTTTTGCACGTGCCATGAAGTTTGTAGGCCCCATCCGTAAGGCTTTGCAGTTTCCTACCTGTTTCAATCTGCTTGGCCCCATCGTGAATCCTTCTCAGCCGCAATGCCAGTTGCTGGGCGTGGCCAATCTGGACCAGATGCGTCTATATAATAATGTGTATCAGAAAATAGGCATTGATTATGGTATCGTGAACTCAATGGATGGTTATGACGAGATTTCGCTGACAGGCGACTTCAAGGTGACAACCAATCAATATGAACGTATCTTCTCTCCGCAGGATCTTGGCTTCGGTATTGCCAAGCCCGAAGAACTGAAAGGTGGCGCAACTGAGTTGGAGGCTGTTGAAATCTTTGATGCCGTACTTGAAAACCGTGCGTTGAAGGCACAGAAGGAAATCGTTCTGGCCAATGCAGCCTTTGGTATTCAGGTTCTGGAAAAAGGTCAGAAGAGTATTGAGGAATGTGTTGAGATTGCCCGCGATTCTATAGATAGCGGTAAGGCACTCGCAACCTTCAAGAAGTTCGTGGAGTTCAATAGTAATATCTAAAGTTGATAAGCCTGTTGATAAAAAATGAAAGACATTCTGGAAGAAATAGTGGCCCATAAGCGCATGGAGGTGGAGCAGTTCAAACGTTCCATTCCGCCCACAATGCTTTATGATGCCGTGGAGAAGATGGCGGATCAGCCCGTTGCCTCTATGCACAAGTCGCTGATGGAGTCGGAGAGTGGCATCATCGCTGAGTTTAAGCGCAAATCCCCCTCAAAGGGTTGGATCAAAGAGCAAGGCAGGGCAGAGAAAATACCTCTAAGCTATCAGCAGAATGGAGCTTCGGCCTTAAGTATACTTACCGACGAGAAATACTTCGGTGGTCGTGACACGTTTATCAAGACAGCCCGTGAGAGCGGGGTAACGCTTCCCGTTCTCTACAAAAACTTTGTCGTCGATGAATACCAGCTGTTTCAGGCACGTCTTTGTGGTGCTTCTGCCGTATTGCTTATTGCTGCAGATTTGAAACTGGATGAATGCCGCTCACTTCTCAAGATGGCCCACGAACTGAAATTGGAAGTGCTGTTGGAAATGCACGCCGAGTCGGAACTCGACTATGCGGCTTTAGAACCGGATATGTGTGGTATCAACAATCGTAATCTGGGAACTTTCATTACAGACATTCAGAACTCTTACCACTTGGCAGAACTTTTGCCCAAAGATGCCTGCAAGGTGAGTGAGAGCGGCATCTCAGATCCCCAGACGGTCCGTGAACTCCGCAATGTTGGTTTCCGCGGTTTCCTGATTGGTGAGACATTTATGAAGGCCGAGAATCCGGGTGATGCTTTGCGATTGTTCATCGAAAAAATGAAACTATAAAATATGACAGATATGATTATTAAAGTATGTGGAATGCGGGAAACGGAGAACATCCGTGAGGTTGCTGAACTGGGAGTGGATATGATGGGCTTCATCTTCTGGCCAGAAAGCCCGAGGTTCGTGAAAATGATTTCTGCTCAGGCAGGTATCATACCCGATTATTCAGAAGAACGCCTGAGAAAGGCTCGCGGCAACAGCCAGCAGACTATGACTGGCAACCAGCATCCAGCACGTGTCGGTGTCTTTGTGGACGATATGCCACAGAGTATCGTTACCCGTGTCTATAATTACGATCTCGATTATGTTCAGTTGCATGGAAACGAGTCGGCTGTAATGATTGAAAACCTGAAACGTACGCTGATTCCCGATATTGCTCCTGACATCAAGATTATTAAAGCCTTGAGCATTCGCGAAAAGGATGACGTGAAGCGATGGCGTGAATATGAAGGAGCTGCCGATATGCTGCTCTTTGACACGAAGTGCAAGACGGTTGGCGGCAGTGGCGAACAGTTCGACTGGTCGGTACTTGAGGCCTACGACGGCAACATTCCTTTCCTGCTCAGTGGTGGTATTGGTCCTGAAGATGCAGAGAGAGTCCTGAAATTCAGTCATCCGCAGTTCGCTGGCATCGACCTGAACAGTCGGTTCGAAATCTCCCCCGCTGTAAAAGACGTGGAGAAACTAAAAACATTCATTCAAACAATCAGACAACATGAACAAAATCAATAAATTATATGCCGAGCAGCGTGAAACGGGGCGTAAACTCCTCTCGCTCTATTTCTGTGCCGGCTGCCCCACTTTGGAGAGTACTGCCGATGTAATCAAGACCCTCGAACGTCGTGGAATCGACATGATAGAAGTGGGCATTCCTTTCAGCGACCCATTGGCCGATGGTCCGGTTATTCAAAGTGCCGGAACGGTGGCCCTAAAGAACGGTCAGACGTTGACACACCTCTTTGAACAGCTCCGCAGTATCAAGGACGAAGTGAAGATTCCCCTTGTGATGATGGGATATCTCAACGTGATTATGCACTACGGCATCGAGCGCTTCTGCCAGTCGTGCGTGGAGTGTGGTGCCTCGGGTGCCATCATTCCCGACCTTCCATTCAAGGATTACCTTGACGAGGTGAAACCTATTGCCGACAAATACGACCTGCGCATCATCATGATGATTACCCCCGAGACCAGCGAGGAGCGCATCCGTTTTATCGATGAGCATACCGATGGTTTCATCTACATGGTAAGTTCTGCCAGCATTACCGGTGCCCAGAATAATTTCGACGAGGCCAAGCAGGAGTATTTCCGTCATATCAACTCGATGAATCTCCGCAATCCGCGGATGATAGGTTTCGGCATCAGCAACAAGCAGACGCTTGAGTCGGCTCAGCAGAATGCCGCAGGTGCCATCATCGGCTCAAAGTTCGTCACCTTGCTCAACGAAGCAAACGGCGATGCCGAAAAGGCTATGGATAATCTTTATGCTGCACTCGAACAATGAAACTTATAGATTTCCTGAACGAGAATGACCGTTTCGCCAAGCAGAACGGTATACAGCTCACAGAAGTCCGTGAGGGGTACGCCCGTGCCGAGATGACTGTCTCAAAGATGCATCTCAATGGCGGAGGCGTGTGCCAGGGAGGAGCCTTGTTCACGCTTGCAGATTTGGCTTTTGCAGCTGTCTCTAATAGTCATGGGTTGCTTACTTTCGGGCTCGAGAACAGCATCGCTTTTCTTAAGAGTGCCAAAGAGGGAGATCATCTGGTGGCTGAAGCCGTTGAAACGCTGAACCATCATAAGATTCCCTTCTGCGAGATGAAGGTTCGTAATCAGCATGGTGAATTGATCTGTACAATGACGGGATTGGCATTCCGCAAGGATAAGCCGATGCCAAGTGTAGAATAGAACGAGAAAAATACAAATACAAAATGAAAAAAGAAAGCTTTTATGTTGACGAGCGCGGCTACTACGGAGAGTTTGGCGGTGCCTACGTCCCAGAGATATTATATAAGGTGGTGGAGGACCTGAAGGAGGCTTACCTGCCCATAATTGAGAGTAAGGAATTCCAGAAGGAGTATTACAAGTTGTTGCGCGACTATGTAGGTCGTCCGTCGCCTTTATACTATGCCCGTCGGATGAGTGAGAAATATGGTTGTCAGCTCTATCTGAAGCGCGAGGACCTGAACCATACGGGCGCCCACAAAATCAACAACACCGTAGGACAGATCCTGATGGCTAAGAAGATGGGCAAGACGCGAATTATCGCCGAGACAGGTGCCGGTCAGCATGGTGTGGCCACGGCTACCGTCTGCGCCCTAATGGATATGAAGTGTGAGGTATTCATGGGTGCCACCGATGTGGAGCGCCAGCATACCAACGTAGAGCGTATGAAGATGCTTGGAGCCGAGGTACATCCCGTCCGCACGGGTAATATGACGCTCTCGGATGCCTGTTCCGAGGCTATTCGCGATTGGTGCTGCCATCCCAAGGACACCTTCTATATCGTAGGGTCCACCATGGGTCCCCATCCTTATCCCGATATCGTGGCCCGTATGCAGAGTATTATCTCCAAGGAACTCAAGGAGCAACTGCAGGAGAAGGTGGGACGCGACTATCCCGACTATCTTGTGGCCTGTGTGGGAGGTGGCTCTAATGCAGCCGGAACGGTCTATCATTATCT
The DNA here is from genome assembly GCA_900316985.1 of uncultured Prevotellaceae bacterium. GTDB lineage: Bacteria > Bacteroidota > Bacteroidia > Bacteroidales > Bacteroidaceae > Prevotella. The sequence continues at coordinate 61,842 of ONFE01000006.1, forward strand.
CGACGACGAGCGCGTGAAAATTGTTTTGGCCGAGGCTGGAGGTCATGGTGTGGATACCGATTATACGGCAGCTACCATGCATCGCGGCACTACCGGAATCCTACATGGTTCGAAGATGCTCGTCATGCAGACGCCCGACGGACAGATTGAGGAAGCCTTCACCATTTCGGCTGGACTTGACTATCCAGGTGTGGGTCCGATGCATTGCAATATGTACCAGAAAGGTCGTTCGCAGGTGCTGGCCATCAACGACGATGAGGCCATCCGTGCCGGTTATGAACTTACCCGTATGGAAGGCATCATCCCTGCCATTGAGAGTGCCCATGCCGTAGCTGCCTTGAGCAAGATGCAGTTCAAGGCCGACGATGTGGTGGTGCTTACGGTCAGCGGCCGTGGCGACAAGGATGTGGAAACCTATTTGAAGAATAAGGAATTGGCTGGTGAATACGGCAGGTTTTAGTAAAAGGATTACAGTTATGAATACTTTTAAATATACAACGGTTTCAAAGACCATCCTGGCCGACCTTTATACGCCGGTGGGTGTCTATATGCACCTGCGTGATATCTATCCGATGTCGGTTTTGATGGAGAGTTCCGACTATCACGATGCCAACAACTCGCGTTCGTTCATCGGTATTAATCCCATTGCCTCGGTGGCTATTGCCCACGGAGAGAGCACGCTTACGTATCCTGATGGTTCGGTGGAGCGCCACATCGTGAACAAGCAATATCGTTCTGACAATGCTATTAATGATTTCTTGAAGCGATTTGAGGTAACTGGTGAGAATTCAGGTTATTGCGGACTTTACGGTTATACTTCCTTTAATGCAGTCCGCTACTTTGAGGACATCCCTGTGAAGGATGAAACGATGGCCAAGAATGATGCTCCCGATATGTACTATATCTTCTACCGCGACATCATCGTCTTTGATCATTTCAACAATAAGATGACGATTGTTTCCATTGTTGGAGAATCAGGGGAGTCCGGACAAGCTGCCATCGATGACATCCTCCGTCAGATGAACCGTGCTAACGTGAAGGCCTACGGCTTCCATCCTGTGGGCGAGGTCAGCTCTCCGCTGACCGACGAGGAGCACAAGGCCAATATCCGCCGCGGTATCCAGCATTGCCTGCGTGGAGATGTTTTTCAGATTGTGCTTTCGCGCCGTTTTATCCAGAAGTATGAGGGCGATGATTTCAAACTCTATCGTGCTCTGCGTAGCATCAATCCCAGCCCTTATCTTTTTTATTTTGACTTCGGAGGGTTCCGCATCTTCGGTTCCAGCCCTGAAACTCATTGCCGAATAGAAGGTCGCAAAGCCTATATCGACCCCATAGCAGGTACCACTAAGCGTACGGGTGATGCTGAGGCTGACCGTCGTGGAGCAGAGTATCTGCGTAATGATCCGAAAGAGAATGCCGAACATGTGATGCTGGTGGACTTGGCCCGCAACGACCTTTCGCGCAACTGCCATGACGTGAAGGTAGATTTCTACAAAGACCTGCAATACTACAGCCACGTCATCCATCTGGTCAGTCGTGTGAGCGGAACCCTCGACGATGGTGCCGATCCCATCAAGGCATTCATCGACACCTTCCCCGCCGGAACACTTTCGGGTGCTCCCAAGGTACGTGCCATGCAACTCATCTCCGAGTACGAACCGCATAATCGCGGAGCCTATGGCGGCTGCATCGGTTTCATAGGCATGAACGGCTCTTTGAATCAGGCCATCACCATCCGCACCTTCGTTTCACGCAATAACGAACTTTGGTTTCAGGCAGGTGGCGGCATCGTGGCCAAGAGCGACGAGGAATATGAATTACAGGAAGTGAATAACAAATTGGGCGCGCTCCGTCGTGCCATTCTGATGGCGGAGGACATGTAACATGAAGATAGTTATTATTGATAATTACGACTCGTTTACCTATAACCTGAGTCATTTGTTAAAGGAACTTGGTGCGGAGGTTACCGTCTACCGCAACGACCAGTTTGAACTCCCGCAACTCGAGGCTTTCGATAAGATTGTGCTTTCGCCTGGTCCTGGCATTCCCTCAGAGGCAGGGCTATTGCTCGATGTTATACGCACATATGCCGGAAAGAAATCCATCTTCGGCGTTTGTCTGGGGCATCAGGCCATCGGCGAAGCTTTTGGCGGACGTCTGGAGAATCTTTCTGAAGTATTCCATGGCGTGGCCACCGAGGGAACCCAATTCGGCAACGACCCGGTTTTTGCCGGTCTTCCCCTTAAGATTACGATGGGACGCTACCATTCGTGGGTGGTTTCAAGGGAAGGTTTCCCTGATTGTCTGGAGATTACCGCAGAGAGTATGGAGGGGCAGATCATGGCCTTACGCCACAAGGAATACGACATCCACGGTATCCAGTTCCATCCTGAAAGTGTGCTCACGCCGGAAGGCCGTCAGATTCTCCGAAACTGGCTTTCCTTATAAAAAAGACTGTAAAACAAGTATGTTCAGATATTGGCACCCAGGCGGATAATGCGCTCAATACGGCTGATGTCTTCGCTGAAAGGTCCTGGCTTCTCGATTTTGAGCGTGCACATGGCAGCTGCAAACTTGCCTGCTTCCTCGCAATCCAACCCTTTGGCACGGCAGTAAAGATAGCCTGTGGAGAAAGTGTCTCCGCATCCAGTCACGTCGATGCAATGCTGCGGTTCATAGGCAGGGATGTCGTAGAATTTCCCGCCGTAATAGATTTGTGAACCGTAGCTGCCGAAAGTGAGCACTACTTCCTTCACGCCCCAGGATGCAATTATCCTGGCCACGCGACGCGGGTCTTTCTCACCTGTAATAACTTCCATCTCATACTCGTTGAGCTTAAGGATATCGGTCATGGCCAGCACTTCCATCTTGTCCTTCCAGTCGCAGGCATAGACATGCTCGTTGCGAACCTCGCGCAGATAGCCTTGCACGTCAATGCTGACCTTTCCCTTACGCGAGAGACATTCCACTACTTCGGGCGAGAAATCGTCGCAGAGCAGCGAGCCGAGGTGGAAGACACGTGCCTCAAGTCCCTCCATCTGTTCCACGGTGAAGGGGTCGCTCTTGGCGAGTACCCTCTGGGAACGGGCATTGCGGTTGTTGCCGTATTTGTTTTCAAAGAAGACGGTCTCCTTGCTGTCGAAGGCAAACACATCGATACCTTCAGCCTCCATCCGGCTGATGGCCTCACGGTCTTTCTGGGCGATGGCGGTCACCATCTGGAATGAAACATCGTGGGGCAGATGGTTGATGCCGTAGGCGAAATAGTAGGCCGTACCGCCGTTCTGATAGAATGTATGATCGGGCGTGATGATCTTATCTAATGTGACATGTCCGATACAACAGATGTCTTTCATTTCCTATATGTTAGTTTAGAATTCCGAAGTGAAGTGGAATCGGATGTGTTCAAAATCTTGCTGTGCCATCTGGAGTACGTAGCCGGAATCGGCCAGGAATACGTCGCGGCCCTCCTTGTCCTTGGCCATATACTGATATTTGCGCTTCTTGAAGGCTTCCAGTTCCTTGTCGTCATCGGCCTCAATCCAGCATGCTTTGTAGAGATGAACTGGCTCCCAACGGCATTTGGCATTGTATTCGTTCTCCAAACGGTACTGGATGACCTCAAACTGAAGTTGTCCAACGGTACCAATGATCTTGCGGCCATTGAACTGGTTGACGAACAGCTGCGCCACACCTTCGTCCATCAGCTGGTCGATGCCTTTCTGCAATTGCTTTGACTTCATCGGGTCATCGTTCTCGATATATTTGAACATCTCAGGCGAGAAGGAAGGCAGTCCGCGGAAATGGAGCTCTTCGCCCTCGGTGAGCGTGTCGCCTATCTTGAAGATGCCGTTATCAGGCAGACCTACGATATCGCCCGGCCATGCTTCCTCGATGGTGCTTTTGCGCTGGGCCATGAACTGGGTGGGGGAGGAGAAGCGCACGGTCTTGCCCTGGCGCACGTGGAGATAGGGTTGGTTGCGCACAAATCGTCCTGAACAAACCTTGCAGAAGGCAATACATGAGCGATGGTTCGGGTCGATGTTGGCCGTTATCTTGAAGATGAAGCCTGTAAACTTAGGCTCTTCGGGCTCCACCATACGCTCCTCAGCCTTTGTGGGCTTGGGGCTTGGGGCAATCTCTACGAAACAGTTGAGCAGTTCCTGCACGCCGAAGTTGTTGAGTGCTGAACCGAAGAAGACGGGAGCCACCTCGGCAGAGCGATAGGTATCCACGTCGAACTCAGGATAGACTCCATCTACGAGTTCTAGGTCTTCGAGTAGCTTTTCGGCATTCTGTTCTCCTACAAAATCAGCGAGCATGGCGGCATCATTGATGTCCACCTCCACCTTTTCGGTAACACGTTGCTTGTCTGGCGTAAAGAGGTCAAGTTTCTGCTCGTATATGTTATAGACGCCTTTGAACTTAGCGCCTTGGTTGATCGGCCAAGAGAGGGGGCGCACCTTGATTTCCAGTTCCTGTTCCAGTTCGTCAAGCAGGTCAAAAGGGTCGCGTCCTTCACGGTCCATCTTGTTGATGAAGATGATGACGGGCGTGTTGCGCATGCGGCAGACGTTCATCAGCTTGCGTGTCTGTGCTTCCACACCTTTGGCTCCGTCCACAACAATGATGGCCGAATCCACGGCCGTGAGCGTGCGGTAGGTGTCCTCTGCGAAGTCCTGGTGACCGGGGGTGTCGAGGATGTTCACCTTATAGACGATGGCGTCTTCTGCTTCTGGATTTGGCGAATAGTCAAATTCCATAACCGAAGTAGAGACGGAAATACCGCGCTGCTTCTCGATGTCCATCCAGTCGGAAGTGGCGGTTTTCTTGATTTTATTGTTCTTGACGGCTCCGGCCACCTGGATCTGTCCTCCGAAGAGCAGGAACTTCTCGGTGAGCGTGGTCTTACCGGCATCAGGGTGCGAAATGATCGCAAAGGTTCTTCTACGTTCTATCTCTTGATTCATAGTTTCTCAATACAATCTTTGAGGCTTTCTTCCCAGTAGGGAATTTCTATGTCGTATGTCTTCTTGATTTTTGTCTTGTCGAGCACGCTGTAGGCGGGACGCTTGGCAGGCGTGGGATATTCTGCGGTATGGAGCGGACGTACATGGCAGGAAGTGATGCCGGCGATGCGGTGGATGGCTTTGGTGAAGTCGTACCACGAGATGACGCCCTCGTCCGAGAAATGATAGATACCCGGGCGGATGCCTTTCTCAATGGCCGTCATGATGATGCGGGCCAGGTCACGGGCATAGGTGGGGGTTCCGATCTGGTCGAAGATGACACCAAGTTCCGGCTTCTCGTTACCCAGACGGATCATCGTCTTTACAAAGTTGTTGCCGAAGGTGGAGTAAAGCCAGGCCGTACGGATGATCATCGAGCGCTTGCAGAACTTCTGCACACCCAGTTCGCCTGCCAGTTTGGTGCTTCCATAGACGCTGTCGGGACAGGGCGTGTCGGTTTCCTCATAAGGAGTGTGGTTGGTGCCGTCGAATACGTAGTCGGTACTGATCTGGATGATCCATCCTCCGCGTTTCTCCACGGCAGCGGCCAGATAGGCAGGAGCCACGGTGTTGAGCGTGGTGCAGAGTTCCTTGTTGCTCTCTGCCTTGTCCACGGCGGTATAGGCGGCACAATTCACGATGCCGTCGATTTTGTTCTCCTGAACGAATTGTTCTATGGCCAGTTGGTCGGTAATGTCGAGTTCCTCCACATCGGTGTTGAACCACTGGTGTTCACTATATTCTTTTTCGAGCAACTGCATCTCATTTCCGAGCTGACCGTTGCAACCTGTTATCAATATATTCATATGTCAATCTTCGAATTTTAATCCTTCTTCCTTGTCTTTTTTGTAATAGTCGGAGAGCATGCCGATAAAGGTGGTGATTTCCTTGATGGCATGTTCGGTATCGGGACTGATTCCCTTTTTCTGTAAGCGGAGCATCATTGTGCCGTAGAGGGCGTTGAAGCAGGTCTCGATTTCCGGTTCCTCGGAATTTCCGCGCTTGCGGAGTTCCACGATATAGGGCAACACCTTGTAGTATTCGCTCGTGTAGAAGGGGAATTGGGTGCTGCTGAGGAGCTGCGCGTTGAGTTCTGTCAGCTGCTGCATCACTACCTTGTTAATCTGCAGGTGTCCAGTCTCTCGGCAACCCTCCTGGTTCATCATGCGGATCAGGTCGCCATACCAGTCGGCCATTTCCTCCTTTTGTTCGTCAGTATAATCAAAACGTTCTATGTATTCGCGCCGTATTCTGCTCAGCGAGCATCCGTAGGCGCGAAGCAAATCCTCCACCTGCCACATATAGAGCAGATATTCGGCAATATTGTTTTTACGAAGTTGCTGTGCGATGTACATGAGTTGTCAGAACTCGGGTAAAGTGTAAAGGTTAAACATGGTTCCGAAGAGCACGATGAGCGAGAAGATGATCACGATGCTACCGATAACCTTATTGATGATGATGATGCCGGTTGTGTCGAAAATGGTGCGCACCTTGTCGATGAGCCATGTGAGACCGTACCACCAGAGTAAGGCGCCGAAGACGATGCTCAGATACCCCAGGCACATCTCCACGGGATGGTCAGGTACAACGAAGGCGAACTGGGCGAAACATCCCATGAAGAGGAAGATGATGAGCGGGTTGGAGAAGGTCACCAGGAAGGCCGTGAAGCCGTTGTGCCAGAGTGTTCCCTTCTGCTTGCTGCTCATGTGCATGTTCTTCGTGGGGTTGGCCCTGTAGGAAATGATGCCGAAGATTAGCAGAATAACACTACCCATCAGCTGAAGTAGGAATTTCGTCTGGGCGTTGTTCACGAAATCCATCACGAACGACATACCAAGACCTGTAATCATAGCGTAGATGATATCGCTCACCGAGGCCCCGATGCCCGTAACGAAACCATACCAGCGACCTTTGTTCAGCGTGCGTTGTACGCATAGCACGCCTACCGGGCCCATGGGCGCAGAAGCGATTATGCCAATCATAATTCCCTTGAATACAAGATTGACAATATCTATATGAAACGGAAATGGCATCATATTTCGAGTGCAAAGGTACGAAATTTTCCCGATTTATGTAATTTTATAGGATAAAAGTTTGTGTTGTGCGACTTTTTTCCTACCTTTGCCGTGTTAATGAAGCATTTTTCTAACAACTAAAAATATTTATGCTATTATGAATGCACAACCAGCAATTAAGCCCTATGTGATTGGTTTGGACCTTGGAGGTACCAACTCCGTGTTCGGAATCGTTGACGCCCGAGGTGACATCAAGGCTACCACAGCCATCAAGACTCAGGGCTATGACAAAGTGGAAGACTACGTTGACGCCTGCGTGGAAGCCCTGCAGGTCATCATCGACCAGGTGGGCGGTATCGAGACCATCAAAGCCATGGGTATCGGCGCCCCCAACGGTAACTATTATACCGGCACGATAGAGTTTGCCCCCAATCTCCCCTGGGCTCATGACGGGATTGTTCCCCTGGCTCAGATGTTCAGCGACCGCCTGAATGGAATCCCCGTCGGACTGACCAATGATGCCAATGCAGCCGCCGTGGGTGAGATGATCTACGGAGTGGCGCGTGGCATGAAGAACTTCATCGTCATCACCCTCGGAACCGGTGTAGGCTCAGGTATCGTCATTAACGGTCAGCTGGTCTATGGCTGCGACGGATTTGCCGGCGAGCTTGGTCACGTCACCATGGTCCGTGAGGGAGGCAGAGTATGCGGATGCGGCCGTCAGGGCTGTCTTGAGTGCTACTGCTCCGCAACAGGTGTGGCTCGTTCTGCACGTGAGTTCCTCCAGAAGTCACAGGAGCCCTCTCTGCTCCGCGAATTGGATCCCGAGCAAATCACCTCGCTTGATGTCTCGATTGCAGCCGGCAAGGGAGACGCTCTGGCCCAGCGCATCTATGAGTTCACCGGCGACATGCTCGGCAAGGCTTGTGCCGACTTTGCAGCCTTCTCTTCGCCCGAGGCATTCATCTTCTTCGGTGGTATGACCAAGGCAGGCGACCTCATCATGAAGCCCATCGAGGAAAGCTATAATAAGCATGTGCTGAAGATCTTCAAGGGCAAGGCCAAGTTCCTGGTCAGCGGCCTCGACGGTTCATCGGCAGCCGTGCTAGGAGCCTCCGCCATCGGTTGGGAACTCTGATTCCGATTCACTTATTAATAATATAGAATACGCACGTGCTTATACGCGTGCGTATTTTCTTTTGCTTCCACCCATCAGAAGCCTTCCTTCTAACCATTGGAAGCACCCTTTCCAGACTTTGGAAGCATCCTTTCCAGCCATTGGAAATGATATTTCCATGCATCAGAACAGATATAGTTAGGGTGAGGTTTTTATTCCACCACGACCGTTTTGGTGGTGTAGTTGGAATAGACGATGATCTGGACGCCTTTCTCGCTTGCTTTCACGGGGATGCCCTGGAGATTGTAGCGCGCCACTTCGTATGGGGTGCCATCTTCCGACTGGACGCTTTGGATTTTTGCCGGACTGGAGCCTTCGCTTCGGGACATGATGACCACCTCGCCTTCGCCTACTTCAAAAGCTTTCTCTAGCATGAAGCCTTCTTTTCCTAATAAGGTCATGAGTCGTCCCATGGTCATGTCCTGCGTGTAATAGTAATAGTCTTTTATCCCGGAGGGGATGTCGCCCGTGAGGTAGAGGGTGGAGCCGTTTTGGAACGATTCGTTGATTTTCAGGCCTTCCGTGAGGTATATATGTACGTAACTCTTCTGGGCAAAGCCCGCCAGCGGTAAGGCTAACAGCAAAAACAATAGAATCTTTTTCATCTTAGTATGGTTTTAAATTGTTTGACTTGCGTTGCTGATGACTTCATCAGTTGCAAAGATAGTGAATATTTCGGGAATTTCTTCGCTTAATCGGATTTTTGTTGTACCTTTGCCCCTACGTAAAGAAATTATGGACAGAAAAGAAGACATCAAAAACGCCGTAGAGGTGATGCGGAAGGGTGGGGTGATACTCTATCCTACGGATACCGTGTGGGGCATCGGATGCGATGCTACCAACGAGGAGGCCGTCGCCAAGGTGTATAAAATCAAGCAGCGCGACGACTCGAAGGCACTGATCTGCTTGGTGGACAGCGACGCTCGCCTGCAACGTTATGTGAGGAACGTGCCCAATGTGGCTTGGGACATTTTCGACCTGGCCACGAAGCCCACCACGATCATCCTGGACGGGGCCGTGAACCTTGCTCCGAACCTGATTGCTGAGGACGGGAGTATCGCCATGCGCATTACACAAGAGGAGTTCTCGAAGGATCTTTGCTACCGGTTCCAGAAGGCCATCGTCTCCACGAGTGCCAACATCAGCGGCCAGCCAGCAGCTCAGAACTTTCAGGATATTGCGCCCGAATTGCTGGAGGCCGTGGACTATGTGTGCTATTCGCGCCGTCAGGAGAAGAAGCCGCATACCCCTTCGAGCATCATCAAGCTGACGGAAAACGGCGAGGTGACCGTCATCCGAAAATAAAGATAGTAAGCAAATAATTCAGGTAACCGATGAGAGAGAAGTTTTTGACTTGGCGACAGGAACACATTTCCGACAGGCAGTTCACGCTTGTCCTGAGTTTCTTCGTGGGATTGTTTGCTGCCGTTGCCGCCTTCTCGTTGCATTGGTTTATTCGTCAGATACAACTGCTTCTTACTGAGGGGTTTACGGCTTCTTCATTCAACTGGCTCTACCTGGTCTATCCGGTTATCGGTATTTACCTGACTTCCCTCTTTGTACGCTATATTGTGAAGGACAATATCTCTCATGGTATCACGCGAATCCTGTATGCCATCTCCACCAAAAAGAGTCGCTTGAAGGCGCACAATACGTGGAGCTCGGTCATCGCATCGGCCATCACAATCGGCTTTGGCGGTTCGGTGGGAGCAGAGGCACCTATCGTGCTTACCGGTTCTGCCATTGGCAGTAATCTGGGGCGGGTGTTCAAATTGGATTCCAAGACGCTAATGCTGCTCATCGGTTGTGGTGCAGCGGCTGCCATTGCTGGTATCTTCAAGGCCCCGATAGCCGGACTGGTGTTCACGCTGGAAGTGCTGATGATCGACCTGACGATGGCTTCTCTGATGCCTATCCTCATTGCCTCCGTGACGGCCGTCTGCTTCAGTTATATCTTCAACGGCTCCAACTCGCTCTTTGAGTTCACGATGGACGGCGCCTGGCAGATGGATCGTGTGCCCGCCTATATTTTATTAGGAGTATTCGGCGGCCTGATTAGTCTTTATTTCATCCGTATGATGACGGCCTGCGAGGGCGTGTTTGCCAGACTCAACAAATACCGTTATGCCAAGCTGGCGCTGGGCGGCTTGATACTGAGTTCGCTCATCTTCCTTTTCCCGGCCCTCTACGGCGAAGGCTATAACAGCATTAACATCCTGCTGAACGGAAAGACAGAAGCCGACTGGAATGAGATACTCAACAATTCCCTTTTCTACGGTCATGGTAACTTGCTGATAGTCTATATCGGCTTGGTGCTGCTGACGAAGGTTTTTGCTACCTCGGCTACCAATGGCGGAGGTGGTTGCGGCGGTACTTTTGCTCCCTCGCTTTTTATCGGCGCTTTCGGAGGTTTCTTCTTTGCCCGCTTGTGGAACATGGAGCAGATCGGGGTATATATCCCTGAGAAGAATTTCGCCATGCTGGGAATGGCTGCCGTGATGGCTGGCGTGATGCATGCGCCGCTGACGGGCATTTTCCTAATTGCCGAACTGACAGGCGGCTACCAGATGTTCATCCCGCTGATGATTACCAGTATCTGTGCTTTCCTGACCATTAACATCTTTGAGAAACACAGTATATACGGCATGCGGCTGGCGCGCGAAGGCAAGTTGATCACCCATCATACAGACCGCGCCGTACTCACGCTGATGAGTCTGGATTCCGTCATAGACCGGCATTTCACGTCCGTGAAGCCCGATATGGAACTGAGTTCGCTGGTACATGCCCTGAGCCGTTCGAAGCAGAGTCTGCTTCCGGTACTCGATGACGCAGGGAACTTGCTGGGGGAAGTAGACCTTCAGAAGATACGAAATATCGTGTTCCGTACGGAACTATATCACCATTTTACCGTCAACCAGCTGATGAGTCAGCCATTGGCCATGCTCGGCGTGAACGATCCGATGGAGGATGTGATGGAAACATTCGACAGGACCGATGCTCAGATGCTGCCTGTGGTGGATCTCAGCGGCAAGTTGATAGGATATATATCACGCTCCCATCTCTATACGGAATACCGTCAGATGGTGGCTGATATGAGTGCGGATTAGTTTTTTTGAGTCTAGGAGCTTAGGATATTATGAAGAAGGAAGATTTACGCATTGTTTTTATGGGGACGCCCGAGTTTGCCGTGGGAACCCTGAAGAAACTGGTGGAAGGCGGCTATAACGTGGTTGCCGTGGTGACGCAGCCAGACAAGCCTGTTGGCCGTCATCAGGACACGCTGCAACCCTCGCAAGTGAAGCAATATGCGCTTTCGGTTGGACTGCCTGTGCTTCAGCCTGTAAAGATGAAAGATCCCGATTTCGTGGAGCTGCTACGTTCTTTTCAGGCAGATCTTCAGGTTGTGGTGGCTTTCCGTATGCTTCCTGAAGTTGTTTGGGCCATGCCGCGCTTCGGTACTTTCAATGTGCATGCGGCACTGTTGCCTCAGTATCGTGGTGCCGCACCTATCAATTGGGCGGTAATCAACGGCGAGACGCAGACGGGTGTGACAACCTTCTTTCTGGACCACGATATCGATACCGGGCGCATCATCATGCAGAAGCCCTTTGAAATCAAGGACGACTACAACGTGGAGAACGTATATGACGGTCTGATGGGACTTGGAGCCGAGATTGCCTTGGAGACTATCGATCGCATCTTGAAGGGAGATGGAAAGGTGGAAAGTCTTCCGCAGGAGGAAATGATTCCCGTTGGGACAGAACTCCATCCGGCTCCTAAGATTTTCAAGGAAACATGTGAGATTGACTGGAATCAGGAGGCTAAGAAGGTCTATGATTTCATCCGCGGCCTGAGCCCATATCCCGGAGCTTGGACCACGCTGGTGTCGCCCGAAGGAAAGGAGACCGTGCTGAAAGTCTATGCTTCCTCCAAGGCCGTAGGAACCACGGAAGAACAAGCAGGTCTGCTGCTGACGGAGAAGAACAGGCTGATGGTGGCTACGGGCAACGGACTCTTAAACCTTGAAGAAGTCCAGTTGGCTGGTAAGAAAAGAATGAAAGCCATCGATTTCCTCAACGGTTTTCGTGACCTGACTGGCTATTGCGTGCGCTGAACCTGTCAAAGACGTAGCGAACAATAAGGAAATTGCTTGGCACGGCGATGCAATACATGGGCAATGGAGCCCATTCCTTGGCAACTCCCAGCCATATGAATACATTCAGCAGTCCTATTTGCAGGAAGAAATTAAAGAGATGGGCACCGGCAAAGCCGATGCCATTCTTTTTGTTCGTTTCCTTTCGGAAGGTGAAATGAGCGGACAACAGGTAGTTGAAGCAGAAACTGATGATGTAGCCGATGGCATAGGCAATACTCTTGTCCATGAAAGGCAGCAATATCAGATAGATGGCGTAGTTGATGGCTACGGCAATGACGCCAACTACCCCAAAACGGAATAGTTCCCAGAAAGTGTCCTTACTGAATAATTTCACAGGATAATCAATTCTCTTTGATCAGTATTCCAGATTCTCCTTGCCGGTCTTTTCCACCTCATCGATTACCTTCAGCAAGTATTGACCGTACTGGTTTTTCAGCATGGGCTGGGCAACCTCGCGGAGTTTCTCGGCCGTAATCCATCCCTTGCGGTAGGCGATGCCTTCCAAACAAGCAACCTTTAAGCCCTGACGTTTCTCAATGACCTCCACAAAGGTTGAAGCCTCGGAAAGTGAGTCGTGTGTACCGGTATCGAGCCATGCGAAGCCGCGGCCGAAGGTCTGCACTTTCAGTTGCTTGTCTTCCAAGAACTTCTGGTTGACTGTTGTGATTTCCAATTCTCCACGGGCGGAAGGCTTGATGTTCTTGGCCACCTCAACCACCTTGTTGGGGTAGAAGTAAAGACCTACCACGGCATAGTTACTCTTTGGTTCTTTTGGCTTTTCCTCGATGGAGAGGCAATTGCCGTCCTTGTCGAATTCTGCCACGCCGTAGCGCTCAGGGTCGCTCACCCAATAGCCGAAGACGGTAGCCTTGTCGTTCTGTTCGGCATCAATCACAGCCTGCTTCAAAAGCGAGGACAAACCAGCACCATGGAAGATGTTGTCGCCCAACACTAGGCAAGCGGAATCGTTGCCGATGAATTCCTCACCGATGATGAAAGCCTGGGCAAGTCCGTCGGGAGAAGGTTGTTCGGCATATTCGAATTTGACGCCATAGTCACTTCCGTCACCCAGCAGGCGCTTGAAGCCTGGCAGGTCGTGTGGGGTTGAAATGATGAGGATCTCGCGGATTCCGGCCAGCATGAGCACGGAAATCGGATAGTAGATCATCGGTTTGTCAAAAATGGGAATCAGCTGTTTGCTGATGCCTTTGGTAATAGGGTAGAGACGCGTGCCGCTACCACCTGCTAATACAATACCTTTCATATTTGATTGCTATTTCTTGATTTTGGTAGCAAAGATATAATTTTTTTTCATCTGATGCAAACTTTTGGCCACTTAACTGATTAAATTCCATTAAATTATGAATTTTCGTTCCATAAATTTTGAATAATCGCAAAAAATACTTATCTTTGCCCTCAAATTCCATTTATATGGCAAGTTCGACTGATATTCTGAATACGTTCACCACCCGGATGAGGCAGATGATTCTCCGCTTTGCAGAAGTGAAGAAGGAGAACGAAGAGCTGTATGCGATGGTGGATCAGCGCGAAAAGGAAATCGCGCAGTTGAAGGAACAGCTGGGACAAGCCGAGCGCGACTACAACAGTTTGAAGATGGCCCGTATGCTTGAGGTGACCGACGGAGATGTGGAGGGAGCCAAGAAGCGTGTTGCCGGTCTCATCCGTGAGGTCAATCGCTGTATAACCATGTTGAGCGAGAAGTAAAATGGCGGAAGAAAAAGAAAGACTCAATATAAGATTGCACGTATATGATACGGACATCCCCGTGAAAGTAGATCGCGAGGATGAGTATTTCTATCGTGAGGCTGCAAAACTTATATCCAGTACAGTAAACAAATACGCTGAAGTCTTCAAGACGAAGAAGAGCGAAAAGGAAATACTGTACATGGCGATGATTGACATTGCCCTTCACTACGAGAAGGAGAAGGGAAACAATGACACATCGGAGTATGATAGTATTCTTTCGTCGTTAACCAAGGAGATTGAAAGAATATTATAAACAACAAATATATATTTTATGACATTATTGACATTGATTGTTGCCGTGGTAGCCCTCATTATCGGTGGGCTAGGCGGATATCTGATCTTCCGTTACGGATTGACAGGGAAATACAAGCAGATGATGGCCACCGCCGAGAAGGAGGCTGAAGACTTGAAGAAAGAGAAACTTTTTGAAGTAAAGGAAAAATTCCTTAACAAGAAGGCTGAGCTGGAAAAGGAAGTCCAGCAGCGCAACCAGAAGATTCAGCAGAATGAAAACAGGCTGAAGCAGCGCGAGATTGGATTGAATCAGCGTCAGGAGGAATTGGGCCGCAGAAAGCAGGAAGTTGACCAGCAACAGCAACGTGTGGACAATGAAAAGAAACTGCTCGTTGTGAAGCAGGAGGAACTTGAAAAGATGCAGCAGCAGGAGCGCGTGAAACTCGAAGAACTCTCCGGTCTCAGCGCCGAGGAAGCCAAGAGCCGATTGGTGGAGAGCCTGAAGGACGAGGCCCGTACCGATGCTGCCAGTTATATCAACGAAATCATGGATGAGGCAAAGTTGAATGCCAATCAGCAAGCCAAGAAAATCGTGATTCAGACCATTCAGCGAGTGGCCACCGAAACAGCCATCGAGAATTCCGTCAGCGTTTTCCATATTGACAACGATGAGGTGAAAGGCCGTATAATCGGTCGTGAAGGCCGTAACATCCGTGCGCTTGAAGCCGCCTGCGGAGTGGAGATAGTAGTTGATGATACACCTGAAGCTATTGTCATCTCCGCTTTTGATCCTATCCGTCGTGAGGTTTGTCGTCTGGCTCTTCACCAGCTTGTTTCCGACGGCCGTATCCACCCCGCCCGTATTGAGGAGGTGGTAGCCAAGGTGAAGAAGCAATTGGAGAATGAGGTCATCGAGACTGGTAAGCGTACGGCTATCGACCTGGGTATCCATGGCTTGCATCCTGAACTGATCCGTATTGTCGGTAAGATGAAATATCGTTCTTCTTATGGTCAGAACCTTTTGCAACATGCTCGTGAGACAGCTAACCTATGTGCTGTTATGGCAAGCGAACTCGGCTTGAATCCTAAGAAAGCAAAGCGAGCCGGCTTGTTGCATGACATCGGTAAGGTACCCGATGAGGAAAGCGAACTGCCGCATGCACTCTATGGTGCCAAGATTGCCGAGAAGTATAAAGAGAAGCCCGATATCTGCAATGCTATTGGTGCTCACCATGACGAGATGGAGATGCAGACTTTGCTGGCTCCCATCGTCCAGGTATGTGATGCTATCTCGGGCGCTCGTCCCGGTGCGCGTCGTGAGATTGTAGAGGCTTACATCAAGCGTCTTAACGATCTGGAAGCTATCGCCATGAGTTATCCTGGTGTGACCAAGACTTATGCCATCCAGGCTGGTCGTGAACTCCGTGTGATCGTGGGTGCCGACAAGATGGACGACAACGAGAGCGAGAAGCTGTCTGGCGAAATCGCTACAAAGATTCAGAATGAGATGACTTATCCCGGTCAGGTGAAGATTACCGTGATACGTGAGACTCGTTCTGTAGCTTACGCAAAATAATTTATAGACTAGCAGAGTGGGGCAGGCTTTTTGCTTGCCCTACTATATTTAAAGGTGAAAGGAATGAAGGTATGAAGAATCAGAAGATGTATGAGGCCGATGATAAGATGATCAGTCTTATTGCCGATAATTACAACCTTTTGGAGAGTCTCGGACGATTCGGCATCAATCTGGGATTTGGTGACAAGACTGTCCGTGAGGTTTGTGAAGACCAAGGCGTGGACACTTACACTTTCCTGGTAATGGTTAATTTTTCAATCAACGGCTATCGGGCCATTGACGATAATGACCGCATATCCGTTCCTACCGTTCTTCATTACCTGAAGGCTTCCCACGAGTATTACCTTGATTTCCAGTTGCCAGATATCCGTAAGGAACTGAAGGAAGCGCTTGACGAGAATGATAACTTGGCAAGGCTGATTCTGAAGATGTATGATGTCTATGCCCACGAGATACGTTCCCACATGAAATATGAGGAGCAGAACGTATTTCCGTATGTGGAGAAATTACTGAATAAGGAGGATGTGGGCGATCAGGACATCGATACTTTCTCAAAGCATCATGGTCAGATTACTGCCCGTTTGCGTGAGTTGAAGAATATCATCATCAAGTACTTGCCAAGTGATACCCAGCGAAATAACAAGTTGACCGCCGTGCTTTACGACTTGTACAAGAATGAAGAATGGCTTGGTCAACATGCGGAAATGGAGGATGAGATATTCATTCCGGCTATCCGTCGGATGGAGCGTTTGTCTAAGCAGAATGACGTGAGTGCCAAGATTTCGAAGATGATCTATCAGAGTCCTGATAACAGCGAAGTCCTTTCCGATCGTGAGCGTGATGTTATTATTTCACTTGTCCAAGGGATGACGAACAAGGAGATTGCTGATCATCTTTGCATCAGTATCAATACCGTCATTACGCATCGTCGCAATATCGCCAGGAAATTACAGATTCATAGTCCTGCGGGACTGACCATCTATGCCATCGTGAATAATTTGGTGGATATCTCCGCTGTTAAGCTATAAAAGAAGAAGCCCGGATTTTTTATCCGGGCTTCTTTGTATTTAATAGTTGCGGGCTTCAATCTGGAAGTAGCTTTGAGGATGATTGCAAACCGGGCAGATTTTCGGAGCTTTCTTGCCGATTACAATATGGCCGCAGTTTGAGCATTGCCAGATAACATCACCTTCGCGCGAGAATACGATTTCATCGTTGAGGTTCTTGAGCAATTGGCGATAACGCTCTTCGTGATGCTTTTCAATCGCACCCACCATGCGCATCTTGGCCGCAATCTCCTTGAAACCTTCCTCCTCAGCCTCTTTGGCCATACGCTCATACATGTCAGTCCATTCGAAATTTTCGCCATTAGCAGCATCCTCTAAATTCTGCGTTGTTGCAGGCACTTCACCTCCATGCAGGTATTTGAACCAAAGTTTAGCATGCTCTTTCTCATTCAAGGCAGTCTCTATAAAGAGATTGGAAATCTGTACATAGCCTTCCTTCTTTGCTTTTGAGGCATAATAGAGATACTTGGTGTGAGCCTGACTTTCACCAGCGAATGCCTCCATCAGGTTCTTCTCTGTCTTTGTTCCTTTTAATTCTTTCATAATCCTAATGTTTGTGTAATGTAAGTATTATAGATTTGCGATACAAAGATAATACTATTATTTTAAATATCCAAACCTTATTTGTAAATTTTACAAATTTTGTGTAAATTCCCCACGCATAGGGTGGTTCATCAAGTTTCTGATAATCCGCCAATCTGTATAATGGCCTTGGAGGTGCATCAATTTGGTGACCGTGCTTTCTACGGTGGCATCGTATCCAGAGATGACGCCTGCATTCTTTAACTGATAGCCGTTGTCATATCGGGCCATCTCAACGGTTCCGGCTGCACATTGCGATATATTCACGATGTTGATTCCATGTTCTGTTGCCTGCTTCAGAAGATGCATAAGCCAGGGCTTTTGAGGTGCATTGCCGCTTCCGTAGGTACGCATGACGATTGAACGCAGTTCCGGAGCATCCAGGATGTGGCGGACGATATTTTCCTGGATTCCTGGAAATAGCGTGAACACAACGACGTTTGGATCCATTACGAAATGAGGTTTCATCGGTTTCTCATAATCAGGTTTCAGGATGTATTCTTCATGGTAGACAATGTTCACGCCGGCATCTGCCAGATGGGGATAATTGAATGAATCAAAGGCATTAAAACCGTCGGCATTGATTTTCGTAGAGCGATTTCCACGCAGGAGTTTCCCGCTGAAGTAGATACAGACCTCAGGCACTATGGGCGTTCCGTCCTTATGATAGGCGGAAGCTATTTCAATGGAAGTGACGAGATTCTCTTTTCCATCGGTGCGTAACTGGCTGATGGGGAGTTGGGAACCGGTTAGAATGACGGGCTTGGTCAGATTCTCGAGCATGTAGGAGAGGGCAGAGGCCGTGAAAGCCATAGTGTCGGTGCCATGAAGAACCACGAAACCGTCGTATTGTTCATATTGGTCTGCAATAATACGCACAATCTGCGCCCAAAGCCTGGGATTCATGTCGCTTGAATCAATGGCGGGCGTGAACTGATAGACGTCTATTTGGGTGGTAATCGACTTGAATTCCGGCAAGTTTTCAATGAGGTGATTGAAGTCAAGCGGTTCAAGCGCATCTGTTTTCGGATTGCGACCCATGCCTATTGTGCCACCGGTATAAATGAGGAGCACACGGTTTGTATTAGTGTACGACATCGTTTACGTAATTTATTTGTGCAAATATAATTTAAATATTTCTGTTATCCAAAAAATTAATGTACATTTGCAGAAAGATTTTCTAAGTACTTAAAAACAATACACACTATGAAGCAATTTATGGATGAAAACTTCCTGCTTGAGACCGCTACGGCGCAGGATCTTTTCCACAATCATGCGGCTAAAATGCCTATCATCGACTATCATTGTCATCTGATTCCCGAAATGGTGGCTAAGGATCACAAGTTTAAGAGCATTACGGAGCTATGGCTCGGAGGTGACCACTATAAGTGGCGTGCCATGCGTACCAATGGCGTTGACGAGCGTTATTGCACTGGTAAGGATACTTCTGACTGGGAAAAGTTTGAGAAGTGGGCTGAGACCGTTCCTTACACCTTCCGCAATCCCTTGTATCATTGGACACACCTGGAGTTGAAGACAGGCTTTGGCATTACAAAACTTCTTTCTCCAAAGACAGCCCGTGAAATCTTCGACGAGTGTAATGACAAATTGCAGAATGATCCCGAATATACCGCACGTGGTTTTATGCGTCGCTATCATGTAGAGACCGTATGCACAACAGATGATCCCGTCGATGATCTCCACAATCATATTGAATATGCCAAGACCAAAGGTGAGAAGGATGCTCGTATGATTCCCGCATGGCGTCCCGACAAGGCCATGAATATTGAAAAGCCCGACTTTGCCGACTACGTGAATCAGCTTGGTGAGGTTGCCGGTGTGACGATTACCACCTTCAAGGATATGGTGGATGCACTTCAGAAGCGACATGATTTCTTCCATGAAATGGGCAGCCGTCTGAGCGACCATGGTATCGAGGAGTTCTATGATGAACCTTACACCGATGCTGAGATTGAGAAGATTTTTGCGAAGGCTATGAAGAAAGAGGCGCTCACAGAATTGGAAACTCGCCAGTATAAGCATTGCTTCCTGAAGATTTGCGCTGAGATGGACCATGCCAGCAACTGGACACAGCAGTATCACTATGGTGCCATTCGCGACAACAACACGCTGATGTATAATCAACTTGGTCCCGACACTGGTTTTGATTCAATCGGTGAGTTCAATACAGCCAAGGCCATGAGCCATTTCCTCAATGAACTCAATATGGAGAAGAAACTCACGCGTACCATATTATATACGTTGAACCCCTGCGCCAACGAGGTTATTGCCACCATGCTTGGTAACTTCCAGGATGGTTCTTGTCCCGGTAAGATTCAGTTTGGTTCTGGTTGGTGGTTCAATGACCAGCTCGACGGAATGGAGCGTCAGATGAATGCCCTTTCTGTGCTTGGTCTGCTGAGTCGTTTCGTAGGAATGCTCACCGACAGCCGCTCGTTCCTTTCTTATCCGCGTCATGAATATTTCCGTCGTCTGCTTTGTAACCTCTTGGGCAACGATGTTGAGAAAGGCCTGATACCAGCAGATATGGAGAGCCTCTATCGAATGGTGGAAGACATCTCATACAACAACGCAAAGAATTATTTCAAGTTCTAAATTATCAGAATCCCGGTGATTTTTCATCGGGATTCTTTATATTATTTTTCAAAAACTTGCATTTCTCAAAAATTAACTGTAATTTTGCACCAAAATTAACAATTAATTGCTTGATTATGAAAAAATTCCTTATTCCATTTGTGGCCGTTGCCGCATTGATTTTCACAGGTTGTGCATCTCCTAAGAAAATTGCTTATTTGCAGCATGCAGAAGACGAAAACTACGATGCTACGCGTTATCAGCACAATATCAAGGTGATGCCTAAGGACAATATGACTATTTATATCACGGCAACGGATCAGGCAGCAGTTTCCATATTCAATAAACATTATTCTTGGAACCAAACTAACCAGGGAGGTATCGGAGGTAGTATGTATACCTATGCCGTAGATGATGATGGAACAATTAATTTCCCGATTATAGGAAGAATTAAGGTAGAAGGTCTGTCTCGTCGGGAAGTTGAAGTATTGATAGGTGATAAGATTAAGCCTTATTTGGCCGAAACGGAGAATCCTATTGTAACGGTTCGTATCAATAGCTTCCATTTCACGATGTTGGGTGAAGTGGGTTCTCCTGGCGTAAAGACTTCTGCTCGTGAGAAATGCAGCATTCTGGATGCAATAGCAATGGCTGGTGACATTGGTATTCAGGGTAAGCGCGAAAATATCATGCTTATTCGTGAGGCAGCTGATGGTGGTAAGTCTGTTCATCGTTTGAATATTCTTGATCCCAGTATCATGAAGTCACCTTATTTCTATTTGCAGCAGAATGACGTGATTTACGTGGAACCCAACAGCATCAAGAAGACAAATGCTTCTATCGGAACGTCAACCCATCTCTGGTTCTCACTGGCCAGCGTTTTGGTTTCTTCGGCAACACTTATCGTGAATGTAATTGATAAGACAAAATAAAACTTAAATAAACACAAACACACAACAACACAACAAAAAATATGTGCGGAATAGTAGGATACATCGGTAAGCGTGAGGCTTATCCTATTCTGATAAAAGGACTTAAACGACTCGAATATCGCGGCTATGATAGTGCCGGCGTGGCATTGCTAAACGCCAAAGGCGATTTGAGTGTTTACAAGACAAAAGGCAAGGTAAGCGATTTGGAGGCTTACTGTGCCGATAAAGACATCTCTGGCAGCCTGGGTATTGCCCACACCCGTTGGGCAACCCATGGCGAGCCGTCATCGCGTAATGCACATCCACATTACTCTGAATCCCGTAATCTTGCGCTGATCCACAACGGTATCATAGAGAACTATGCCGACCTGAAATCGAAACTCATCGACAAGGGCGTGAAGTTCATCTCTGATACGGATACCGAAGTGCTGGTTCAGTTCGTCGAGTATGTCATGGTCCGTAAGAACCTCGATTTGCTCACGGCCGTCCAGCTGGTGCTTCACGAGGTGATTGGTGCTTACGCCATTGCCATCGTTGACCGCCGTCAGCCCGACACCATCATTGCGGCCCGTAAGCAGAGTCCCCTGGTGGTGGGTATCGGCGAGGATGAATTCTTCCTTGGTTCCGATGCCAGTCCGATCATCGAATACACCGACCAGGTGGTTTACTTGGAAGATGGGAATATCGCCGTATTGAAGCGCGGCGAGGACCTGAAGGTGGTGAACATCTACAACAACGAACTTTCACCCGAGATCAAGACCGTTGATATCTCTCTCGGACAGATTGAGAAGGGCGGCTATCCGCATTTCATGCTCAAGGAAATCTTCGAGCAGCCCGAGTGCATCACCAATTGCATGCGCGGGCGTATCAACGTGGAGGCCAACCATGTCACGCTCTCGGCCGTCATTGATTACCGAAAGCAGCTGCTCGCTGCCAAGCGCATCGTTATCGTGGCTTGCGGCACTTCATGGCACGCCGGATTGATCGGAAAACAGATCATCGAAAACCTTTGCCGCATTCCGGTGGAGGTTGAATACGCCTCCGAGTTCCGCTATCGCAATCCCGTGGTGGACGAGCATGATGTGGTGATTGCCATCTCCCAGAGCGGTGAGACCGCCGACACCTTGGCCGCCGTCGAACTGGCTAAGCGTCAGGGAGCCTTCATCTACGGCATTTGCAACGCCATCGGCTCCAGCATCCCGCGGGCCACTAACACGGGTTCATACATTCACGTAGGCCCCGAGATTGGTGTGGCTTCCACGAAGGCTTTCACCGGACAGGTGACCGTCCTCACGATGTTTGCCCTCGCCTTGGGAATGGAAAGGGGAACGGTGCCCGAGAAGGACTATCTGGAAATCGTGAAGGAACTCAGCGAGATACCCACGAAGATGGAAGAAGTACTCCAGCTCAACGACCGTATTGCCGACTTGAGCCGTACGTTCACCTACGCGCGCAATTTCCTCTATCTCGGTCGCGGCTTCAGTTATCCGGTAGCATTGGAAGGAGCCCTGAAACTGAAGGAAATCTCCTACATCCATGCCGAGGGCTATCCTGCCGCCGAGATGAAGCACGGCCCCATCGCACTCATCGATTCGGATATGCCCGTGGTGGTCATCGCCACGCATAATAATATGTACGAGAAGGTGCTCTCCAACATTCAGGAAATCAAGGCCCGCAAGGGTAGGGTGATAGCCTTGGTGAGCAAGGGCGACGACACGATAGCCCGAATAGCCGACGAGGTGATTGAGCTCCCCGACACGTTGGAATGTCTCGAACCGCTCATCGCCACCATTCCCCTCCAGTTAATGGCCTATCATGTTGCCGTCTGCAAGGGTAAGAATGTTGACCAGCCCCGTAACCTCGCCAAGAGCGTCACGGTAGAATAGATAGTGGGTGGATAATTCTCTATAGGATTTAGGATAATAAATTAATGGAACAACTCAAACATGAGTGCGGCGTGGCAATGATTCGCCTTCTGAAGCCGCTTGAATATTACCAGCAGAAGTACGGCACGTGGATGTACGGCCTCAACAAACTCTATCTGATGATGGAGAAGCAGCACAACCGCGGACAGGAAGGCGCAGGAATGGCCTGCGTCAACCTTGATGCCGTGCCAGGCACGGAATACATGTTTCGCGAGAGGGCTGAAGGAAAAGATGCCATCACCGAAATCTTTGCTCATGCGCAAAGTCATTTCAAAGGCTTCACGCATGAGCAACTGTCCGACGTCAGTTTTGCGAAGCATCACCTTCCCTTTTGTGGAGAACTTTATATGGGCCACCTCCGGTATTCAACCACCGGCAAGAGTGGCCTTTCTTATGTACATCCGTTTCTGCGTCGCAACAATTGGAGGGCCAAGAACCTCTGTCTCTGCGGAAACTTCAACATGACCAACATCGACGAGATTTTCCGCAAGATTACCGACCAGGGTCAATGCCCCCGCATCTATAGCGACTCTTATATCACGCTCGAACTGATGGGCCATCGGCTCGACCGCGAGGTGGAGCGCAACTTCGCGGAAGCCAAGAAACTGGGACTCGAGAACCGCGATATCACGCGCTACATTGAAGACCACGTCAGGATGTCGAACGTCTTGAAGACCACGATGGGCGATTTCGATGGCGGTTACGTGATGTGCGGACTGACGGGAAGCGGCGAGATGTTTGCCGTTCGCGATCCGTGGGGCATTCGTCCGGCTTTCTATTACAAGAACGATGAGATCATCGTCTTGGCCAGCGAACGTCCCGTCTTGCAGACCACGTTCGACTTGGAATGCGAGGATATCATCGAACTGCCTGCCGGCCATGCGCTCATCGTCAGGAAGAACGGCGAGAGCCAGTTGGAGGAAATCATTCCTCAGAAGGCTGACGCCAAGTGCTCCTTTGAGCGCATCTATTTCAGCCGTGGCTCCGACCGCGATATCTACCGCGAACGCAAGAAACTGGGCGAACAGCTCATGCAACCCATCCACGATGCCATCAACGGAGAGACACGCGACACCGTATTCTCCTTCATCCCCAATACCGCCGAAGTGGCTTTCTACGGCATGCTCGACGGCTTTAAGAACCACCTCAACGAGAAGAAAACCGAGCAGATAGCCCGCATGGATCACATGCCCTCCGAGCAAGAGCTGAAGCAGATACTGAGCACCAAGGTGCGCTCCGAGAAAGTGGCCTGGAAAGACATCAAGCTCCGCACTTTCATCACCGAGGGCAATTCACGCAACGACCTGGCCTCTCATGTCTATGACGTCACCTACGAGAGCCTGCGCCCCTATAAAGACAATCTGGTCATCATCGACGACTCCATCGTGCGCGGCACCACGCTGAAGGAGAGTATCTTTAAGATTCTCGACCGCCTGCACCCCAAGAAGATTGTGATGGTGTCGAGTTCGCCACAGATACGCTATCCCGACTACTACGGCATCGACATGCCCCGCCTGGAAGAGTTCTGCGCCTTCCGTGCTGCCATCGAACTGTTGAAGGAGCGTGGCTTGCACAAACTCATCGAAGACACCTACATGGCCTGCCGTGAAGAGCTGAAGAAGCCCAAAGACGAAATCCACAACCGCATGCGAACCATCTATGAGCCCTTCACCGTGAAGGAAATCAACCGCAAGATTGTGGAGATGCTCCGCCCAGAAGGTATGCAGACACCCGTCGAGCTGGTCTTTCAGAGCATCGAGGGCCTGCATCGGGCCTGTCCTCACCATCGTGGCGACTGGTATTTCACGGGCCACTATCCCACGCCTGGCGGCCGTCGGTTGGTCAATCAGGCCTTTGTCAACTATGTGGAAAACATCTACCAATACGAACAAAAGTTTTAATCAAGGATAATGAAGAAAGTAACATTAGTATTAAGCGACGGAACACGCTTCCACGGACGCTCCTTCGGATACGAGCAGCCGGTGGCGGGCGAAGTAGTGTTCAACACGGCCATGATGGGCTACCCCGAGAGTCTCACCGATCCCTCCTATGCCGGGCAGATGATGACCCTCACGTATCCCCTGGTGGGCAACTATGGCGTGCCCCCTTTCACCATCGGCTCCGACGGCATTGCCACGTTCATGGAGAGCGATCGCATCTATGCCTCGGCCATCATCGTGAGTGACTACAGCGAGCAGTACAACCATTGGAATGCCGTGGAGAGTCTGGGCGAATGGCTCAAGCGCGAGCATGTGCCGGGTATCACCGGCATCGACACCCGCGAGCTGACCAAGGTGCTCCGCGAACATGGCGTGATGATGGGTAAGATTATCTTTGATGACGAGCCCGACAATATCCCAGAGGCCCACTACGAGGGCGTCAACTGGGTGGATAGGGTGTCGTGCCGCGAAGTGATACGCTACAACGAGGGGGCAGGCCGCAAGGTGGTGCTCGTGGATTGCGGCGTAAAGAACAACATCATCCGGTGCCTCATTAACCGCGGCGTGGAGGTGATTCGAGTACCTTGGAACTACGACTACACTTCGATGTCCTTCGACGGCCTCTTCCTGGCCAACGGCCCCGGCGACCCCGATATGTGCGAGGAAGCCGTCAGCATCATCCGCCGCCAGATGTCGCTCAGCCGCAAGCCCATTTGCGGCATCTGTATGGGCAATCAGCTGCTGGCCAAGGCCGGAGGCGCTGAGATCTACAAGCTGAAGTATGGCCATCGCTCCCATAATCAGCCCGTGCGCGAAGTGGGCACCAACCGTTGCTATATCACCTCCCAGAACCACGGCTATGCCGTAGATGCGCGCACGCTCGGCGCCGACTGGGAAGAACTCTTCGTCAACATGAACGACGGCTCCAACGAGGGCATTCGCCACAAGCAGAATCCCTGGTTTTCCTCTCAGTTCCATCCCGAGGCCTGCAGCGGCCCCGTCGATACCGAGTTTATGTTCGATAAGTTTGTGGAAACCTTGAAGTAACGAAAAAGACCAGAAAAGATGAAAGACGAGAATATCAAGAAAGTATTGCTCCTCGGTTCTGGAGCATTGAAGATAGGCGAGGCCGGTGAGTTCGACTATAGCGGTTCGCAGGCTCTGAAGGCCCTCCGCGAAGAGGGTGTGAAGACCGTGCTCATCAACCCCAACATCGCCACCGTGCAGACCTCCGAGGGCGTGGCCGACCAGATTTATTTCCTTCCCGTTCAGCCCTATTTCGTGGAGCGTGTCATCGAGAAGGAGCGCCCCGACGGCATTCTCCTCTCGTTTGGCGGACAGACGGCCCTCAACTGCGGCGTGGAGCTCTTCAAGAGCGGCGTGCTTGAGCGCTACGGTGTCCGAGTGTTGGGCACTCCCGTGAAGGCCATCATGGACACCGAAGACCGCGAACTCTTCGTGGAGCGGCTCAACGAGATCGGCGTGAAGACCATCAAGAGCGAAGCCTGCGAGACCATCGAGCAAGCCCGCCATGCAGCCGCCAACCTCGGCTATCCCGTCATCATACGTGCCGCCTACGCCCTGGGCGGATTGGGCTCCGGCTTCTGCGACAACGAGGAAGAACTCAATCGGCTGGCCGAGAAAGCCTTCTCGTTCTCGCCCCAGGTGCTCGTCGAAAAATCGCTCAAGGGCTGGAAGGAGATTGAATACGAGGTGGTGCGCGACCGCTACGACAACTGCATCACCGTCTGCAACATGGAAAACTTCGACCCCCTCGGCATTCATACCGGCGAGTCGATTGTGATAGCCCCCTCGCAGACGCTCACCAACTCCGAGTATCACAAGCTCCGCGCCCTGGCCATCAAGATCATCCGCCACATCGGCATCGTGGGCGAGTGCAACGTGCAGTACGCCTTCGACCCCCAGAGCGAAGACTATCGCGTCATCGAGGTCAATGCCCGCCTGAGCCGTTCGTCGGCGCTCGCCAGCAAGGCCACCGGCTATCCCCTGGCTTTCGTGGCCGCCAAGCTGGGCATGGGCTACGGGCTCTTCGAACTCAAGAACTCAGTCACCAAGACCACCTCGGCCTTCTTCGAACCCGCCCTCGACTACGTGGTCTGCAAGATTCCCCGCTGGGACCTCTCTAAGTTCCACGGTGTCGATAAGGAGCTGGGTTCATCCATGAAGTCCGTGGGCGAGGTGATGGCCATCGGCCGCAATTTCGAGGAAGCCATCCAGAAAGGTCTGCGCATGATCGGGCAGGGCATGCACGGCTTCGTGGAAAACAAGGAGCTCCGTATCCCCGACGTAGATAAGGCCCTGCGCGAACCTACCGACAAGCGCATCTTCATCATCTCCAAGGCCATGCACCTGCCTCACTACGACATCGACCGCATCCACGAGCTCACCAAGATAGACCGCTGGTTCCTCCATAAGCTCAAGCACATCATCGACATCGACGAGGACCTGAAGCGACACAACGTGAACACCCTCGACCGTCAGCTGCTGCTCGAGGCAAAAACCTATGGCTTCACCGATTTCCAGATAGCCCGTGCCGTGGGACTCGAACAAGAACTCGACAGCATGGCCAAGGCCGGACTCGCCATCCGCTCCATGCGAAAGAACTATGGCATCGTGCCCGCCGTGAAGCAGATAGACACCCTCGCCGCCGAGTATCCCGCCCACACCAACTACCTCTATCTCACCTATAGCGGTGTAGGCAGCAACTCTGCCGTTGCTCACGATGTCAACTACGAGAACGACCGCCGCTCCATCATCGTGCTCGGCTCCGGAGCCTATCGCATCGGCTCCAGCGTGGAGTTCGATTGGTGTGGCGTACAGGCCCTCAACACCATCCGCCGCCAGGGCTACCGCTCCGTGATGATCAACTACAATCCCGAGACTGTCTCCACAGACTACGACATGTGCGATCGTCTCTATTTCGACGAACTCACCTTCGAGCGCGTCATGGACATCATCGAACTCGAGAATCCCCATGGCGTCATCGTCTCCACCGGCGGCCAGATACCCAACAACCTCGCCATGCGACTCGATGAGCAGAATGTACCCATTTTGGGTACACAGGCCATCGACATCGACGGAGCCGAAGACCGCGCCAAGTTCTCGGCCATGCTCCAGCGCAACGGCATCAACCAGCCCGAATGGAGCGCCCTTACCACGATGGACGACATCAACGCCTTCATCGCCCGTGTGGGCTTCCCAGTCCTCGTGCGCCCCTCGTATGTGCTCTCAGGAGCGGCCATGAACGTCTGTTCCAACCAGGAAGAGCTCGAGCGCTTCCTTCAGCTGGCGGCCAACGTCTCGGAAGACCATCCCGTGGTGGTCAGCCGTTTCATCGAGCACGCCAAGGAGATTGAGATGGACGCTGTGGCCCGCGACGGCGAGATATTGGCCTACGCCATCTCGGAGCACATCGAGTTTGCAGGCGTACATTCCGGCGATGCCACCATCCAGTTTCCGCCCCAGAAACTCTATGTCGAGACCGTGCGCCGCATCAAGCGCATCAGTCGCCAGATAGCAAAAGAACTCCATATTTCGGGCCCCTTCAACATCCAGTACATGGCCCGCGACAACGACATTCTGGTCATCGAGTGTAACCTCCGTGCCAGCCGTTCGTTCCCCTTCGTATCAAAGGTTCTCAAACTCAATCTCATTGATCTTGCCACGAAGGTGATGCTCGGCATTCCCGTCGAGAAACCCTCCAAGAACCTCTTCGACCTCGACTATGTGGGTATCAAGGCCTCGCAGTTCTCGTTCAACCGCTTGCAGAAGGCCGACCCTGTGCTTGGTGTCGATATGGCAAGCACAGGCGAAGTGGGCTGCATCGGAGAAGACACTAACTGCGCCTTGCTCAAGGCTATGCTCTCCGTGGGCCATCGCATCCCTATGCGTACCGTAGGCGACCGTCAGGTGCCCGGCAACATCCTGCTCAGCACCGGTTCAGCCAAGCAGAAGGCCGAGATGCTTGATGCCGCCCGCATGCTTGCTGCCCATGGCTACAAGCTCTTCGCCACCGGAGGCACCTCCCGATACCTCACCGAGAACGGCATCGAGAACACCCGCGTCCTCTGGCCCAGCGAAGCCCAGGAGGGAGTAGGGGAGACACTGCCCACCGCCCTCGGCATGCTCCACAGCCACGAGATCGACATGGTGGTCAACATCCCCAAGAACCTCACCACCCACGAGCTCACCAACGGTTACAAGATTCGCCGTGCCGCCATCGACTTGAACGTGCCCCTTATCACCAACAGTCGTTTGGCCTCGGCCTTCATTAGCGCCTTCTGCACCATGACGCTCGATGACATCAACATCCGTTCTTGGCAGGAGTATTGATTTTAGAGATCCACCCGGTCCCTCCCATAGGAGGGAGAAAGTTTAAGGTCGTTTTAGGGGGTAAACATCAGAGTGATTTTATAAGTCCTCCTTAGGCGGGGGACTTCAAGGAACAAATACTCCTTTAACAGATTTATTAAAGGGACGATTCGGAGATTTTCGCTGTCGGCTCTTCTTGTATCTTGACTAATCTCAGAAAGGCCCTTCTGCAAAGGGGTAGGGGGGAATGTCCAAACATCCATTTTTCGTTTGCGATGTACTCAGAAGAGGGAGAACATATATTGGGCGGCCCAGATGACGATGCGAATCATCAGGAAAAGCAGGGCGCAGAGGAGCACGAAGATGACAACGCTGACGCCGGCCTTCTTGTTGACGGTGTGGATGATTTCCTGATCGCCTTCCACGAAGCCGCGGATGAGGGCCATGTTCTGGCGGTTGGAACGGTGGAAGATGTCGAAGATGTCACCGATGTAGAAGGGTACCATGCCGAGGACGACGTCGCGCAGGGTGTTGTTCATGATGGCCAGCGTCAAGGGGAAGGAGCGCACGCCGATGGCGGAGAAAAGGACGTAGCCGATGGAGAAGACGGCAGCAATGGCATCGCCGATGCCTCCGGGGATGGCAAAGCCGAGGGCCGCATCCAGGTAGTAGCGGTCCATGATGTCGGCTATCTTCTGGAGCCACTTGTACGACTTGCCGTTTTCGAGCCTTTCGCGCGTTTCTATTCGCTTCTGTTCGTCCACTTATGTTTGTTTTAATGGAACACAAAGACACAAAGTCACAAAGTTTTCTGCAAAATAACGATAAAAAAGCGAAGATACCAAATCTTTTTTGTATTTTTGCGAAAAGAAATTGAATAAATAATTTAATGGAACACAAAGACACGAAGACGCAAAGTTTTTAACGATAACTATAACGATAATTCTTTGTTTCTTTGTGTCTTTGTGTTCAGTTAATTAAACTTGAAACATATAGTTATGAAAAGAATGATCGGAGTTTTGCTGGCTTTGGGCCTGGCGCTGAATGTGGCTGCCGCAACGATGGAAGAGCGCGGAACGGCCGACTATAACGTGGTGCCTCTGCCGCGGAGTATCGTGATGCAGAAGGGTTGGGGCTTCGTAGTGAATCCCCAGGTGGTGATTGTGGCCAAAGACGGCTCTCTGACGAGGAATGCGGAGTTCCTGAAGCAGTATGTGAAGGAGGCGACCGGCTTGGATATTGCCATCGGTACGAAGGGGGCAAAGGGCAGTCAGATCGTGCTGCAGCTGAATCCGAAGATGACGGAGGCTGAGGGCTATCGCATCATCGTGACGCAGAAGAAGGTGACGATAGAGGGACAGACGCCGCAGGGCGTGTTCTACGGCATTCAGACGCTGCGCAAGTCGTTGGCTGGTTTGCAGGGCGAGGCCGTCCTTCCGGCTGCCGTTATCGAGGATGCCCCGCGTTTTGGCTATCGCGGCATGCACCTGGACGTGGCCCGCCATTTCTTCGGCGTGGAGTTTGTGAAGAAGTATCTCGACGCGATGGCGTTGCACAATATGAACCGTTTCCACTGGCACCTGACCGATGACCAGGGCTGGCGCGTGGCCATTGACCGCTATCCGAAGCTGATAGAGGAGGGCTCGAAGCGCAACTACACGGTACTGGGCCGCAACTCTCCGATTGACGACGGTACGCCCTACGGCGGCAGTTTCACGAAGGAGGAGCTGAAGGAAATTGTGCGCTATGCCCAGGAGCGCTATATCACGGTGATTCCCGAGATTGACATGCCGGGCCACATGCTGGGAGCGCTGAAGGCCTATCCCGAACTGGGATGCACGGGCGGTCCCTACGAGGTGGAGGGCCATTGGGGCGTGTTCGAGGATATCCTCTGTGCCGGCAAGGAGGAGACTTTCCGTTTCGTGGAGGGTGTGCTGACGGAACTGATGGAGATCTTCCCCTCGGAGTATATCCATATTGGGGGCGACGAGGCCCCGAAGGTGAGGTGGGAGCAATGTCCCCGCTGCCAGCAGCGCATCAGGGAACTGGGCCTGACGTCGGACGGCACGCAGAAGGCGGAGGCAAAGTTGCAGGGCTATTTCACCAAGCGGGTGGAGGCCTTCCTCAACAAGCACGGAAGGAAACTGATAGGCTGGGATGAACTGATGGAGAGTGATGTCAACGAGACGGCCACGATCATGAGCTGGCGCGGCGTGAAGGGAGGACTGGAGGCTTCAAGGAAGGGCCACGACGTGATCATGGCGCCCACGAGCCATTGCTATTTTGACTATTACCAGACGAAAGATCATGAATGGGAAGAGCCTTTCTCGTTTGCCAACGTGATTACCGTGGAAACGACCTATGGTCTTGATCCTGCTCCCGATACCTTGACCCCCGAGGCGCAGAAGCATATTCTCGGCGCCCAGGCCAATCTCTGGACGGAATACATAGCCCATGAGAGTCAGGCGTTCTATCAGGTGCTGCCGCGAATGGGAGCCCTGTGTGAAGTGCAATGGGTGATGCCT
The DNA here is from genome assembly GCA_900316985.1 of uncultured Prevotellaceae bacterium. Lineage (GTDB taxonomy): Bacteria > Bacteroidota > Bacteroidia > Bacteroidales > Bacteroidaceae > Prevotella. The sequence goes on from ONFE01000006.1 coordinate 93,677, forward strand.
GCGCAGAAGGATTTCAGGCAGTTTGTGGAAAGGGAGCGCCGCCTCACCCAGTTATATAAGGTATATGGCTGGCCGTTTGCGGGGCATATTTTTAAGTGAAGAATGAAGAGTGAAGAGTGAAGAATCGCCCTACGGGCGGTTACCTCTAATCCCTCTTTTCAACTCCCAGATAGTTTGCGGGCCTGGCTGTAGGCATTCTCGGCCATGCGGTTGATGATGTCGATGGCCAGCGTCTCGTCGATGAGGCCGGCTTCTGCGCAGGGCGTGTATTGGGAGGCTTCCTCGGAGGTGGCCAGGCGTCCTTCGAGCAGGATGAGGAAATGGCGCTTGTATTCCTCGACCATGGCCTGGTAGAAAGGTTCCGTACGGCAGGCGATGCGCACCAGTTGCATCAGGTCGTTGGTGGGATTTTGGCGCAGGGCGGCTTCTATCTCCTGGGCCTCGTAGTTCATCCGGGCGATGGCATAGAAGGCTTCCTGGTTGTAGATGCGCGAGACGTGCTCATAGTATTCGAGGAGCGTCTGCTTCACGGCCTTGGCATCGTTGAGGTCTTTCCCCTCCATCATACCGGTGAGGAAATACTTGAAAAAGGTGCGCACGAGGGCTGCCAAAGCCCGGTCTTTACTGATCTTGCTCATTTCTGATGGCTTTAATGTTTCTCATTAATCCTTCGTATTTGGCCCGTTTCACGGCGGAGCCCTTGAAGAGTTTGCGGTACTGCTCGATGGAGAGCTGCTGCCAGTCTTCATCCTTCATGGACAGCAGTTCGGAGGTAGGCTGCAGGAGCGGTTCGGCGGTGGGCTTGGCCTTGGCATTCCAGGGACACACCTGCTGGCAGCGGTCGCAGCCGTAGAACGTTTCGCCCATCTTCTGCGCAGCCTCTTCGGGAATGTCTCCGCGGTTCTCGATGGTGAGGTAGGAGAGGCATAAGGCCCCATTAAAAGAAACACCAACCCCCTCCAAGACCCCCCTTCCGTCTTCCCCCGAGGGGGAAGGGGTTTGCGCGGCATCGGACTCTCCCCCTCGGGGGAGTTGGTGGGGGGTTGAGAGTTGGAGGGGGGCCAGTGCACCCGTAGGGCATGCATCGATGCATCGGTGGCAGTTGCCGCAATGCTGGCGGCAGGGAGCGTCGGGCTCGAGTTCGATATCCACGAAGAGCTCTCCGAGAAAGAACTGGCTGCCCATGCCGGGGATGATGAGCTGGTGGTTCTTGCCGATGAAGCCGAGGCCCGACTTCATGGCCCAGTAGCGTTCCAAGACCGGGGCGCTGTCGGAAAAGGCGCGGAAAGAAACCCCCTCCAAACCTCCCCGAGGGGAGGCTTCAATCTCTCCCCCTCGGGGGAGTTGGTGGGGGGGTATTTTTTGTGCTAGCTGATGCAGTTTCTGCTTCACGATGTCGTGATAGTCCTTGCCGATGGCATAGTTGGCAAAACCCTTTACGGGCGTTTCGGGGGTGTAGTTGAGGGCTACGCTGATGATGCTCTTCACACCGGGCATCAGCAGACGGGGATCAAGGCGTTTGTCCTCGTAGTTCTCCATATACTGCATCGTGGCATGACCACCCTGACGGAGCCAGTTGCGGAAGGCGCGGGCCGTCTCCTCATCCACGGGCTCAGCCTTGGCGATGCCACAGGCAGAAAAGCCGAGGCGCAATGCCTCGGCTTTGATTCTATGGGATAGTTCTGAACTCATATCCTTGTTCTTTCAGCCATTCCAGGGATTCGGGGAGCGCCGTCTGCAGTTTGTCGATGCTCTTCAGCGAGTCGTGGAAGGTGATGATGGAACCGTTGCGGGTGTATTCCTTCACGTTTGCCACCACGTCCTGAGCCGTCAGGCGGTTGGAGTAGTCGCGTGTCACCACGTCCCACATCACCACGCGGTAGTATTTCTTGATCCAGTAGTACACGCTGTGGCGCATCCACCCGTGGGGCGGCCGGAAGAGATTGCTGTGCAGATACTCGTTGGCCTGGTAGACGTTGATGACGTAGGTGGTGGTCCAGTGGCGGAACGAGCTGAAGTGGTTCATCGTGTGGTTGCCGATGCGGTGGCCCTCCGCCTTCACGCGCTCGAAGAGTTCCGGATATTTCCTCACGTTGTCGCCCACCATGAAGAAGGTGGCCTTGACGCCGTAGTGCCGGAGCGTGTCGAGGATGAAGGGAGTGGCCTCGGGAATGGGCCCGTCGTCGAACGTCAGATAGACGGCGTGCTCTTTCGGGTCCATTCTCCAGGTTGCATGCGGATAGAACAACCGGAGCCATCTTGCAGGCTGCTCAATAATCATTTACTGTAGTTGCATCATCTGCCCACCGTTAGCCTGATAGACGCGGGTGAGGCTTTCCAGTTGTTTGTAGAACTTGTCGGCGAGTGAATCGTCAATCATCTCGGCCACGTCGATACAGTTGTTCATGATATAGAACTGCATCATGGCTTCCTGCTGGTAGCCGCTGAGGGTGGAACCGGTGAAGGATGAATAGTAGGCACCATACTGACGGGCGTTCTCGAAGACGGCCGTGATGTACTCGGTGGCCTTCTTCTTCATGCCGAGCAGGGCATAGCCCTTCGCCAGGTCGTTGGCTCCGCTCATATAGGTGAGGGGCACGTTATAGGGAGGAATTTCCTGCTCGCAGTAGGCGAGGGCCTTCTTGGCCTGGTCGGTCTTGCCCTCGGTGATGAGATGATTCACCAGCTGGGCAAAGAGGCGGCGATGGGTGAAGCACATACGGGTAACTGTCTCGTCGAGATAGAGGCCCTTGGCCTTCAGTCCGCCGTACTTGAAGCGCGTCATCATGTTCTTGTACACCTTGTCGGTATCGAAGTTCTTGGCGCCGGCCTTGTTGGTGGTGAACGGCGTGATGCGGCTGGCCAGTCCTTCCTGGATGAAGTTGTCGCCGAGGTTCATGTAGTTCTCGGAACCCACGGTGATGGCCACGTAGATAGGACGTGTCCAGTTGCAGTTGGCAATCATCTCGAGCATCATCAGGTCGCCTTTGTAGAGTGCGCTCTTGCCTTTCAGCGAGATGACCATTTTGTCGGGGATGGTGTCGCTGGCCATGAGCATGCCGCTCTTGCGTACGGCCTCCTTGTCGATGGTCACAAAGACGGTATCGGTAGGAATGAAGTGGAGGTCCTGATTCTTGGCGCGTACCCAGTATTTCAGGATGTTCTTCAATTCGAACGGCTCGTCGCCGAACTGCTTCTTGGCTTCTTCGGGATTCTCCTTGTAGTAATCCAGGATGGCCTGTTTCTGGTCGGGAACCACCTCTACGTACTCGTTGGTTCCGGCGCAGTAGTCGAGTCGCGGCCAGGTGATGGGTACAGAGGGCGAATCGTAGGCCGGACGTCGCATCTGGTCGATGTACCAGTCGGTCTGCAGGTACGAAAGGTTGCAGACGCGGGTATCGGTACGTACGCCTTCAGCCTCCTGGTTGTACCAGAGCGGGAAGGTGTCGTTGTCGCCGTTGGTGTAGATGATGGGGTTACCCTCGTCCTGCATCGTCATCAGGTAGTTCTGTCCGAAGTCGCGGCAGGTATAGCGTCCTGAACGGTCGTGGTCGTCCCAGGTCTGCGAAGCCATCTGGACAGGTACCAGCAGGCAGAGCACACCGACGACGGCAGCCACGACGGTGCCGTTGACCTTGGTGTATTTCTTGATGAGGTCGTAGATGGCAGCCACTCCCAGGCCGCACCATATGGCATAGGCATAGAAGGAACCGGCGTAGGCATAGTCGCGCTCACGCGGCTGCATCGGCGTCTGGTTCAGATAGACCACGATGGCCAGTCCCGTCATGAAGAAGAGGAAGAAGACCACCCAGAACTGCTGGATGCCGCGCTTTCCGCGATAGGCCTGCCAGAGCAGACCGATGATGCCGAGGAGGAGCGGGAGGCAGTAGAACACGTTGTGGCCCTTGTTCTCCTTGAGTTCGTCGGGCAGCAGGCTCTGGTCGCCCAGACGGGCATTGTCGATGAACGGGATACCCGTGATCCAGTTGCCGTGCTCCAGTTCGCCATTGCCCTGGATGTCGTTCTGACGGCCGGCGAAGTTCCACATGAAGTAGCGCCAGTACATGAAGTTGCACTGGTAGCTGAAGAAGAAGAATATGTTCTCCAGCTGTGAGGGTGTGCGTACCATGACGGTCTCGCCGCAGCGGTCGAACGGCTTCTCAGAGCCTTTCACGACCCATGCCGGAGCACCCTGCATCCAACTCTCGTAAGAGCTGGCGTGGGCTGCGTCGTGCATACGGGGGAAGAGCATGTTCTGGGCATACTCGTAGGAGTTCTTGTAGCGTACGATGAAGTAGGAGTCCTTTTCATCGGCAGAGGCTTTCTCCTTCTGCTGATAGACGGGAGCGCCCTGCTTCATGCGCGGCTTGCAGTACTGTCCTTCTACGTCGAAGGCCACCTGTGACGTGTAGGCCTGTCCGTAGAACAGAGGACGGTCGCCATACTGGTCGCGGCTCAGGTAGGAACCCAGCGTGAAGATATCCTCAGGCGAGTTCTGGTCCATGGGCGGGTTGGCAGCAGAGCGGATGACGATGACGGCATAGGTGCTGTAACCGATCATCAGCATCAGCATGCACAAAAGGGCTGTGTTCTTCACACGGGCGGATACCAGCTGTACCTTCTCTTTCACGCCGGTCTTGCGCTGCAGGACGAACCACAGGGCAACCAGGATGATGATACCAATGAGAACTGCACTCCAGCCGTAGCCGTAGAAAGGTATGCCGAGCATGGCCACGGAAGCCATGAAGGCAATGTTCTGGCGCGTGACGCTCTTGTTCTGATAGGTCTCATAGATAGCCCACAGCACGATGGCCACGAGCGCAATGATATAGGTGATGAGACCCGTATTGAACGGCATGCCCAGGGTGTTGACGAAGAACAGCTCGAACCATCCGCCCACGGTGATGATGCCGGGTACCACGCCATACAGGATGGCTGCCACCAGCACGAAGGATACGAAGAGGGCGATGAGTGAGCCTTTCAGGTTGGCATCGGGGTGGCGACGGTAATACCACACCAATACGATGGCGGGTACACAGAGAAGGTTCAGCAGGTGAACGCCGATGGAAAGGCCCGTGATATACGTGATGAGCACCAGCCAGCGGTCGCTGTGGGGCTCGTCGGCGTGGTCTTCCCACTTCAGGATCAACCAGAAGACGATGGCGGTCAGGGCTGATGAATAGGCATAGACCTCACCCTCGACGGCTGAGAACCAGAAGGTGTCGCTAAACGTGTAGATCAGCGCACCCACCATGCCGGATGCCTCGATGGCGATGAGCTTCTGCAGGGACATCTCGCTCCAGTCCTTCAGGATGAGCTTCCGCGTGAGATGCGTGATGGTCCAGAAGAGGAACAGGATACACGTGGCTGAGAGCAGCGCGCTCAGGGTGTTCACCATGCGGGCCACCTCCGTAGGATCGCTTACGAACTGCGAAAACAAATTGGCCGTGAGCATAAAGAACGGTGCTCCAGGGGGATGACCAACTTCCAGTTTATATCCGGTGACAATAAACTCAGGACAGTCCCAGAAGGAGGCTGTCGGCTCAATAGTGCTGCAATAAACGAAGGCTGCGATGAGGAAAGCCACCCAACCCAGGATATTGTCCACTAACTTAAATTGCTTCATTTATGATTTAATTGTATGATGATTCCTATTCAGTCTGCAAAGATACTTCTTTTTAGGGAGTATTGGGAAGATAGCAACGTTAAAAGGCGTTAAACCCGCAGGATGTCAGCAAGAAGTCAGATAAAAAAGTCGGCTCCGAACACCAGGATGACATAGCGGAGCAGCTTGCCGATAGTGATGCTGAGCATGGAGATGATGAAGTTGGAACGCATGAAGCCCAGCATGATGGTGATGGCACTGCCCAGAATGGGGAGGAAGGCAAAGAAGCCCATCCATGCTCCGCGACCGGCCATGAACCGCTGCGCCTTGTCGAGGTCTTTCTTTTTCACGTGGAGATAGCGTTCCACCCAGTCGAGCCGTCCCAGGTGTCCAACGCCGTAGTTGAACAGAGAGCCCAGCACATTGCCGATGGTGCCGTAGATGATGAGCGGCCAGTTGTCGAGTCCGGCTGCCATGAAGCCCAGCATGACTGCTTCGCTGCTGAAAGGGAAAAAACTGCCGGCCAGAAAGGCGGCGATGAGCATACCCCAATAGCCGTACTGGCTTAGAAAATCAAGGAGTATGTCCATAGGTTCAGGGCCGTGAGGATGAGGGTGATGACCAGTACGATATAAAAGGTGATATTCGAGAGCCGGCTGTGGGTATGGGCGATGAAGTGGGCAATGAGCGGACTTGTGCAGACGATCATCATCGTAAAGAGGACGCTGAAATGCTGTGGCTGCAATGCGATGAAAAGAATGATGATCAAGTCGAACGTGATGAAGAAATGGTAGATCATCCGGGTGCGGATGCGGTCCAGACGGCGCTTCCACATATAGTGTCCGATGCTCATCATGGCAATCATCAGCACGAAGACGAAGGTTATCAGCTGCGTCTTGGTCAGGCACGTGTAGTCCAATACCTGATGGAAACAGGCGATGCTCGCAAAATGGGTGACCATCCAGTCCATCTTACCCAGATAGGCGGCGATTCCCACCGTGAACCAGTAGGGCGTGATGATTCCCATCAGCGAGGCCCAGAGCATCTTGCCGCTGAAAGCCATTAGGGAGAATGCCATCATCAGCCACAAGAAAGGCACGAAGAACACGATTTGGATAAATACGAGGCTGGCGATGCCCAGACAGAGGAAGGCGTAGTAGGTGAGTCCCGGCGAAGCCTTGTCCTGATAGGTGTGGAAGATGAGCGTGCAGAACATGATGACGCATAGCGTGCAGACCGCCACTTCTATCGAAGGAAACAGGAAGACAGCCATCGATGACAAGGCGATGAAGGTGCAGGATACCATGCGGCTATACATGTGGAGCAGGGCATTGGTGTTGTTGAGCTCCACCATCAGGTAGGTGGACAGGAGCAGCATCGCGAACTGCGCATACCACATGCCTTCAGGCAGTCCGGCCAGGAGCCAGATGCCCAAGGCATACATCACCATCATCGGCAATGCATACCTGCTTTCCGCAACTCTATTCTGAAATCTCTTCACCTTCTATGGTCAGCGTCCTGCCGTCAATTACAAGTCAGCACCGATGTCGGAGCGGAAATACTTGTCCGTGAACTGAATCTTCTGGGCTTCCTGGAATGATTTCTGCAAGGCTTCGGCCTTGTCCTTACCATAGCTCGATACGGCAATAACACGACCGCCGTTGGTCACTACCTGACCGTCCTTCATCGCTGTTCCTGCATGGAAGACGATGCTGCCTTCCACCTGGTCGATGCCGGTGATGGGATAGCCTTTCTTGTAGGCCTGGGGATAGCCTCCGCTGACCAGCATGACGCAGACGGCAGCTCTCTCGTCGAAAGCAATTTCGCGCTTGTCGAGGTTGCCTTCAGCCACGCCTTCAAAGAGATCCACGATGTCGCTCTTCAGACGCAGCATCACGCTTTCCGTCTCGGGATCACCCATGCGGCAGTTGTATTCGATGACCATCGGATTGCCTTTCACGTTGATTAATCCGAAGAAGATAAATCCCTTATAATCAATGTCTTCAGCACGAAGTCCTTCAACCGTTGGTTTAATGATGCGCTGCTCTACTTTCTGCATCCATTCCTCGGTGGCAAACGGAACGGGTGAGACGCTTCCCATGCCGCCCGTGTTGAGACCGGTATCGTGCTCGCCGATGCGCTTGTAGTCCTTTGCCTCGGGAAGAATCTTGTAGTGCTCGCCGTCAGTCAGCACGAAGACAGAACATTCGATGCCGCTCAGGAATTCCTCGATGACTACCTGTGATGAGGCGTTGCCGAACATGCCGCCCAGCATCTCCTTGAGCTCCTTCTTGGCTTCGTCGAGCGTGGGGAGGATAAGTACGCCCTTGCCGGCACAGAGGCCGTCGGCCTTCAGCACGTAGGGGGCTTCCAGCGTCTCCAGGAATTTCAGTCCTTCCTCCAGGTGCTCACCGTCGAAAGTCTGGTAGCGTGCGGTAGGTATCTGGTGGCGCTGCATGAAACCCTTGGCAAAATCCTTGGAGCCTTCCAGTACGGCACCGGCTTTTGAAGGACCGATGACAGGTATGGCTGCCGTGCGGGCATCGGCCTTGAAATCATCGTAGATGCCTTTTACCAGCGGGTCTTCGGGACCCACTACCACCATGTCAATGCCATTGTCGAGTGTGAAATGCTTGATCTTGTCAAACTCGTTAACACCGATATTCACATTCTCGCCTGCATTCACGGTTCCGGCATTGCCGGGGGCGATAAACAGTTTCTCACACTTTGCGCTTTGCGCAATCTTCCATGCCAGTGCGTGCTCACGCCCGCCGCTGCCTAACAGTAATATCTTCATACCTTAATAAATTATACAACGGTTTGTTTTCTTTCTGCAAAGGTAAGCAGATTCCGCAAAATACACAAATTAAATTATCTTTCTTTTTGCTTTATTCATTTTTTTAGTATCTTTACGCTTTTCAAGCGCGAACTTACTTGGCACTTGGCAAAAAAAATGAATACATTTATTTTGTTCTGCTCTCGTTTTTTCGTAACTTTGCCCCGTCAATCGAGAATAGTTATATGAGAAGAATGAACGCGATACCTATGTTGGCATGCAGTCTGTTGGCGATGATGTTGCTGACAGGATGTCGGAGGCAAGCGGCGAGCCCCGTTGATGGGCGGGCCGCTTACTACTGGAGTACCGTGTTTCGGCTCAGTCCCGGGCAGCGCGACTTTATCCGCGACCATGCCATTGAGCGGCTCTATGTGCGCTATTTCGATGTGGTGATGGGGCAGGAGGGGGAACCCATGCCCAACGCCACCATCCAGTTCAAGGACACGTTCCCCGAGGGAATGGAGGTGGTGCCTACGGTCTTCATCCTCAACGAATGTATGACAAAGGAGGCTCCCGGACTTGCCCACAAGATTGCCGCACGCATCCTGCAGATGAATGAGACGCATGACATTGCCAATGTCAGGGAGGTGCAGATTGACTGTGACTGGACTCGGCGCACGGAGCAGCGTTTCTTCTCGTTCATGGATTCCCTGCGCAGCGAACTGAAGGCCAAGGGCATCGGACTCTCATCGACCATTCGTCTTCACCAGCTCTCCCAGGCGGCTCCTCCTGCCGACAGGGGGGTGCTGATGGTCTATAACACGGGCGATTTCACCGATATCAACTGCCAGAAGCCTATTCTCGACGTGGAAGCCGTCGGGCCTTACCTGAAGTATCTCGACAGTTATCCGCTGCCGCTTTCTGCCGCCTATCCGCTTTTCAGTTGGCAGATTCTTTTCCGCGGACGGCAGTTTGTAGGTATTATCCACGGTGAGGATGAATACCCCATTCTGCCTACTGACAGTATCGTGACACGGGATGTAACCCTCGAGGAGATTCTGATGGTGCGCGAAATGATCACCCGTCACCGTGAAGACATTCACAACGAAGTGATACTATATGAACTTAACGATAAAAACTTAACAAAATTCAACCACAATGATTATGAAAAGATTTTTGGTTACTAATCTGATGGCCATGGCTTTCTTCATCAACGGATGGTCTTGTGCCGGTGAGTATTCCACGCACAACTATTACATGATGGACGTGGCACCCCGCAACGTAAACCTGCTGAACCTGGAGGAGCGTTTTAACCAGTATTGGAAGAACTATACCGGAAATGAGTATACCGAGTACCGATGGTCACAGGATAAGATTATGGAGGCAGCACGCCAGAAGAATGATACGGACATGATGGCCTATCTGACCCATCTGAACAACTACCTTGACATTTCCCACCAGTTGGGTGAAACCTGGGATTATCCCACGAAAGAGCAACTGGCTGAGCGTCGGGCTACTCTTCAGAACATGCGGAAGGCCGCCGAAAGTTACAAGGGTGCACGCCTGAGAGCCCAGTACGCCCTGCTGGCGATGCGTGCCAATATGCTGCTGAATGACCACGAGGCCAACATCAGCTATTGGAAGGCCAAGGGCGGCAGTCTGCCCGAAAGTGCCTACAAGGACATGATGCGCAACATCTATGCCGGTGCCCTCTACCATACGGGGCAGAAGAAAGAGGCTTTCGACATTTATGCCGAGCAGGGAGACCAGACGAGTATCCGCTGGGCCATGCGCAAATACCGCAATCTGGCTGGTATTCAGACCATCTTCGAAGAGAATCCCAATGCTCCCACACTCTATTATCTGGTGCAGGATTTCGTCAACAATGTACAGGAAAGCATTGACACGGATGATGCCGAATTGATTAAGATGGTTGGCCGTTTGCAGCTTTCGATGGGCGAGGCCGGACGCTTCGTGGAATTTGCCGATAAGGCTGCAGCTAACGGAGCCGTGAAGGACCGTTGCCTGTGGAAGACGGCCTCCGCACTTACCAGTTGGCTTCTGGGCCGTAAGGAGCAGGCCGCCAAAGCCGCTGATGAGGCTATGAAGCTGGATGGTGCCGAGCGTACGAAGGACAATGCCCGTTGCGTCAGGCTCCTGGTTATGGCCGGGAATGACAAGGTAAAAGGCAAGACGCTCCGCCAGGAAATGGAATGGCTCGATGCCAAGGCTGCTACCGAAAAGGAAGAGGACTACTGCTTCAGCAATGCCCGCGACCGCATCTTGCGCCGCGCTCTTTTCAACAAATACAATCTGGCCGGCAATCTGAATATGGCGCTTGCCGTCACGGGGGTCGAATGGGAACCGAGAACCACGGAGTTTGCAGCAGATAGTTGGAACCGGAATTACTCAGGTGAGTTCTATTATGCGCTCGACACCCTGAATACTGCCCAGTTGCAGGACTACTATCGCTTCATCAGCGGCCGTCATAAGGATGCCTTTGAAGCCTACGTGGTAGAGCATTCTTTCGTGGATGCCGACTATTTCAATGATCTGATCGGTACGCGGTTGATGGCCGAGAACAAGTTTGAAGAGGCCATTCCTTGGCTGGAGAAGGTTCCCGTCAGTTTCCTCAACAGCCAGAACATCAGTTATTATGCCACCCATCGCGACTGGACCGTATCCCGCTGGCTGCAAGAACAGGATATGGGTGAAGGCGAATTTGACGGCCCGCAATCCGGCAAGCTGTCAGAGAACATGAAGCTGAAGTTCTGCCGCGAGGTGCTCCAGTTGCGGAGTCAGTTCCAGTTGGCTTCCGAGGCTCAGCGTCCGCAGTTGGCTTATCAGTTGGGTGTCCGCTACGACCAGGCTTCCAATTGCGGCGACTGCTGGTATCTCACCGACTACGGATGGACCTCAATGCCGGATCTGAAACCCTGGCAGGCGGATTTTGAGAAGATTGCCTGCCAATGGCTCGATGAAAGCAAGCTCACTACCGACTTTAAATTGCGCACGCAGAGTCTTTTCGGACTGTCCTTTATCGCCTACGACGGCCCATGGCTAGAGCGCAACATGAACTGGGCAACGGGAAAAGAGACGTTGATTCCACATCCCGAGACCCATCAGTACCAGGCATTGGCAGAACTCAGCGAGTTTGCCCGCCAGAATGCTTCGAAGATGCCGGAGTATGTCACGAAGTGTGACCTGATCCGTCAGTTCCGCAACAATAAATGAAGATTATTGAAGAATTGTTGATACCCTTAACTCAATTCATATTCCTATTTCTCATACGAATATTTTTTCGATTTTTGCTATCACTGCTATCACTAAAATTAGTAACCTGCTGAATGTCTGCAAGTTGTGGGCCTAATTTTAGTGATAGCACAGGTGATAGCAGTGATAGCAAAATGGCTCGTCCTGAAAAAAGTTGATGGTTAAACCAATAAAATCCTGATATTGGTTGTCAAATTGTTTCTCATACCTGATTTTTTGCTATGATAAAGCGCATTTTTTTGAATGCAAACTCTTAATACTCAGCGTAGGATTTCATGGAAATTGGATGGCGTCTGATGGTACGCCAAATTACTGCGAAGGCTCCGCAGTAGTACTGCGGATGATGCGCAGTACTGCTGCTAATGGGTAGCAGTGGTGCTGCTAGTGATATGCACACTTGCGGGAGATAACAGCGTGTAAGTGAAAATCTGAGTGTTTTGGGGTGGTTTTTTGCGCGGAAGGCCTTTTTGCTATCACTGCTATCACCTGTGCTATCACTAAATATTTCGTTGCAACATGCAGTTAACCAGCCATTTGCAGATTTTAGTGATAGCAGTGATAGCAACAACAGGGAAAAACTTTTCTTACGCACGTATAGAAAGCGCGGTTCTCCGTTCATGAAACTTTCGAAATTGCCCATTTCATTGGGGATGTATCACTTTTGTAGTTTTGTTAAGTAGAATTTTTGGCTAAATGAATTAAAATGCCTACTTTTGCAACAAACATATAATGATTATGAAACATTATCCTGGAAATAACATAACGAGAAAGGAAAACGGCACAAGCATCAGCCATGTGGTGTTTGGGCAGAAATCAAAAAACTGTCCCGCCGATTCTCTGAGAAATATGAAATTTGCGAAAATATTCCTTTTATGCCTCATCTCCATTCTTTTTTCCTGTAAAGAGAATCTGAATGAAGGCGTAATATCAGATACTGACACTTTGCTTGTTAATG
>ONFE01000015.1 GCA_900316985.1 uncultured Prevotellaceae bacterium
ATGTCCTCGTAGGTGCAGTCCATATATTTCCCCTCGTTCATCTTCACGTTGTTGTGACGCTTTTGCTGTTTTTGACGTGCTGCAAAGGTGGAGTCTTTCTTCATCTTTTGCTCTACGATATGCTGCCGTTTCTGCATCTCTTCGGCCACGACACCCTGCTCTTGGAAGAGATAGCAACCAAAGAGAATGGCCGTAGGGAAAGCGAATGTGAAAAGCAGATTGCGCCAATGCCATGCCTTGCACCCGTTGACGAACCAGTCAGCTAGGAATATCTTCACACCGTTGGTGAGCGTCACACCGGATGCGATGAAATAATAAAGAGCCACTTTCCATCCTTTCATGAGCCGTTCTTTCTGAAGGTCTCGTCCTGCCACATACAACGTAAGTGTGAGGATAAACATGGAAATGGCAAAATGGTCAGGCACGATGGATGTCAGCGTGATATAGGCAAATGAATAGAGGAATATGGAGAGCAGGGTGGCATCCGTGCGCCGTAGTTCAATCACATCACGGAGAATACGGCGTACAAACAGGAAACTGTAGAACATCAGCAGAATCAGGAAGAATGCCACGATGAAAATAGCGCAGTTGTGTCCTGTGATGCCCATCAGCCATTCATTGAGTTGTGACAGAGGCCATAGCATCAGCGACAGTAGGGGGTGGCGGTAGGGTACGAACAGCGGGCGCCAATGTGACAAAATGATATAACTGTAACAATCGAAACCCGAAACAATGTAATGGTTCCAGAAAAGGCTCCAATAGCCCAGCTTCCCACAACGGGTGAACAGTTCAAAATGATTACCGGCAACGGCCAGCACGTTGAGTGCCACTAAGAAAACAAGGACGATGGCAGCAACAACCCTTTCCTCACGTTTTATTCTAAACACTCCCAACATCGGCTACCACCATAAAAATTGTACATAAAGCGCAAGGTTCCAGATCAGCAGGAACAGGACGAGACATACTCCCAGACACCTCACAATACGGAGGGGAGCATTATGTTCTTGCTCTTCTAGCTTTTTAAACAGATAGCCAATCGCAATGGGGATGACGAACACCCAATGGGCTGCCATGATATACACCTCATTAATGCCAAAGCCTAGACCGATATGTAAAGCCATATCAAAGAGGAATCCTGCCAGGGCCATCCATAGGAAACGCTCGCGGCGACCCTCACAGATGCCCCAAAGGAAGAGCCCTACCAGTAAGGCTTCCACGATGTAATTGAGCCAATAGTTGTATCGGATGATTACAGGACGGCTTCGAAGTGTGTCGCCCAACAAGTGGTCTTCGTGTATCTGTAACGATTCGCCGAAAAGATTCTCCACCATCGAGTCCCAGCGTGGCGTGGAGATGTCGGTCCAGCGCGAGAATTCTCCCTTGGCAATAGGCTTGCCGGTATGTTGGTTCCAGGGCTTCTTGTGGTCAGCACGGTATTTTGCCCACATCCTTTTCTTCATCTCAGCCTTGAATGCTTTCTCCAGCGTGGCCGAGTCCTTGATGCCCACGGTATCCTTGAATGCCTTATAGGCAGCAGCCTTCTGCTGTTTGTCTTTCTTCTCCTTGATTTCTTTTCGGGCCATCTCTTTCGGCCATACGAAAGTCTTGTACTCCCAACGGGCAAAGCCCCACATGGCCAGTGCCGGAACGATAACGGCCAGCAGCAGGTATTTGGGGCGGAAGAACCGTTTGCCGTTCACGAAGAAGGCATCGAGGAATATCTTGATGCCATTGTTGAGCGAGATACCGGCTGTAAAGAAGAACAGCAGTATGGTCTGGAGGATGTTCAGCGTACGCCCTTTCTGCATACATTTGCCCGAGAGGTAGAGGGCACAGATCAGCAACATCATGGAGGGCCCGAAATGGTCAGGTACGGAGAGGCTTATCATCACATAGCCGAACGAGAACAGCGAGGCTGAGAGCAACGTGCTGTCCGTGCGGTTCAACTGGATGATTTCCCGCAGGATGCGGTAGAGGAATACAAAACTGTAAACGGTGCAGAAGATGAGAAGGACGGCACAGATAAATTGCACGCAGTTCACACCGAAAAGAGCCGTCAGCCCTTGGTTGAGCAGATAGAAAGGCCATACGAAGAAAGCCAGCAGCGGATGGCGATAGACATTATAGCCCGTCTGCCAATCCGTGATGATGGCATAGGTGATGGGATCGAAGCCTGATACCTGGAAATGCCTGATGAAGAGTTGCCAGTGGTCATGGCTCACAGGCATGAACTTATCTGCATAGGTCCATACCACGAGTCCGTTTAGCAGCACCGAGAACAGCAATGCCACCAATGCAGCCCAACGTTCCTCTGCCTTTATCTTGAATATCCGGAAATATCGCATCAACTTTTATCTTGAATCTTGAAACTCTAAAACTCCCTATAGTGCCCTTCATCGGCAAAGTCGAGTAGCGCGTGGTCACCACGACTGTCACCATATGCCACGAGTTTGTATTCTTTCCTGTCGGGATATTGCTCCAGCATCCTACGCACCTTTTCTTCCCCATAGCAGTTCTTGGTAAGGAAACGTCCTGTCAGTTTTCCGTCCACCACCTGTATCTTTGTGCCGATGATAGAGACCCCCACCAAACCTCCCCGAGGGGAGGCTATGCTTCTGAAGAACGGCTCCACCCAATTTTCTATTGAGGCTGAGATGATGATCACCTGATCACCATCCATCACCGCCTTGTTCACGGCAACCATTCCCTTCTTACGGAGCAATGAAGCCTTTTCCTTGGCAAACTTCTCGCAGTATTCATTGAATTTCTCCAAGGTCATTCCTCCGAAGAAATATTGGAAAATAATGCGCTTCGTCTTCCAGTTGGGCATGATGCCCAGCTTCATCATAATTAGCAGATGAAGATGCTTCAGGAACCCGATGAGGAATTCCTTGTTGCCTTTCACATAGCGGATAAACTCTATCAGCGTGTCGCGCCTGGTGAGTGTTCCGTCAAAATCGAAAGCATGTATGGTCATAGGAAATAAATGATTAATAAGAACGTGAGCGCCCAAAGCACCACTACCACCTGCGTGAACCTGTCTTGCAGCATCATCTTCGTCGGGTCACCGCTCTTCTTGTCCACCACCGTAATCTGGATATAGCGTAGTAGTCCAAGCAGCACGTAAGCCGTTGTCAGGTACAGATAATCCGTATGCACACGGGCCACCACTTCGGGTGATATCGTGTACATGATATAGCACACCAGCGTCACCGAGGCCGTAATCGTGATGGCCTGGTTGATGAATGTCAGGTTGTAGCGGATGGTATTCTTCCGGGGTGCCTCTCCCGTAGCCTCCATCCGGATGACGTCGTCGCGTCGTTTGGCAAACGAGAGGAACAGCGTCAACAGGAAAGTCATCATTACAATCCACTTACTGAGCACAATCCCCGTGGCAAATCCGCCGGCCAACAATCTGAGTACGAAGCCGAAGGCTATCACGCAGACGTCCACGATGGCATACTGTTTCAGTTTGGCGCAATAGGCCAGATTCAGCAGAAAATAAAAGAGTATGATTCCTAATACGGAAAGAAATGAATCTTGAAACCTGAAACCTGAAACCTGAAACTGGAAACCTAAAGTCAGTGTCAGCAGCGAAAGCACCACCATCAGCGCCATCAGTCCGTAGGCTGCCTTCATCGAAATGGCTCCCGAGGCAATGGGCCTTTTGCACTTCACGGGATGACGGCGGTCAGCTTCTACATCAATAATGTCGTTGAAGCAATACACCGCCGAGGCAATGAAACAGAAGGCGAGGAAAGCTACCAATGAGGCAAAGACCGTTGCCCCATCTGTCAATGCCCCTCCGAAAAACATCGGCACCAGGACAAACACATTCTTCAGCCATTGTTTCGGCCGTATCAGCCGCAGGATATCCTTCATGGATGCAAAGATAGCATAAAAAAATGACATGGTGAAGAGATTAGCCACTTATTTTTAAGTTTCAGTTGCTTCAAAAACTATTCGCCTCTCTGCTTACCACCCTGAAACGCAGCATTTTACGATGAAGGGTTACTTTTTCAGCGGCTTGATGAGCAGGGAGACCAGTTTGCTGAGCAGCCAGGCTAGGGGGATGCTGATGACGAGCATCAGCAGGAAAGTGGGCCAGTAACCTAAGTGGTAGGGCTTGATGTATTTCAGCACAAACTGAATGTGGATGAGATAGATTTCCAAGGAGATGCCTCCCACGAAGGTGAAGCTACGGAGTATCCATTTCGGGGCATGGTCGAAAAACTTGCACATCAGGAACATACCGCTAACGGCCAATGGGATATAGACCATGCGTTCGGTGGCTGGGGGAAAGGCTCCATGGCGATGGCCTTCCACATAGACACAGTACCAGAGGGAGAGGATGAAAATAAGTGAAGAGAGAAGAGTGAAAGGCAACGGGTAGGCGAGCTCTGCTCGGGAATGGAGTGAAGAATCCTTCCCTCTTGAGGCGGAATTGAGGGTGGCTTTCACCAACTCTCCCGCATTGATGCCTAAGAGGAATACGGGGATGCGGCTCCAGAAGATTTCCACATGACCGACGGCTTTCCAGAGCGGGGGCCAGTCGCGTACCAGGAAATACCATACAATCATTAATATGGGTAGCCACCGCCAAATGCGATTGCGCTGGATGAGGTGCATGTAGAAGGGGGCGATGAGATAAAGGGCCATAATGGCGGGAACGAACCAGAAGGTCAGGTCGTCGATGCGCCAGAAACTCCAACCCACCAGAATGTTGGCAATCAGGTGGAAGATGTTGGGGCTGTAACCACCACCACTGGGCCAGTATTGCGGGATATAGTAGAGGCAGGCAATAATGAGCCATGCGGGATAGAGGCGCAGGAAGCGGCGGTAGTAGAAATTGAGAAAATGGGATAATGAGAAATAGAGAGATTCTTCATTCTTCGTCCATGAAAACCATAGGCCGATACCACTGAGGAAAAGAAACATATCCACTCCGTTGTTGCCACAACGCATCAGTCCATAAAACAGGTCTTTGCTAGGCAATGGAACATGGAAGAGCATTACGATAATCATCGCAAAGCCCATCAACGGTGCGCGGTATCGACTGAGATTGTTCCAGTTCATAGGAAAAGAGTCCCATCCAGGTCCTTCCTGTTTAGGGAGGGAGTTGGGGAGGTTATGGTTTAGGGATGTAACGTAGAATCCATTTAAGTAGCATGGCCAGGGCCACAGACGAGAGAAGATAGATGAAGATACCGCCATAGATGTCGATGCGACGGTAATGGCTGATGATGAGTTCGCGTGCTATTGGGTGCATTACAAACAACATGGCCGAGATGCTGCCGAGCCAATTTAGAGGAGAGAGAAGAGAGGAAAGGGGAGAGAGGAACCCCTTACAGGCTGAGAGGAGTTTTACGGTGGCAATGGCTCCTGTTGCTATAAAAGCGGGAACGATGAGCCATGTCCAGAAATACATGCCTCCGAAGAGCACGAAAAGGGCGGAAATCAACCCCCACCAAACCTCCCCGAGGGGAGGCTTACTGTTGCTCTCCCCCTCGGGGGAGTTGGAGAGGGGTTCTCTCCTTGCTACCCAGATGCCCATACAGAAGGGTAGTAATCCGCCGATGAAATTGTAGCGGATGTAGTTGAGCCAGTCTTGCTGGTTACCGAAACAAGCCTCCAACAGGATGGAACCTACGGCGAATGCTATTAGCAGACGGTTTTGGCGCCAACGATGAAACACTAATATATATAATGTGTATAGTTGCAGCATCAGCCCGAAATACCAATAAGGTCCGGGCTTGATGATATGGTCAGGATCGAAATAGAAAAAGTTGATGGTCATCGTGAGCTGCGTGAGTATATGGTCCCACGAATAGACCTGTGCCCCATCGCTATGACGGAGCAGATAGATGCCGATAAACACCAGATAGCCGATGAACATCAGACGGAAAAGCTTGAGGAAATGCTTTTTGATGAAAGCCCAGGCCAAACCGTCCCCCCCTGGAGCGGCTTCATATTTCTTTACCAGTCCGTAGCCACTGATGAAAAGGAATACGGGTACGCCATAGTGGCCCAAGAAGGAGAAGAAATGGATGAACAGGTCGCTGTCGAAGGAGAAGAGCTTGTCGAAAAACTGCATAGGGCGCGCTGGGTCGAACTTATACTCGTTTTCCTTTACGGCGAAGCCAAGGAAATGGCAATAATTGTGCAGGATAATCCCGAGTATGGCAATGCCGCGCAATGCCGCTGATTCCGTGCGGCTCAACAATTCCCCATTTTTCATTTTCTCATTTTCTCATTGTTCCCATTTATAATATCATCGTAGTCGGCCTCATTCTTGATGATACGTTTGCGGGTGGCGTTATACTTGATGCTGAGCACATTGAGGTCCTGCCTATAGCTCTTGGTGTGGATACCGGCCAGATAGACCAGCGTGTGAGCCAGGGCATCAATCATAAACGGCTTGTGAAGTGCTTGTTCCACCTGCCATACTACGTCAGGATGTGCTTCTTTGTAACTTGGCGACATATAGATCCAGAAGGGAATCTCATATTCGTACCGGGCCATGTGGGCATTGATGGCTGCCGAATGGTTGCGGCAGATGAAATGAACGTCATTGTCGTATACCTGTTCGCCGTGGTCAGGCGCATAGAGCACGATAGCCTCTTGCTGCTCAAAACGGCGGATAATCTGATCCACGATGGAATCGTTATAAAGCAAGGAGTTATCGTAATAAGCCAACCGCTGGCGCTCTTTGGGATTGAGTTTCGGACGATCATAGTCGTTGCCAGTCCAGCGCATTTTAGATTTCGGACAACGGGTGCGGTAGTCCACGTGCTGTCCTTTCAGATGGAAGATGATGAGGTTGTGGTTGGTATTCTCGGCTTTCAACCGATCATAGTCACCCAACAATCCCTCGTCGAAATAACTCAGTTTCGTATTTCGCGTGTCAAACATGGCCTTTGACAGTTCGGGATTGTTTAGGAAGAATCCGCCCGAGAAATCATAGACGGCCTCTTTTGCCTGTGGCAGGAACTGGTTGGTGAGGAAAGTGACGTGATAGCCGGCCTTGCGGAATACCTCCGGGAACAAGGGATAGTCACTCCATTCGCCGCTGTCGCCTACACAATAGAGGGAGAACAGGTGCTTGAAGACGAAACTGGTCAGGTTCCACGGTGAGATGGTGTTCGTGAAAGGATAAATCTCGCTGTTCTTGGCTCTTGCCAGTTGGCGTGGAGTTGTGGGCTTGTCATAGCCATAGAGTTGGGCGTGACTTTTGTTGTAGCTCTCGCCGATGATGAGCACAATGTTAGGACTCTTGAATGAACAGGAGTCAACATCCACATGGTCCTCGCGCTCGATGATGGTGCCTACTTGGGTGGATGTGAGACGGTTGGCGTAAATGGAGAAAGCCAGACGATAGAGGGGTTGATAAAGCACAGCCTTGTCAGGCTTGGTCAGTTCGTGTTCTACATCGCCAATACGGTCGTAGGATATCAGGCGAGCCATTGCCTGCTTGTTTGGCCATGTAAGATACCCGCAATAGCATACCAATGCAAGGGAAGCTATGCCCATCACGATCTTGACGACAGCCTCAGCGCCCGGAGCCAGCTGAGGGCCCATCGGACGTTTGTATTCACGGTATCGGTAAGAATGCTTGGGCTTGGTCTTCAGATACCAGAATATGCTCCATGCAATATGCACAAGGAGTAAAAGTAGAATCCATCCCGTGGCACCCGTGATGATGTTTGGTGAGAAGAAAGTGGAGAGGAACTCAGTGGCTTCCCGTGAATTGGTTTCACCGACCAGCAGCAACATAGTCGGGGTAAGTGTGGAACCAAACTCCGTAAAGCAGAACACGTCGGCAAGCGCCACTCCATAGGCAATAACATAGAACAGCCGCTTCACCCATTTACGCACGGTCTTGGGTAAAATGGCCAGCACCACGCAAATCAGATAAAGGTCGATGAATAGTTCCGGCCATGCCAGACTATAGGCATGAGCCCCAGGTTGGTTGGGTACTGTCGCATAGGTGCAGATGATTCCCAGCAGGAACATAAAGATAAAGAAGGCACTGTTTTTCCGGATGGGTTCGAAAAACAGTCCTAAAATGCTTACCACGATGTTGTCTTTTCGCTTTCTCATCACTTCGATAGATTTCGCTCGCGAAATTACGGATTATTTTCGAAATGGCCAAACGTGTGGCCTAAAACTTTATATTTTGCATGGATTAACGGTACAGATGCTCTTGTTCTATCACCATTGCTACGTCGGTAGGTACCAGGCCGCGCACACTTTTCCCCTCTTGAATCCGTTGCCTGATCTGGGTGCTACTGATTTTGATGAGGGGTGTTTTCACAATCCTGATTCTAGGAATGGGTGCTGGGTGTTGGGTGCTGGATGTTGGCGGATACTTGAAACTTGAAACCTGACTGCTTGCTGATGAGCCTTGGAGAATAAACTCGGAATTTTCTCTTGGATAGACCACAATGGGGTAGCGCTGAAGGATGTCTTCGTAGCGGAACCACTTGTCGAAGGCGGCCCAGTTGTCGCCACCTATCAATATCGTGAAATGGTTGTCGGGATAGGCTTTTTCCAGAGCCTGCAAAGTATTCCATGTATAGGAAGGTTTGGGCAGGTTGAATTCAAAAGCACAGGCCTTCAGGTTCGGCTCGTCTTTCAGGGCGATTTGCACAAGTTGGAACCGTTTGTTGTCATCGAGCAGTTGTTGGTTTTGCTTGAAAGGATTCTGTGGCGACACCATAAACCACACCTCATCGAGGCCAGCTTCTTCGAGCAGAGCTTTGGCCAGACGGATATGGCCATTGTGAATGGGATTGAAAGAACCACCGAAAAGCCCTATGTCCATGGGTGTTGGGTGTTAGGTGATGGGTGTTAGTTGGCGGAATTCAGGAAATCCTCAACCAGTTTCAAGGCTTCGGCCTCGGCTGTGGCCAAATCATCGTTGACAACGATATGGTCGAACTTCGGGGCAAAGGTCAGTTCATATTCAGCTTTGGCCAAACGCTGCTCGATAACCTCTGGGGTATCTGTTCCGCGGCCTTCGAGCCGGCGGCGCAATTCAGCTATCGAAGGAGGCTGGATGAATATGCTCATGGCTCTCTTGCGATAGTGCTTCTTGATGTTTATACCCCCTTTCACGTCCACGTCGAAAACCACATTCAGCCCCTGGGCCGTCTTTTCGTCAACCTGTGATTTCAGGGTACCGTAAAAGCGGTTTTCGTAAACCTCTTCGTATTCCAGAAATTCATTCCTGGCGATTTTTTCACGGAATTCATCGGCGGTGATGAAGAAATACTCCACGCCGTTCTGCTCCGTGCCTCTGGGGGCACGGCTGGTACAAGAAACGCTGAACGTCAGTTTCAGTTCCGGATGCTCTTGCATCAACCAGTTTACAATCGTTGACTTGCCGCTGCCGCTAGGGGCTGAGACGATGAGTAGTTTGCCCTTTTTCATTATAATGCGTTTAATACTTGTTCCTTGATTTGTTCCAGTTCGTCTTTCATCTTCACCACGATGTTCTGCATCTCGGCGTTGTTGCTCTTCGAACCGGTGGTGTTGATTTCACGTCCCATTTCCTGGGCGATGAAGCCGAGTTTTTTGCCTTGTCCGGCTTCCTCTTCCATCGTCTCGCGGAAATATTTCAGATGGTTGCTGAGACGCTGCTTTTCCTCACTGATGTCGAGTTTCTCAATATAATAAATGAGTTCCTGTTCCAGGCGGTTCTTGTCGTATTCTACTTCGGGAATGCTCTTCAATCCATCAATGATACGGTTGCGAATTTTTTCCACGCGGCTTTGCTCGTAAGGCTCAATACTGGCAAGGAGTGCTCCGATGTTGTCAATCTTTTCCGTGAACTTCTTTTGCAAGGCAAGGCCTTCCTGAATGCGGAAGTCAACAATGGCCTTGAGCGCCTGTTCGATGGCTTGGCGGACTACGCCCCATTCCTCTTCGGTGAGCACTTCCACCTCAGTCTTAGTCAGTACATCAGGCATGCGCATCAGACTAAAGAACCAATCTTTAGGTTCGGGAATTCCAAATTCTGTCATCAGGTTCTGCATCTGTGCGTAGTAGTTGCCTACCAAAGCCTTATTGATAGGTGTGGCATCCACTCCTTCTTCCTTTTCGATCCAGATGCTGAAGTCCACCTTTCCGCGAATCAAGGCCTGAGCCACCATCTGGCGCATCTCCATTTCCTTCTCGCGGTAGAGTGGGGCGACACGGGCATTGAGGTCTAATGCCTTTGAATTAAGTGACTTGATTTCAACGTTAATCTTCTTGTCTTTGTAGGCTACCACGGCTTTGCCGTAGCCTGTCATTGATTGTATCATACTATTGAAATGCGTTAAATTTTCTGCAAAAATACGCATTTTCCATCAAAAAGTAGTAAATTTGCAGAATTATTTTGAATATAAAGAATATATGTCTTGTATTTTAAGCATTGAAACGAGTACCGACGTGTGTAGTGTTGCCGTCTCAGAAGATTCGCAGACGATCTTTAGCCAGGAGGATCATTCCGGCCCTAATCACTCGGTGACGCTTGGTGTCTTTGTGGACGAAGCACTCTCGTTTATAGATAGTCATGCCATCCCGCTCGATGCTGTTGCCGTCAGCTGCGGACCAGGTTCCTATACTGGCCTGCGTATCGGTGTTTCGATGGCTAAGGGTATCTGCTACGGACTGAACATCCCATTGCTCAGTGTGCCTACTTTGGAATTGTTGGCCGTTCCTGTGCTTTTGCGTGAGATGGTAAAGGAAGAAGATGCCCTGATTTGTCCAATGCTTGATGCCCGTCGGATGGAAGTCTATGCAGGCATCTATACCCGTGGGCTGAAAAGGGTGCGTCCTGTGCAGGCTGACATTGTGGACAATGAAACGTACCGAGACTATCTGGATGAGCATCCGGTCTATTTCTTTGGAAACGGTGCTGCCAAGTGTAAGGAGACCATCAGCCATCCCAATGCCCGCTTTATCGATGGTATTGAACCGCTGGCAAAATATATGCAGCCGTTGGCCGAACGTCGATATGTTGAGCAGAAGTATGAGGACACTGCCTATTTCGTACCTTTCTATCTGAAGGACTTCGTAGCTAAAATGCCTAAGAAACTGCTGTGAAGTCGGGATTTTTGTAATTGAAATTAGTTTTAAGGAATATGAATATAGAAGGATTAGACTACAACACCCAGCGGGAGCAGTTGATACTGCCCGAATATGGAAGGGAAGTGCAGAAGATGGTTGACTATGCCATAAGCCTTCCTGACAGAGAGGAGCGCCAAAGATGTGCTGAGTCCATTATTGTCATTATGGACCGTATGTTCCCACAGAACCGCGAGAATCCTGACTATAAGCAGAAACTCTGGGACCATCTGGCTATCATGAGCAATTTCCAACTCGATATCGATTGGCCCTATGATATTTCCGGGGCTGCCAAGATAGCCACCAAGCCTGAACCTCTCGAGTATCCGATGGCACAGATTCCTGTACGCCATTACGGCAAGATGCTGTTTGAGGTCTTTGAGCAATTGAAGACAATGCCTGCAGGCGAAGAACGAGACGAACTGGTGCGCCAGACGGCAAACCAAATGAAACGTAATCTCTATCAGTGGAGTCATGGTTCGGCTGACGATGAGAAGATAGCCAGTGACTTGGCCCGTTTTACTGACGGCCATATTCAACTGGATCTTGACACCTTTACATTTGAGAAGTTGGATTTCAGCCAGATGCAACAGCAAGTTGGCAAAAAGAAGCGTCGCTAATGCAGTCATTTATCATCGAAGGCGGTCATCCGCTGAGTGGTACCATTACTCCACAAGGTGCTAAGAACGAGGCATTGCAGGTTATCTGTGCCACCTTGCTGAGCAGTGACCCTGTCATTATCCGCAACATACCTGACATCCTGGATGTGAACAATCTCATTCAGTTGCTGCAGGACATCAAAGTGAAGGTGACGCGAATCTCCCGAAATGATTATCAGTTTCAGGCCGACAGCGTAGACCTTGCCTATCTTGAAAGTGATGAGTTCGTGCGTAAATGTGCGGCTCTTCGTGGCTCGGTACTGATGATCGGCCCGTTGCTCTCGCGTTTTGGCAAGGCTGTAGTGGCAGAGCCCGGTGGGGATAAGATCGGACGTCGTCGTTTGGATACCCATTTTCTGGGCTTCAAGTATCTTGGTGCTAAGTTTGATTTTAAGGAACAGCGCAATGTCTATGAGATAA
Organism: uncultured Prevotellaceae bacterium; assembly: GCA_900316985.1. Lineage (GTDB taxonomy): Bacteria > Bacteroidota > Bacteroidia > Bacteroidales > Bacteroidaceae > Prevotella. The sequence continues at coordinate 12,192 of ONFE01000015.1, forward strand.
AGGCTTCTTGTCTAAAAGGGAGTTATATGCTGCTTGATGAGGCGTCAGTGACTGGTACTGCTAATATTATCATGGCGGCCGTTCTTGCCAAAGGTTCCACCACGATTTACAATGCAGCCTGTGAACCTTACATCCAGCAACTCTGCCATCTTCTCAACAAGATGGGTGCCCAGATTTCTGGTATAGGTTCCAACCTGCTTACCATTGTGGGTGTGGATGGACTTCATGGTGCTGAGCATCGTGTCCTACCCGATATGATTGAGGTTGGCTCTTTTATCGGTATGGCAGCCATGGTGGGCAATGGTATAAGGATTAAGGATGTTTCGCTGAAGAATCTAGGTATCATTCCCGATGCTTTCCGACGTTTGGGTGTGAAAATAAAGGTTGAAGGTGATGACCTTGTCATTCCCCGTCAGTTGCATTATAGTATTGATTCGTTTATTGACGGTAGCATTATGACATTGGCTGATGCTCCTTGGCCAGGACTGACACCCGACCTTCTTTCCGTGTTGTTGGTGGTTGCCACACAGGCTCGCGGTTCGGTGCTTTTCCATCAGAAGATGTTTGAAAGCCGTCTGTTCTTCGTGGACAAACTCATTGATATGGGGGCTCAGATTATCTTATGCGATCCTCATCGTGCCGTAGTGGTGGGGCATGACCATAAATTGGTTTTACGTGCCGGCCGTATGACCAGTCCTGATATTCGTGCTGGTATTGCCTTGCTCATTGCAGCTCTGAGTGCCAAAGGCACCAGTCGTATTGACAATATCGCCCAGATAGACCGAGGCTATGAAGATATAGAAGCCCGGCTGAATGCGTTGGGCGCTAAAATAACCAGAGTTGAATCGTGATCAGGAAAGACGACTGTTACAGAATCGGGTGTATAGGTAAACCGCATGGTGTGAAGGGCGAAATCACCTTCCACTTTTCCGATGATGTGTTCGACCGTGTGAATGCAGACTATATTGTGATAGAAGTCGAGGGTATTCTTGTGCCTTTCTTTATCGAGGAATACCGTTTCCGTTCAGACGAAACAGCCCTGATGAAACTGGATGGCATTGATACGCAGGAACAAGCCCGCGAACTGACCAACAGCGAGGTGTACTTTGAACGCAGTCTTTCCGATGAGGATGAAGAGCCCACGATGGCCGCCATTGTAGGCTATCGACTTTTTGTTGATGAGGATGGGACGGAAATCGGTGAGATTATCGGCATTGATGACACCACGGCCAATACCCTGTTCGAGGTAAAACGTGCCGATGCTCGCGGGAAGAATCCTGTGCTCATTCCTGTAGCCGAAGAGTTTATAAAAGGTATTGACAACGATAAAAGAGAAATTAGGGTGGCATTGCCCGAAGGATTATTGGAATTATGAAACAACAAATATGCATTTTAGGTTCTACGGGTAGTATTGGCACTCAGGCGCTCGATGTAATCAAGGAACATGGTGATCGCTATGAGGTCTATGCACTAACAGCCAATAGCCGTTGGGAATTGCTAGCCAAGCAGGCTCGGGAGTTCCATCCTGCTGCTGTGGTCATCGCAAACGATGCTTACTATGAGCCTTTGAAGGAAGCACTGGCCGATACGGATGTAAAGGTCTATGCCGGCAAGCGTGCCTTGGACGAGATAGTGGAGGCTGAACCCATCCAGATGGTACTCACTGCTATGGTAGGTTTTGCTGGTCTTTCGCCGACCATTCATGCCATCAAAGCCCATAAGAAAATTTGTCTTGCCAACAAGGAGACACTGGTTGTGGCCGGTGAACTGATATGTCAGTTGGCCAATGAATACCATATACCTATCCTGCCTGTGGATAGTGAGCATTCTGCCATCTTCCAGAGTATCGTTGGGGAAGGAGATAATGAGATAGAAAAGATTCTGCTCACGGCGTCGGGTGGTCCCTTCCGCCTGAAATCGATGGAGGAGATAGCCCATGTCACCAAGGCAGACGCACTGAAACATCCCACTTGGGATATGGGTGCTAAAATTACCATCGATTCAGCATCGATGATGAACAAGGGCTTTGAGGTGATTGAGGCAAAGTGGCTTTTTGGCGTTCCTGCTGAGAAAATCCAGGTACTCGTCCATCCGCAGAGCATCGTTCATAGTGCGGTGCAGTTCATGGATGGTTCCGTGAAGGCTCAGTTGGGCGTTCCAGATATGCGGCTACCTATTCAGTATGCCTTTTCCTATCCCGAACGTCTGCCATTGACAGGCGAACGTCTGGATCTTTTCAAGCATCCGTTGGAGTTCTTTGAACCTGATTTGGAGAAGTTCCGATGCTTGGCATTGGCTTTCGAGGCTATCAAGCAGGGTGGCAATATGCCTTGTATCGTAAATGCAGCCAATGAGATTGTAAACCGGGCATTCCTGGAAGACCGTTGCGGTTTCCTTCAGATGGGTGATGTTATTGAAAAGACGATGCAGAAGGCCACCTTCAATGCACATCCCGACTATGATGTCTATGTGCAGACTGATGCCGAGGCCCGTTGCATTGCCGATGCTATTCTAAAAGGCGAATAGCCCACATTGAAATAATATGTAAATTGTAAATTCGTAAATAGTAAATTAATCTAATGGAAGTTTTTCTAATAAGACTCTTACAGTTCATTTTGGCTATCTCCCTTTTGGTTTTGCTTCACGAAGGGGGCCACTTCTTCTTTTCCAAACTCTTTGGTGTGCGTGTGGATAAATTCTACATTTTCTTCGACGTAGGTGTCGGTAAATGGGATGGTTCGCTATTTAAGTTTAAGCCGAAGAACAGCGATACCCAGTATGGTGCCGGATGGTTACCTTTGGGCGGTTATTGTAAGATAGCCGGTATGATTGACGAAAGTTTTGATACGGAACAGATGAAACAGCCTGCGCAGCCATGGGAGTTCCGCACTAAACCTGCATGGCAGCGCCTGCTTATTATGATAGGTGGTGTGCTTGTCAATTTCCTGCTGGCCCTCTTTATCTATAGTATGGTAATGTTCTCCTGGGGAGACAGTTATTTCACCACGCAGGATATGACGATGGGATTCAAATTCAATGAAGATGCCAAAGCCCTTGGTTTCCAGGATCACGATATCCTTGTGGGATATGATGGCAAGACGTTTGAACGCTATGATGTGGACGTCTATCGCCATATAGCCGATGCAAAGACTGTACAGGTGAAACGAAACGGGAAGAATCTGACCATCAGAATGCCTGAAGACATGAGTCTCCTCAATATGCTCAAGGCAGAACCGGCCTTCTGTCGTCCGTTTATCCCTGCTGAACTCGATACGGTGATGCCGGACTCTCCAGCTGCCAAAGCGGGTATGCTGAAAGGAGACAAAATTGTTTCCATCAACGGAAAGCCTGTTGATAGCTGGAACGAGTTCACTTATCAGGTAGGTATTCTCAGCGATATGCTTGCCAATGCCAAGACGGCCAAAGACAGTCTGAAGATTCGTACGGCAACGGTTGTCACAAATCGTGACACCGTAAATCTTGTTCTTACAGAAGATTTGAAACTCGGTGTCGGGCAGACCAGCATCGCAACCTACTATAAACCCAAGGAAGTGAAATATGGATTCTTCGAGAGCTTCCCAGCCGGTATCAAGTTTGGTCTCAATGTGTTGCGTGGCTATGTGAGTGACCTGAAGTATGTGGCTTCGGCTGATGGCGCCAAGTCGTTGGGAGGTTTCGGTGCAATAGGCTCTCTTTTCCCGCCTGTCTGGGACTGGCATCAGTTCTGGATGATGACCGCCTTCCTCAGCATCATTCTCGCTTTTATGAACATCCTGCCTATCCCTGCCCTTGATGGAGGTCACGTATTGTTCCTTCTATACGAGATAATTACAGGCCGTAAGCCTTCCGAGAAGTTCCTCATTCGGGCAGAATATGTTGGTTTTGGCCTTCTGATTTTGCTGATGGTGGTAGCTAATCTCAATGACATCCTTAGGTGGCTGGGCTATATGTAAGACCTAAACCTTATTATATATAAACAAACATCCACCCCTGTGATAGAGGTGGATGTTTTGATAAAAGGTGAACAAAGAATTCTTTAGCTGTACCAAATGACAGAATTACTGGAAGAGTCATAGCGGGCATTCTCATCGTTGTAGATGTTGTCCAGTTCGTATTCTTCCTGATGGTGCATTTTTGGTTTGGGTTTCATAGTCTTATCTCCTTCATATTTAAAGTTATTAATCAATGGTTATTTCTACATTGCAAATGTAGTAAAAAAATGAATAAGTTGTATCATCTTTGCTATTTTTTTAGTGATTTTATACATGATTGTCGCTCAGTAACGTATTTTTCTACAACTTTTTGATGTTTTTCGAATAAAATTTTGCCGTTTCATTTTTTTTGTATTACCTTTGCACCGCATTTTCCTACCAAGAATGCCTCTAATAATGCCCAGATGGCGGAATTGGTAGACGCGTTGGTCTCAAACACCAATGCCGCAAGGCGTCCCGGTTCGACCCCGGGTCTGGGTACATTCAGATGAGGGAAATCTTCGGGTTTCCCTTTTTCTTTAGTTAAGCTTCTTCTACTAATACAAATATAATAATCCAGTGAAATGGAATTTAAAAAAACATTCTTTCTTTTGGCAATCCTGAGCTATGGCTTGGTGGCTACGGCGCAGACACCGAAACCCGTTGAAGACTTGAACAAGGTGACGGATCTGACATTAGACTCTCTTGACAAAGTGCGGTCGGCACGTATCAAACCGGGAACGAGCCGTAAGGGCAATAACCCAGTGCTCTTCCTCATCGGAAACAGCACGATGCGCAACGGTACGTTGGGCAATGGAAACAACGGTCAGTGGGGGTGGGGCTATTTTGCCCAGAACTTCTTCGACCAGAAGCGTATTACTGTGGAGAATCAGGCGTTGGGAGGCACTTCAAGCCGTACGTTCTATCGGAATCTGTGGCCAGAAATCCGTGAGGCTTTGCAACCAGGTGACTGGGTGATTGTGAGTATCGGACATAATGACAACGGTGCTGGTCAATGTGGAAGTCATCAATAAAGGTGATACTACTTATCGCGAGGAAATGATCTATTCGTATGGTGGCTATCTGCGCCGTTATGTAGCTGATATCCGTGCAAAAGGCGCCAATCCCGTGTTGATGTCATTGACACCCAAGAAATACCGTACGGCCGATGGCTCGAAACTTCGTGGTGATGAGCATAAGTTCGGCCATTGGGCTGAGGAGATTGCCCGTGAATTGGACGTGCCGTTCGTGGATCTGAATACCATTTCAACCAACAAATTGGAGAGTTACAGTGTCTGGAAATGCAACTATCATTTCTTTACTGACAATATTCATACGAGTAAGTTCGGAGCAGAATTGAATGCCCGTTCTGCCGCTGAGGGTATTGCAGCCTGTGAGCATCCGGCGATAGCTCCCCTGAAAGGAATGCTACAGAATGTGGAATTGCCGGTGGTTCCCGTGGACCGTAAGGCTGGAAAACCAGTCGTCTTCCTCACAGGCGACTCTACCGTGAAGAATACCGATAAGGAGAAAGAAGGCATGTGGGGCTGGGGCGCTGTAGCCTCCGAGGCTTTCGATACCAAGAAGATTACCGCGGTGAATGCCGCTATGGCAGGACGTTCGCTGCGCACGTTCCTGAAGGAAGGCCGTTGGGAGAAAGTGTATAATTCATTGCAAAAAGGTGATTATGTACTGATCCAGTTTGGGCACAATGACGTAGGAGCCATTGACTCGTTGAAGGAACGAGCAGATATCATGGGTACAGCCGATACCTGCCATGTGTATAAGCTGAAGAGTAACGGCAAATATGAGGTGGTTTACAGTTTCGGATGGTATCTGCGCAAGATGATCGACGATACTCGCGAAAAGGGGGCCACGCCAATACTCCTCGTTAGTCTGACGCCGCGTAATATCTGGAAGAACGGTAAGATAGAGCGCCGCAACGACACTTATGGTAAATGGTATCGTGAGATTGCCGAGGAAATGGGTGTTGAACTGATTGACGTACATAACATTACGGCCGATAAATACGACAAGAAGGGTGAGAAGAAAGTGAAAGCCTATTTCAACCATGACCACACCCATTCTTCATTGAAAGGAGCAAAAGAGAATGCACGCAGCATCAGACAGGGACTCAAGAATATGAGGTCACCGCTCGCCGCGTACGTTAAATAAATATAAAAGTTTGTGGCTGCAAAAGAACGCTGAATGTTTTTCGAAGAAAAAGGCGTACCTTTGCAGCCGCAAATTCTACGAGGGCCATAGAACCCTCCAGGGCGGAGTGTAAATAGCAGCCACCAAAAGGCTACGGGTAGGCGAGCTTGCTCGGGAATGAGGTCGTTGCGGTTTGTGAATCTCCCGCTCACTGGCAGACGGAGAGTCTGCTCGTTTCCAGGTACGTGAAGCCAGGCGCTTTCCCGGAGGGCGACATTTCCGGATAGTATTAATAAAACGTTTTACAAAGTAACATTTAATTTTTATGGACACTTTAAGTTACAAGACTATTTCCGTAAACAAGGAAACAGCGCAGAAAGAGTGGGTCGTTATCGATGCCACTGATCAGGTCGTTGGTCGTCTCTGCTCAAAGGTTGCCAAACTGATCCGCGGTAAGTACAAGCCCAGCTTTACTCCTCACGTGGACTGTGGTGACAATGTGATTATTATCAATGCTGCCAAAGTGGTTTTCACCGGCAAGAAGGAAACTGACAAACTTTACACCCGCTACACAGGCTATCCCGGTGGTCAGCGCTTCAACACTCCCGAACAACTTCGCAAACGCCCCAATGGTGTTGACAAGATGATTCGTCACGCTGTGAAGGGTATGCTTCCCAAGGGCCGTCTGGGTCGTCGTCTTATTGACAACCTCTATGTGTTCGAGGGTACCGAGCACAATATGCAGGCTCAGAAGCCAAAGGCAATAGATATTAACCAGTATAAATAAAAAGGTATAGAAGATGGAAGTAATTAATGCAATTGGTCGCCGCAAGAGCAGTGTAGCCCGTATCTACATGACAGAAGGCACCGGTAAGATCACTATCAACAAGAAGGATCTCACAGAATATTTCCCCTCTGCTATCCTGCAGTACGTGGTTAAGCAGCCACTGAACTTGCTCGAGGTGGCAGAAAAGTATGACATCAAGGTTAACCTCGACGGTGGTGGTTTCACTGGTCAGAGTCAGGCTTTGCGCCTTGCTATTGCCCGCGCCCTCGTAAAGGTGAATGCTGAAGACAAGAAAGCTCTGAAGAGCCAAGGTTTCCTCACTCGCGACAGCCGTGCTGTTGAGCGTAAGAAGCCAGGTCAGCCCAAGGCTCGTCGTCGCTTCCAGTTCAGTAAGCGTTAATATTTTTCTAGAGATTCTAGGAGTTCCTAGGAGTCCTAGGATATCTAGGGAAATCGTTTAGCATCTAAACCGAGGGGACCCGCTTGGCGGCTACCCCCCGGCTGATTCTAACAATCCAAAGAATTAAAAAGAAAGTAAACAATTTAAATCATTTAAAAGAAAATGGCAAGAACAAATTTTGACCAACTCCTTGAGGCTGGATGCCACTTCGGTCACCTCAAGCGTAAATGGAACCCCGCTATGGCTCCCTATATCTTCATGGAGCGCAATGGCATTCATATCATCGACCTTCACAAGACTGTCGCCAAGATTGACGAGGCTGCAGAGGCACTGAAGCAGATCGCTAAGAGCGGCAAGAAGGTGCTCTTCGTGGCTACCAAGAAGCAGGCTAAGGATATCATTGCAGAGAAGGCTACTTCAGTGAATATGCCTTACGTGATTGAGCGTTGGCCCGGTGGTATGTTGACTAACTTCCCCACCATCCGCAAGGCTGTGAAGAAGATGGCTACTATCGACAAATTGATGAGCGATGGTACTTATGGTAATCTCTCAAAGCGTGAGATCCTGCAGATTAGCCGTCAGCGCGCCAAGTTGGAGAAGAACCTCGGTTCTATAGCTGACCTGACTCGTCTGCCTTCTGCCCTGTTTGTGGTTGACGTGATGAAGGAGCACATTGCAGTTAGCGAGGCTAACCGCTTGGGTATCCCCGTGTTCGCTATCGTTGATACTAACAGCGATCCTAAGAACATTGACTTCATGATTCCTGCTAACGATGACGCGGTCTGGAAGAGCGCAAGGCCGAGAAGGCTGACGAGAAAGCTGCCAAGGAGCAGAGCGAAGAGGCTGCTGATGCTAAGCCCCGTCGTGCTGCACGCAAGGCAAAGGAAGAGGCTCCTGCTGCTGAAGAGGCTCCCGTAGAGGAGGCTCCCGCTGCTGAAGAGGAAGCTCCTGCCGCTGAGTAAACTCGTAGTAACGTAATTCCGTAATAACGAAAAATTAAAGAATAAAACAATGGCAATTTCAATTGACGATATCAAGAAGCTTCGCGCTATGACCGGCGCAGGTCTGGCTGACGTAAAAAAGGCTCTGACCGAGGCTGAGGGCGACTTCGACAAGGCTAAGGAACTGCTCCGTGAGCGTGGACTGGCCATTGCTGCAAAGCGCAGCGACCGTGAGACTTCTAACGGTTGTGTTCTGGTGAAGAAAGAGGGCAATTTTGCCGCTATGATCGCCTTGAAGTGTGAAACTGACTTCGTGGCTAATGGTGCTGACTTCATCGCACTGACTCAGAGCATCCTCGATGCAGCTATCGCTGCCAAGGCTAAGAACCTCGAAGAGGTGAAGGAACTCACACTGGCCGACGGTCAGAAGGTGCAGGACGCTGTGACTCAGCGCTCTGGTATCACTGGTGAGAAGATGGAACTCGATGGTTACCTGACTCTCGAAGGTGAGAACATTGAGGTGTACAACCATATGAAGAAGAACACCCTCTGCACAATGGTTCAGACCAACAAGCTGGCTGAGGACGCTGGTCACAAGGTGGCTATGCAGGTTGCAGCCATGAAGCCCGTAGCTCTCGATGCTGCTTCTATGCCTCAGAGCATCCTCGACGAGGAGTACAAGGTGGCTGTTGAGAAGACCAAGGAAGAGCAGGTGAGCAAGGCTGTTGATAACGCCCTGAAGAAGGCCGGTATCAATCCTGCCCACGTAGATAGCGAAGATCACATGGAGAGCAACATGGCCAAAGGCTGGATCACAGCTGAGGACGTGGCTAAGGCCAAGGAGATCATCGCTACCGTTTCTGCTGAAAAGGCTGCCAGCCTTCCCGCTCAGATGATTGAGAACATTGCTAAGGGACGTGTTGCTAAGTTCTTGAAGGAGAACTGTCTGGTTGACCAGGAGTTCCAGTTCGGCGACGGCGACAAGGCTACTGTAGCTCAGTGGCTTGCAGCTCAGGACAAGGAACTGAAGGTTGTTGCCTTCCAGCGCTTTACCCTCGTGGCTGACTAATTATTCTTTTTCCGAATATCGGGAGAGAAACAACATTATAAAATCTCGGATTGTCATGTGCAATCCGAGATTTTTTTGTTTACGATATCTCCATCAGGGTGCGCAATGCCTGAATGCCTTGGTGGTTGATGTCGAGCGCCTGCACCTCGCTGAGGTATTGCTCAGCCTTCTGGCGGTTGCCAAGTCCGAAATAGCCTAAGGCCAGCATATACTTGCAATGTATTTCGTTTTTGCGGTCGAGCGAGTCTTCCCAGATGAGCAGGTCGGGCAGCGAAACGGCGAAGTAGTCCATCACCTGATGCTCAAACACATGCTGCTTGCCGTAGTTTACAAGGCGGTAGAAGCGTCCGTTGGCCTCGTCCTGGCGGCCCAGCCGCCGTAGTGCCAGTCCCTGGTAGAAAATCTTGTCAGGCTTGGCATCGTTATAGTACATGGCGGCAGCCGGCTCCTGCGGTCCCTTCGTGGCTTCTTCCCAGCATTCGCGGGCTTTCTCCGCTTGCCCGAGTGCTTCGTAGGCAATGCCGAGGAAATAGTAGAAATCGTTCTCCTGGGCGCCGTAGAGTTTTCCTTCGCCAAGGTGGTGGGGATATTCCAGACATTCGCCGAGCAGCCGGGCGGCCCTTTCATATTCTTTTTGCGTCAGCGCCTGTTTTGCAAGCTCCACCCTTGCCGTCTGATATTGTGCCGGCACCTTGCCTTCGCCGCCTTCCCACGGATGGAACAGGTGGCCGTCTATTTTCTGCATGGCTTCCTCGTAGTGCCCTAGCTGGTTGAGCAGCGTGATTTCTTCGAGCACTAGGTCGTCGCGTTGCCGTATCAGTTCCGGATACTTTTGCAGATGGTCCAGGCGCAGCTGGTGCGGCTTCTGCATGCGCCGATACAGCTGGTCGAGTTCCATCAGCATGCGGGCGTCGGTGGTGTCCAGCTCAAAGGCTTTCTCCATGTATTGCAGGGCTTCCTGCTGACGGTCCTGCTTGTTGAAGCGGGCCAGAGCAAGGTTGCGCCAAACGGTGGGGAACAGGGGATTGAGCCGTGCGGCCATTTCCCAGTTCTCGATGGCGAGGTCGTATTGCCGCTTGTCGTAGTACAGGCATCCCAGATAGTAGGGCGCACGGGCCCCGTCGGGGTTCATGGTCTTGGCCAGGCTCAGCGCCACCACATCCTCCAGCCGGTTGGGGAAGCAGTAGTCGGTAGTCACCTTCTCGGCCTGCTCGAAGGCGGCATTGGCTTCCACGGGGTCGCCCTGGCTGAGCTGTGCCCATCCCATATAATAATAAGTGAGGGGATGCTGCTGCACGTCGTTGCCCAGCTGCAGCACGCCGATGCACTCCTGCCACAGTCCGGCCTGTGCATAGTCGAGTGCCAGCTCGTGGTAGTTATAAATGTTGCCGTGCATCAGTTTTTTAAGATGCTCCAGCGGTTGGTCGCTCTTGCTGAGCAGGTGCTCCTCGAACATACAGCCGTAGTTGAAACGGTCCACCCGATAGCTCTCCTGAATCCATGCCAGCGCCTCCTCCTTCTTGTCGAGCAGTCTGAGCAGGGCGGCTTTCAGCGCCCGCGCCTTATGGTTGCGGGCATTGCTGATGAGCGCGCGCTCCGTCTCGTCCATTGCCTCTTCATAGCGTCCCTGTGCGGTGCTGATGCAGGCAGCCTCGAAGTAGCCGGCATCGGCCCATGCCTTGTTCCATGTCGCTTTCCAGAACAGCTCGTAGGCCTCCTGCTGCCGATGCTGGTATTTCAGGCAGAGGGCGAGGTTGAAGATAGGCTCTCCCTCGTAGGGGTTCGGGTTGCGCTTCTGCCATATCTTTACGGCACGGCGCAGATACTCTTCTGCCTTCTGGAACCGTCCGCGGCGCAGATACCACAGTCCGGCCTGGTTCAGACAGCGCACGTCGTTGGGGTCGCGGCGCAGCGCCTCCTTGTAGTAGTCCAGTGCCGACCATGTAGCGTGGCGGTATTGCTCCAGGTGCAGTCCCGTCAGGTACAATTGGTCGTTGGTCTTGGTGTCCACAGGCGACAGCGCAGCTTCGGCGGCATCGGGAATCGGACGAATCTCGTCGGGCTCGGCCTCCCAGTCGGGCTCGGCCTCCCAGGTCAGCAGAGGCATTCCCTTCGGGCGCTTAGACTGTGCCTTGCAGATGGCAAACGTGAGTTCCGAAAGCTTTGCCTCTTTCACGTCGATGCTTTCCGTCAGCACTTCCTCGGGACTCATGGTCAGCGTCTTTTCGTAATACGCTTCGTCCTTCAGTTTGTTGCGCAGCACCAGCTTCACGTCCTGCCTGCTGGTGGCCATCACTTTCAGCGTCACCTTGCCGTTGCCGGCGTCCTCGATGTTGAATATGAAGTCGCGGCTGGCCTGCTTCACGATGCCTATTTCGCGATAGGGCATGAAATACTGCACAAACTGCTTCTCTTCGTAAGGCATCAGCCAAGTGAAGTCGGGTTGGTTTTCGGTATATACCCCCGCCATCAGTTCAATATAGGGTCGGAAACCCGGGCGGTTTTTCCATTCTCCATTGCTTTTCCCTTCGGCCAGCGACCGTTGGTTCTCCATTACCTCATCAGTAAGATTCCTGTCCCATGCCCGTCCGAAGTCGCCGTTGCCCCGGGCGAGAAATGGTGGCTGGCCACATGCAGCATTCCCGCTTGGGTGTCGTTCTCGTAGCCGCCTTCGAAGTTGTATTTCGAGTTCACGGCCATATAGGAGGTGGGCACTTTTATGTTGCGGTAGTTCGAGATGTCCACGCCGGCCGAGTAGTCCATCTTGTAGTAGGTGCCGGTGGCAATGGGGAAACTCGACACCGCCCGCTTGCCATGGTCGAATACGGCATTCACGTCGGGAGGGAATACCGACTGGTATTCGTCGTTCACCTCAACGGCAGGATTGGCCCACCACAGGAAGGTCTGCGGCAATGGCGTGCGGTTGCTCACGCGTCCCTGAATCTCAAGATAGGCGCACCCCGGCCGCAATGTGAAGCCCGCCATGCCCTTCTGGTGGAACATTCGCTCCATCTCGTTTATCCATACGGTCACCGAGCCGTCCTCGTTTTCCACAATGTCGCAGTCGGTGGGCAGGTATGTCGACGGGCGGTGGTGCTGCGGCCAGTTAAACTCTATGCCGCCCGAAATCCACGGTCCCGTCAGTCCCACCAGCGCCGGCTTGATGACATGGTTGTAATACACGAAGTGGCGCTTCCGTATTTTGTCGTAGGCCATCTGTATTCGTCCGCCGAGCTCTGGCAGCACCATCACCTTTATATATTCGTTCTCCAGGAACACGGCCATCCATTCCTTGTCCGTATTCTCGTCGCTTATCGACTCTATCACCGGATAGGGATATACCACGCCCGACGAACCCTGATACACTCTCTTCTCCAGAAAGATGGGGTTCTTCTCCGGTTGTCCGATCTCATACGTCGGAATTGTCACGATTTCTCTCCAAGCCTTTACCATTTTTTTAGTTTATGAGTTTAGGAGTTTATTAGTTTATGAGTTTTGTGGCCTCTCCTCGGGGAGGTCGGAGGGGGTCACCAGTTCCTTTTCCAGTTCTTCCAGACTCTTTCCCTTCGTCTCCGGACAGTTGCGCCACAGATACACGAATGCGCTGACGCATATCAGCGAGTAGGCCCAGAAGGTGCCGCTGCTGCCCAGCGAGGCGTTCATCGACGGGAACGAGAACGTCAGCGTGCAGCATCCCACCCACAGGGCAAACGTGCATACGCCCATGGCCACGCCCCTAATGCGGTTGGGGAATATCTCGGCCAGCAGCGTCCACGTCACGGGACCCAGCGTCATGGCATACACCGAGATGGCTGCCACCACCAGGGCCACCATCATCACGCCCGTCACCTGCATGTAGTAGCACGTGCCCAGCGTCAGGTATATCAGTCCCAGTCCGCCGGCACCTATCAGTATCAGCGTGCGGCGCCCCCATCGCTCAATCACATATAGGGCCACCAGCGTGAATATTACGTTGGCGATGCCCGTTATCACGATGTTGATGAACATTCCGTCCACATCGAAGCCGGCACCTGTGAATATCTCCTGCGCATAGTTGAAAATCACGTTCGTGCCGCACCATTGCTGGAACACCGCCACAATCAGTCCCAGCAGCAGCATCCGGCTGTATTTCGGCTGCAGCAGTTCCTTCAGTCCCGCCTGCTCGCTGCGTTCCTTCATCCTGTCGCTGCCCTTGGCTTTCTTCAGTTGCAAGAACACCGGACTTTCCGGTATCATGAAACTCATCACCAGGAACAGCGCCGCGGGCAGCGTCTCGGCCCAGAACATCCAGCGCCAGCCCCATTCCCTGTTCCATGCCTGACTCTCGGCCACGCCCGTGTCCTTGGCCAGCAGCATGTTCACTATCTGTGCGGCCAGAATACCTATCACGATGGCCATCTGGTTCATGCTCACCATCCGTCCGCGTATCTCTTTCGGACTCACCTCTGCGATATACACCGGCGAGAGGGCACTGGCCACGCCTATGCCGATGCCGCCCACAAAGCGCGCCACGTTGAACAGCGTGAAGTCGTTGAACATTCCCGTGGCAATGGCCGACACCGTGAACAGCACGGCGGCCACCGTCAGCAGCGGCTTGCGGCCGTACCTGTCGGCGGCGGCTCCTGCCACCATGGCACCCGCCAGACAGCCCACCAGGGCCGTCGTCATGGCCACGCCCTGCATCAGCGGCGAGTCGCCAATTCCGAAATACAGTTCATAGAAGGGTTTTGCACCGCCAATCACCACCCAGTCGTAGCCGAAGAGCAGTCCGCCCATGGCCGATACCAGGCAGATGAAATAGATGAAGCGTCGGTTGCTGTCTTGCATATCTTTTTACAGGTTTTTAGTTTCTGCTGCAAATATACTACATTTTCCTATAATCCCCGCATGCATCTCGCATCATTTTTCCTTACAGACTCACATTGCGCCCTTTTTTCTTGCGCGTTTCAGGAATAATGCCTATTTTTGCAGCATACTCCGCCATTGTGCGTATAACCCCGCTCAACTATGAACCGTCTTTCCCGTCTGCTCCCGGCCATCGTCGCATGGTTCCTCTGCTGCCCCCTTTTCGCACAGCAGACTGTCGACCTCTCCGGCCGCTGGGATTTCGCCATGGGCGATGCTCCCCATTATAACGATCACGTCACCCTGCCCGGCTCCATGCTCACCAACGGCAAGGGCAACCCCGTCACGGCACATACCGTATGGACAGGCTCCACCTACGACTCCTCTTACTATTTCAATCCCTACATGGAGCAGTACCGCCGCGAGGGCAACGTCAAGTTCCCGTTCTTCCTCACGCCCGCCACCCACTATGTGGGCCATGCCTGGTATCGCCGCACCGTCCGCATGCCCCGTTCGTGGCGGGGCCGTCGCGTGGTGCTCTTCCTTGAGCGACCCCATATCGAGACCACCGTCTATGTCAACGGCCGCCGCGTGGGCCGCCAGCTGTCGCTCTCCACGCCCCATCAGTACGATGTCACAGACTTCATCCGTCCCGGGCGCACCGACACCATTGCCATCGATGTCTATAACGGCATCGAGAACGTCGGCGTGGGACAAGATTCCCACAGCGTCACCGACCAGACGCAGGGCAACTGGAACGGCATTGCCGGGCGCATCGAGCTCACTGTCGTCCCGCGCCCCGTCATCCGCGTCATCCCCGATATTGTCGCCCGCAAGGTCACCATCATGGTCGACGGTACCCCTCATGAGATGCTGTTGGGCGACAGCATGCGCCTCTGGAGCGAGACCGACCCCTATCTCTACACCCGCACCCTCGTCCACCGCGGCCAGCCGCTCACCGTTACCTTCGGCGTTCGCGACATCGCCGTCCGTGGTCGTCAGTTCCTGCTCAACGGTCAGCCTATATGGCTGCGTGGCACGGTCGAGAACTGCTGTTTCCCCGAGACGGGCTATCCACCTGTCGACGAGGCCTCGTGGACGCGCATCTTCCTCAAGTGCCGTGAGTACGGGCTCAACCACGTCCGCTTCCATTCCTATTGTCCCCCTGAGGCCGCCTTCGCCGCTGCCGACCGCGTGGGCATCTACCTGCAGCCCGAGGGTCCCTCGTGGCCCAACCATGGCGTGGCCCTCCGTCGCGGTCAGGTCATCGACGAGTACCTGCTCGCCGAGTCGCGCCGCATCATCGATGCCTACGGCCACCACCCCTCATTCCTCATGATGGCTGCCGGCAACGAACCCGCCGGCGACTGGGTCAGCTACTGCAACGACTGGGTAGCGGCCATGAAGCAGTACGACCCCACCAAGGTCTATTGCGGGGCTTCCGTGGGAGGCGGCTGGGCCTGGGACGACGGCTCCGAGTATCATGTCAAGGGCGGTGCCCGCGGACTCGACTGGAACAGCCACGCGCCCCATTCCGACGACGACTATGCCTCGCAGATTGCCTTTCCCCGCAACTACAAGGGCAACGAGCCCAACCAGTCGCCCATCATAGCCCACGAACAGGGCCAGTGGTGCGCCTTCCCCGATTTCAGCGAGATACCCCAGTACACCGGCGTCTATCGCGCCCTCAACTTCGAGATTTTCCGCGACCTGCTGCACCACAACGGCATGGCTGCCCAAGACCGGCACTTCCTCATGGCGAGCGGACGGTTGCAGACGCTGGCCTACAAATACGAGATAGAGCGCAACCTGCGCACCCCCGACTATGCCGGGTTCCAGCTGCTCGCCCTCAACGACTACAGCGGTCAGGGCACCGCCCTCGAGGGTGTGCTCAACGTGCATTGGCGTGAGAAGCCCTACACCACCGCAGCCGCCTGGCGCGAGTTCTGCTCGCCCGTCGTTCCCCTGGCCCGCTTCCCCCGCTTCGTCTATTCATCGGCCGACACCCTCTGCGTGCCCGTCGAGGTAATGAACGCCTCGGGCAGTCCCCTCACGGGTGTTCCTGCCGCCTATGCCATCACCGGCGCCTCCGCTTCCCTACTGGCCAGCGGCCGCTTCCCCGTGGGTGCCATCCCCGTCGGCAAGAACCATTCGCTGGGCACCGTCAGCCTCCCCCTCCGTGACCTTCAGGCCCCGTGCAAGCTCACCCTCACCGTCACCCTCGGTGCCGACATCCGCAACCATTGGGACTTCTGGGTATATCCTTCTGACGACGATGTAGCCGAAGTGTCCGGCATTTATCTGTCCGACACCCTCGATGCCCGTGCCCTCCAGGTGCTGCAGAGTGGCGGCAAGGTGCTGCTCACGGCGGCGGGCCGCGTCCGTCTGGGCAGCGATGTCGTGCAGCACTACCTCCCCGTGTTCTGGAACACCTCATGGTTCAAGATGCGGCCGCCCCACACCACCGGCGCCTATATCGACTCGTCGCACCCCCTGTTCACCTGCGGCTTCCCCACCGACGACTGGGCCGACCTCAACTGGTGGGAGCTGCTCAACAGGGCGCAGGTCATGAACCTCATGGAGCTGCCGCCTGACTATCAGTCGCCCATCCAGCCCATCGACACATGGCATGTCAGCCGCAAGCTCGGCATGCTTGTCGAGGCCAACGTGCTCAATGGCCGTCTGCTCATCACCACCATCGACATCAGCAACCATTTAGACCGCCGCCTGGTGGCCCGTCAGCTGCGCCGAGCCATCCTCCGCTATATGCGGGGCAGCGATTTCCGTCCTGTGCTGCGGCTCACCCCCGAGGTTGTCAGTCATTTCTTCACCATGCAGGCGTCCCGTGTGGACATGTTCACCAACGACTCGCCCGACGAACTGAAGCCCAAGCTGAAGTAATGCCCTCCAGTTTTTTATCCCAAACGGGAAGTTGCGGCAGGGAAAGTAAAAAAAATGCATTGCTTTTGTAACATTTTTCGATTTTTTTTCCTAACTTTGCATCTAAATCGGATGGTGAAGTGATTCACATCTCTGAGAATGTTAACTTAAACTGAGGACCACAAATGAAAAATATATGCTTGTTGCTCCTGGCAATCACACTCGTTTCGTGTTCGGAACGGAAGGTGTACCGCATAGGCGTCTCGCAATGCAGCGAGGACATCTGGCGCGAGAAACAAAACCAGGAACTGGTGATGGGCACTTACTTCTACGACAACGCGAAACTGGAATTTGCATCGGCCGACGACGACGACCAGATGCAGATCAGTCAGATAAACCGTTTCATAGACGAGGACGTGGACCTGCTGATTGTGTCGCCCAACCAGGTGAACACCATCTCGTCGGCCATAGACCGGGCCTACGACAAGGGCATACCGGTAATCCTGTTCGACCGCAAGACGGACTCTGAGAAATATACGGCCTTCATGGGTGCCGACAACCTGGAGATGGGCAGCATGATAGGAAAGTTCATCGACGGGCAGAGGGGCAGCGGAGTGGTGCTGGAGATAAAGGGTCTGAAGGGCTCGTCGCCGGCTCAGGAGCGCCACGAGGGTTTCGTGAAGGGCTTTGCCGACGAGGGCCGCCTGCTGACCTGCGACGGCGACTGGACGCAGGAGAGCGGATTCCGCCTGATGGACTCGGTGCTGCAACAGCGGCAGGACATTGTGTGCGTGTTCGGACAGAACGACCGCATGGCGGTGGGTGCCTACGAGGCTGCGAAGAAGCGCGGACTGGAGAAGAAGATGATATTCGTGGGCATTGATGCGCTGCCGACAAAGGACGGCGGCATTGAGCAGGTGATGAGCGGTGTGCTGACGGCCTCGTATATCTATCCCACGCGCGGCGACCTGCTGATGAAGCTGGCAATGAGCATCCTGGAGGGGAAGCCCTACGACAAGGAGAACCTGCTGAAGTCGGCCCTGGTGACGCACGAGAATGCGGAGGTGATGCTGATGCAGGCGGAGGAGATGGGCGAGCAGAACAAACGGCTCTCGACGCTGCACGACAGGGTGGACTGGTATCTGCTGCAGTACCGTCACCAGAAAGTGTACCTGCTGCTGATGGGCATCATCGCGCTGCTGGCAATAGGACTGCTGTGGTATCGCATAGTGGCCATGCGCCGCCGCCACCAGATGGAGCGCGAGACGTTTGCGCTGGTGGTGGGCTCGCAGACGGCAACCCCCTCCGACTCCCCGAGGGGAGAGCAACAGGAGGAAGAGGGCAGCGACGAAGCGGCTGACATCACCCTGGTGAGCAAGGAGGAGAAGGAGAAGATAGCCGAGGGCGGACAGTTCGACACGAATTTCCTGGACCATCTGCGTCAGCTGGTGCAGGAGCAGATGGGCAGCAGCGACTTCGGCGTGGAGACGCTGGCCAGCGAGATGGGACTGAGTCGTGTGCAATTATATAGAAAGGTAAAGGCGCTGACGGGCAGGACGCCGGTGGACATCATCAGGCTGAGCCGTCTGAACCGTGCCAGTGCGCTGCTTGCGCAGGGCCACAAGAACATCTCGGAGGTGGCCTACGACGTGGGCTTCTCGTCGCCCAGCTATTTCACCAAGTGCTTCAAGGATGAGTTCGGAATAGTTCCAGGGGATGCTGGGGGAAAGGAATAGGATATATAAAACATCACGTTTGAATCACAAAAATCGTTCATTTAACAACAAAAATGTTACATGAACGATTTTTTTTACTGCTTGAAACATCTGTTTTAGTCGGTTTCTGTCATTCGGACTATCTTTGCCGCAGTAAAATCTATTGCTAACTTAAAAAAACAAGAAATGAAGAATCTAAGAAGATTTCTACTGAGCACAATGCTCTTGTTCGTCTGCGTTGCCATTCAGGCGCAGAAGATTGAGGCATCGGGCACAGTCGTTGATGCCACTGGCGAAGGCGTCATCGGTGCCACGGTGATGGAGAAGGGCACTACGAATGGTACTGTGACCGACTTCGACGGTAATTTCAAACTCAAGGTGGAGGCAGGCAAGATGCTGGTCTTCAGTTATGTGGGTTATCTGACTCAGGAACTCCCTGCTGCCAATGGTATGGAGGTAGCTATGAAAGAAGACAGCAAGCAGTTGCAGGAAGTGGTGGTGACGGGTTATACCACCCAACGTAAGGCCGACTTGACTGGTGCCGTTTCGACCGTAAGCGTCGATGAACTGGCCAAGCAGAACGAGAACAACCCTATCAAGGCTCTTCAAGGTCGTGTGCCTGGTATGAACATTGCAGCCGATGGTTCGCCCTCAGGCAGTGCAACGGTACGTATCCGTGGTATCGGCACGCTGAACAACAACGATCCGCTCTACATTATTGATGGTGTACCCACCAAGGCTGGCATGCACGAACTGAACGGTAATGACATCGAGTCGATTCAGGTGCTGAAAGATGCAGCTTCAGCTTCAATTTACGGTTCGCGAGCCGCCAATGGTGTGATTATTATCACCACTAAGGGTGGCAAGGACGGAAAAATCAAGATTGACCTTGATGCCAGCGTTGCTATGCAGACATATGTCCATAAGATGGAGGTGCTGAACGCCAAAGAGTTCGGACAGGTGATGTGGCAGGGTTACGTGAACGACGGATTGGACCCCAATGCTAATGGACTTGGCTATCGCTATGACTGGACTTACAATCAGCAGGGAATTCCCGTCCTGAACGGTATCTCCATGAGTAAGTATCTGGATGCAGCCGGAACGACACCTGCCGCCGATACCGACTGGTTTAACCAGACGACACGCACTGGATTGATCCAACAGTATAATGTGTCGCTGAGTAATGGTTCGGAAAAAGGTTCGTCATTCTTCTCATTAGGCTATTACAAGAATAAGGGTATAATCAAACAGTCTGATTTCGAGCGCCTGTCGGCCCGTATAAATACGGAATACAAATTGGTGAAGATTGGCGACCGCAACTTGGTAACGGTGGGTGAGCATTTCACGTTGAACCGTACGAATGAGGTACAGGCTCCTGGCGGATTCTTGGAGAATGTGCTTCAGTTCAACCCCTCACTGCCCGTTTATACTCGTAATGGCGACTTTGCTGGTCCGGTGGGTGGTTATCCCGACCGTGAAAATCCTGTGGCCCGTCTGCAGCGAAACAGCGACAACCGCTACACCTATTGGCGCACTTTCGGAGATGCATATATCAATATCAATCCTTTCAAGAATTTCAATATCAAGTCAACCTTCGGTCTGGACTATGCACAAAAGGAACAGCGCATTTTCACCTACCCTGTGACCGAGGGTACCGTAGCTAACTCGACTAATGCAGTTGAGGCCAAGCAGGAGCACTGGACCAAATGGATGTGGAATGCCATTGCCACCTATAATCTGGAGAAGGGCAAGCACCGTGCCGACGCCATGATTGGTGTGGAGCTGAACCGTGAGGATGACAAATGGTTCAGCGGAAAGAAGTATGACTATATGTTGCTGAATCCTGACTATATGTGGCCGAATGCCGGTGTCGGAGAGGCTGAGGCGTACGGCTTGGGCGAAGGCTACACGCTCACCTCATTCTTTGGTAAGGTGAACTATACTTATAACGACCGCTATCTGGCCAGTTTCACACTGCGTCATGATGGTTCAAGCCGCTTCGGTAAGAACAGCCGCTATGGCACATTCCCATCAGTGAGTGCCGGTTGGCGTATCAGCGAAGAACAGTTCATGAAGGAGATGACTTGGCTGGATAACTTGAAATTGCGTGCATCGTGGGGACAGACAGGTAACCAGGAGATTTCGAATCTGGCCCGCTACACACTCTATGTAAGTAACTATGGTGAGGCCGGTTTTGGTGGACAGAGCTATGGTACTAGCTATGATATAGCAGGAACTAACGGCGGCCAGACGCTGCCCAGCGGTTTCAAACGTGACCAGCTAGGCAATGATGACCTGAAGTGGGAGACTACTACGCAGACCAACTTTGGTTTCGACTTCGGACTGTTCCATAATAGCCTCTACGGTTCGTTTGAATGGTACTTCAAGAAAACCAAGGACATTCTGGTCTATATGCCAGGTATCGGTGTGATGGGTGAAGGTAGCAGTCAGTGGATCAACGCCGGTGAGATGGAGAACAAGGGTATGGAGTTGAATATCGGCTATCGTGGTAAAATCAGTGCTTTCCAATATGATATAGCAGGAAATATTGGTACCTATCGCAATAAGGTGACCAAACTCCCTGAGACCATAGCAGCCAAGGGTACATTTGGCGGTAACGGTGTAGAATCGGTCATCGGTCATCCCATGGGTGCTCAGGTAGGCTATGTCTTTGATGGTATCTTCAAGAGCCAGGAAGAGATTGACAACCACGCCGTTCAGAACGGTGCCGCACTGGGACGTATTCGCTGGAAAGACTTGAACGATGACGGAGTGATCAACGAGAAGGACCAGAAATGGATCTACTCGCCAGTACCTGACTTCACTTGGGGTGTAAACATCTACCTGCAATACAAGAACTGGGACTTCACCATGTTCTGGCAAGGTGTACAGGGTGTTGACGTAATCAGTGACTTAAAGAAAGAGACCGACCTCTGGAGTGGTCTGAACATTTCGAATCTGAACAAGGGTCGTCGTCTGCTCGATGCCTGGACTCCCATGAATATGGATTCCAACATCCCCGCCATCAGCACGATGGACAATAACAATGAGAAGCGAGTATCCAGTTTCTTCGTGGAGAACGGCTCATATGCCAAGTTGCGTACCATACAGCTGGGTTACAATTTCCCCAAGAACATTGCTGAGAAGTTGTATATGCAGCGTCTGCGCATGTATGTGTCAGCCCAGAACCTGTTGACTATCAAGTCCAAGAGTTTCACAGGAGTTGATCCTGAGAACGCAAACTTTGGTTATCCTATTCCTCTTAACGTGACTTTCGGACTCAATGTATCATTCTAAAACAGCAGCAATCATGAAAAAGATATTCAATATAATATATGCAATGCTTGTCGTTTGCGGACTTGCCAGTTGTGACAGCTTCCTCGACGAGCATACGCCACAGGGAACGCTCAGCGATGATCAAGTGAAGGCGGCTGAGAATGCTGAAGCCATGGCGGTATCCGCCTATGCCATCTTCACAACTGCAGAAGATATCAACTCTTCGTTCTCTATGTGGAACTTTGATGTACGCTCAGACGATGCCTATAAAGGTGGTAGCGGAACGAGTGATGGCGATGTGTTCCATCAGTTGGAGGTTCAACAGGGTGTGTTGACCACAAACTGGAACATCAACGATATGTGGGTACGACTATACAACAGTCTGTCTCGTGTGAACAGTGCTATTTCCCTGCTCAATAGTTGCGATGACAGTTTCAGCATGAAGCAACAGCGTCTGGCAGAGATGAAGTTCTTGCGCGCCTATGGTCATTTCTTGTTGAAACGCCTATACAAGAACATTCCTTTCGTTGAGAACGAGAATCTCACATACGATGAGTATAACACGCTGTCTAACCGTACATATTCGAACGATGAAGGTTGGCAACTGATTATCGACGACCTGATGGAGGCATATAACACCTTGCCACAAGCACAGGTAGAGAAGGGTCGCCCCACCAAGGCTGCCGCTGCCGCTTTCCTGGCTAAGGTTTATCTCTATAAAGCTTATCATCAGGATGAGGCTTCTTCAAACCAGGTGACCAGTATTAACCAGCAAGACTTGGAAAAGGTTATTGAGTTTACCAATCCTTCACTCTATACCAACTATGGCCTGGAGAGTGATTTCCATAACAACTTCCGTCCTGAGGAACAGTATGAGAATGGTATTGAGAGCCTGTGGGCTATCCAGTATTCTCGCAACGACGGTTCTACTTATGGTAACCTGAACTGGAGCTACGGTTTGATCCCCCCAAACATCCCAGGAGCTACCGATGGCGGTTGCGACTTCTACAAACCATCGCAAAATCTGGTCAATGCTTATCGCACGGGAGCCGACGGCCTGCCTCTGCTCGATACATTTAACGCCAAGGACTATGACAAGGCCAGTGATAATGCCGACCCACGTCTGTTCCTGACCGTTGGTATGCCTGGTCTTCCTTATATGTTCAACAAAAAATTCATGATGGAAGAAACGAGCATTTGGAGTCGTTCCAACGGTCTTTATGGCTATCATGTTTCACTGAAACAGAATGTCGATCCAGCGCTTATCGACTCTTATCTTATCAAGGGTTCCTACTGGGCATCATCCATGAACCGTATCGTGTTCCGCTATGCTGATGTGCTGCTAATGCGTGCTGAGGCTTATGCCCAACTGGGACAGTCTGCAGAAGCTATCACTTTGGTGAACCAGATTCGTTCACGTGCAGCCTCCAGCACCCAGATGATTAGCAACTACCCGAGTCTGTATGGTGTGAAGATGTACATTGCCAATTACAAGGGTTCGTACACGAAGGAACAGGCTGTTAAGATAGTGAAGATGGAACGTCGTCTGGAGATGGGTATGGAGTGTGAGCGTTTCTTTGACCTCGTGCGCTGGGGTGATGCTGCCACTGTACTCAATAAATACTATGCCGAGGAGATTGACAATTGCGCTATCTATGGAAATGCACACTTCACTGCCAATAAGGATGAGTATCTGCCCATACCTTTTGAACAGATTTCCGCCTCTAATGGCCATTATACTCAGAACATTGGTAACTGGTAATAAACAAATAGACATTTGAAGTTATGAATACAAAGATTATAAATATATTCTGCGCCCTCTGCATCGTCTGCGGTCTTTGGTCGTGTTCCGACGACAACGTCAGCGACCTACAGTTGAGCGGTGACTGCATGGTTGAGTCTATTGCACTCGACAATTATGAGGGAACTATCAACTTGGCTTCTCGTAGCATCGTTGTCCGTCTGCCTGAAGTATACGAAACATCTGCCATGCAGGTGACAAAACTCTCCATCTCAGATGGTGCCTCGTGTAATGTGAAGCAAGGTGAGACACTGAATCTGGATGCTGCCAAGGTGCTGAAGGTTAAGAACGGCGACGTGTTCTTGAACTGGACACTAAGTGTACTCCACGATGAGGCTCGTATCACCTCGTTCGTCATCAACGATATCTATCAGGGAACCATCGATCAGACGGCCAAAACCATCACAGTCTATGTGCCAGGTTCTATTGGTTTGACAAGCCTTGTGCCAACTATTGTCTATAGCCAGAATGCTTCGATTACGCCTGCTACTGGTGTGGCTCAGGATTTCACAAATCCTGTCACATATACGGTAAAGAACAACTCGGCTGAAGCAACCTACACTGTCAAAGTCATTGCCATCGACAAGCCAAAGGCCCTCTTTATCGGTGAGCCAAGTTCCATGAACGATCTGGATCCAGAGGCAAAGGCAGCATGCCAGTGGATGCTGGGGAATGTGCCAGGTACGCTCTATGCTTCGTTTGCAGATGTAGAGGCAAATACCGTTGACCTCTCTGAATGTAAGGTTATTTGGTGGCACTACCACTTCAATGGTGGTGTGGATGGTCACGACCAGTTTGTCGCCAAGGCTCCTTATGCACTGTCTGCCGTCAACCAACTGCGTAAGTATTATGAGAATGGTGGAGCATTCTTCCTCACACGCTATGCCACCAACCTGCCTTCGTTTATCGGAGCGACTGGTGATGACGAGTGGACCACACCTAACAACTGTTGGGGCCAGGACGAGGATGGTGCCGAACTTTGTGGCGGTCCATGGACATTCCGTATTTTCGACGGTATGAATAATCATCCTATGTGGCAAGGTCTTGTACAGGGCGATAACTCGCAGAAGGTTTACTGCACAGATGCTGGTTACCACATCACCAACTCTACTGCTCAGTATCATATTGGTACCGACTGGGGTGGTTACGACAACCATGCAGCTTGGGAAACACGAACAGGAGGAAAGATTCTAGGTGTTGGCGATGATGGAGCTGTCGTAGCCTGGGAGTATCCTGCCAAGGATGGCAAGGGTGGCATCGTATGTATCGGTTCGGGATGCTACGACTGGTACTCTTACACCTATGAGCCCGGATATACGGAGAAGTTCCACAAGAACATTGAGATTATGACTCAGAACGCATTTAATCACTTAATGAAATAATGGTTATGAAAGCAATCATGAATATCCTTTCTGCTTGTTTCGTATGCTGTGGTATGTCTGCAGCCATGACAAGTTGTAGCGAAGATACTTACGGACCCGACCCATCGAAGGACTGGGCTGGCACCACTACCGTGTTTATCCCAACCGACGACGCTGGTTTCAACACCTATTACACGCCAGCAATCGGCCGTTGTGGCGATCCTATGCCTTTCTTCGACCAAAAGGCCGGCGAGTTCAAGGTGCTTTATTTGCAGGAATACGACAACAATGGAGCTTGCTATCATCCTTTCTGGGGCATAGCAACGAAAGACGGTGCCAACTACACCTCATTGGGTGAGGTGTTGCCCACCGGCACCTCAACATCCGAACAGGATGCAGCCCTGGGTACTGGCTGTGCCGTCTTTAACGAGAGTGACCAGCTTTATTACATCTATTATACGGGGCACAACCCGCTGTGTAAGAATCGTGAGGTAGTGATGCGCGCCACATCGGCTGACTTCAAGACTTGGACCAAGGATTATATTTGGACACTGAAGGGAACCGACTATGGCTACGATGCCAACGATTTCCGTGACCCTCAAGTGTTCAAGGCTGACGATGGCCAGTGGCACATGGTTATCTCCTCAAAGCTGAAGTTTGCTGAGTTCAAGTCAAGCGACTTGAAGAATTGGGAGCATGTAGGCTCGTTCCCCATGATTTGGGACCGTATGCTGGAGTGCGCCGATATATTCAAGATGGGCAACTGGTGGTACATGGTCTATAGCGAGGCTTACAAAACAAGTTGGAGCCGAAAGGTAAAGTATATGATGGCTCCCTCTCTTGAAGCCCTGAAGGCCTGCTTCAATGACCCTGGCGCCAACTGGCCCAAGGATGGTCATGAGGGCGTACTCGACACCCGTGCCTTCTATGCGGCTAAAACTGCCTCGAACGGTACCGACCGATATATCTGGGGATGGTGTCCCTACCGCATAGGTGCTGACATCCACGAGAAAAATACGAATGTTGGTGCTGGCGACGGCAACGAACCGGCATGGTCGGGTGCATTGGTATGCCACAAGGTTATCCAGCACGCTGACGGCACACTGACTCTGGGGGCTGTTCCCGCCATGGCAGCAAAGTATAACAAAGAGGCAACAGCATCTGTCATGGCCTCTAATGGTTATAGCAATGGTTCGCTGACGGGAGACGATGCTTATGTGCTCTACAACCGTCTAGGCACCTGCAACCATATTTCGTTCACTGTAAAGACTTCAAACAATTGGGATAAGTTTGGCATTTCGTTCGTACGCGGAACCGACTCCAAGAAGTATTATACCATGGTGGTCAACCCAGAAACAGAGAACAACCGTAAGATTAACTTCGAGCAGGAAGGTGTCGAAGGTAAGGGCTTTATCGAGGCTGTTGACGGTTATTGGTTTGAACGCCCCGCTGACAACACCTACAATATAGACATCTACACTGATAATTCTGTGTTGGTAATGTACGTCAATGGTAATGTCTGCTACACACAGCGTATCTACGGTATCCAGAAAAACTGCTGGAGCATAAACAACTATGGCGGTTCTGTCACTATCAGTGATGTGAAAGTTAGCCAACAATAAATAGATAGCAGTTATGTATTAAGCTAGGGAGTGCGTGCCGTGAGGGTACGCGCTCCTTGTGATTATCGGCAGCCAGACTAAGGGCACTCCTGATACCCCTGAAAAAACGTTCATTGCTTGGAATTTTGTTGCAATGAACGTTTTTTATTAGTGTTTGTATCATTATTTATAGAGTTATCAAAGGAAAAAGGCTACATTTGCAGCAAAATCTTTACATAACTATAAAACCGAATTACATGAAGAAACTGTTTTTAACACTGGTGACATTGATGACGTTCACACTGATGGAGGCTCAGATTTTGCCGATCGTGCTGGGCGACAAGCATGCCATGCTGAGAATGGAGCAGGGAAGAAAGTTTGTGTTACTGCCCGTTCAGGAAACTGAGGAGATAGCGGCTATCGCTGTTTTGGATGCAAGGAACGAGATGGTTCAACGGCTGAACGTAAAGTTGGCTATCGACCGTGTGGACTATTGGGTACCTTATGAGTTGAAGGGTGCCCGTTTGATGGACATCGAGTTCCATGGTGACCGTCGTCAGAAGGGTGCTGTGGGCGAGTTCGTGTGCTGGAAGGAGATGAAGTTCTCTGACACCTTCGATACTACCAACCGCGAGCGGTTCCGTCCGTTATATCACCATACACCGCTCTATGGTTGGATGAATGATCCGAACGGCATGTTCTATAAGGACGGCATGTGGCATCTGTATTATCAGTGGAATCCTTATGGTTCGCAGTGGGAAAACATGACCTGGGGTCATTCTACTACAACAGACTTTGTGCATTGGCAGGTACAGCCTACGGCTATCGAAGCAGACTGGTTGGGTAGCATCTTCAGTGGTTCGTGTGTGACCAATGGCGATGAAGTGGTAGCTATGTACACGTCGGCAGGTCATCACCAAACACAGTCGATAGCCATCTCCAAGGATGGCGGATACTCCTTCCAAAAATATGCAGGCAACCCCGTACTGACCACCAGTGACATAGCCGACTTCCGTGACCCCCGCCCGTTCTGGAACGAAGATATCAAGGCATGGAGTCTCATTCTTGCTGCTGGTCAGGAGATGCGTATTTATTCCTCGAAAGACCTGAAAGATTGGAAATACGAGAGTTCGTTCGGCAAGGAATATGGTAATCACGGTGGTGTCTGGGAGTGCCCTGACTTGTTCCCCATCACCTATCAACCAACACCCAACACCAAAGAAACCAAGTGGGTGCTTATCTGTAACATCAACCCAGGTGGACCGTTTGGCGGCAGTGCCACACAGTATTTCGTGGGTCAGTTTGATGGCCATAAGTTTACGTGTGAGTCGATGCCTAAGGTGACGAAATGGCTCGATTATGGCAAGGACCATTATGCTACTGTGTCGTTCTATAATGCTCCAGAGAATAGACATGTGGTTTTGGCCTGGATGTCTAACTGGCAGTATGCCAACCAGGTGCCGACGAAGCAGTTCCGTTCTGCAAATTCCATCCCTCGAGACCTTGGCCTGTTCCGTAGTGGCGAGGAAACCTATGTCAGTGTAGTCCCCTCGAAAGAGATGCTTTCCATACGTGGACCGAAAGTTAAGAAACCGGTAGAGGCTTGCGAAATAGTGGTTGACATAAAAAATCAGGCCGAGATTGTGCTTAGTAATGCGAAAGGTGAACGAGTGGTGATGACTTATGATGGTCAGAAGCAGCAGTTCAAGATGGACCGCACGAAGAGTGGTGATGTCAGTTTCAGTGAGGCTTTTCCCTGTGAGACCGTAGCTCCTACTTATGGTGCTGTCAAGCAGTTGCGCTTGTTCATAGACCGCTGCTCGATAGAGGTCTTTGATGCAGAGGGTAAGATGGCGATGACTAATTTGGTGTTTCCATCGGAGCCCTATAATACACTGAAGGTGAAGGGTGGCAAGGCAACTATTTATGAGATAAAGGTAAAATAGTAAAATAGTATAATAATAAAAGATATGGGTAATCAAAACAAATCTATTTATCTGATCCCTGTGATGCTCTGCTTCTTCTGCATGGGCTTTGTGGATCTGGTGGGCATAGCCTCCAACTATGTGAAGGAAGACTTGGGTCTGACAGACTCGGTAGCAAACGTTTTCCCATCGTTGGTGTTCTTCTGGTTCCTCATCTTCAGCGTACCAACAGGAATGCTGATGAATAAGATTGGCCGAAAGAACACGGTGTTGCTGTCGTTAATCGTTACGGTCGTTTCGCTGTTTATTCCGCTTTTTGGTGAGAGTTTTGCTGTCATGCTGGTGGCCTTCTCGCTTTTAGGTATCGGTAATGCACTGATGCAGACCAGTATTAACCCGCTGGCCATGCTCATCATTGGCGACAAGAACCTTGCATCGACGTTGACCTTCGGACAGTTCGTCAAGGCCATAGCCTCGTTTCTGGCTCCCTATTTGGCCATGTGGGGTGCTACGCAGATGATGCCATCGTTCGGCTATGACTGGCGTGTGTTGTTCCTTGTATATTTAGTAGTCGGTATCCTGGCATCTGTTCTGCTGTGGGTAACTCCTATCCAGGAAGAAATCAGTGGTGGCAAGTCGTCGTCGTTCATGGATTGCTTTAAACTACTGAACAAGCCCATTGTTCTGTTATCGTTCTTTGGTATCATGTGTCACGTAGGTATCGATGTTGGTACCAACACCACTGCACCCAAACTTTTAATGGAGCGTGTCGGTATGTCGCTCAATGAGGCTGCCTTTGCCACCTCACTCTATTTCATCTTCCGTACTATTGGAGCACTGACGGGGTCGTTCTTCCTTCGCGTACTGAAGACACGCTGGTTCTTCATTATCAGTGTCTGCTTGATGGCTCTCTCTATGGTGCTGATGTTCAGCGGTGAGTCGAAGATTTTGCTCTACACAGCCATCGCCCTCGTAGGGTATGGCAATTCCAACATCTTCTCGATGGCCTTCTCTGAGGCACTGCTCTCTGTACCCGACAAACAGAACGAGGTGTCGGGACTGATGATTATGGGACTCTTTGGCGGAACGGTGTTCCCACTCATCATGGGATTCATGAGCGATGCTATGGGACAGGCTGGTGCCGTAGCTGTGATGGCTATAGGCGTCATCTATCTCTTTACTTATATTCCGCAAGTTAAACACTAATGACACTCCACTAACCTCTCCCTTCGAGGGAGGGGAGTGATATGAGCTGTCAAACGAAATAGCAACAAAATAAACAATAACAATCATGGAAAGAAAAATTGTAGGTCTGGGCGAGGCATTATGGGACTGCCTGCCCGAAGGAAAGAAACTGGGTGGCGCACCTGCCAACTTCGCATATCATGCCGGACAGTTCGGTTTCGACACCCTTGCCGTGAGTGCGCTGGGTGAGGATGCGCTGGGCGAAGAGACGATTGCCGCACTGGAAGAGCACCGGCTGAACTACCTGATGCCGCGCATCCCTTATCCCACGGGAACGGTGCAGGTGACGCTCGACGAGCAGGGTATTCCTACATACAACATACGAGAGGGCGTGGCATGGGACAACATCCCGTTCACCCCTGAGATAGAAGAGGTGGCCAAGACTTGCCAGGCCGTATGCTTCGGCTCGCTGGCACAGCGCAGCGTGGTGAGCCGTGAGACCATCGGAAAGTTCCTGGATGCCACACCGGCCGACTGCGTGAAGATTTTCGACATCAACCTGCGCCAGAGCTTCTTCACCAAGGAAATCATAGAGGCCTCGATGCGCCGCTGCAACATACTGAAAATCAACGACGAGGAGCTGGTGGTGGTGAGCCGTATGTTCGGACTGCCCGACCTTGACGAGGAGAAGCGCTGCAAGCAGCTCATCAAGGAGTACAACCTGGATATTCTGGTGCTGACCTGCGGCACCAACGGCAGCTATGTGTTCACGGCCGAGAAGTCGTATTATCAGCCCACACCGAAGGTGGAGGTGGCCGACACGGTGGGAGCCGGCGACTCGTTCACGGGTTCTTTCTGTGCTGCCATCCTGAAGGGCAAGCCCATCCACGAGGCGCATGAGCTGGCCGTGAAGGTGTCGGCCTTCGTATGCACGCAGAACGGTGCCATGCCCACATTGCCCGAGGACTTTCTGGTATAATCAGGAAGAACGGTAGATAATTGTTTCATGATGATAAGGGCTGTGTCTTATATTCAGGCGCAGCCTTTTCTGTTTCGAGCTATAAATCGGAAAAGACTAACTTAACATGAATTAAGAATAAGCAACTTCCTGTTTCTTGACACGAACTGTTTTTTGCGCTATCTTTGCACCGTCAAATCATAACAAACAATTTATATGGAGACAAAAGAAATCATAAGAAACATTCGAGAGAAAAACAATCTGACGCAAGAGCAGTTTGCGGAACTAATTCATGTAACACGTCAGGCAGTAAGTCGATGGGAAAACGGTGAGACACAGCCGGATACTGAACAGTTGAAGACTTTGTCAAAACAGTTTGGTGTATCTATCAATACGCTGCTCGGTTCACCTCAGACGTTGTACTGTCAGTGCTGCGGAATGCCATTGTCGGATGACACGATGATTAGCCACGAAGTGGATGGTAGCTTCAACGAGGACTACTGTAAATGGTGCTACGCAGATGGCAACTTCACATATAAGGATAAAGATTCCTTGCTTGACTTCCTCGTCAGTCACATGCCCAACCCCGATAATCAGTCAGATACCGAACGACGCAGACTTTACGACTCGCATCTATCGATGCTAAAGCATTGGCGATAGGATTACAGAAGTACGGAAAAGCAAAGAAATGACATTTTTCTTTGCTTTTCGCTTTGTTTGTACTACCTTTGCACATAATTAGCAAAGAAACAATGTTTCGCAAGTAATGATAATAACGACATAGTTCATGATATGAAGATATTCGCTATAGGTATGAACTACGCGCAGCACAATAAAGAGATGGATGGCGCGTTATATAAACCGGAGGAACCGGTGGTGTTTCTGAAGGCCGATTCGTCGCTGCTGAAGGATAAGAAACCGTTTTTCCTGCCTGATGAATTGGGGCGTGTGGACTATGAGACGGAACTCGTAGTGCGTATTTGTCGTTTGGGGAAGTCTATTCCCCAACGGTTTGCCCACCGCTATTATGATGCGGTGACCTGCGGCATTGATTTTACAGCCCGCGACTTGCAACGGAAATGCAAAGAGAAGGGGCTGCCCTGGACACTCTGCAAGGGATTTGATGGGGCAGCTGCCATAGGTGAATGGGTGCCTGTGGAGAAGTTCCGTGATATTCAGGCCATTCACTTCCATCTTGACATCAACGGAAAGACCGTGCAGGAGGGATGTACGAGTGATATGCTCTACGGGGTGGATGAACTGATTGCCTACATTTCGCGGTGGTTCACGCTGAAGACGGGAGACATTCTCTTTACGGGAACACCCATGGGCGTTGGACCAGTTCACATCAATGACCATCTTGAAGGATGGCTCGAGGAGCGCAAGGTGATGGAGTTCAACGTGAAGTGATTTAAATGTAAAAAAGTAAAAGGGTAAAATATAGATGGAGAGAAAGAGGCATCTGGTAAGCTGGATGGTAAGAGGGTTTTTACTCTTTTACCTTTTTGCCTTTTTACCTTTTAATCTAAGTGCGCAGCAGCGGTTCTTTAACCTGACGGCAGATGAAGTCAGGATTGACTCTGTGCTGCCTGTTTTTGCTCATTCTTTCCCGCTCAGCGATAACTATGCAGACTCCACCTATACGGTGAATATCGTCTATCCGGAATTTATTACGATGGGCGATGCCGATATCCGAAAATTCAAGAAAATTTCAAACCAAGAACCGCCTGCTATCCCCAATATTCAGACGCAATTGGTGGTGGAGCGCAAGAAGGGTTCGTTGGAAGTATTCTTTGTGCCATTGGTGAAGCGTGACGGCAAATACCAGAAACTGGTGAGTTTTATGCTGGAGGTGGTAGCTAAGGGCAAGCATCGGGAAGCTAGGAGCAAGATGTTAGGAGCGAAAGCTAAAGTGCAGGATGTCAGCGAGCGTTATGCGGCCCATTCTGTGTTGGCTTCTGGGAAATGGGCCAAGATTCAGGTGCCTTCTACAGGTGTTTATCAATTAACTGACGAACTGATTCGTAAGGCGGGCTTTACGGATTTGTCCAAAGTTCGGGTGTATGGTTATGGCGGTAATCTGCAGAATGAGACTCTTACGGAAGCTGATCTGGTAGAAACTGACGATCTGAAGGAGGTGACGCTATGTTCTGTTGGCGGTCGCCGACTTTTCTATGCTAAAGGCCCTGTCAGTTGGGGGAGTCCCACGTCAACCATTCGTACACGGAATCCTTATAGCGACTATGGCTGTTATTTTATCACGCAAGGTGATATGCAGACTGAGACTACGGACAGTGCGACATTCGTTGGTTCGTTTTATCCTGCGGCTGATGATTATCATTCGCTTCATGAGGTGGATGAATTTGCCTGGTTTGAAGGCGGGCGCAATCTCTTTCAGAATGATCCCATCAACAACGGCAGTTCAAAAACCTATACCATTCCCACCAGCGGAAAGGATGGAAGCGCCAGGATTACGGTCTGTCTGACGGCAGGTGTCACATCTACTGCACAGGTTTCCATCAATGATAATCCTGTGGAAAATTTCTCACTGAATATTTCAAGTAGTTATGAGCACGGAACTTCCAGCGTGCGTACCTTTACCATAGATAACGCAAAGGCAGAGAATACAGTGACCATTACCACGACTAGTGGTGGTCCGGTGCGTCTTGACTATATCTCTTCCCAGTTTGCCACACCTTTCCCTGCCGTTAAACTTTCATCAGCCAATATTCCCGTTCCAGAGTTTGTTTACAACATTACCAATCAGGATCATCACGCAGATGAGGCTGTAGATATGGTCATCATCATACCTACTTCACAGAAGTTGAAGGCACAGGCCGAACGTTTGAAGGCATTCCATCAGCAGCATGATGCCTTGAGTGTACGAATTGTTCCTGCTGACGAACTGTTCAACGAGTTTTCTAGTGGCACGCCCGACGCCAATGCTTACCGGAGGTATCTCAAGATGCTCTATGACAGGGCAGGGGATAATCCTTCTCTGATGCCTAAATATCTCTTGCTCTTTGGTGATTGCGCCTGGGATAACCGTATGAATTCATCGGCTTGGACCAACTTCAGTATCGATGATTTCCTGCTCTGCTATGAAAGCGAAAACTCTTTCAGCAGTACCGATTGCTATGTGAACGACGGATTCTTCTGCAGCTTAGATGACGGAGAAGGTGGCAACCCGGCTGGCAGTGACAAGCACGATATCGCAGTTGGGCGTTTCCCCGTCCGTACGGCTGAGGAGGCTAAGGTCTTGGTTGACAAGACCATTGCTTATGCAGAGAACAAGAATGCCGGTTCGTGGCAGAACGTGGTAATGTTTATGGGTGATGACGGTAATAACAACCTTCACATGAGGGATGCCAACGAGGCTGCTGTGATGGTGGAGAGACTGAATCCCGGACTTGTCGTGAAACGGGTGATGTGGGATGCCTTTGCGGAAGTGGTAACTTCTACGGGTAATACTTATCCTGAAGCTACTTCGATAATCAAACGGCAGCAGGCCAATGGCGCACTGGTGATGGACTATTGCGGTCATGGAGCCCAGGGACAGATTTCTCATGAGGGCGTACTTCATCTGAGTGACTTCAAGAGTTTCACCAACACTAATCTGCCGCTTTGGATTACAGCATCCTGTGACATTGCTCCCTTTGACTCGCAGACTGAGAATATCGGTGAGCAGGCCGTGCTCAATCCTAAGGGTGGAGCCATTGCTTTCTATGGAACGACTCGTACCGTCTATACCGATCGCAACAAACGTATCAACAAAGCCTTCCTAAGGGCATTGTTTACCCGAGTGAACGACAACTACGTTTCTCTGGGTGAAGCCCAGCGGATAGCTAAGAACTCGCTGCTTTCCGATGGCGCTGACGGTTCTGACCTGACGGTCAACAAGTTGCAGTATTCCCTGCTGGGTGATCCTGCCTTGAAACTTAATATTCCTACGTTGAAAGCCGTCATCGATACGATTAACGGGAAGGCTGTAGGAGATTCCAAAGATATTCAGTTGAAAGCGCTTTCCGTAGCAAACGTAAAAGGCCATATTGAGAAAGACGGAGTGAAGGCAACGGACTTCAATGGCAAGATAACAGCTACGGTGCGTGATGCAGAGGAATTGATTACGTGTAAGCTGAATGCCTCGGCCGATGCAGATGAGGCCTATGCCTATTATGACCGTACGAAGACGCTTTTCAACGGAACAGACAGCGTGAAAGGTGGCAATTTCAGTTTCTCATTTGCTGTGACGAAAGATATCAGCTATTCTGATGGGGAGGGAATGGTTAACGTCTATGCTGTGGATGCCACCAATAATGTGATGGCCAACGGCTACTCCACCGATTTCATCGTTGGAGGAACGGAAGATGTGGCCAACGATGAAATCGGTCCCCGTGTTTATTGCTATCTGAATAGTCCGTCGTTTGTGAATGGCG
This sequence comes from uncultured Prevotellaceae bacterium, assembly GCA_900316985.1. GTDB lineage: Bacteria > Bacteroidota > Bacteroidia > Bacteroidales > Bacteroidaceae > Prevotella. Next base: position 47,497 of record ONFE01000015.1, read on the forward strand.
GCAATGTGAATAGTACTCCCTATTTCGTGGCTCAGGTTAGTGACGAAGACGGTATCAATACCACAGGCACAGGAATTGGTCACGACTTGGAACTTATTATTGACGGGGATATGTCGAAAACGTACGTGCTGAATGATTACTTTGCTTACGATTTTGGTACATTCACCAGCGGCGAGACGCATTACAGCATACCGGCGTTGAGTCCTGGACAACACACACTGAAGTTCAGAGCCTGGGACGTGAAGAACAATTCCACGACGGCCACACTTTCATTTAACGTGGTGGAAGGTCTCCAACCCAACTTCTTCAATGTGGGACTTTCGAAAAATCCTGCCTCCCAAAGCACCACCTTTATTATTAATCACGACCGTGCTGGCAGTAATCTCGATGTTGAGATTGATATCTTTGATCTGAGCGGGCGTCTGCTTTGGAATTATACGGAGAGCGGTGTGTCTACGGGTAACACCTACACCGTTGATTGGGATCTCTGTGTGGATGGTGGCCGTCGGCTTCAGACGGGTGTCTATCTCTACCGTGTACGTATCAGCAGTGAAGGCAGTAGTCAGGCTTCGCAGGCCAAGAAACTCATCGTGATGCAATAAATCGCCAATAAATCAGTTATTTAATAGCAACATTAATTGATAATAATGAAATATAGTTTGAAAATAACACTTGTCGTGCTCCTGTTGATTTGTGCGCTTACGGCCAAGTCACAAGACAAGCGCGATATGTTCAATCCCGTGCATACAGCCTTGGTTTCGCAGACCATTGCCCCTGATGCCCGTTCTGCCGGTCTTGGTGATGTTGGTGCTGCAACCGATCCTGATGTGAACTCTCAATATTGGAATCCCGCCAAGTATCCATTCTGTATCAGCCGTGCTGGTGTGGCAGTCAACTACACGCCTTGGTTGCGTCAACTGGTTAATGATATGTATCTGGCTAATGTTGCGGGTTATTACCGTATTGGCGAATACAGTGCCGTTTCTGCTTCTATTGATTATTTCTCGTTAGGTGAGGTATATACCAGTGAAGATGAGGGCGCTATGACGATTAAGCCTTATGAGATGTCGTTCGATGTCGCCTACTCACTGATGCTGAGTGAGAAGTTCTCGCTATCTGCCGGTGTGCGTTTCCTGTTGTCTGATATGTCTTACAGTACCACGGAGGAGCGTTCTGCCTCTTCGGCCTTTGCTGCCGATCTCGGTATGTATTATCACACCTATCCTAATATAGGCAGCCGCGAGTGTCAGTTGGGCTTGGGTCTCTACATCCGAAACATCGGTTCGAAGATTACTTTTGGGGGCAGCAACTACAGTGAGTTTATCCCCACCAATATGCGTGTGGGTGCTTCGTTGATGTTTCCTATCGATGAATACAACAAGGTGACCATTGCCGCCGATGCCAACAAACTGCTTGTGCCCACCTATCCTGTCGATGAGAACGGCGAATACAGTGAGGCTTATGCCATCGAGCACTATTATAATGTGGGAAGTATCTCGGGCATGTTCAAGAGTTTCAGTGATGCTCCTAACGGTTTCAAGGAGGAACTGGAAGAGATTCAGTGGAGTGCAGGTGCCGAATACACTTACAACGACCGTTTCACCATTCGTGCCGGATATCACCACGAAAGTGAGAACAAGGGTAACCGTAAGTACTTCACGGTAGGTGCGGGTTTCCGAATGAACGTCTTCTCGTTGGATGCCGGTTATGTGATAGCCACGGCCAAGAGTAATCCGCTCGACCAGACGCTCCGTTTCACGATGACCTTTGATATGGACGGAATCAAGGATTTGTTTAAGAGATAACCCAAATGACTATTCGTGTTGGTTTTGGTTACGACGTTCATCGCCTTGTTCCTGGCCGCGACTTGTGGTTGGGCGGCATAAAGATTGAGCATACATTAGGCTTGCTGGGCCATTCCGATGCCGACGTGCTTATTCATGCTATCTGCGATGCTTTGCTTGGAGCTGCCAATATGCGTGATATCGGCTACCATTGGCCCGATACTTCTGAGGATACCCTGAATATGGACAGCAAGATTATCCTGAAGCGTACGATGGAACTCATTGCCTCGAAGGGTTATCGCTTTGGTAACCTCGACGCCACCGTGTGTGCAGAGCGCCCGAAAATCAATCCCCACGTTCCTGCCATCAAGAAATGTCTGGCAGACATCATGCAGACCGACGAGGATAATATCTCTATCAAAGCCACCACTACAGAGAAGCTCGGCTTCACCGGTCGTGAAGAAGGCATGAGTGCCTTTGCTACCGTGCTGATAGAAAAAGATTGATTTCTTTCCCGTAGATTTTAAAAGGATATAAAAAACACGCTACAACTCATCAACGAGCTGCAGCGTATCAACTATGTTTAACTAAAAATCCTTTTCTGAATCAAATGGTAGTCTCGCGACTTCCATTGTCATCCGTTTCAACAATCATGAAAACTTACCTTAAATCTAATAACTAAAAACCTAAATCTATTACTACTAACCTAAACAATCTATTAACCTTTTGACGATGCAAAGGTACTACATTTTTCCATACCAGTCAATACTTTTAGCCTCGTTTTTGCAGAAAATATGCACTTTCTTGACGTAAATCAAGTCGTTGTGTGCGAACACAAGTGTTATTTAACACATATTTATAAATAAATATCATTCTCATTCTAATACAAAGTTCTGTATCTAAAGTTAGAAATAGACGCCAAAGGAAACCGACTGGAATTTCGGGCCATACGCTGTGTCAAGCACATTGCAGGGACTATATTTTGCATAGAAACCGAAATGCTTCATCTGCAGCCTCAGCATAAGGTCCACCGTGACAGGATTCCGGTGCAGTCCCTTCGTGAAATCCTTCTGATCTTCCCCATTGATACTATAACGGGTCTTGATGCTGCTATAGACGTTGAAGTTCAGCACCGGTCCCACTTCAAAGCCTCTGAACAGCCCTTTCTTGTATGGGTAATAGCTATAAGTAAACGGAACGGTCAGACTAAGCACCTTGATGCGCGAGAAGTCCGGATTGCTGCCCTGCGGATAGGGCGTCACTACAATCTGACCGTCGGGTTGCTCCACAAAACGGTGCTGGCCGGTCATGCGGTAATTACGCCAGTCGAGTCCAAACCCCGTGTTGAAATAATGGTCTCGTTCCTTCCATGGTCGTACTCTAATACGGGCGACATCCCACATGAACTCCCATGAGGGACCTACGGGAATACTCACTTGGTCGGCAGTCCCCACGGCAGTAGTGAAGCCCACGCCTAAACTTGCGATGAGCGAAAACTCCATGGTGCCACGCTTCTCGCCGTCCTTTTTCTTTGCGAAAGGCATCAAGTCCCACAAACTTTTATTATAAGTCTCGGTGCTCACATAGTTGCTGTCTATCAGTTGGATGGTGTTCTGGTAGTCAAAATGGTTGTCACCCTCCTTGCCCTTCACCCGAATAGACTGCAGTGAGTCGCTGGTGATGATGGTCACACGCTGTGGCTTCTCGATAATCAGGGTGTCGTTTTCTGCGGCAAAGGCAGCGGTTGCCGCCAGCATCATTGCTACAAATAGAATTCTCTTCATAAAACAATCTTATTTATTATTAAACATTTTCTTCAGTTCTGTAATGGTTTTCACCGTGCTCTCGATATAGATGACGGTGACCACCCACTGTTTGCCCTCGGCTTCCGCCTTCTGGCAGATATAGCAGTAGGTATTTCCCTTGGCGGCCAGCTGCACCATGAGCGTGGAGGAACGTCCGTGACGCTCGTCGCCTATGCATTCCGTTGTCTTGTACGACGTCATGTCGCGATGCACGGCAGCATTAATCTTCTCCAGTTCCTCTTTGCTTACCTTGCATTTCACGCTGCGGAACAGGCTCATCTTATAGTCTGTCAGCATTCGGCCTCTCACACGCGTCTCCACCATCCGTTCCCTGGGAATGATGTTTCCGCAGAACAGTTCGTTGACGGCCAGTCCCTGCTGGGCGGCCAAGGGTCCTGCCAAGAGGAGAAAGAGGAGTGTCGTCAGTAGTTGTTTCATATCTTTGTCTCCTTTATGTTATTCCGAAAAAAAGTCACGCATCTGCTCATCCACGGTAGAGATGTCGCCCATCTCGCTGAGAGTCGACTGCATCTGCTGCATCACGATGGTCTTGTCAGTGCATTTCTCACCATATATATATGCCACGCACTCATCATTGCTTTGCTTGGCAAGAAGTATGGTGCCTATGGCAAACAACACCAACACAGATGCTGCAATACCAATTGCCTGCCTCCAGTTGCGACGGGAATTCTTCTGCTGGGGCAGACAGATGCTATCGAAACCTGCAAACAATTCCCTGTATTGCATCAGGTCTTCTGGCACGTCACCTTCGCGGAACAGTCTGTAGAGTTCCTGTTCCTCGGCAAGCGATGTCTCACCATCGAAGAATCGCTCGGTCAGTGTTCTTATTCTCAAGTCATTTCTCATATCCTTTTAAATTTATCTCTTACAGCCTGTCGGGCCCGGCTCAGCGCCTTCCTTACGGCCACCTCCGTTGAACCCGTCAGTTCGGCAATCTCCTTAAATTCCATCCCTTCCATATGGCGCAGCCTGAGAATGGTCTGCTGCAAGTCGGGCAGGGTTTCTATCACCTTCATCATCCGCTCTATGCGTTCCCGCAGTGCCTCGTCCTCTTCCTGGAAAACTGCCATGGAAAGTTCTGCGGCGGGCTTCTTACGTCTGACGATATCAATGCAACGGTTGCGTGTGAGCACCCTGGCCAATGGCTCGATGGGCATCCTGAGCTGGTCGCGCATTTGCCAAAGCCGCAGCAATACGTCCTGCACCACGTCCTCGGCCTCGTCGGAATCCCGCAGTATTCCGAAGGCTAACCTGACGAGTGTCGTTCGCATGCGCTGTGCCTCTTGCCTGAACGTTTCCGTTGTCATTTTTCTTTTTTCTCTGCTTATAATACGCCGGTGAGTTCTTTTTGTGACACAAATTTAAGCAAAAATGTTTCTATTCTCTTCGCCAAATCGTTTTTTTACACTACTTTTGCATTATGAGAGTACTGATTGTCAATACAAGTGAGAAGACGGGAGGGGCAGCCGTTGCCGCCAACCGGCTGATGGAAGCGCTGATTAATAACGGCGTGAAGGCCAAGATGTTGGTACGCGACAAACAGACCGACAGTCTCACGGTGGTTTCTGCAGGCAATGGTTGGCGACAGCGCTGGCATTTTCTTTGGGAACGCTGGCGTATCTTTATGGCCATGCATTTCTCCAGGAAGCATCTGTTCGATGTCGATATTGCCAATGTCGGTACTGATATTACGACGCTTCCGGAATTCAAGGAGGCCGATGTGATTCATCTCCATTGGATTAACCAAGGTTTTCTCTCACTCTCCGTCATTCAGATAATACTGCAGAGTGGGAAGCCCGTGGTATGGACCATGCACGATATTTGGCCCGCTACGGGTATCTGCCATCTCACATTGGGATGCTATCGTTTCCATGCGCATTGCCGGAATTGTAAGTACCTGCCTAAAGGTGGGGGCGACAATGATTTATCAAGCAGGGTGTGGGAGAAGAAACAACGTCTGGTGGAACATAGCGACATCCTGTTTATAGCCTGTAGCAAGTGGTTGGCAGGTGAGGCTCGACAGAGTGCCTTGCTTGGCCAGCAACAGGTTTTTGCTATTCCTAATCCCATTGATTTACGGTGCTTTCATCTAACCGACAAACAGGCGTCCCGTCGGAAAGAGCAATTGCCAACAGATAAGAAACTGATTCTTTTTGTGTCACAGCGTACGACGAACGTCAATAAAGGAATGAATTACCTCATTGATGCTTGTAAGTTGATGGTGGACCGCCATCCGGAAATGCGCGAGCAACTGGCTATGGTACTGATTGGTGGCCATTCCGAAGAGTTTGATAATCAGTTTGACGTACCCGTTTACTCTTTGGGCTACATCAATGATACGCAACGTATGGTGGAAGTTTACAACGCTGTTGACCTGTTTGTGCTTCCTTCTCTCTCCGAGAATCTTCCCAATACTATCATGGAGGCGATGGCATGTGGAGTACCCTGTGTTGGTTTTAAAGTGGGAGGAATCCCCGAAATGATAGATCACAGGAAGAATGGCTATGTTGCCGAATACCGTTCGGCTGATGATTTGGCCACGGGAATTCATTGGGTGCTTCGTGAAGCAGACTATACACAGCTGGCTTCCAACGCTGTTCGGAAGGTACGGCATTCTTATTCGCAATCGGCCGTTGCTTCACGCTATATGGAGGTCTATAATCAGGCAATGGCTCTGAAACATTATAAATTATGATTTAGCGTTATGATAAGAATAACCGTTATTACCATTACGTATAATGCGTCAGCCGTGTTGCAGCGCACGCTCGACAGTCTGCTGTGCCAGGACTATGCCTACGTGGAGCATGTCGTGGTGGACGGAGCATCAAAGGACCAGACCGTGAAAATGGTGGAGGCCTATCAGACACAGGTGGCGGCCATGCATCCTGACTGGACCTTGAAACTGAAGTCGGAACCTGACGGCGGATTGTATGATGCCATGAACAAAGGATTGGAACGCGCCACTGGCGACTATGTGGTGTTTATGAATGCCGGCGACTGTTTTGCAGCTGATGATGTTCTTTCCACGGTTGCCCATGCCGCATCACAGGATCCTCATCCCGCTGTTATTTATGGTAATACGGACATCGTTGATAATGAAGGCAATTTCCTCTTCCCCCGACGGTTGCAACCGCCAGAGAAGCTTTCATGGAAATCTTTCCGCCAAGGTATGTTGGTTTGCCATCAGTCGTTCTATGCCCGTTCGGACATAGCAAAGGCTCATCCATACGATTTAAAATATCGCCATTCGGCTGATGTGAAATGGTGTATTGAGGTGATGAAAGAGGCGGAACGCCGTAAACTGGCCATGATTAATACCCATAAGGTACTTACCAAATACTTGCGTGAGGGTGATACCACAGTCCATCACCGGGCATCGCTTTGGGAGCGTTTCCGCGTGATGACGGAAGAATACGGATGGCTCACCACCATTGCCATGCATGTTTGGTTTGTCGTAAGGAAGGTAAAAAAGTAAAAGGGTAAAAAAGGAAAAAGCAAAACAATAGCGCGACTTCCAATGGAGGCCGCGCTAATTTGATATCCTTTCCCTCCCTTCGGGAGGGATATAGGGTGGGACCTACGAATACTTCAGAATCTGTCCCGGGCGGATACGCATGTTCTTTCCGATATGATTCATTTTGCAGAGCTGCTCCACGGTAAGACCGCGCTTGTGGGCAATCGAATAAACCGTCTCGCCCTTAACCACCTTATGGTATTGTACGTTGTTGCGACTCTTCGAAGAAGTGCTGCGGCTTGACTTGTTCTGTGCCACCTCGTTGCGGCTTGCAGTCTTGGACTTGCTACCTACTTCTTCGTCGGTATAGCTGTCCTGCTTACGGCCCGTTGTGCTGTTAACGGCGATGCCTTCACGCTCGTAGCGGCTGGCGCGGAACATATAGAAATCGCCCGTCACGTCCTGGTTGCGGAAGTCGAACATCAAGGCAGGATTCAGGGCTACACCGCAAAGACGGGTCTCAAAGTGAAGGTGAGAACCTGTGCTTCGGCCCGTGTTTCCACCGAGACCGATGGGATCACCGGCACGCACATTCTGGTCTTCACGTACCAAATGTTTTGACATGTGGCCGTAAATGGTCTCCAATCCGTTGTTGTGACGGATAACCACATAGTTGCCATAGCCACTGCCCTCATAGTTAACTACTCGGATCTTTCCGTCAAAGGCGGCACGGATGGTATCACCGATATACACCTTGATGTCAAGTCCCTTGTGCATACGTCCCCAACGGCGGCCAAACTGGCTGGTGATGACACGGCTTGAAGTAGGCATGGCAAACCCACGGAGGTCGATGCGGAAAGAATCGGGCAATTCCGTGGCGCGGTGTGCATATTTATTGCTCCATTCGCTGTATAATTGTGCACTCAGCGAACCTGCCTGTTCGCGCTCAATAATACTACGAAGAGCCACCGTGTCAACAGCCTTCATTTTACGGTCAACGGGAGCCTGACGTGCCAAGAGGTCCTGACCCATTACCGGGGCAGCACTCAAAGCCAATAGGGACGTTAATGTAAGTGTCTTAAAAATATTTTTTATCTGCATAATTTCTTGTCAAAAGTTATCGACGAAGTCGCTTGCCAAAGCAAGAATTCCTTTCAGGAAGTTAAAAATTCACTCCAATGAATGTGCATAATTATCACATTCGGTTGCAAAGATAACGCTTTTTTTCGGAGAATCTTTCCCTCTTTACACTTTTTATGGATACTTTAACACTCTATTGTTTGCGTTAACAGTCCGATTTTGAGTCGTTTGTCTGTTATTTCAGGGCAGAATTACATAAAAGTTCGTGTGCTTCTCGCGCGCGCGTGCGAGATTTTTTGTTTAAGGGTGCAAGGGTGTCAAAACGCCGATAAACACTGGGCTTGCACCCTCCTTAGAAGGGTGTCAGGGGTGTCATAAGGGTGTAACGGGAGACCCACCCCAGCCCTCCCTGCATAGGGAGGGGAGTAGATAGTTTGAGCGGATTTGTATTATTCGTTAAATTCGTTGGTTTTTTTATGGCAGATTTTTGGAGATTTTTGTTTTTCTTATTAGCCCTTTCTCTTGGTCGCTTATCAGCAAACAGAATTATGTTTTTGCTTTCGTTTTCGTCATCGTTAATAAATTTTCTAGAGAATTTGTGGCAATCGAAGGGTGTTTGCACTTCATTTAACCATCGCTTGGAGAAAATTTTCTAGAAAATTTCTAAACGATAACCTTAATCTTAAAGACATAACTCCCTCCCTATGCAGGGAGGGCTGGGGTGGGTCTCCCGTTACACCCTTATGTCACCCTTAGCACCCACTAAACAAGGGTGCAAGCCCAGTGTTTATCGGGGTTTTGACACCCTTACACCCTTAAATGCAAAAAAACTCTACCTCTCACCGTAAGTTCATCCTGTTCATACGCTGTATTCAGGAGATGGCGCTCCAGTTGATGTTGGTCTTGCGTAGTTCGGCGAGGCGTTGCCAGAGCAGTTGGTTTTCGTTTTTCCGGCAGGTGGGGTCATCGTCAATGATGCGCTGGGCTTCGTCGCGGGCCAATTGTACGAGCTGACCGTCGCGGGCAATGTCGGCAATCTTCAGGTCGAAGGCCATGCCGCTCTGCTGGGTTCCCTCCAAATCGCCGGGACCACGGAGTTTCAGGTCGGCTTCGGCAATCAGGAAACCGTCGTTGGTGTCGCACATGATGTCGATACGCTTGCGGGTGTCTTCTGCCAGTTCGGGCTTTGTGACCAGAATGCAATAACTCTGGTCGGCCCCACGTCCTACACGGCCACGCAACTGATGGAGCTGGGAAAGACCGAATCGTTGGGCATCAAGGATGACCATCACGGAGGCATTGGGCACGTTGACACCCACTTCGATGACTGTGGTAGCCACGAGTATCTGCGTTTCGCCGCGCACAAACTTCTGCATCTCCTCTTCTTTGTCGGCAGGCTTCATCTTGCCGTGCACCTTGCTGAGACGAAATTCAGGGAATACCTGGCACATGGTCTCGAAGCCTTCCTCCAGATTGCGCAAGTCGATCTTCTCGCTTTCCTGGATGAGGGGATAGACGATATACACCTGGCGTCCCTGTTGGATCTGCTGGCGGATGCCCTGGTAGAGCGACGTCATCTGAGAGTCTAGTTTGTGAATGGTATAGACGGGCTTGCGTCCCGGCGGCAGTTCGTCGATGACACTCACGTCGAGGTCGCCGTAGATGGTCATGGCCAGCGTGCGGGGAATGGGGGTGGCAGTCATCACGAGGACATGGGGAGGATTGACGCCTTTGTTCCATAGTTTGGCGCGCTGTGCCACACCGAAACGGTGCTGCTCGTCGATGACGACGAATCCGAGATGAAGGAACTGTACGGGGTCTTCGATGACGGCATGGGTGCCAACGAGGATTTGCACCGAACCGTCGGCAATACCCTGAAGAACGGCTTCGCGTTTCTTTCCTTTCACAATGCCGGTGAGCAGTTCCACGCGGATATTCATATCGCCCAGAAACTGGCGGATGGTGGCCAGATGCTGCTCTGCCAAAATTTCCGTTGGTGCCATGATGCAGGCCTGATAGCCGTTGTCGAGGGCAATGAGCATCGACATGAGGGCAACCAGTGTCTTTCCGGAGCCCACATCGCCTTGCAATAGCCTGTTCATCTGCCGACCACTACCTGTATCCTGGCGGATTTCGCGGATAACACGCTTCTGTGCGCCAGTCAGTGGGAAGGGCAGATGATGGTGGTAGAAATCGTTGAAATAGTCTCCCACATGCTGGAAAATGTAGCCGCGGTACTTACGGCGCTGGTCTTGGGCATACCTAAGGATGTTCAGCTGCACATAGAACAGTTCCTCAAACTTCAGGCGCACGGTGGCATGGGATAGTTCGTCGGCTGTCTTGGGGTAATGAATGTTGCGGAAGGCTGTGTCGCGACTTACGAATCGCAGACGGTTGACGATGAAGGGCGGGAGCGTCTCGGGCAGCGGTTCCTTGATCTGCTGGAGCAGTGTCTTCGTGAGTTTCTCGATGGAACGTGAGGTCAGTCCGGCCTTCTTCATCTTCTCCGTTGTGATGTAATAGGGCTGCATGCCCATTTCGGAGAGTTGGAGGCTGTCGGCCTTGTCCATTTCAGGATGGGCAAACTGGTAACGCCCGTTGTATATGGTGGGTTTGCCGAAGATGATGTATTCGGTATTGACCTGATAGAAATTCTTCGGCTTTTTGGGAAGGAACCAAACGAGGTCGCAGATGCCGGTGCCATCGGAGAAATGACCGACGATACGAACTTTCCGAGGTCCCATGGAAAACTCCTCAAAGCTCAAAATACGGCCCTTCACCTGTACGAATGCTTCCGTGGAGAGCTCGTTTACTGAATAGAGTTTCGAACGGTCCACATGCTTATAAGGATAGTATTGCAACAGGTCGCCATAGGTTTCTATGCCTAGTTCCCGTTGCAATAGTTCCTTTCGCTTGGGACCTACGCCAGGCAGGAACTTGATGTCTTGTTCAAGGATGTTATACATGAGCCCCCTTTCCTGATTTCTCTTGGGATGAGACCAGCGCTTCGGCTACGATAAGGTCGAAGGGCGTGGTAATCTTGATATTCTCGCGGTTGCCTTCGACTAAAGTGATACCGACCCCCTCCAAACCTCCCCGAGGGGAGGCTTCTTGAGAGGGTGATTTGGACTCTCCCCCTCGGGGGAGTTGGAGAGGGGTCTTTAACCAATACGCTTCTACTACCGAGGCATCGTCGGTGAAACCGTCGTTGAAAGGTTGCTGGTAGGCTGCCTTGTGGAGTTGGATGTCGAAGGCCTGGGGCGTCTGTACCAGACGGTATTCGGAGCGTGGGACGGTGGAAGACCCTCCCCCTGCCCTCCCTATAGGGAGGAAGCAATTACTCTTTCCCGAACAGCCACCAGGCTCTCCTCCTTTTGGGAGGGGCTGGGCTTGAGGTTGGGTTGGCTCTATATGACGGATGGTTTCCACCACCGGAATTACCGGCACGGCAGTGCCTGTCTGTCGGGCTGTTTCGAAACAACGGGCGATGACTTCAACTGAAGGGAAGGGACGCACGCCGTCGTGAACGGCCACCACGCCCTGGGCATCATCGGGGATCAGCGCCAAAGCGTTCTTGATACTGAAGAAGCGCTCGCTGCCGCCGTCGGCTATCTGATAGTCCTCGGTGAAATGGTGTACTTGGCAGAGATGCTGCCAGTAATTCTGCTGATCCTTTGGCAATACGAGGATGATACTGACATCCCCGTATTCACGGAAACGTAAAATCGTGCGCATGAGGATAGGCAGACCGCCTATCTCAATGAACTGTTTGGGAATGTCTGCTCCCATGCGCAGTCCTTTCCCACCACCTAAGATGATTGCGTAATCCACAGTGTTACTCCTCGTAGTCGCCCATCATCAGATGTACATAGCGCATGCCGGTGGCCACTTCGGTAGCCGTTTCTTCAGTGGTCAGCAGGGCCAGGATGGAATAGGCATAAGGGAATGCAGCAGCAGGACCTTCACCCGTGATGATATTGCCGTCAATAGTGAAGAGGGATGCCGTATAGGTGGCACCTTCCAGATACTGTTCGAAGCCGGGATAACAAGTGGCGCGCTTGCCTTTCAGAATACCCAACTTGCCTAATACAAACGGGGCTGCACAGATGGCACTCACCATCTTGCCTGCTTCGGCCTGTTTTACCAAGGCGGCTTTCACACCTTCGTGCGCATCGAGATTGGAAGCGCCGGGCATACCGCCTGGCAACATCAGCAAGTCGGCATCGCTCAGGTCGGCATCCTCAAATAGCATGTCGGCCTTGATGGTTACTCCGTGGGCAGACTCCACCTCGAGCCGTCCCATAATACTAACGGTCTTGATGTCAACACCGCCTCTTCTTAACACGTCAACGGGAATCAGCGCCTCGACATCCTCGAAGCCGTCTGCCATAAATTGATAAACCTTTGCTTTCATACGTATTTGGGTTTTAGTGTTTTTTCTGAGGGCAAAGATAAGATATAATTTTGAAATATGCAAATTAGTCCTATGGCATTTCAAAAAAAACGATAATTCTTCATTCTTCATTCTTCATTCTACATTTATTTACTTATCTTTGCACTCAATAAAAATATAAAGCATTATGGCACAACGCAAACTTCGCTTTGCCCTTTTTGGCAATGTATATCAGGCCAAGAAGTCTGTTTCGATTCAGAAGATTCTCTCGTTTCTCTCTGAACATAAAGCAGAGGTATATATTGAGAAAGAGTTCTTTGAGTTTCTCACACAGGGGCAGCATCTGGAGGTGAAGGCCACCCGTGTGTTTGAAGGGCATGACTTTGAGGCTGACTTCGTCATTTCCATGGGCGGTGACGGCACGCTGCTGAAGGCTGCCCACTATGTAGGCAACAAGAATATTCCCATCATGGGTGTCAATATGGGACGTCTCGGCTTTTTGGCAGATGTGGGTCCCAGTGACATAGAACGGTCATTGAAGATGTTGTATGCCGGCGATTACAAACTCGAAGAGCATGCAGTGATACAGGTGGAGGCAGATGGTAAGACTTTTAACACCTGCCCCTGTGCATTGAATGATATTGCCGTGTTGAAGCGTGACAACGCGTCGATGATCAGTATCCGGACGAATGTGAACGGCGAATATCTGGTGACCTATCAGGCTGACGGTCTGATTGTCAGCACACCCACAGGAAGTACGGCCTATTCACTTTCCAATGGCGGTCCTATTGCCGTGCCTGAATCGGATATTTTCTGTCTGACTCCCGTAGCTCCCCATTCGCTGAACATCCGTCCCATCGTGGTTCGTGATGATGCGGTTATCACGTTGACGGTGGAGAGCCGTTCGCATAATTTCCTGATAGCCATCGACGGCCGTTCGGAGAAATGTGAGGAAGGCACGCGGCTGACCATCCAAAAGGCTCCTTACAATATAAAGATTGTGAAGCGCAATGGCCAGACTTATTTCTCTACCTTACGCGAGAAGATGGCCTGGGGATTGGATAATAGGTAGAGAATATGGATCTGAAAGAGATATTCAGGGCAAAAGAAAGCCATTATGGGGCCAAGGTCATTTTGAAATGGCTTTGGAGGGCTTGGCGTGGCAATCGTCTGCAGGCCTTCATCAATGCTTCGCTTGGATTATTGGGCGTGGTTGTGAGCCTCTCCCAGGTGTGGGCGGTACAACATGCCATCGACGTGGCTTCCCATGTGGTGGAAGGCAGTCTCTATTGGGCTGTGGCCGTGATGGGCGGACTGATACTCTGTGACTTTGCCATCAATATTTGCGCCGTATGGGTACGCAATATTCTGGGCATCAAGGCGCAAAACCGGATGCAGCAGAAAATGCTCGACCGTATTCTTCGCTCTGAATGGCAAGGCCGTGAACGGCTGCATAGCGGTGATGTCATCAACCGTCTGGAAAAGGATGTGGGCAACGTAGTGGCTTTCCTCACGGAGACCATTCCCAGCACGGTTTCCACACTGGCACTTTTCTTGGGTGCGTTTTTCTACCTGTTTTCCATGGACAAGTTGCTGTCGGTCATCATCATTGTGATGCTGCCCCTTTTCATTCTGGTTAGCAAACTCTATGTGAACAGGATGCGTTTTCTCACCCGTGAGGTTCGTGACAGCGACTCAAAAGTGCAGTCGGTATTACAGGAAACCGTGCAGAACCGGATGCTCATCAAGACGCTTGAAAGCGATTCGATGATGGTAGACAAGCTGGAGAATACGCAGAGCGAATTGAGGCAGAAGGTAGTGAAGCGCACGGCATTCTCCGTCTTTTCGAATCTCATCCTGAACTTCGGCTTTGCCTTGGGCTATCTGATTGCATTCCTTTGGAGTGCCATGCGCATGTCGGCGGGCACTTTGACCTTCGGTGGCATGACAGCTTTTCTGCAATTGGTGAACAAGATTCAGGGCCCCGCCCGCTCGCTCACCCGTCTGGTTCCGCAGTTCGTGAGTGTGTTCACGGCTGCCGAGCGACTGATGGAACTCGAAGAGAACCCATTGGAAGAACAGGGTGACCCGCTGCTGATGGAGTCGCCTTGCGGCATTCGTTTCAACGAAGTCTCTTTTGCCTATGAAAAGGAAGAAGGGCGGGTCATCAATCACCTTTCGTTCGATTTCAAACCGGGCTCTTGTACGGCTATCCTCGGTGAGACCGGTGCTGGTAAGACCACGCTGGTGCGTATGATTCTGGCGCTTATCCGTCCGCAGAAAGGTGAGGTGGAGATCTATAATGAAAAGAAAGGTGCCGTACTCTCACCCCGCCATCGATGCAATCTGGTGTATGTACCGCAAGGTAATACACTCCTGAGCGGGACTATCCGTGAGAACTTGAGACTTGGGCGGGTGACGGCAACTGAAGAGGAAATGAATGATGCCCTTCAGCTTGCTTGTGCCGAATTCGTGAAGGATTTGCCGGCAGGACTCGACAGCCTCTGTTCAGAGTCGGGTGGGGGACTATCCGAAGGACAGGCTCAGCGTATCGCCATTGCCCGTGCGCTGCTGCGTGAAGGCAGTGTGATGCTCTTCGATGAGGCCACCAGCGCCCTTGATCCTGAGACAGAACGAAGACTTCTGCAGAACATTCTTGCAAACCACGACAAGACCATTATTTTCATTACTCATCGTCCTGCCGTGGTTGACTATTGTGACCAAGTGCTGCATATAGAAAAGACCCTCTCACCACCCGCTCAATAGGGAGGGGCAGGGGGAGGATCCTTTTACTTCAAGATCTTCCTCTTATTCTTGATATAGATACCAGGTTTCTGCATCTCGGTGATACGGCGGCCGCTGAGGTCGTAGATGGGGGTGTTGGGTGATAGGTGTTGGATGTTTGTAGTTTGTGTGATGCCTGTATCATTGCCTGGGAAATCTTTCAGGATGTAGAGCGCACTCATGGACCGGCCTGTTTCGTTGTCGAAAAGTCCGGCATTATACCAGTTGTCCGTTACACGCTGAGTATTCCAATCGAGGCCATATTCATTGGCCTCAGGGAACCACCAATAGAGTCCGTCCACACTACTGTGGTTGTTGAGCATGGCAATCAAGTCCTGCGTAAACTGCTTCTGTCCGGCATCAGTGGCTGGCCAATTAGGAAATGTACTGATTTTATAGGTAGCATTGTCGGGATACCATTTGTGATAGTAACCCGTTTCCACAATCTGTATTTTCTTGTCGGTGTAAGTTGATTCAAGTGTCTTGATGGTATTCTCTAATGTGGCGAGCGTTCCATGATAGTGTGGATAGTAGGACAGACCGATGACGTCGTAGTCGTTGGTGTACGATTTCAATGTGTTGTAGAAATTGGTTACGTTCTGGCTCTTGCTCAGTTCCGTCTGGATTACAATCTTTGCCTGTGGACAAACTTCGCGGCAGGCTTGGATGCCAGCATTGAGGTATTTGGCAAAATTGGCAAAGGTTCCTGCGCCGAAATTCCCACCATCGGGATAGCAATGGCCAGTAGGCCATAGCATGCCATAGGTGATTTCATTACCGGGCTGTATGAAGTCGGGTGTGGCTCCTGCGGCAATGAGTTGGTTGAGGCAGTCTTTGGTATAGTCGTAGAGCGTTTGTGCCAACCCGTCGGCAGTGGTTGCTGTCCATGCGCTGGGTGTGGAGTGTTTGCCAGGGTCTGTCCAGGTGTCACTGTAATGGAAGTCGAGCATGAAGGCGAAACCTGCAGCCTTGATGCGCTTGCCGAGTTTGATAACGTAGTCGAGGTCTTGGCAGACACCTTCACCTTGATGGGTGGCTGATGCTTTGGATGGGTCCACAAAGAGGCGAACGCGCATGGCGTTCCATCCGTTCTGCTTGAAAAAAGTGAGCATATCGGGGATGACGGTGCCATTTGATTCCATAAACTTCGCTCCATGTTCCTCATATTTGGTCAGCAGGGAAATGTCGCCCCCCACATATTTCTGTGCATTCCCTTCTATGGCTGCAAAGGCAAGGATGCTGAGAAATAGAGTTCTAATTTTCATAAGTAGTTCTTGTTTATTATTAGTTCGTTAGTGTGCAAAGGTATGGATAATAATTGAAAAGACATAGTTCCAGCAAAGCTGGCAGGGCACGACCGGTGCGGTTGTTGAAGAGTCCACGGTTGAGCCATCCTTTGGTGACGGTGTTTTTATAACCGTTTTCTTCGGGAAACCACCAGAACAGACCTGTTACATTTTTATGATGGTTCAGTTCGGCTACGAGTTCGGCCGTGAACTGCCGTTGTCCTTCGATACTAATGGGGTAGTATTCGCTATATTGTGATGGTTTGGCCCAGCGGTCATTATCATGGCTGTAATAGAAGGCGGTCTCCACAATCATCACCGGCTTTTGCGGAAACTCGCGTTCCAGCATATTGAGCGTTTTGGATAGGATGGGCAGTCGCTCGTGCCACATGGGGTAGTAAGAAAGTCCTATGATGTCGTAATCAACTCCGTATGCTGCCAGCTTCTCGTAGTAGGAACGGGTGGCAGCCAAGTCCTGCGCATGCTCCGTATGGATGATAATCTTTGCCTGGGGACAAACTTCGCGACAAGCCTTTACGCCACTATTGAGTAGTTGGCAGAAATAAGACCAGCGTTCAGGTTTCATAGGATCCACCTTGCCTTTCGGCCAAAGCATCCCGAAGGTAATCTCGTTGCCAACCTGAATGAGTTCGGGGGAACATCCGGCCTTGACCATTTCCTCCAGGCAACGACGAGTGTATTGATATAGAGTATCGGGCAGGGCTACACTGTCCACTTGTAGCCAATCGTTTGGTATAAACTGCTTGCCTGGATCTGCCCAGGTGTCAGAATAGTGAAAGTCGAGCATCAGCTGATGACCGGCTCGCTTAATGTCCTTGGAAAGTGCAATCACGTAGTCGAGGTCTTGGCATACTCCTTCGCCTTTGTGTGATGAAGGCGCCTTTTCCGGGTCAACAAAAAGCCGTACACGCATGGCATTCCACCCTTGTTGGCGAAAGAAACGGAGTGGACGCTTGATAAGCCGCCCGGACTGTGTTCTGAACTCTGTACCTTTTTCCAAATACGAGGGTAGTAGCGAGATATCACCACCGAGTAGTTTCTCTTGTGCAGAAACAGGAATGCAGCCCGAAAGCCACATTCCTGCGAATATAATGAGAAAACTAATAAACTTCATTTCTTGATGTACTTGACATTTGTCGAATTCGTTTCCGCTCGATAAAGCACAAGCAAGCTTTGCTCTATTCTCACTTTTTCACGAATTTGGCATTCGTCGAATTCGTTTTCGCTCGATAAAGCACAAGTAAGCTTTGCTTTATTCTCACTTTATCACGAATTTCCTGCCATTGTGGATATAGATGCCTGGTCGGTTAGGCTCCACCTGCTGACCGTTTAGGTTGTAGTAGCGGTTGTTGGGTAGTGGATTTTGAGATTCTATTATTTGTTCAATGTCCGTTGTGGAAGTGACATCGTTGACTTTATTCTTACCACCTTCTGTATCAGTAGATATCTCAAAGTATGTTGTCTCGTTGATGTCATTGATGTCAATAGTCTGTGGACTGCCAGTACCCGTACTGAAGACGAAGTTGACGCAGTCACTAGCACTGTTGATGGTGTAGGTCTTTGCATACCACTGCTTACCATTGATTGTGGTGGTACTGGACACTTTGTCGCCAGGCCAATTGGAATTGGTTGGAGCATGAGTGCCGTCGCCTCCCCATGTCCAGAAGTTGACGTTGCTCCATCCTACCTTATCAGTGTTGACATAAATGGTGATGTCGTAAGGTTGGAAAGTATTAATTGTGTATTCGCGCGTTATAATGCTAGAAACAGTGCTGCCAATAAGGAGACCAACCTTAAGTGTGCAGGCACCGGTAATGTCAATGGAGGTACCAGAGGCCACTTTCGTGCTAGAAGCAGTAGGTTCGCTGCCATCTAGGGTATAGACGAGCTGAGCATTAGCATCAGCTGAGATAGCAGAGAGTTTTACGCTAAGAGGAAGATTATACTCTCCAGATGCTTTGTCCACCCAAGCTGTTTCGGCGTTCTTGTGCAAGAAATAGCGGTAGTGATAGCCAGAAAGAATCTCGATGTAGTTGTCGTTAGGCTTATAATCTTGGACGTTGTTACCAACGGCTACGAGGAGTTTACTGTTGACAAGGTTGGCATAATAGCCTTTGCTTCTTGCCATGTTTGAATAGGTGCTAGTATTTGTGATGCCAGCAGCTTTCCGAGCGGCTATCATTGCAGCAATCTCAGGTTTGTAGGCCTGCCAATGCTTCAAGAAAACACAAGGTGTGCCTGGCATACCGAGGAGGAAGGCATTGGCAGCGAGAGTATCACGTGTGATAGGGTCTTGTGCAGCATTGGCACGTCGCTCGGTGTCGTGATTCTCTACAAAGGTAACGGAATAGCGGCGGTAATTAGTGTCAGACATAACACTGGTTCCACCAAGTTTTGTCCAGTCGTTATTATTGATGGCATCGCGAACAGTATACCGGAAGGGGAAGTCAAAGGCTGCACTCTGAATGGTGTTGTCTACTTTGGTGCCGTTGATCCATGTCTTCACGGCAGAGGCATTGCCGTCCCAGTATTCACCTACAGAAAACTGCGGTGCTGCAGCCTGATTATATTCACCAAAATAGGAGGCGGAGAAACCTTTAGCGACATCGTAACGGAATCCGGTATAACCTAGATAGTTAAGTAGGTATATTAGGTATGCTTTTACGTTGTTGCGCACGTTCTCACTTTTGTGGTCGAGATCGCGCAATCCGGGAAAATCTTCGCCTGTATCATTATTGCTGCTCAATTGGTAGCCATTATCCTTGGCCCAGTTCTTAGTAGCACCGCCATCATCATTAGCAACGATGTCTGTAGAATTCATCTGATAGGTCTTACCGTCATAAGGGTTGGTCTCTGTAGGGAAATCCACCCAATTGGAGACATTTCCGCGGTGGTTTACCACAATGTCTGCAATTGTCAGCAAGCCCTTATCCTTGAAAGTGTTTATCATCGATTTTAGCTCTGCTTCATTGCCGAAAGAGGAATTCTGGTTGTAGAAGTAGAGTGGGTTGTAACCCATGGAAGGATTGCTGGCTGCTTTTGCACTCTGCGGAACCCAGATGAGCGAGAAGGCTGAAGAAAGTTCGTTGGCTTGTGCCTCAAGCGTGCTCCAACGAGTGTCGGTGAAGGAATCCCAATAGAATCCTTGAAGCATAACGCCACCATAGTTGGCAGGCCATCCTTCGGCAGCCATGGTTTCCTGTGAAGTGCTCATGCAAAGGAGCAAAGCAAGTAGGAGTATCAGTATTTTCTTCATTGCTGTAAAAGTTTATGGGATTTTCTGTGCAAATATATTAAATATTTGTTTTCATTGTTTCCTAACCTGCTTACTTTTCGTTACTTGGTGTGTGCAAACGATTGCATCCGTTGCATAAAAACAGGCGGGCACCCTAAGGATGTCCGCCTGAGTGATATAGTATTAAAAGGTTAATTCGCAGGAGTAATGACAGCATACGACTTGGTGTCGCAAAGCGGGAAGAACTTGATGTGTACCTTACCCGAGAGGCTGACAGGAATATTATCGTTAGAGCCGTTGATAATATTGTCTAACGATCCGCCCCAGTTGCCGTCCTCGTTGTCCCAAGTGCCATTACCCTTGAACTTGATGACACCGGCTTCGGTGAAGGTGGCATCGCACTCCCAACAACGTTCGGCCTTATTGAAGGTCATCTCAACACCCTTGTCCCAGTCGTTGTTGACAGCGCTGCCTACCACGAAGACACTGTGGATAGGAGTCAGTTTGAAGGTCATGCTGGCAAGATTGACGTCGGCACGATAGAACCCAGGTTCGGGCATGACATTGCCAGAGCCACCGTCGTCTATCAGCGTACCGGTCAAACCGTCGGCATTGAGTGAGCCCGTACCATAGTTGCCATTGTCCCAATTGTCGGCAGCACCGCGGAACTTAAAGGCACCCTTGCCTCCAGTCCAACTGTCTTCCTGTGCATAGAAGAAACCAGTATATGTTCCTTCACCGTCAGCACAGTAGAGAGGCTGCTGGTAGTCACCACCCCAATTGTTGTTGCAACCAGCCTCATAGATGTATGGGGCAAAGGCAATTTCCTCGTAAGCCCAAGTCTGGTCGAGCATGTTGAAAATCAGACGAATATACTTCGTGTTGGCTTTGATACCTTCAATCTTGAAGTTGCCGCCAACATTGTTGTAGTTGAACTTGCCTTCTTCATCGCCTGCGGCCAGACAGCCACTCCAGTCACCACCCAAACCATTGTCGGGAGTTGCCTTGAACTCGATAGAAGTGGGATTACCCAGATCTTCCATCTTGAGCGTGCAAGTGAAGGTGGGGTTGGCATAAGGATCGTCACCTCCATTGGAGAGCATGAAGTCGGTATTGTTGTTGTCCCATCCGTTCATAGTACCCGTGAGATAGTATGCAGCAGCAATCACGGGAGCCTTGGGCACCACATTGAAAGTAACCTTGCCTGCATCGATTTTAACGGCTGCGCCGTTTTGAATGGCATAGAGATAGACATTACCAACCACCGAACGAGACTCGGGGCGCAGGCCATAGAGAGAAGCGACGTATTGTGAGAGGGCATTACCCGATACCTTACCATCGACAGTGGCTGGAAGCACAGTGCCATCTTCAAATACAACCTCGGCCTTTGCAAGCTCTACTCCTTCAGGAAGAGCTGTGGCTGGAACGGTAAATGCCTGCACATCCAGTTCGTCGCTCACTTCAATGGCGTTGAGATCGATAAGAGCAATCTGACCGGCAGTGAATCCAGGCACAACCACGGCATCCTCGGCCTCTGCTGTCTTCAGACCTGCGAATTCGTTATCTTCAGGACCGCAAGCGGTCATGAACAAACCCGCAAATGCGAGCATCAAATATAATGATAACTTTTTCATTGTTCTGTTCTTTTATCGCGTTAATGAATCTAATTATTCTACTGGTGTGATCAGCATTTTGCCAGTGATATCGTTGATATAGAAACGATAAGTACCCTTGTTTACGGCAATGTTCTTTGCTCCACCAACTCCAACTTTACCGAAGTCGTCGGCAGTTACAGTCCATTCTCCGTCTTCAGAGCCATAGCCCCAGTTTACGTCCCAACTATAGTTAGCACGGAACTTCAATTGGGTGTCTTCACCGATAGTGGTCTCAACATACCAGTTGTGAGGAGTTACCTGAGTCATCGCTACGCCGCCGTCACCAGGCCAACCGTTGAAACCACCAACGACGAACATAGCCTCATATTCAACAGGATTCTGTTCTTCAAGTTTTGTCCACGAGTAACTCATGTGGTGCTTGTCGAACGTGAAGGTGTAGTATTCAGCCGTCGGAGCTTTAATGGCACCGGCATCTGCCTGGATAATGGCTCCGGTTTCATCCTGTGTACCATCCTTGTCTTTTTCAACACAATATGCATTTGCCCAAATTCCCAGATCTTCTTGTGCCCAAATCTTCAGGTTGGCTGGATTATCTCCGTCAACGAACTTAGAAGTGTAGGTATATACATCACCACCTTCTGGATATAGGAGAGCAGTTAGTGCACCCTCAGCAGACCAACCAGGCAGAGCGCCAACCATATAGAACAACAACGCAGGAACAGGAGGCAGCACGTATGAGGTGGTGGCTGACAGTACCACTTCATTAGAATAGATAGAAGTAGTCTCTTCCATACCGGGCAAGAAAGCGCGAACACGTGCCTTAACTTTGGCTGTGAGAGGGAATTCTGTTTCCTCACGACCTAGTTCTACCAAGCCTGAAGTCACTGCACTGGCGATTTCACTGGTGGGAAGAGTGATTCCCAATGGGTTCTCATTACTTGTTTCTGTGGGCTGCCATGAAGACCATGTGTTACCGTCTTCAGACGCAGCGAACTCCATCATGTATGTAATAGGAGCTGTATATCCATAGTTTGGCTGATCAACCTTGAATGTCAATGACGAGGAGTTGTCCAAATCGATGGTGTTTGCCACGATGCCCGGGGCATAAAGCATGAAGCTGCCATTAGCCGGAACTTGCAACACCGGATTGTCATCTCGGTCGGTGGAGCAAGCCGTGAAGGCTACTAATGCCATGAGCATGGATGCTAATATATTAATTCTTTTCATTTTCATTTTCATTTTAAAAATGTTGTTTCCTTTTTTCTTGGATGTCGCCGGGCGACGACCGTCACCTGGTTCCATCTGTAAGTAGGTTCAATAACCTGGGTTTTGTACCAGATTCGGGTTCGCAGTAAGGTCACTTGATGGCAATGGGAAGACGTTACGATAGTCAGGCAAGGTTCCGCCTGCTGCCGTTCCACCAATCCATATACGGCGACTTCTGGAGAAGTTACCGAAGCGTACCATATCCATACGACGGCGGCCTTCGAAGCCGAACTCGCGACTCCACTCGTCTTCGATATCCTGGAGTGAGAACACATTGATGTTACTGTTGGCATGTGCACGTTTACGAAGAGCCTTGATATACTCCAGACCACTGTTGCTTACCTTGTCGCCATTCAGGCGGGCATCTGCTTCTGCATAGGTGAGATAAGCCTCTGCCAAGCGGAAAAGTGGGAAGTCATAGTCCGTGTGCTCGGCATTGTGGGTCTCACTGCCATCGGCATGGGTATTCAGGAATTTTATGTAGCCATAGCCTTCCTGGAACTTGTCCTCGTTGTTGATTTCAAGTTCGTGTCCCTGTGTCATGAAAAGACAGCGGTCATCACCAGCAGCTTCTTTCAAGTCAGCAGGTGTTCCAGCGGGAGCATCGTTGTTGGGGAACCATTTCTGAATGAAGTAAGGCTTTGCGCGGATACCACCCCAGTTGCTGGTCATACCAGTAGGATAAGCGGCAATATCATCAGCATTGACAGCACCGGCAACAAGGAATACGCCACCCCAACTCTGTGTCAGTTCGCCATCAAACAGAATAGGAAGCACAATCTCGTTCTGTGCGCCATTAGTGTCATTGTCACCCATGAACAGAAGTTGATAGCCAGTGTATCCATTCTTGCCTTCTGTGCTCAAACTATAACTGGAATTGATGGCTTTTTCTGCATAAGTGCGGGCATCCTGCCAGCGCTCATTGCCAGTATAAACTTTGGCATTAAGGTACATTCGCATCAACAGCATGTATCCTGCCACAACATCGGCGCGACCATACTTTACGCTCTTGGCTGCTGCCAGTACGTTACTGCCCTCTCCTTCACCGATGA
The DNA here is from genome assembly GCA_900316985.1 of uncultured Prevotellaceae bacterium. Taxonomy (GTDB): domain Bacteria; phylum Bacteroidota; class Bacteroidia; order Bacteroidales; family Bacteroidaceae; genus Prevotella. The sequence goes on from ONFE01000015.1 coordinate 71,294, forward strand.
TATCTTTCAGTTCGCTCTCTATGAAGTTGAATATCTCTTCCCGAGAGGTTTGTGAAGGAGCCTCAGCAGATACTTGAGTGATGAACGGCGGATTGCCGAACATGTCCATCAGGTAGTAGTAATAAAGCGCACGCATGAAGCGAACCTCAGCCATCTTATGAGAATAATCATCTATAGAAGACGGTGCACTGTCAAGGAAATAGTTACAAAGCGTGATTCCGAACATGCAACGATAGTAGAGTCCGCGAAGTAAAGCATGGTTATCGCCCCAGGTACCGCGGTTGAACTCAGGAACACCAGCGTCGGACAGCCAAGCGCAGAGAGCCTCGTCGGAAGATAATTCATTGGCATACCACACAACACGAGCGAATACCGACATACCTTCGTCAATGTCACTGGGAAGGTCACTGCTTCCATGAGGGCCTGTAAGACCGGTCAAAGCCATGTTGCCGTAAATCTTATTCAGAATACCATCATAGTCAGCCTCGGTGGATTGCTGTGGGTTAGGGTTGTCAGGATGCAAAGATCCCCCTAAAATGCTGGAGTCGTTGTCACATGCTGTCAAGCAAAGTGTGGCAACACCCAAGAAGGCCACAGCCATTATATTTTTGATACCTTTGATATTCATAATAATTTCCTTTTTAATTGATTATAATTAAGCTGGGATTAAAAGTTCAGGTTCACACCCAGAATGGTGGTAAACGGACGAGGATATATACTGCTCTCGATACCTTCTTGAATCTCTGGGTCAAGACCATCGTACTTGGTGATGGTGAAAATATTTTGTGCAGTAGCATAGACACGTCCGCTGATGTTCATGTTGAAGAGTTTCTGGAACGAGTAACCCACCGTGATGTTGTCGAGTTTGAAGTATGAGGCATTCTGAATCCAGCAGTCTGATGCGGGCTGTGCCTCAGAGGAATCTTTCAAACCATATTTAAGTGCCAATGTTGGAATGTTGTGCATGAAGTTCAGTGTTGAGCCCAAGCCTTGGCCGCTGATGTATATGCCGTTGATGTTGGCATTGAAGACGTGGTTACCGAAACTGGCACGTGAATTGAAACTGAAGTCCCAGTTCTTATAGGTCACCTTCGAGCCAAGGCCCATGGTTACATCAGGATCGGCATGATAATAAAAGTAGCGGTCGTCGCTGTCGAGTATCCCGTTACCGTTGCGGTCTACGAATGTGTGAGGAACGATGTTCCCGTTCTGGTCGTAAACCTGACGATAAACATAGAATGCACTTGATGAGTGACCTGTCTGATAAGCCATACCATTCTTCGAAAGGCCTATGCCACCATGCTCGATGAGGTCGGAAGCCAGATCGTCAATGTTATTCTTGTTATAGGTGAAGTTGTAGGTGATTTCCCAGTGCAGATCCTTAGTAGCGATGGGACGAACAGTTGCCATTAACTCAACACCCGTATTGTGGAGTTCACCGATGTTACCCACTGTCTGTGCACCGAAGTTGGCACCTGCAGGAACATAGATATTGTTGATCAGGTCGGTGGTCTTACGATAGTACCAGTCAGCGCTCAGAGCAAACCGGTCGTTCCAGAGTGAGAGGTCGAAACCGGCATCATAGGTGGTTGTCTTTTCCCATGTCAGTTCGTTGTTGTAAACACCTGGGCGTACTGTCTGTCCGTTACCAAACAATGGATAGTAAGCGTGATCGTAGTTAGCTGTGAAGGTTGGAATATAGTAGAAATCACCAACTTCTTGACCTCCAAGCTTTCCTGGAAGGTTCTGCTGACCAGTCTTACCATAAGTCAAACGGAACTTCAAGTCGCTCACGGCATCGACATCCTTCAGGAAGGCTTCTTCCTTTACACGCCAAGCGAAAGCGGCTGCAGGGAAGTAGCCCCACTCATGACCCTTGGCGAAACGCGACGAACCGTCGGCACGCATGGTGAACGTGAAGAGGTAGCGGTTCAGAAGGGTATAGTTCAAGCGGCCGATCCATGAACGCAGACGGTTCTCCGATTCCCATTCTGTGATACCGGTAGGCTCATTGTAGTGAGTACCGGCACCTACAGAAGCCGTCTGCGGGATAATGCCGAAGCCCCAGTTGTCGCTCCATGCATGATAGCGCTGCCACTCATAACCAACCTGTACATCCAGATTGTGAACGTCTTTCTGCAGCTCTTTGGTGTACTGAAGGAAGATGTTGAAGATATGGTTATAGTTCTTTTTCTTTTTCCAGCCGTCCCAGCCATAGTAATAACTGGAAGTAGTGAAAGGACTGTTGCTAGTCTCCTCCTTGGCATTTGTATAGTTGCCGGCGAGGTTTACCAAAACATGCAGGTCTTCCAAACCATGGATGGAATAATCTACGCCAAAGTTGCCTTGGAACGTTGTGGCATTAGATTTCGTGCCATTGTTCTCTACGAGTGCAACAGGGTTAGCCGTGGCATTGCCGTCGAAAGCATACTCCCAACTGTTATCGTTGGGATAGCCTGCAGCTTTTGCCCATTGATAATAACCGCCAAAGTATTTGTTGTAAATGTCCTGATTCAGACGAATGGGCTTGGTAGGATCCATGTAGGCTGATGCGCCTACGGCACCATTGTCCCAGCTACGCTGGGCTGACATCACCTTACCCGAAATGTTCAGGCGCAAGTGATCCTTCAACAGCACCGGAGAAAGGTTGAAACTACCCGTGTAGCGGCGGAAGAAGGTTGACTTAACGATACCGGGCTGATAAGTAAAGCCACCAGATACGCGGTAAGGCATATTGGCTGTACCACCCGTGACAGTGATGTTGTGGTCGGTAGAGATTGCCGTGCGGTAAATCTCGTCCTGCCAGTTGGTATTGGCAAACTTATGCTCTCCGTTCTCATAGTAACCCAGCAAAGCATATTCGGGACTGTCCTCTCCGAAGGTGTCTGTGACGAACTTCTGGAATCCGGGACCGTCGAATACATCGAGGGTCTTTTTCTTGACAGAGATAGAGACGTTACCATTATACGACACCTTGGCCTTCTGTCCGGCTCTACCTTTCTTGGTGGTGATGATGATCACACCGTTAGAAGCACGTGAACCATAGATGGCAGTAGCAGATGCATCCTTCAACACCGTGAACGACTCAATATCGTTCGGGTTGATTGATGCCAAGGGGTTCATGCCAGAGATACCGGCAGGGTCGAGTTGCAGACCGTCAACCACATAAAGAGGGTCGTTGGATGCAGAAAGCGACGAGCCGCCACGAATACGAATCTTTGAACCGGCACCAGGAGCACCGCCCTCACTGATAATGTTCAGACCTGCCACCTTTCCTGCCAACATGTCGTCGGCACTGGTTTGCAGACCATGACTCATTTCATCAGGCTTAATGGCTGTGACAGAACCTGTCAGGTCGTTTTTCTTGGCACGGCCGTAACCGATGACCACCACGTCGTTCAACGTTTGGGCATCGTCCTGCATTGTTACCACTACATTGGGTGCGGCGGCCACGATGGCATCTTGGTAGCCCACGAAGGTGATCTTGATCTGATCGCCTTGGTTGGCTTTGATTGAGAAGTTTCCGTCGAAATCGGTAATGGCTCCGCCCGTTTGTCCTACGACTTGCACGGTGGCACCAATGACTGCTTCGCCGGTAGCATCTTTAACATGGCCGTTGACAGTGATTTGCTGCGCAAAGGCACTTGCTGAGAGGATCAGCCCGCATATCAGTGCGAGCATCCTAATCGGCATAGTAAATTTTACTTGCTTCATCATTGTTCATTTTTTTAAGTTAGCGTTATATGTTTTTAGTTATTTTCGTTGCAAATTTAGTTTTAATAATGTTATGTTGTTCTAATTTTTGACTAAAAACAAGTGATTTAGGTGCGCAAACGTTTGCACACCTAAATCTTTATTATTAAATTTGTACGCGATACAACGAATGAAAGTTTTTCATAATTTTGCAGTCAGGTAACTAACCCTTCGTGATGACTGAGAAAACAACTTACACAATGAAGGATATTGCCCGCGAACTGGGTGTGAGCGTGGCAACGGTGTCGAGGGCGCTGAAGGATTCTCCGCGTATTTCCAAGGAGCAGCGTGAGCGTGTGAAGGCTTTCGCGCGCGAACATAATTTTTATCCGAATGCCATTGCCGAGTCGTTACGTCAGAGCAAGATGCGCCCCAGTACGCTCATCGGGGTTATTATTCCGCAAATCAACCATTATTATTTCTCCAGTATCCTTGCGGGTATTGAGGAGCAGGCTAACGTGCGCGGCTACTCAGTGGTGGTGGCCCAAAGTGGTGAACAGTATGAGCGCGAGGTTCGTATCTGTGAGTCGTTCATGCATTCCCGGGTGTGTGGTGTCATCGTGTCGCAAGCCAAGGATACAAAGGATTATGAGCATTTTCAGAAATTGCTTGACAAAAATATTCCGCTAGTCTTTTACGACCGGATTTGTACCGGCATAAACACCAACCGTGTGGTGGTGGACGACTATTTGGGAGCTTTCAAGGCGGTCAGCTATCTGATTGAGACTGGTTGCAAGCGCATTGCTTTCTACGGTTCCCCCATGCAGTTGGAGATTTCGAAAAACCGTTACAACGGCTATCGGGATGCCATCCTGCGGCACGGCTTGCAGGTGGATGATTCGTTGCGCTATATCTGTGACTGTCGTGCTGATGCTGAGGAACTTACGCCTGCCGTGATGGAGCGTGAAGATCTCCCTGATGCGTTCTTTGCCGTGAATGATGATACGGCTATCGGTATTCTCTATACGGTGAAACGCATGGGCTTTCGCGTACCGGAGGATATCAGCATTTGCGGATTCACCAATGGTGAACGTGCCATCGCCTGCGAACCGATGCTGACCACTGTAGAGCAGCGCGGATACATGGTGGGCGAGGAGGCTGTGGATATTCTGGTGAATCAAGTAGAGGGCCATACACCGATGGATAAGGTCGAAAAGAAAGTGGTGCGTACACGCCTGGTGGTCAGGGGAACCACGAGGTAAAGAGACCCACCCCAACCCTCCCTAGAGGGAGGGAGTGATATGATCAATAAACCAGATCAACCTGAAACCTGTAACTTGAAACTTGAAACAAATATACATATGGAAAAACCGAATTTAAGCTTTTGGAATTTGTGGAATCTGAGTTTCGGATTCTTCGGAGTGCAGATTGCATACTCGTTGCAGAGTGCTAACATTTCAGGCATATTCGCCACGTTGGGAGCCGATCCCCATACGCTGAGCTTCTTCTGGGTACTGCCGCCGTTGATGGGTATGCTTGTACAGCCCGTCGTCGGAACTTTGTCGGATAAGACCTGGACGCGCTTTGGCCGTCGTATTCCCTATCTGTTTGTTGGAGCAGCCGTAGCTGTAGCCGTGATGTGCCTGTTGCCCAATGCAGGCTCCTTTGGCTTGACAGTGGGCGCTGCCTTGTGGTTTGGTGCTTTTGCACTAATGCTTCTTGACACCAGTATCAATATGGCCATGCAGCCGTTTAAGATGATGGTGGGCGATATGGTGAACGAGAAGCAGAAGGGCAAGGCTTATTCCATTCAGTCGTTTTTGTGTAATGCCGGCGGTCTTGTGGGCTTTGTGTTTCCCTTCTTCTTTACGGCCATCGGTATAGCCAATACTGCTCCTGAAGGCCAGGTGCCCGACTCTGTGGTCTATTCGTTCTATATTGGTGCCGTCATTCTCATCCTTTGTGTAATCTACACGGTGCTGAAGGTGAAGGAATGGCCGCCGAAGGAGTATCTTGCATACAATCCTGCTCCGGCCGAGGAGGAAAAAGCCAGTTGGCTCTCGCTGTTGAAGAAGGCTCCTGCTGCTTTCTGGCAGGTAGCCCTGGTTCAGTTCTTCTGCTGGGCAGCCTTCCTCTATATGTGGACCTACACCACTGGCACCATTGGTGATACCATTTGGGGTACTACCGATGTGAAATCGCTGGGCTATCAGGATGCACGCAACTGGACGGGTATTGTGTTTGGTGTTCAGACCCTTGGTGCTGTCGTGTGGGCGATGGTGCTCCCTATGTTCCGCAATATGAAGGTGGCCTATGCGTTCAGTCTGGTGTTGGGTGGCATCGGTTTTGCCATCGTTCCTTTCATCACCAATCAGTATATGCTCTTCCTGCCGTTCCTGCTCATCGGTTGCGCCTGGGCTGCCATGCTCGCCATGCCGTTCGCTTTGGTTACTAACGCCCTGCAGGGCTATGGTCACATGGGTGCTTATCTGGGTCTGTTCAACTGTGCCATCTGCGTGCCTCAGATTGTAGCTGCGCTGTTGGGTGGCCTGGTCCTGTCGCTTGTGGGCAGTAGTCAGTCTAACATGATGATAGTTGCCGGCGTGTTGCTCGTCATTGGTGCCTGTTGTGTCGGCCTTATTAAAGAAAAGAAATGAAAATTGTTTGCTAAATAGTTTTTGATATGGAACAAAGTCTTTTTTACGAAGTTTGTGGCTGGCTGGCAAGCATAACGATGATTCTGGGTTATCTGCCGCAGGCTATCCACACCATTCGTACCCGTGACACCGATGGTATCGCTCTGCCGACCTTCCTGATGATGGGTGTCGGCGGTGCCTGTTTCATGCTTCAGGGGTTGTTTCATAAGCCAGACATACTCTGGGCGTTGTTCATTACCAACTTGGTTACGACGACATGCAGCTTGATTGTTTTCGCTATCAAGGTCTACAACGATTATATCAAGAAAAAATAACACCGCTGACAGATGGTTTCTCCAAATTGTCGTGCAAACGTTTGCACGACAATTTGTGCATAAAGTGGACAAATTGCGAACACCACACGCGAATTTCTTCGTAATTTAGCACCCAAGAACAACAAACTAAAAGTCTATGAAATTGAGATTTAACATAGAATACCAGACTTCGTTCGGTGAACAACTGGTACTCAACATCAAGGAAAACAGTGAGAAGACAACAGCCTATCGTATGAGTTCGCTCGATGATTACCATTGGTTCTACGAACTGAATGGGCGTTTCAGTGTGGGTGAAGTCATTGACTATTATTACAGCGTGGACTGCGACGGACAGCCCAAGCGCCATGAATGGCTCGTGGATGCCCATCGGCTCGAGATGGCCAGTGAGAAAGGCATCAACTACATCATCTACGACCATTGGATTGATATCCCCGAAGACAGCTACCTCTACAGTTCGGCTTTCACGGATTGCGTGGCCAGGCATACGGTGGTGAAGAGTCCCGTGAAGCCATTCACCACGACGGTCCGCCTGAAGGTGCGTGCCCCGCAACTGCGTCAGGAAGAGCGTCTGGCACTAATCGGTGCCGATAAAGCCCTTGGCGGCTGGGAGATTCTCAAGGCCCTCCCCATGTCGGAGCATAACTATAATGAATGGATGCTGAATATTGATGCCTCGAAGTTGCAGTCGAACGTGATGGAGTTTAAGTTTGTGGTGCTCGACGAGGAAGAAGACGTGACCCCCATCTGGGAAGGTGGTGAGAACCGTCGCGTGGAATTGCCGCCGCTGGAACCGGGTGACGTGGTGGTCTATGAACTTCCCGAGGCTCTGTTCCCCATCTACAGTCAGAAGGTGGCCGGCACGTTGGTGCCCGTGTTCTCCTTGCGTAGCAAGACGAGTTTCGGTGTGGGTGACTTCGGTGACCTGAAGAAGATGGTGGACTGGGTGGCTGGTTGCGGTCAGCGACTGCTGCAGATACTGCCTATCAATGACACCACCAATACCCATACATGGACCGACAGCTATCCCTATTCCTGCATCAGTATCTTCGCTCTCCATCCACAGTATGCCGACCTTACGGCCCTGCCTGCACTGAAGGATACGAAAAAGGCGGCTGAATTTGAAGTCCTTCGGCAGGAACTGAACGCTTTGCCGCAGATTGACTACGAACGCGTAAACAATGCCAAGACAGAGTATCTGCAGCTGCTCTTCGCCCAAGAAGGAGCCAAGGCCATGCGTACCGCCAAGTACAAAAAGTTCTTTGAGGAAGAGAAATACTGGCTCGTGTCCTATGCGGAATACTGTGTGAAGCGTGAGAAAGCCCGTAACTTGAAACCTGAAACCTGCAACCTGAAACCCCAATTCTACTACTATGTCCAGTACATCCTCTCGTCGCAGATGAGCGAGGTGCACGCCTATGCCCGCCAGAAGGGAGTGATTCTGAAAGGTGACATCCCCATCGGAGTGAATCGTACTGGCAGCGACGTCTATATGGAACCACGCTACTTCAACCTCAACGGACAGGCTGGCGCTCCGCCAGATGATTTCTCCGTGAACGGTCAGAACTGGGGCTTCCCCACCTACAACTGGGACGAGATGCTCAAGGACGACTGCCAGTGGTGGGTGCGCCGTTTCCAGAATATGGCGAAATATTTCGATGCCTACCGCATTGACCACGTGTTGGGCTTCTTCCGCATCTGGGAAATTCCCATAGATGCCGTCCATGGATTGCTCGGACAGTTCTCGCCGGCTCTGCCCATGTCGCGTGAGGAGATAGAGGCCTACGGCCTTCATTTTCAGGACGAACTCTTCCTGGAGCCGTTCATCATGGACTGGGTGCTTGAGCGTGTCTTCAAGGAGCGCGCCGAGGAAGTGAAGGAGAAATACTTGGAGCCCACCCACGACGGACGCTATCGCATGAAGGAGGAATATAACACGCAGCGTAAGGTGGAGAAGGCCTTCGAGGGTGTCACCGAAGAAAGGGAACTCTGGTTGCGCGACGGTCTCTATGCCCTCATCAGCGACGTGCTCTTCCTGCGCGATCATAAGAATCCCAACAAGTTCCACCCGCGCATCTCCGTTCAGCACGACTTCATTTATGAGAGCCTCTACGACAGTGACAAGTACGTATTCAATAAACTCTACAACGACTACTACTATCGCCGCAACAACCAGTTCTGGTATCGCGAGGCTATGAAGAAACTGCCCAAACTGGTACAGGCCACCCGCATGCTCGTCTGTGCAGAAGACCTTGGCATGGTGCCTGACTGCGTGCAGTGGGTGATGGACGAACTCCGCATCCTCTCGCTCGAACTCCAGTCGATGCCCAAAGACCCCTCCGTTCGTTTCGGGCATCTTTCGCGCAATCCCTATCGCAGCGTATGCACCATCTCCTCCCACGATACGCCCACGCTCCGTATGTGGTGGGACGAAGATGCCGAGCGCACACAGGAGTACTATACCACCATGCTCTACCGCAGCGGCAATGCACCTCATCCCCTGCCCGGATGGCTGGCACGTGATATTATTTCGCGTCATCTCACCTGCCCGTCGATGGTATGCGTGATTGCCCTTCAAGACTGGCTGGCCATCGATGAGAAGCTCCGTTTGCCCGATGCCAATGCCGAGCGTGTAAACATTCCCGCCAACCCCAAGCATTATTGGCGCTACCGCATGCATCTGAATCTGGAAGACCTGATGGCTGCCACCGCTTTCAACGAAAGCATCAGCGAACTGATCGTGCAGAGCGGCAGGAAATAACAACCTACCTTTGTTAACAAAACTCCGCAATTCCTGTATCCTGGGGATTGCGGAGTTTTTTTGACAGAGTCGTTACAATATAGGCTATTTGCAATCGTTTGCACGTGTCGCAAAACAAATATGCGGGCTGTTGCATGGCAGAATGGCGTTTTTTATTTATCTTTGCACAAAATAACCGTTTATCCCTAAACAATATGAAATACAAGAATCTGCTTCTGCTCTTGCTGGCGCTGCCCATGATGGCAGTGGCGCAGACCGTGAAATCGCCAAATGGCAATGTGGTGCTAACGTTCTCGCTCACCGACAACGGACGGCCTACGTATGAAATGACCTACAAGGGGAAGGCCGTGGTGAAACCCTCTCACCTGGGACTGGAACTGGCCAAGGACAAGCATGCCTCGATGGGCATGGAAGAGTCGGACCTGATGGAAGGCTTCAGCATCGTGGATACCCGTGAGAGTTCGTTCGACGAGACCTGGCAGCCCGTATGGGGCGAGACCCGCGACATCCGCAACCGCTACAACGAACTGGCCGTGACCTTAGACAATAAGTACGAATACAGCAAGGTGACTGCCAAGGGCGAGAACGAGCGGGGCAGGGCGTTCTTTGAGCGCCACCGCACCGTCATCATCCGCTTCCGCGTGTATGACGACGGCATCGGCCTGCGCTATGAGTTCCCGCAGCAGAAGGAATTGAACTATTTCCTCATCAAGGAGGAACACACGGAGTTTGCCATGGCTGGCGACCATAAGGCGTGGTGGCTGCCGGGCGACTACGACACGCAGGAGCAGATGACGCAGGAGACGAAACTCTCGGAGATTCGCGGAAAGATGCAGGAGGCCGTGAACTGGGGCAATTCTTCGGTGGCGGTGTTCTCGCCGACGGGTGTGCAGACCTCGCTGCAGATGAAGAGCGACGACGGACTGTATATCAACATCCACGAGGCTGCCTGTGCCGACTATGCCACGATGCACCTCGAACTGGTGGATGCGCAGACCAAGGCACTCAGCACAAAGCTTGGCGGCGGCAGCAACGCCTATACGCCCAATCCGAAGCCGTCGCCCTATCCACTGCCCACACCGTTCACCTTCGTGAGCCATCTCACTCCTGATGCCACGGGACTGAAGGGCGCTATGCAGACACCTTGCGAGACTCCCTGGCGCACGGTGATGGTGAGCGATGATGCACGCGATATGCTTTCGAGCAATCTGATTTTGAATCTGAACGAGCCCTGCAAGCTGGAGGATACCTCGTGGATTCATCCCACGAAGTACTGCGGCGTGTGGTGGGAGATGATTGTGGGCAAGAGCAACTGGAACTACACCAATGACTTCCCCAGCATCAAACTCGACCAGATTGACTGGACGAAGGTGAAGCCCAACGGCCGCCATGCCGCTAACAACGAGAAGGTGAAGCGCTACATCGACTTTGCCGCCGAGAACGGTCTCGACGAGGTGCTGGTGGAAGGCTGGAACGTAGGTTGGGAAGACTGGGCAAATATGTGGAAGCGCGACGTGTTCGACTTCGTGACGCCCTATCCCGACTTCGACATCAAGATGCTGAACGACTATGCTCACTCGAAGGGCGTGAAGATTCTGATGCACCACGAGACATCGTCGAGCTCGCAGAACTATGAGCGCCATATCAAGGAGGCCTACGAACTGATGAACAAGTACGGCTACGACGCCGTGAAGACGGGCTATGTGGGCGACATCATCCCACGCGGCGACCACCACTATTCGCAGTCGATGAACAACCACTACCTGTACGTCATCAAGGAGGCTGCCAAGCATCACGTCATGGTGAATTCGCACGAGGCCACCCGTCCCACGGGACTCTGCCGCACCTATCCGAACCTTGTGGGCGGCGAGAGCGCACGCGGCACGGAATATGAGGCCTTCGGCGGCAACAACCCCGACCATACCTGCATACTGCCCTTCACCCGCCTGCAGGGAGGTCCGATGGACTACACCCCCGGCATCTTCGTGACGAAACTCTCGGAGTGGAGCGACAACACATCATGGGCGCGCATCACCATTGCCGGCACGCTGGCCCTCTACCTGACGATGTACAGTCCGCTGCAGATGGCTGCCGACCTGCCCGAGCACTATGCGAAGTTCATGGACGCGTTCCAGTTTATCAAGGATGTGGCCTGCGATTGGGACGACAGTAAATATCTGGAGGCTGAGCCCGGCGACTACATCACCGTGGCGCGCAAGGCGAAGGGAACCGACAACTGGTTTATCGGCGGCAAATGCGACGAGAACGGCCATACGTCGGTGGTGAAGCTCGACTTCCTGGATAAAGGCCGTAAGTACGACTGCACTATCTATGCCGATGCGAAGAACGCCCACTACGAGAAGAATCCGCAGGCCTATGTCATCACGAAGCGCACGGTGAAGAAAGGTGATGTGCTCAAACTGACAGAAGCTCCCGGTGGTGGATTTGCCGTTTCACTCATTGCAAAATAAAAAAGTAAAGGCATGAAAAAATACATCTTTTTGGCACTACTGGCTATGGCTACAACTCACATGACGGCTCAGGAGTTTGATTTTAACGAAGTGACTTACACTCCGGCACAGACCACCTTCCGTTTGTTTGCCCCGAAAAAGGCGAAAGTCAGCGTGGAAATCGGTTCCAGTTTCTTGTCAACGGAAGCCGCTCCAAATCAGAAATACAAGATGCGTTTGGGCAAGGATGGTATTTGGGCCGTCACCGTTAATCAGGACCTGAAGGACCATAAGTACTGGTTTGAGGTGGATGGGAAGAAATCAGTTGGTGTTTTTGCCAAGGCTGTCGGAGTGAACAGCACTTTTGGCGTGGTGGCTGACCTTCGTGAAACGAATCCCGATGGATGGGGAAACGACCAGCGTCCTGTGGTAAAGTCGCCATCCGACCTTGTTATCTATGAAATGCATCATCGTGATTTCTCCATTGATGAATCCTCCGGCCTCAAGAATAAGGGAAAGTTTCTGGCATTGACTGAATCAAAGGCGATAAAGCATCTGAAGGACCTGGGTGTGAATGCCGTTCATATCCTGCCCAGTTATGACTTCGGTTCGGTGAACGAAATGCGGCTGCAGGACAATAAATACAATTGGGGCTATGACCCAGTGAACTATAATGTGCCCGATGGATCCTACAGCACCAATCCATATGACCCCATGACTCGTATCCGCGAGTTCAAGCAGATGGTACAGGCGCTCCATAAGGCGGGCATCCGCGTCATTCTCGATGTGGTGTACAACCATACCTACGACATAGAGAACTCGAATTTCCAGAAGACCTATCCCGACTATTATTACCGCAAGAACGCAGACGGAACTTATAGCAACGGCTCCGGCTGCGGCAACGAGACGGCATCTGAACAGCCCATGATGCGCCGCTTCATGATAGAATCGGTGAAATACTGGATCAATGAATACCATATCGACGGTTTCCGTTTCGACCTGATGGGCTGTCACGATATCGAGACGATGAACGCCATCCGAAAGGCTGTAGATGAGATTGACCCCACCATTTTTATCTATGGAGAAGGATGGAGTGCCGGACAGTGCGCGCTGCCTGCTGAGCAATTGGCTGCCAAAGCCAATATTCCGCATCTGCCGCGCATCGCTGCTTTCTCCGATGAACTGCGCGATGGATTGCGTGGCCCGTTCTCTGATGACACAAAAGGCGCCTTCCTGGCAGGACTGCAGGGCGAGGAAGAAAGCATCAAGTTCGGCATTGCCGGTTGCATTGATCATCCGCAGGTGGATATGTCGAAGGTGAATTATAGCAAAGAGGCATGGGCTACCGAACCCACGCAGATGATCAGTTACGTAAGTTGTCATGATGACATGTGTCTGGTGGACCGATTGAAGGCTAGCATTCCCGGCATTACGATGGACGAACTGATTCGTTTGGACCTGTTGGCACAGACAGCTGTCTTCACTTCGCAGGGCATCCCCTTCATGCTCAGTGGTGAGGAAATGCTGCGCGACAAGAAAGGCGTGCACAACAGCTTTGAGTCGCCCGACAGCATCAACCATCTTGACTGGGACAACCTGAAGAAATATCCCCAGGTGTTCCAATACTACAAGAACCTGATCCAACTCCGCAAGGACCACCCCGCTTTCCGTCTTGGAAGTGCCGACCTTGTACGCAAGCATCTGGAGTTTTTAGACGTGACTAATTACTCCTCCCCTGCAGGGGAGGCGGGGGTGGGGTCTTCACTCATTGCATTCCGCCTGAAAGACTATGCTGGTGGTGACAAATGGAAGGATATCTATGTCTTCTTGAATTCCAATCGTGAAACCGTCAAAGTTTCTTTGCCCTATGGCAGTTACGAAACCGTCTGCGACGATGGCCGCATCAGCGAGACGGGCATCCGTCATTTTACAGGTGATCAAGTCACTATAGCTCCGCAATCTGCATTAATATTACACAATTGACAATATGAAAAAGACTATTCTAACTTATGCCTTTTTATCTGTGGTTTTACTTATGAGTGCAGCAACCCAAGTGAAAGTAACGCGCATAGACCCCACCGACTGGTATGTGGGACTGAAGAATCCGACACTCCAGTTGATGGTCTATGGACAGAATGTTCGCGACGCAGAAGTGAGTGTGGATTATCCCAATGTGCGGATAGACAGTATAGCACGACTCGATAGTCCCAACTATCTGCTGATCTATCTGAATCTCAAAGGTGCAAAAGCCGGTGAGATGACCTTGAAGATAGGCAAGCAGAAAGTGAAATACCTGTTGAAAGAACGCGAAATGAGTGGTGACAAACGGATGGGCTTCACCAACGCCGACGTGCTCTACATGTTGATGCCCGACCGTTTTGCCAGCAGCGGGAAATACACCGAGCCCAAAGCCGCAAAGAAATTAGCCGCTACGCTCAATAACTATGTCGTTGACCGCAAGCAGCCTTCACTCCGCCATGGTGGTGATCTGGAGGGAATCCGTCAGCATCTCGATTATTTTAACCAATTGGGAGTAACAGCCCTATGGTTTACACCCGTATTGGAAAACAATAGTCCCGACAATGAGGCTGGCTACAGCACCTACCACGGCTATGCCACCACCGATTACTACCGTGTAGATCCGCGCTTCGGCACCAACGCGGAATACCGTCAGTTGGCCGATGAGGCACATGCCAAAGGACTGAAAATCGTGATGGACATGATTTTCAACCACTGCGGTTTCGAGCATCCGTGGGTGAAGGACCGTCCTTCGAAAGACTGGTTCAACCTTTACGAATGGCTCGAGGGTAAGGACAAGGCGAACTTCAACAGTGACCCGCGAGGTACCAATTTCCAGCAGACCAGTTACAAACTGACACCCGTGAAAGACCCCTATGCCTCGGAAGTGGATTTGAAGGAGACGGTAGATGGCTGGTTTGTGCCCACGATGCCCGACTTGAATCAGCGCAATCCCCACGTGATGACCTATCTCATCCAGAACTCCATCTGGTGGATTGAGACCGTGGGTATCGACGGCATCCGCATGGACACCTATCCATACGCCGATGCCAAGGGCATGGCCCGCTGGATGAAGACTCTCGACGACGAGTATCCCAACTTCAACGTGGTAGGGGAGACGTGGGTCACCGAGCCTGCCTATACTGCCTCTTGGCAGAAGGATTCGAAGCTGTCGAAAGAAAACTCGTATCTGAAGACGGTCATGGACTTCTCTTTCTTCGACAAGCTCTCACAGGCTAAGAACGAAGAGACTGACCCGTGGTGGAACGGACTGAACCGCCTCTACAACAGCTTTGTGTATGATTATCTGTACGAGAATCCCAACAACGTGATGGCCTTCATCGATAATCATGACACCGACCGCTTCCTTGGCAACGGAAAAGACACGCTGGCGCTGAAGCAGGCGCTTGCCCTTTTGCTTACTGTGAAGCGTATCCCGCAACTTTACTATGGTACGGAAATCCTGATGAACGGTACAAAGGAAGTGACCGACGGCAATGTGCGCAAGGACTTCCCCGGTGGATTCCCCGGCGACAAGAAGAATTGTTTCACTGCCGAAGGACGAACGAAGGCCGAGAACGACATGTTCAACTGGCTTTCCAACATCCTGCACTGGCGCAATGGTAACGAGACCATTATCCGCGGCATGCAGAAGCAGTTCATACCTTACAATGGCATCTATGTTGTGGCGCGCAGTTGGCACCGCAACAATGTAGTGACGATTCTCAACGGTACCTCAAAGACTGCCACGTTGGAGATTGCCCGCTATGCCGAACTCATCGAGAACCAGACTGAGGCCGTTGATATTACAACAGGTCGTAAAGTGAGTCTGACTAAGGACATCAAACTCAGACCACGACAGACCATGATTTTGGAATTCTGATTGTAGTGTATATGAAAACAGAGACGCAGCGCCAATGAACGCTGCGTCTCTGTTTTCTGTTATTTGTTGAGGCTAAGGCTGTAAAGCGTACAGAGTGACTGCTTCTTCGTGGGTGAAGAGAAGACGAGGAACAGCGCATGCTTGCCGCTCATGTCTTTAAGGCCTTTCAGGGCGATGTTGAAATCTTTTGCTTTAGCACTCTTGCCGCCAAGACTCAGCTGACCGATGCATTTACCACTTCCGTTCTCCCACGGACTGTCAATCATCACCTTGATGTTTCCTTTCACACCTGTGATTTTCATATTCAGCAACAGACGGGCCGTGTTACCCTTGACTCCGTCGAGGTTGAAGTACTTATAGCCCACGATAGAGCCGTCGGTGTTGTTCACCACTGGATTGCAGTTCCATTTGATGTCGTAAGGATCACCTTGGGGAATATCCTTCAGATAGGTGGCCTCCACGTAGGAGCCTGTATAGACGGAATTACCCTTACTGTCGCGGGTGGTAGGCTCCGGACAAGTGAGCCAGCAGGCAATGGCAGCGGGATAGCGCTTGTTCATCTTCAATCCGTCGGTTTCAAAGCCCTCGGAAGTGTATTCTCCTTCTGTGATTTCCACCTTGCCGCCCAGTCCTTCCTCAACTTTTACGGTCACCGGAGCCACCATTGCCTGACGGGAATATTCATTGACACCCGTTTGACGGTGATAGAAAATATACCACTTTCCGTTGATTTCGCAGAGAGAACCATGGGTGTTACCTGTGGGATTGGCCGTAGGAATAATATTTCCCTGAGCATCCTTGCCGCGGGCGCGTCCGTCGATGAGTGTGCCGCCATAGGTGAACGGACCCAAAGGATAGTCGCTGTAGGCGTATGCAAGTGTGTAGTTCTCCATCGGCAGGCCAAATTCGCCTTCGCGGGTGAAACGGCTGTATACAAGAACATACTTATCCTTTATCTTGCGCATGGACGAAGCCTCGAAGAAACGGTATACATCGTCCTGCTGGTAGCCGGGGATGAGGTTCTCAATATGCTGTCCGCCTTTCTTCAGCGTAGCCATCGTTGCAGGGTCGAGTTCTGCTCCGTGCGATTCTCCAAAACCCCAATAGCCATATACTCGTCCGTCGTCATCTACGAAAACACCGGGGTCGAAATACAGGATACCCACCGTCTCATTGGGCTTCTTAGGATTCCAGTTGCACACTTCAAACGGGCCATCGGGCCTTTTGCTCTTGGCCACCATCGTCTGGCGACCGCCGTTCTGCGTGTTAGGGTAGAGATAATAGGTCTTTGTGCCGTCTTTCTCTTTCACAATAGCCACGTCGGGTGCAAAGAGTACGTCATTCACACCACCCTCGTTGAGCTGTTTGCCGTCGGCACCTTTGTTCGATTCGAAGATAATACCGTCGTAGCGCCAGTGGGTCAGGTCATTTACAGATGCCGACCATACCACCTGGTCAGGACCGCAATAACTTGTCTTGTAGATGTCGTGTGAGCCATAGATATACACACGGTATTCACCGGGTTTGTCGGGGTCCTCAAAGACATAGGGTTCACCATCGGGGATATGCTCCCACAAGGGCAGATAAGGATTCTGTGCTGTGATGTTTAAGGTTGCTGCAGGACAGAGCAGCAACAAAAGCAGGTAAAGCCATTCTCTTCTCATAATCTCATTAGGTTTAATGTCACGTTTTCTTCATTTGGATGCAAAGATAATAAAAAATGAAGAATGAAGAATGAAGAATGAAGAATATTTTGTATTTTTGCATCTGAAACCAATTAACTAAATATTATGCAAACAAGAATGAAGAAAATGATGATGATAGCCTTGGCCATGCTGCTGCCGCAATTGGCTTTGGCACAGAATACGGAGGCAAAAGTGAAGAAAATCCGTCAGTTGTATAATGAAGCACAGAATACGGCTCAATTTAAAGACTCCGAGGAATGGATGGAGCACGGAGCATGGTCTTTGAAGTTTGAATCAATGATCAATTATGCGGGCGGAGGACCCGTAAAACATAGAACGGAAATTCTTCTTACGTCCCCTTTTGAGTCTGATGAACCGGATAATCCCCGTTTCAATACCGTTATCCCCTGGTTAGTGCGCGAAACCATAGAGCGTTCGGCCACCATTTACCGAGAATTCTTGTATGACCCTCAAACGGAAGAGTTCATCTTTTGTTATCAGCGCGTGGCAGGTTATAATGAGCCTAAGGAACAACGTCTCTATTTTGACAAAGGCCGTCTCATCAAGGCAGTGCCTGCCAGCATGGATGAGGTTTGGATGGAGGAACCTTCGGCACTCATCAAGAAGGCACAGGCCATCAAGGAGATGGTCAAGGCCTACAATATCATTGAATAATGAAAAGTTAGAGTCCCGCCGACCTACCGTGCTTTCGCTGAATATCAATACGTTAGAAGCTAGAGTAGCCCGAGTAGGTCGATTTTTTCTTTTTAAGATTAAGTGGGGCTGGTTCCTACAAAGTAAAACCTCACAGGAGAACCGACTCCTGAGAGGTTTTATCATAAAGGGTTCCGCTCTGAAAGTCTGATCCATGCGGATGCTTGTGCAATGGTGTACTACTGGATTTAGTAGACTTCGCCCCAGTGGTCGCAGAGGGTGCGGGCTTCGTCGTCGGTGAGGGTGACGACGGCCCCGTGTTTGGGAGATGTGAAGTTTTCGGTTTTCATTGTGGCTTCCTTCTGGCCCTTCTTCTTGGCGTTGAACTGGCCGAGGGGCGTGAAGGTTTTGAAATCAGTGGTCTCTACGAAACCGAAATTGTGTGTTTTCTGCCCGTAGCAGTCGTACATCAATATCCATTTTTCTTCACCGATACGCTTCCATACGTTTGGCGCCTCGCAGGCTGTGGGCTCAGGGTCGACGAATGCTTCCTGATAGGTCCACGGGCCAGTGATGTTGTCGCTGTAGGCCTGCTTGATGCCGGGCGTCCCTTCGTGACTGACGTAGGAGAGGTAGTAGCGGTTGCCCACCTTGACGATGTCGCCGTCGATAGCCGAGACGCCTTCCTTTGGATGCTCGAAGAGTATCTTCGGAGTGGTGGTCAGCGAGTCGTAGCGTTCGTTCACGTAGGCATAGTAGAGCTTGTTCTGCCCGTTCTGGTGGCGCATGGTGAAATATATCATTATTTGGTTGGTCTTATCGTCGAAGGTCGTCTCGGGAGCCCACGCACAGCCAATCTCGGGATCAATCTTGTCCATGCGTAGCAAGGCATGCTGCCAATGGATAAGGTCGCGACTCTTCATCAGCACGAGGTTCTTGTTGTTGCCCCATCCGTAGGTCTTCCCGTCGCGTTCCCATTCGGTGGCGCGCTTGCCCTCATGCTGGGCATAGATGTGGAGATCGGTCATGGCCAGATAGAACATCCCGTCGGGACCGCGGAAAATGTGCGGATCGCGCACGCCGCGCTGTTCGGCAATGGTGTCGCCGTTGATGACGGGCTTGTCCTTGTTGAGGGCATGGAAGGTGGCCATGTGGATGGAGTGCGTGTTGTCCTTGTGATAGACCATAAGATAGCACCCGTCACTCAGTCCGCTCATGGGGAGCGGACTGAGCAGGCTGATGAGTGCTATTAAGTTTAATACCAGCTTCCTCATTATTTCACGATGAATTTCCTGCCGTTACGGATGTAGATGCCCGACTTCAGCGGACCATTCAGTTTTCTTCCCTGCAGGTCATAGACATTACTGTTCTCAACAGTTGACTGTCTTACGGCTTCGATACCCGTGGGCGACTCGTTTCTGCATTCGGCCTGATAGAGCGCCTTGACGTCGTCGGCTGTCAGTACGCGGTTGTAGATGCACAAATCGTCATAGTCGGCATTGAGTGAGCCCCAGAAGGAACCGTAGCCGAAGTAGAAGTCGCTGCTGGCGGTCAGGTGGCTGACAATCTGCCCATAGCTGAAAGCATTAGGAGAAGTGACGGAAGTTCCGCCCATCGAACCGTTGCATTTCTGGAACGAAATAAGATTGCCGTTCACATAGACCTTTATTCCGTCTTTACGCGATATGGTGACGGTAACATGGTTCCACTCGCCGAAAGTGATGAAGCCTGAGGCATAGCCATCGGGATGGTTCAGGTCTATCCAAGTGCCCTTCATATCGTTGTAGCCCACGTATGTGTTGGGTGTAAGATAGAGACGGGCAGTGGTCTGCGGGTTGTAGAACGCGAAGGCTGCATCCCAATAGTTCTGATCTATGGAGTTCAGCCAGAATGCCACAGTGGCTCCCTCGCTCAGTGTCGCTCCGGCCAGCGGGTTGGTGAATTTCACGTTGCTGGTGTTCTCAGCAGCACCAAAGTTGGTATGAATCACCTGACCGCTGCGCGAGCCGTCGGTCTTCAGCGTGGGCAGGCTGTTGCTGCCTTCTTTCTGAAGAGTGGCCGTCTGGGTGGTGTTCAGCTGATTCGTGATGGGTGAAGCATCGAAGTTGTAGTAGGCCACGAGACCAGTCTTGTAGTCACCATCAACGGGAGTTTCTGGCTCGGTGGTCGATTCGCCGTACTTATATCCCCAAACTGTCACTCCGGTAGTCGAAGCAAGTGCAGTGAAAGCAGGCGTCTTCGTGTCGGTGGGTTCCAGCGTCTGCTCTACCATGACGCCATAGTAGGTTGTTCCGCCTATCTTTAGCGTGATGTAGGAGGTGCCTTCGTCAACACTCCATGTTCCCGTTGAGGCTCCGGTGATGGTGCCGTTAGACAAGAGTTCGATGTCGGTGGGCTGGGAGGCCTCTTTCTTGAGATGGTTCAATTTATACTTGTGGGTAAGCAGCTTGTACTTGCCCGCGATGTTCTCGGTGGGAATCTGCTGGGTGGAAGCGATGTCGGCACTGGTCACCGTCTCGCCGGTGTACTCGAAGGGAGCAGCCACAAGCCAGCCGTTCTGATTCTGGAACACCTGGTGTACGCGTACCTGATGGCCTTCTCCCAAGTTCTGGAATCGGGTATGATAGACCAGGTAGGTGCGACCATCTTCTGCGGCAATGATGGAGTTATGGCCTTGCGAGCGCTCGCCATAGTTGCCTTTGGCCTGATTTCCCCAGTTTGTGTAGGCTCCGAAGATATTTTCACCGCGGTTGCCATCGTTTTCATCCGGGCCGAAGTTCAGCAGATAGCTGCCGTATAAGGCCGTGCTGTTTTTGCTGTCCACGTATGGTCCGTCGGGATTCTGTGAACGGAACACACGCATCTGGTAACCACCGTTGTTGTAGTCGCTGGCAACACCACCTGCAGCCAGTCCGCCATTGGTGACGAACAGGAAGTAATAGCCACCTATGTATTCAATATAAGAGGCTTCGCCCGACGAATAATAGCCGCCTGCTATCTTCTTACCGAAGTAGGGATCAACGGTAATTCCGTCGCCACTGCCTTTCAGCTCGTAGGTCACATCGTAGTCGCGCAAACCTGTGTTCTCGTCCAATTCAAGCATGTAGATACCGCCGCTCCATGAGCCGTATGACATCCAGAGTTTGCCCTGCTCGTCGTAGAACACACAAGGGTCGATACAGTTGGGATAGCGGTTGCCCCACTTATTGCCCACAGCATAGCGTGAGGGCAGCGATGTCTGTGTGCCGATGACAATCTCCAAGTCTGTGTCCTTATAAGAAGTTCCAGTATGAAATCCGCTCATTACGACGGGAGCCTGATAGCGGTAGGGACCTTCAATCTTATCTGACGTAAGCAGGATGATGCTGGAATACCAATTGTCGCCATTGACGCTCAGGTACATACACCATTTTTTCATGGCTTTGTTCCAGATGACATCGGGTGCCCACATCATGCCATCCACGCTGTAGCTGCTGTTTCCGCGCTTCGACCAATTAAAAGCATTGAAATTGAAGTCGTACTCTACTCCCCCCTTCTTTACCTTTGTTACCTGCGGTGTGGTGAAGGCGGCAGAGTTGGCGGCATCATTACTGGCGGCTGTCTGCCATGGCACGGTAATCTTGGTCCATTTCATCAGGTCGGTCGTCTTGGCATGGTCGCGATGGGAACCGAAGATATAATATGTCTTTGACGACGGATCCCAAACAATACTGGGATCGTGGACACTGACGCGACCCAGGGAGAAGGCTGACGCAATCAAAGGCAGCAATGCCGATAAAAAGGTTATAAATGTTTTCTTCATCTGTTGTTTCATTTGGTAATTGAAAGAGAAAAGAAGTACCCTCCCTCTTTTGGCAGGGCACTTCTTTATTATCCATTATCAACTATTACTCGAAAATCAGGTGACTGCCATCCACCGTGAAGCGGAAGTAGACATCGTTGCCGTCGGTAGGACTGATACCGATGTAATCCTGATTATAGGTGTTGCCGTCGTTGCCCACCATGATGCACTTAACATCGACAGATCCGCCCTTGTTGGTTACAGAGACGGTAACCATGGCCTCGTCCATAGCCTTCAGCCATGCACCCCAGTCAGCCTGTCCGCCGCTTGGTGCGCAAGCTCCATAGCTGTCGCCCCAACCGTAGTTGTCGGCACGTACCACAGCATACTCGGTATTGTCCTGACGCGTCAGCACCACGCAGAAGTTGTTCCAGTTGCTTACTCCGTTAGTGAAGTTCTTGATGCGTGTAGAGACTGTCTTTCCAACGGGAACGTTGATCATTTCAGAATGAGCTCCCCAGAAGGCTGTAGAGTTGTCGTCAGCGCCAATGACGTTGTCGAACTCGATGTGGCTGCCATCCACCGTGAAGCGGAAGTAGAAGTCATTGGGATCAACGGTGTTGATGCCGTTATACTCCTGAACATAGGTGTTGCCGTCGGTGCCCAGCATGACTGCCTTGACGTCAGCCGTACCGTTGCCGTTGTTGGTCACATAGGTTGTTACCTTGGCACCGTCCATTGCTTTCAGCCATGCACCCCAGTCTGACTGTCCGCCGCTCGTAGAGCATGCTCCGTAGCCGTCACCCCATCCATAGTTGTCGGCACGTACCACGGCATACTCCGTATTGTCGGCTTTGCAGAGTACCACGCAGAAGTTGTTCCAGTTGTTCTGTCCACTGGTGTAGTTGGTAAAGGTGGTAACGAATGTTTCACCGGCATTAACCTTGATATTGTCAGAGTGAGCACCCCAGAAGGCTGTAGAGTTATCGGTAGCACCGATAGAGGTGTACATCTTGTCGACAACTTCAAACTCGGCTGTTCCGATAATTGGTGTATTAGCGGCTTCGCCCTTATATGTCTTAGCGTAGACAGCTACAAGGGTCTTCTTACCCAGCGAGTGCATATTAGGTACGGTCTGGAAGGTAAGATCACTTGCCTTAACTGTAGCGGAAACCTCTTGTTCGAACTGGATGGTTGCTGTAACATTGGCAAAGGCATCTTCAAATGATGTTCCCTGGAGCACCTTCTTGGGTACGCCGTTGAGAGTCATAGACAGTGGTTGCTTATCTTCCCTTGAAGTGAAACCGCCGATAGGCTCGATGGTAGAGCCGAGGAAGTTGATAAACGAACCCTCAGGAACCAGGAATGCACGAATCGTGGTATTTGAGGCATCAGCATTGAGGTTAGTGAGTGGAGAGGTCTGTTTATAAACTTTGGTTACATTACCATTGGTAATGGTAACTTCCAAGCCACCAGAGGTGCGGTCAATGGTCAGCGTCACCTTACCGCCAAGTCTGTCAACACCGCTATCGGTGTCACTGCCAAATTCAAGATCGCTAGTTGCCAGGCTACGGTCGATATAGTCGCCCCATTCTGAGTTACCGCTAGGCTGGAAGTCATAACGGATGGCACCATACTCCTTATAATTGGCAGCACCGCGGTCTTCATCATTGGTAATGATGAGTGCGAAGTTTTTGTAGGTGTTAGTGGCAGCAGGGTTGATGTTCAGGTTAAACTGGGCAATCCATTTCTGCCCTTCAGGAATCTGATAGTACTTTGAAAACTGTGCCCACCAGCCTGTGGAAAAGTCTGTGGCACCAACGGTATATACATCCTCTTCCATACCTTCTATAACATCGCCACCCTGATTCTTAGCCTTCTCTGCAGCGATAGAGTCAGCTTTAGACGACAGCCAATCGGGAGCGTTTATGCTGAACAGATCACCGCCTTCACAGCTCGTAAGCATCATCATGCCAAGAGCTGCTGCACAAAATGCTGTTGCTATTTTATTGAATTTCATAATTGTTTTCTTTTTCTTAAATTCTTAATTCTTAACTCTATATATAAATCAGAGGTTTACTACGGGGTGTACCGGACCATACAGCTTGTCAGCATTGCTGGTGCTGCTATTGGCTGAGTTACCCTGGAGGTTCGGGTTGTCGTTCAGAGTTCCCTGGAAAATGGGGAAGAACTCATGTCCCTGAATCCAAGAATCGTAAGAGCTCTTCAGTTCAGGATCTACACCTACATCAGAGTAGCTGACAGACTCCTTCACGCGAGACTTGTCGTTGGTACGGCGGAAGGTGGCATGCTCTTTCAGCTGCTTCAGGCGACCTGCATCATAGAACCATCCCCAACGGAGGAGGTCGAAACCACGACCGAACTCACAACCGAACTCCTTCGGGCGCTCCACGTTGGCAATCTGCTCGAAGAGCTTGTCGGCAGAGTTGAAGTCAGACAGTTTCAGATTTGCAAGACCAGCACGGCTGCGCACTTGGTTAATCCAGTCGATAGCCTGCTGTGTAGGACCATTCACTTCGTTCTCGCACTCGGCAGCGCGTAGCAGTACGTCTGAGTAGCGCATCATACGGAGGTTGATACCACAGTGCAGACCGGTAACCACCTTGTCATAAAGACCAGTACGGAAGTTGGTGTTCTTAGCCACGGGCAGACCACCATGGTTGTTGTTTGTTGTTACAGGTGCATCGGCAGTCATAGGAGTGGTGTAGCATACATTGCCATACTCGAAGCCGTCCCATTCTGGCTCATAGGTTCCGATGGTCCAATAGAGACGTGGGTCAAGTGAACCGCTTGTGGTACGCTCCTTCTTGAACAGGTCATACAACCAGTTTGAAGCAGAGAGGTCAGCCCATCCGCCGAAGTCGCCAGGACCGAAGTTACTCTCGATGGCGTGTCCCTGTGTGGCGTTAGGACTGGTGTTCACCGGAGTCCACTCGTCGTCGGTACCCTGTGAACCATAGTCCAGATACTGAACCTCGAACAGACTCTCTTCGTTGTTCTCGTAGGCGGAGCCCTCGCGGAAGTTGTCGCCATAGTTGGCCATCAGTTTGTAGGTACCATACTGGCCGTTGATAATGGCCTTCAGCACGGTAAGTGCCTCACTGTACTTATGACGCATCATCAGCGCACGTGCATAGTAGCCGGCGGCTGCACCGCTGGTGGCACGGCCCTTGGCCCACTGGCCTCCGGCATCGCGTGTAGGCAGCAGCGTCATGGCTTCGGCAAAGTCCTTTTCCACCTGGTCCCAGACTTCATCGTAGGTGCTGTTGGAACCATAGAGTCCGTCGAGTGTAGAATAGGTATTATAGTCTGTAATCAGAATCGGGTTCTGATAGTAACCGGCAAGGTTGTAGTAAGCCAGACCGCGCAGGAACAGCATCTGCCCCTTGATATGTTTCATCTGGTCGTTGAGTGCGTTGTTGTCTTCACCGCAACGAGACAGGGTGAAGTTGGTTACGTTGATGGTGTAATACCAGTCACGCCATGACCACTGTCCGATTTCATCGGTGAAAGGAGCGTTCAGGTCGTCGAAAGGCATGTACCAAATCTGTGAGGAGTTCCAGACCTCATCGCCGCGGCAAACGTCGAGCATATAACCTACACGGGCGTAGGTTCCCTCCATGCGGATATGGTTGTAGGCAGCAATCACGTTCTCCTCAAGATCATCGGCTGAGTAGCCGAACGTAGCTGCAGTCTGCTGGTTAGGGTTCGTGACGTCCAGTTTGTCATCGCAAGAGGTAAGGACGCCTAATCCTAACAGAACAGCTAAGGAAATATTATGTAGTTTCATATCTTAAATTCGTTAAATTCGTTAAATTCGTTGTCTTAGAAGGTGAAGTTGATACCTGCCATGAAGCTGCGTGCAGTGGGATACGAACAGAAGTTGTAGCCCGGGGTGAAGGTGCCACCGGCATAGTCAACATTATAACCCTTATACTTTGTGAAGGTATAGAGGTTCTGAGCAGATACATAGATACGTACACCTGAGACATAGTTGCCAAACCACTTGTTGGGAAGGTTGCAGCCCAGTTCTACGTTGGCAATCTTCCAATAGGCAGCGTTCTGGATCTGACGGTCGCAGAACAGGTCGTTCCATGCCAGTGATGCATTGTTTGCCAGATAGGTGCGGGGAGTACCCGAAACGTAGGTGCCGCCATCCCACTGATTAGCGTCAAGAACAGCCACATCCTTGTTGCCATAGCCGTAGCTTGAGTTCAGTGTATTATAGAGGTAGTCAGACACATGGTAGCCCAGTGCACCGAATGTAGAAATACTCAGGTCGAAGATCTTGTATTCCAGATGAGCGCTAAGACCGAAGTTTACCTTGGGAAGTCCGCCACCGAGAACAGTCTGGTCGTCACCGTTAACCTGACCATCACCATTCACGTCGCGATAATAGCAGTCACCCACCTGTGCACCATCCTGGTAGAACCAAGTTCCTGGTTCACGGAGGTCGGGTGTGTATTGGGGATCAGCTTCGGCTTTCTGCTTCTCCAGTGTATTATGGAGCAGGCGGCCTGCCTCATTCAGGTTGTCCAGTTGTCCCTGAGTAGTGATAAGACCCTGATAGTCCCAACCATAGAAACGGCCAACTTCCTGTCCTACCTCTGTGATATAGGCACCTGTAATATATTTCTCAGTACCAAAACCTAGTGAGGTCACCTTGTTCTTCAGGGTGCTCAGGTTGGCGCTGATCTCATGCTTCAGGGCATGGTCACGGTTACGATAGGTCAGCGAGAACTCGAAACCACTATTCTCCAACGATGCAGCATTCATGGTTACTGACGTGTTGGCCACACCGGCACTTGCGGGAACGGGAACACCATAGAGCAGATCCTGCGATTTGTTCTTGTACCACTCAGCGGTGAACTCGATACGGTTGTTGAAGAAAGCCAAGTCAACACCAACGTTCATGGTCTTTCTCTTTTCCCATGAGAGATTTTCGTTCACGAAGTTAGAAACAGCAGAACCTGTGATAGGCTGGTTTCCAAAGCTGTAGGTCATGTTGTTACGGGCCATGGTAGCCTGGATGGCGTAGTCGCCCACGGCTGCCTCGTAACCGAGTTCACCATAGCTGGCGCGGAACTTGAACAGGTTTACGATGTTGCGATCGATGGGGAAGAATGCCTCCTGGTCGAAACGCCAACCCACTGAAATTGATGTGAAGGTGTCCCAACGGATATCCTTTGACAAACGGGAGCTACCGTCACGGCGAACAATACCTGAAAGGAGGTACTTTCCACCAAAGTCGTAGTTAAGACGAGCGAGGTAAGAAGCCAAGGTGTGCTTGTATTCAAAGCTGTTGGCACTCCAGTCGCTGGCATTCTGCAGCTGCAGGAAGTAAGGCTGCGAGAGGTTGATGCCCGTTGCATCCATCGTGTTGGTGTTCTCCTGCTCGAAAGTCTGACCCACCACGAGGTTGGCATGGTGCTGACCGATTGTTCCGTCGTAGGTCAGCGTGTTCTCTATCAGGGCATCGGTGTATTTGCGATGTGCCTTGGTGAGGCGCTCGTTCTCTTTGGCAAGATATACACGGTTACTCTGAATCCATGCGGGAATCCAGGTCTTGTCGTTGCAAGATGTTGTGCTGTATGAGAGGTTGATCTTGTAAGTTAGTTTGTGATCCTTGCTTTTTACGCCGACCATGTCAAGGAGGTCAACGTCAGCTGAGGCTGTTCCCAGGAAACGGTCAACGATGGTGTTGCGGGTAAGCATGTTGTTGACGAGCAATGGGTTCATGGCCGAGATGTCGCCGTGGATGGTGTCGTAATACACGCCATAGCCATAGGCATCGTATTTATAGGCGCTGGCAGAACCAACAATGTCGTCGAGTACCCATGTGCTATTGTCGTAGGCCTTGATGGTAGGCTGCATGTTCAGCACGCCGCTGAGCACGTTTCCTAAGTTACCATACAGACCCTGCACATACTCGCTGGCGTTAGATACGGCCATGTTGTCCTGGTCGGAGTGTGAGTAAACCAGACTGGTGCGGAACTTGATGAACTTGATATCCATCGTGTTGTTCACACGTGCGGTGTAACGTTCAAAGTTTGGTCCTGCACCCTCAAGTGTACCCTTCTGCTTATAATAGTCGAGACTAATATTATAGGTGTTGTTGGCACCGCCGCCGCTGAGGTTTACGTTATGGTTCTGACGAATACCGGTCTTGAAGGCCTCGTCGAGCCAGTTGGTATTAGTATTGTCGCGGAAGTGATAGTATCCGTCGCTGCCAAGGCTGTAGCCGCCAGGAGCAGGAATACCTGCATTCTCGGCAGCAATACCGAGATAACGGCTGTACTGCTCGGCATCCATGATGTCGTAGGCATCCTTCTGAATCTTGTCGATACCGAAGTAACCCTTGTAGTCAACCTTCAGAGGCTGTTCTTTCTTACCGCCCTTGGTTGTGATGATGACCACACCGTTAGCAGCACGAGAACCGTAGATGGCACCTGCAGAAGCGTCTTTCAGCACCTGGATGGTCTCGATGTCATTAGGAGAGAAGTCGCGGATAGATGTTCCCATGGGCACACCGTCGATAACGTACAAAGGTGCGGTGCTACCGAATGAACCGATACCACGGATGCGTACTGATGGGTCGGCGCCCGGCTGACCGTCGGAAGTAATCTGCACACCAGCCACCTTACCTTCGAGCATCGAAGATACGTTGGAGTGCGACACACGCTTCAGCTCATCGGCGTTCACGATAGATACGGACCCCGTCAAGTCGGCCTTCTTCTGAGTACCATAACCCACTACGACCACCTGGTCGAGAACCTGTGAGTCGGATTCGAGCTGAATCTTTTCGATGATGGCTCTGCCATTGACGGCGATTTCGCTGTCTTTGTAGCCCACATAACTTACCACGAGGGTGGCATTGGCAGGAGCATCCAACTGGAAGTTACCGCCAATGTCGGTCACGCTTCCTGTCTGAGAGCCCTTCACTCTGACGGTTGCACCAATCAAAGGTTCACCGTCTTGGTCAACAACCTGACCGCTGACTTTGATGGTCTGAGCCTGCTCTACTGATGCCATTGCGGGTATTGGACAACTTGTCAGTCCCCCAACGACACTCAGTGTTAGCATCACTGAAATTAGTTGTTTCCTCATTTTACTTGTTTTTAGTTATTATTTAAATATAGGTATAGTGATTTGTCTTGTATAACAGACGTGGTTTGCTTCGGTTAGTCGAGAATTTGTTGCAAAAGTATTGAAAAGCCCCCTTCAATAGGTGGACAAAACGAAATAAATGGTGGACAGAATGGTATAATAGTGTCTGTTTGCCACTTTAGCGGAAAAGTGCCGTTTGGCCATTCCTTGTTATGCGCTGTATGCTATTGTACAGCGCTTGGACTCAATCCGTAGAGTTTTGTAAAGCAGCGGGTGAAATATTTAGGATCATTGAAGCCTACGCTATAGGCAATTTCCGTGATGTTTCGTCCACCTGATTCCTTTAAGAGTTGCCGGGCAATGTTT
Source organism: uncultured Prevotellaceae bacterium (assembly GCA_900316985.1). Lineage (GTDB taxonomy): Bacteria > Bacteroidota > Bacteroidia > Bacteroidales > Bacteroidaceae > Prevotella. Next base: position 100,681 of record ONFE01000015.1, read on the forward strand.
AGCCGGTAGTTGCGAATGAACTGTGTGGTGGGAAGTCCGGCTTCTTCGTTGAGATGTCTTGACAGAAGCGGGCGACTCATGTTCATGGCTTCACAGAGTTCTGTCACGCCAAATTCCGAGTTTTGGTAGTTTTCTTCCAGCACATGGATGACTTTGTCCATGAACGGCTTGTTCTTCTTTTCCGTTTCCTCTATGTCGGCCTCGGCACTCTTGCTGAAGCTGTCTTCATATTTCTTCTGGATATGGAGAATACTTTCAATGCGTTGCTGCAGTTGTTTGGGATCTTTGGATTCGTGAAGGGCCTTGACAATGGGAGCCATGGCTTTCTTCGCCTCTTGCAGGCGTGCTTTTTCGCGTACTTGTCTCATTCGCCAGCGATATAAATAGGCAGCTAAGACTACAAGGAGAATGGCTGCTCCGCTCACGAACCACCAACGTTTCCAGAAATAGGGGATGACCTCTATTTCCAGTTGGGCGGTTTCTTCCTGTGAGGCCAATGCTGAACTATATTTCACTTCAAGCGTATAAGTGCCGCCTTTCAGTGATGTATATCGGATGGAATGTTGTCCGGTGGGCAGTTGAATCCATTCCTCTTCAAATCCTTTCATCCTGTAACTGTAGATGCCGTTGCGTTCGTTGCCGTAGTTCAGGGCAGAGAATTCAATGGTAAGTGCCTTGTCATTCTCATGCATCGTCAGCTTCTTGGCCTGTGAGATGTCCTCTTGAAGGTATTTCCCGTCGGCTGTGATGTCGCGATTGTCGATATTCAGGTGTGTAAAGCGCAGGTGTCCTTTATAGGAAGCCTCACTATTGATACCGTGCAGCATGCAGAGCCCACTGTTGGTGCCCAGGAAGATGAAGCCTTGTTTGTTGATGATGGCGGAGTTCCAATAGAATTGAGAATTAGGGAGTCCGTCTTCTTCCGTGTAGTTATTGAAAACACCGGTCTGGGGATTGAATTGTGAAAGTCCGTTCTTGGTCGTGATCCAGAGTGTGCCGTCATGGTCTTCGACGATGCCTTTTACTCCATTGTTGACCAGCCCATGTTGCATGTTATAGTTTTGATAATGCGGATTTCCTTCTTTGTCAGCCGTCAGATGGTAGATGCCGTATTCGTTGCTGCCGATCCAAAGAGAACCGTCTTTTGCCTCACAGAAACAACTCATCTTTTCGATGATACCGCTTTCCGGCTGGTCGAGTTTATGTTTCAGGATTTCCGCTTTGAATTGCTGTCCCTTTGTTCCTCCTTTCTCGCGGTCTTTCAGATTGATGCGGACACCTCCCTCGATTGTCCCCATCCATAGCCGTCCGTCCTTATCGATGATGCTCCCGATGCAACCTCTTATCTGCCGGCATCCTTGGAAGGGCTCCATGATTTCTCCGGTATGGTAGTCGTAGCAGAAGAGTCCGTCGTTTGTGCCAATCCACATCAAGTCGTTGATAGAGTCGTATTGCAAGGCACCGATGTAAACCAGAAGCGGTGCATGATGGGAATCAATTGTCAGGGGAACGATTCGCTGGTGCTGTTCCAAGTTGATGAGGCTAATACCGCCTCCCCAGGTGCCAATCCAGAGCTGTTTACGGTTGTCGGCAGTCAGCGTGGACACGGAATTGTGGGGTAGGGCAGAATTGCTCTTGGTGAAATGCACGAAATCATTGCTGCCCGCTTCTTTGCGATTCAGTCCTCCTTCTACCGTTCCCACCCAGAGCGTACCGTCGTCTTCTGCATACATGGCATTGACGGCATTGGGCGAGAGACTGCTTTCTGCAGAAGAATGAACGTAGTTGGTGAGCATCAGCACACAGGGCGTCAGTTTCATGGCACCGCCTGTCTCCGTTCCGATCCACAATAGTCCTTGCAGGTATTTTATGCAACTGATGAAATCGCTGCTCAGTGGCATTTCCTTGCTTTTCGTGCTCCATTGTTCAAAACTGTCGGTCGTGCTGTTATAGGTGTTGATGCCGCCTAATGTGCCTGCTACTAGTGTGTTGTCGGGGCCGATGGCAAGTTTGGTGACGGTATTGTGGAGGATTCCTGAGCCGTCGTCTTTGCGGTAATGGCTTTGCAGATGGTCTGTCTTGTCGAAGCGAAAGAGCCCGTAACCAGAGGATATCCAAAGTTCGGTGTCTTTCCAGATGAAGTCCATGATGTCGGCATCCCGTATGTCGTGGATGGCCTGCGAGATGGTTTCCCTGACAATCCTGTCATTCTTCACCTTCAAGCGATAGAGCCCTCCCTCAATGGTGGCCCATACAGAACCGTCGTTGTCCATGTCACAGATGCTGATGTTGAATTTGTTGCTGGTATATTGGTAAGGAATCACCTTCCGGATATCACCGTTTTCATCCATCTGGATATAATAAATAGAGGAACGCGCGACGAGCCAGATGCGGTCTTTTGAGTCGCGGCATATGGTAACGGCCTGTTGTGACAATGCCTGGTGAATTAAGCTGTCGCCTTTTGGCTCCCAATTGTGCATGGAATGCAGGTCGATGATATCGGTCCCTTCCTCGTAGGCCACCCATAGCCTGTGGAATCTGTCCTCGACCATGTTGCGGCATGAGTTGCTCTTGGGAGTGAATCCCATGTTGATGGTATTAGGAGAAAAAAAGTTGTAGCCGTCATATTTTACCAGCCCGCTTCCACTTGTGGCAATCCAGATGAAGCCGTCGGTGTCGAGATAGATATCGGAGATATAGTTGCCGAGTAGCCCATTTCTCATATTCAGGTAGGCAATGTTGTAATGCTTACCTGCAAAGGGAGCGGCTATTGATATGACAGCCAGCATCCACCCGGTCAAAAGGATCTCTAGTCTTCTCAATCCTTAATCTTTAATCATTAATCATTGACCAAAACGGGCCATCCGTCTTCTGTCCAGCAGATTTCTTTCTGCACCAGGATGGAGGCTCCTTTTAATGGCACACTGTAACCGTGGCAGATAAAGATGTCTTTGTCGTTCATGTGATAGGCTGCACAATGTCCCATGGCTTCGAAAGCCTTGTGGTCTCCTTCTACGAAAAGCATGCCGCCACCTTCACGCATATCCTTACCATCACGGTCTACGTAGGGCCCGTTCACTTTTTGGCTGCGCCCAACGGCTACGCGATAGTTGCTTTTGGCTCCTCTGCAACAGTAATCCCAGGAGACGAACAAATAGTACCACCCGTCGTGTTTCATGATGAATGGTGCTTCGATGGCATTGGTACCAGCGTATTTCGATGTGGGGTTGGGTTCTGCGTCCTTGCATCCTGGAGCGTGCCTGCGGGCAATGGTGACGGGCTTTGAAAACAGATGCATGGTGGAGTCAAGGCTGACCATTTGGATACCGTCCCAGAATGAGCCCCATACCACCCAGGGCTGATCTTCATCGTCTATGACGATATTCGGGTCGATAGCGTTCCAGTTGTCGCGGTTCTCCTTTGAGACAACCACAGCACCGCGGTCTTCCCAGCGATAGTCTGGCGATTCGGGAGTAAGTGTCTTGTTGGTGAGCAGTCCGATTGCCGAACCGTTCTTTCCGAAAGTCGAGCAGCTGTACATCATCCACCATCTCCCATGCCATCGGATGATGTCGGGAGCCCAGATATGGCGCTTGAAGCCCGGCACGGAGTCCTGCGTCCATGTCGGTATTTGTTCTTTCAGTACACCTTCCGGATATACGGTCCATGTTTTCAGGTCTTTGGAAGTGGCTGTTCCTATACCCATTCCAGTGGAATATAAGTAGTAGGTTCCGTCTTCAAAGGCCATCACAGGGTCGTGCACCATCAGCGTGTCTGTCTTGAAAGGTTCGCGTGGCCATTCCCGCCGCTGCTGTGCATCGGCTTGAGCCGTACATAGCAGGGCGAGTAGTCCGCAAAAGATTAGTCTTTTCATAATTTGTTTTATTTCTAGAAATCCTAGGCTGTCCTAGGCAACCTAGGACAGCCTGGGATCCTTGGATTAACTAGAAGCGATACACCGCAAATGTCTTGGCTGGAACGCTCACCTTCAGCACATTGCCCTCAGCTTTCACGCTGCCTGTCTTCGGAGTCACCACGTTCTTGTTTTCCAGCGTGTTGATGGCGTTGGGATTGTCGTGATGCAAAGTGGTCACCTTGCCTTCGGGCAATGTCTTGATGCCTTTGAAGGTCACGGCGATGTCCTTGGCTTCGGCGTTGGTATTGGCAATCTTCAGGATATACTGCTTGGTGTTCTTGTCGTAGCAGGCCGTAGCATACATGCCGTCCTGCCCCTTGATGGCATCCTTGCCCTCCGTCATCTTCAGCACGTTGGTACCAGCATTTTCGCAGTACATTTGCTGTACCCAGTAGGTGGGGGTGCGCATGGTGCTCAGGTTGTCCATCCAAATCTGATCGGGTCTCCACTGCCAGCCATCCACATGGGCAAACAAAGGAGCGGGAGTAGCCATCCACACGATGTCGGCATTACGCTCCAGGCCTGTCATGAAAGCAGCCTCACAAAGGGCAGCTTCAAAGGTGTTCTTGCCTGTTGGCACGTCGATAGGTGTATTCTGGTCACCGCCCTTGATGTGGCACGCATATTCTCCGGCGAATACCTTCGGACCTTTGCGGTTATAGTTGTCATAACGTCCTGCCTGTGAGAGGAACCAATCCTGGTCGCGGTAGAAGTGCTCGTCCACGAGGTCGGCCTTCAACCGTGTCATCTCCTTCCATCCGTAAGTGAATTCCTTGCCGTCCTTATCATCAGGTGAAGGACCGCTGGTACCTACGATCTGGATGTTGGGATACTTGGCGCGGATGGCCTTGATGAATTTTTCCAGACGAACCGGATAGAGCGGGCCCCACTGCTCGTTGCCTACACCGATGTGCTTCAGGTTGAAGGGAGCGGGATGGCCCATGTCGGCACGCAGCTTACCCCATTTGGTATCAGTACCACCGTTGGCAAACTCAATCAGGTCGAGTGCATCGTCGATATAGGGTTGCAGGTCGTCAACGGCCACATGGAACTGTTCGCCGTTGTTCTGGAACTGACAGGCCAGTCCCACGCTGACCACGGGCAGCGGAGCGGCACCGATTTCCTCTGAAAGCAGGAAGAACTCATAGAAGCCCAATCCATAGCTCTGGAAATAGTTGGGATACATACGATGGGGGAAAGTGTAGTTCCAGCGGTTCTCATTCAGCGGGCGGTTCTCCACGGGACCTACCGAATTCTTCCACTGATAGCGGCTCTCGAGGTCGGTTCCCTCCACAATACAACCGCCGGGGAAGCGGAACACGCCGGGTTTCAGGTCCTTCAGATCTTTTACGAGGTCAGCACGGAGCAAGCCTTTCCATGCATCGTTGGGGAAGAGTGACAGATGGTCCATGTCCAGTCCGTCCTTGCTCTCCAGGAAGATGCGCAGCAGTCCATGGGCATCGGTCTTGGTGGACTTCAGTTCCATGGTATATTTCTTCCAGCCGTTACCTGCCACTTCCAAACTTTTTTTGGCAAGCACCTCGTTGTGCGAGCTGACCAGTTCCACACGGATCTTGGCCTTGCCCTTCGTGCGTGCATAGACACTGAATTTGTAGCCCATGTCTTTCTTCAGACCCATACCGAAGTAGCCCCGGTTTTCAATACCCGTCCACTTGTCGGTATGGCCGTCGTCCTTCAGTCGGATATAGTGCGGATTGCGTGCAAAGGCTGGGTCGTCATCCTCTACCTCCACGTTGCCGAAGGTTTGCCAGGCCATCAGGTGCTGGGGAAACTCGAACGAGCGGTTCTCCACCATGTCGGCATAGAGGCCGCCGTCGGCTCCGAAGTTGATGTCCTCAAAGAACACACCGTACATCGTGGGTTGAATCACAGCCCCCGGTTTGTTGGCTTGGATTGTGTACTGATGACTACCGTCGGCAGCCATGACAGAATTGGCGGATGCTAAGGCACCCAGCAGCAAAACTGAAAGAATAGTTTTCTTTTTCATAAGGTGATATGTTAGGTTGTTTTTATTGTTATCAGGTCTTGTGAGTGCAAAGATATGAATAATCGAGAGCAGAACAAAAAGAATCCATTCTTTTTTTATGCCGAGATAAAATACCTTCGCCATTTTGATGACAAAGATATGAAATTAATTGTAAAACAAACAATTATTCGTATTAAAATATTATAAAAGTGATGTATTTGTTCCTTTTTTAAAAAGAATGATTATCTTTGCACACGGAACCCATCAAATACTGAAAATGAGAAAACCCCTGATTCTGTTGTTCTGTCTTGCCCTGTTGACGGGATGCGACGTGAAGACTGCCGATCCCTTCGAACTGTCCAACTATAAGCCGGTGGATGAATTCGTGCCTGCCTATGAGGCCATCCGCAATCAGAGGCTTGTGGCCAATAAGGATTATGATTTGGAGAAGACCGTGCGCGTGATGAATGCGCTGGAACTGGCACAGGCCAACTCGGAGGACTTCGATGAATTCCTGAAGGTGATGGCCCGCCAAGACTACGATGGCGTGGCTCCTGACGTACTGGAGGCCAAGCAGAAGATGCTGCCCGTCTTGCAGTATATGTATCAGTTGCAGGCCCTTGATAAGAGTCTCAGCGATGCCTGGATGCTGGCGCGTAGTGCTGCCACGGGAGGCATGGAGATGACCAGGCGCGTGAACATCATGGACATTGTGAACACCGTGATGGGCAACCCCATTGTGCTGCTCGACATCTTTCATCAGGAGGATGCCTCGAAGGTGACTCATAAGGCTTTCGCCAATTACCGGAAAGACAAGGAACTGCGACAGAACGTGCGCAATGACATCGCCAAGTTGGAGGCTTCTTATCAACAATACCTTACCGACTACGCGCCTATCTACCACAAGTACATGAAAGAGTATGACGCGCTTTGTGTGGAAAAAGACAAGGTTTATCTTGATCTTTATGGCGGCCAGGCTGAGAGTGCCCTTCAAGGTGCCGACGCCATTTTAAAAAAATATCCCAACTGTACTGAGGGTCAACTGCTGAAGGCGCAGGCAGAGATTGTGATGGGAGTAAAAACCCACTCTCAATCCCTCCCGAAGGAAAGGAGGCTTGATAAAAAATCTGCCGAAATTTCCATAACTGATACTATTCAAAATCCCTCCCTTGGGGAGGGATATAGGGTGGGTTTGGGCTCCCATTTCGCTTCAGCTTTTAACATACTTGATGACTATGTGGCACAGAACCCCGGAAAGACGGCTCCCGCCTTGCTCCTGCGCGGTGTGCTCTATCAGCGGATGGGCGAATCCGAACAGGCTCTGAGTTGTTTCCATCAGGCTTCCGTGGAGTATCCCCGTCAGGCAGCCCAGCTCTCAGATATGCTCGATTCCTACTGTATGCGTACCTATCTGAACAAGACTTCAGAAGGGCTCTATCTTCTGCAACTCTATCGCTCCATGATGGAAGGTAACGGCGTGTTCAGTCCCAATCTGATGAAAGCCAAATATTATGCCGACACGAACCGTCAGGAAGAGAGTAAAAACGAGATTTACAACCATTTCTTCCGTCGTGGCAATCAGAAATATTACGACGGTCTGCTCTCCGATATGCAGTTCTGCGAGCAGAATCTGCCTGTGGGTTTCAAGCAGTTGCTCATCGACCGTAAGTTCCTGGACGTGAAGGTGGAACCTGATTCCAAATGGCTTGTCCTCACCGACGATGAAGAGATGCAGGTGACCATTCGTAATAAATCGGGCAAGCGGCTGGAGAATGTGCGTCTTTTCCTCTGTATTCACTACACCGATATGTACAAGGATGAGTACGATGTGGTGAAGGTGCCGCAGACTGTGAGTATCATCGAACCCGACGAGGAGATAGAGATTGAGGACGTTCCTCTCGGCTACCGCGACAAGAAGTATACCGACATCACCCGCATTCGTGCCATTGCCATGACCGACGACCGTCTCTGTTGGGTGGATGACATCGGCTTCAGTCAGGACCACTCCTTCTTTACTTTCCCCAGTTTCTGATGAAGTGTGAATTCTTCAAACCGGAATCACTGCCAAGCATTCTTCTAAGAAGCAACCGTCCTGTTACTCTTTTCCTAGCAACATAAAAAGCGGGCCAAACGGTCCGCTTTTATTGATGTAAAAGGATGGGTTCTATTTTATGGCAAGGAGCCAAGGCTGCTCGTTGACGGATATCTCGCTGATAAGTTGGAAGGGAGCCGATGGACTGTTACGATGGTAGCTGGCCACGTGGTTGATGCTGTCATCGGGATACAGCGTATATACCATCATGTCTGTTGGCTGGTCGAAGGATTTGGTCCGATGATTGTAGCGGCTGTACTCTGTATAATAAATCTCATCGGTAAGGGTGTATTCGTAGCGGGAAATACACTCCCAATCCTCCTGACGGTCGTTCCAGCGGTACGTTACCCGATTGTTCAGCTTGCCGTCGGAGGCGTAGTCATACTCATGCTTCAAGTGGGGGATGAGCGTCACATTGCCTTTAGGACCGCTTACTTTCTGATAGACATAGAGAGTGGTGATGTCGTTGCCATTCTTGTCGGCATTGAAACAGTAATCACCATTGGTTGTGTTAAAAACTGCCTCGGAGTAGATATGGTTCACGGTCTCGGAGGTGAGGACTTGTGCTCTGGCACTCATGGCTGCCACACACATCAGGGTTGCAAAAACTAACTTTTTCATTGTAGTATGATTTTTAGAATTGTTTCTACACATTAGACGCATTTTGTGATCATTTACTACACGTTAGACGAACTTTTTCTTCATTTAGTTGCAACCGTCAGTATTATCGAGCGATTCTTGGTAAATGTTCACACTCATATTTGCGAACTCGGATGGTTTTTATTACCTTTGCAATCGATGAAAGTTAGATTAATAAAAACGTTAAAATTGTTTAATCGTAAATAATACAACTATGGAAGAAGAAATGAAGATTCCTGAAACTACAGGATTGAGAGTGAAAGAGAGTACGAAGGCCGATTTGCTTACTGCTGCAAAATGGACAAAGTTCCTATGTGTTGTCGGCAGCATAGGATTGGCACTTATTGTGATTTTTGCCATCTTCTTATTAGGGGCTGGTTCTGTGGCATCTTCCATGTTTTCTGAGATGCCATTTGGAGCAGTTGCCATGGGAATTATATACTTGGTTATTGCCGCTTTATACATTTATCCCATTATGAAGGGTTTCCAGTTTGCTAGCGGTGCCAAGGCTGCCTGCCTCTCTGATGATGAGAATGAACTGGCTCGCGGAATCAAAGGACTGAGTTCGCTTACCCAGTTCTTGGGTATCATTACCATTCTTATCTTGGTAATCTATGCATTTGTTATTTTATTTGTATTAATTGGAGTGGGCTTTGCTGCCATGAATAGTTGATAGTCTAACGGCACACAGATATAACAAGGGACGGTTTCAGTGGGTTGCTACCCATTTGGAACCGTCCTTTGTATAACAGGGAATTAGTGTTGAAATTAAAACAAAAATCATCACAAATCTTCATCAATTATTTGGGGGGCACATGGGAGCCTCAGTGTTTGTGGAATCACGTGCCATTGATTCTTTATATTTACGCTTAAGTATTTCTTCTATATTGTATTTACTCTTCGCACTATAGTGGCCTTTAATGTATTCTTTTGAAACTCCAAAGGTTTGTGCTAGATCATAACGAAAAGAATATCCATTCAGTTCGTAGGGAACATATTCCCCATAGAGAAAGAGAACCTTCCAAGGATGGATGGCCATGATAGCCTGCTTTATTTCCTCAGCAATGCCCTGGTGGTATTCTGATTGTTCGCCATGCCATATTCTTGCCGTGACAGTACAGTCGGTGATGTTACCCAAGGAATCAACGCTGGCATTCTTGATGGAGAACAATATTCGTTTCACGCCTGTCAATTCTGGATATTTCTCAGGATGCAAATGGAACTTGGTCTTTATGTCCTCTTGCTTCTGTATGCCCCGCTCGCCGAATGACAAACCATCAATCACTTTGTTATGATAGTCCTTACGGCTAACCAACCGTCCTTTGTCTATAGAAAGAAACGTTTCATATTCAAAGTTGCTGTCATAACCCGAGTGTACATAGCGGACACATTTCCCGCGTGCAATTCTCAGGTCGTTTGTGTACCATGCAGCCAAGATTCCCTCGCGCTTTGTGTAGCCACTGAATAGGCGCTGCATTGTATTTTCGTCAAGACACTCAGATCGGTACTGGTTGGTATCTTTGATATAGAAAGACATGCCGATGCTGTCAAGGAAAAGGCAATCCTGCTTGATGCTCCAGTAACTGGTGTAGCCATTCCAGTTGGCAGTAGACCAAGACCTGTCTTTGGGCAATGCCGCTTTCATGCGATGGAAGAGTGCAGTATCGGCATAAATGGGTTCTGCCAACACGTCCCACCGCTCTCCGTCAATGTAGATGATGTTACCTTCCTGCGCTGTGGCAAAGAGTTTTTGCGCAGTGGTTGGCAGGAATAGTAATGCTGCTATCAGTAGTTTTGCACTCCTCTTCATTTCTATGAATTATTAGGAATTGGGGATTCTATTCCTTCGTTTTTGCTTTCTCCATGTTTTGAAGAATCTTCTGGGCATCCTGGCGGAGCGTTTCTTCCAGTTTGCCGCTCTTTTCAAGATTGGAAAGTGTCTCCATTTCGGCTACAACGCCGGTCAATGTGCGGTTGGCTTTATAATGTTCCAGCGTGCGCTTCATGGCGGCGATGTGCATTTCGGGGGAGAAATCCTTCTGCTGCTGCTCCAGGGCGTATTCCGTACAGCCGCAGAAATAGGCCAGCATCTGCCATTGATTCTGAAGGTAGTACATATTTTCGTCGGCAATCACAATATTGATGTCTGGCGAAGCCTGCGACCATCCCATCACGTAGGCAGCGGCTTTCACGGACTTCTGTTCATCGATTCTTCCGCTCAGGTAGGTCTTGGCAGCAGTCAGGGCATCGGCATTATGCTCTCGGCATTCTTCGGCCGAGGCAAACTGGGCATATTGAACGCCTTTCTCTTTTTCCTTGATTTTGGCGACCAACTGCTCCATCTGCTTCTCCACCTGACTGGCTTTCTGCGTATCACCGGCTCCTTCATAGTATTGTTTCAGGTAGTTCAGTTCCGAAACATAAGGTTCAGATGCCTCGCCAAACAGTTCCTTATAGATGTCGAGTCCCCGAAGTTCATACCGGATGGCATCCTGATGGATGTCGTTGAAATGGCAGGCCTCGGCCATGTGAATAAGAATCATGGCCATATCGTAGTCGCGTCTGTGGAGCGGCTCGTAGATGTCGAGAGCCTTTCTGACTAAAGGTAGGGCTGCCTTGTAGTCTTCCTTTGCGTTCAGATAGAGGGCCTTGTTGTCCAGATAGAAGGCGTAGAGCGTGTCTTTGTCGCTTTTGTATTTGCCATAGAGATTGATGGCTTTGTCGATACTGCTGATGGCCTTGTCGAGTTGCTGGTCTCTGAAGTAGGCCTTTGCCAGCAGGGCGGTTCGCTGGATATAGAGTGAATCCTGCTCGCCCTTTGCCTGCAGTCTGTCGGCAAGCCACTTGTTCATCAGTTCGATGCTCTTCTTGAAGTTCCCGTCTTTGAAAAGGGCAATGGCCATACTGTCCATTTTGGCTGCCTGCCTTTCACTCATCGTTTGTGCACTGACGGGCATGAAGCCAGTAAGGAGCATGATGATTCCAATTATAATCCTATTTTTCATCTGACATTTTTTTTAGTATGCAAAGGTAAGGAACAATTCGCAGGGCTGCAAATTATTCTGGGAATATTTTGGAGTTTTACTGAAGTTTGAAGGTGACGGGCACGGTGTATTTCACGCGGACTGGATTGCCGTTCTGTCGACCGGCTATCCAGTGTGGCATGCTGCTCACCACACGAGTGGCCTCCTTGTCGAGAGAGGGATCTACTGATTTGGCAATCTTCACATCAGTAATGGAACCGTCTTTCTCAACCACGAACTGAACGATTACGCGGCCCTCAACACCGTTTTCTGCGGCTATGACAGGATACTTGATGTTTTGACTGAGCCATGACATCAGCGCTCCCATACCACCAGGGAAGGAGGGCATCTGCTCCACGAAATCGTGCACCTTGTTTTCTTCAGCGGGCTTGGGAGGTTCGGGTGCCGCAATCTGTTCCCTAAGTTGGAGTACCTCGCCGCCAACTTCATCGTTGCCTTCAACGGTGAGGGCACCAATGGCCTTGTTGCTCTTCTCAATTTCGTCGAGTTTGATCTCGTCTTCTTCCTTCACCAAATTATCCTTCTTGATGACGGGAGCGGTGAACTTTACGGAAGACTTCACCCTTTCCACGGTTTTCTCGGGTTCCACTTTAATCTGTTCTTTCTTTTCCACCTTGGCTTCCTTCTTTTTGCTTTCAAGGTTGGTGAGCTCGATTGCCTGTGTGTTTTCTACCGTGCGGTTGGCCGCTGCCATGCGATGCAGCGTAAGCCCGAGGTAGAGGAGTACTGCCGCGAGGGCTACAATAATAATGGACCAGATGTTTCGCTTGGAAGTTCCCTTGCGAAGTTGGTAAGCACCATAATCCTTGTTTCTGCCTTCGAATACAAGGTCGGTCCATTCCAGGGAGATTAAATCTAACTTTGCCATAGTTGTTATTATTTTAAATGATACGTAATAATGTGAATTTCTCACTGGCAAAATTAGAAAGCAAACGGTATGGTTGCAAATTTTCAGGGAATTATTTTCGGCGTGTGTTGCAAAGTCAATTTCTTTGCAAATGTTTGATAGTTAGTAAGTTAATTTGTATTTTAGGAAGATTCTGAACCCGAAATTGCAACAGAAATCACCCTTTCTTCCGCGCTTTCACCCTCGATTTGATGGAACGAACGGCCGAGGGACTGACGCAGAGAATCTGGGCGATGTCATCGTCTTGCTTGCCCATGTCCTGTAATATAAGATAGGTATAGAGACGGGCGGTGAGATGATCGTAGTGTGTTGTCCATTCGTGGAAGGTGGCATAGTGGCTCACGGAATAGTATTCGATGAGGCTGTTCTCGTCATCAGCCGATGGGGGCAGTTTACCACCGGTTGAAATAAGGTCGAATACTTCCTTGCCGCGTCCCAGACGTTCGTTGGTGGAACGGCGCGCAGAAGTGATTTTGTCGTTCAGTCGGTTGATTTCCTTGTCGTGGGCCTCGCTCTCCTGAGACAACACCTCGATGCGCTGCTGAGCATGCTCGATGGTTTGGGCATTCAGGTCGAGGATGCTGTTGTATTGTTCGATGCGCCGTCGGTTGAAGTAGAGAATCACCAGCACCATGAGGATGACTAGCAGAAGAAGTCCGAAGAGATAGGCGAGCAATTGGTAATGGCGGCGGTCAGATGCCTGCTGCTCATATTGGTGCTGCAATTCGGCAATCTTTTCCTGTTCGTAAGTGTGGTGAAGCAGTTCTTTGGCTAATGTGATGAACTGCGCCATGTTGGCTGATTTCTCATGGTCGTGGAGCAGTTCGTAGTTGCGTTGCTGGGTGGTGGCACTCAGAATCCGGGCCACCAGATAACGGGTCTCCTGACATTTCTGCAGTTCGAGAATGTTGTCACTGGCCTCTGCAGTTAGTTCTCCTTCTTTCAGGATGAGTTCTGCTTCAGCATAGTGATTACCCTCGCAAAGTTGCATCGCCCGCTCATAGTGGTTGCCGGTAGGGATGATGTTCCCTTGCGGCTGTTCCTGGCGGGAACAGCCGGTGATGAGTAGCAGCAGTGCCGTGACTAAGATAGTCATTCGGAACACTTCTTTGTCAATCAAGTCACGCATCTGGACTTTGAAACAGAAACAATTGAAGTTTCAGCATATCGCTCACATTATAATAAAGTTACTTCAACTTCATTGTGCTCAGAATCGTGTCGAACATGGGCTTATACTTGGCCTCATCGCTGACAAGACACCTGAACTTGCCAGTAAGACACTCACTATAAGTCTTAATGCCAAAGTTTACGACATAGGCATACTCGACCTGATTATCCTTGACGCCACGAAGAGTACATATATTACCTTTGATAACAGGATCGCCGCAAGTCATGCCCTTATCCTCCATACCAATCTTCTGAACGGCTGCATACATGTCAAATTCTACTACCTTGCAGGCATCTTCATCATACCAGCATGTCAAAAGATGATTATCGTCCATTTTCCATTCATTAGTACCAGCCCCCCAGATATCTTCTTCACCCTTAAATTCAGCCGGATGCTGAACAATAAACTCAGAGCCCGTATAGGTTACTAACTCCTGTGCACTGGCTGTGATACATATGGCTGCGAAGGCTACGATTGCAAAAATCTTCTTCATTATACTCAAAAAGATAAATTGATTATTACTATTGATTATTCAATATACTTTCCGGTCTTGTCGATCTTGCGCCACTGGCGGTCTGCGTCCTGCACCTTGGCCTTGCCTTTCTCGAAGGAATAGGCGTTCTTGAAGTTGAAGGGAATGACCACCTTGCCCGTCTTGTCGATGTAGCCATAGTCGTTATAATTCTCCGTCACAGCCGACAACCCCTCGCTGAACCAAGCAGCCGAGCGATACTTGCAGGGGATGACCAACTTGCCCGTCTTATCTACAAAGCCCCAAAGTTCGTCCTCGTTCTCCACGGGAGCCAGTCCCTCCTGGAAATACTTCACGTTGCGCCACATCTGCCCGACCAGCTTGCCCTGTTCGTCGATGTGACCCCACTTGCCCTGGTCGTCTTTCACACAGGCCATACCTTCTTCGTAGTCACTCTGATAGGCCCACTTCTTTGTCTGCGCACTGGCCGCAGTTGAAATGGCAAACACCGCCACCAGCACCATTACTGAAATCTTAATTACTCTATTCATATTTTTTATTATTGTTTAATTAACACAGGAAACCTCTGTTCAGATTGGTTCCGCATAACTTACTCTTCTCTGGTATATTCTTTCGTTGTTTATTAATTACGGCGACAAAGATACGAAAAATATCTGATCATTATCGATTGCCGACCTCATAGTTTTTTTTAGCTTTACATTCAGCGACAAAAGTAGTGCTTTTCTGTCAAAAAACCAAATAATCTACTTAAAAGCTGCACAAAATGTTATATCTCCGATGAAATGGGTGTTATTAAATAGAATGTATTACTGATTTAAAAACCCTTCACCGTGCCATGTGTTTATTTGATAGTCTGTGTTTTGAAGTGAAGGGCTCCCGATGCCTGAAATCAAAAATATAACCTCTGATTCTGTACTCGAAAAGAAATCAAGGAAATGGACATGATTGCCCTCGGTCACCTCGATAAGCCTGCTGCATGCCTTTGAAAGTTTGCATACCGCTGAATCCACCGTATATCTTTCTGTTCTTCATCTTCGTACGCGCGTGCGCGAGATTTTTATGTTTAAGGGTGCAAGGGTGTCAAAACACCGATAAACACTGGGCTTGCACCCTCCTGAGAAGGGTGTCAAGGGTGACATAAGGGTGACAGGTTTTTGACAAATTCTCTAGAGAATTTTCTCCGAACTATTATCCAACGGGGTGCAAACTATCATTGGAAGAAACAAATTCTCTAGAAAATTTTCGATAAGCAAACACGAAGACACAAAGACACGAAGCTTATTACAACCCAAGACTATCATTAAAACAAATATCTCCATAAATCTGCCATAAAAAACAACGAATTTAACGAACAATACAAATCCGCTCAAACTATCTACTCCCCTCCCTATGCAGGGAGAGCAGGGTTGGGTCTCCCATTACACCCTTATGACACCCTTGACACCCTCTTGAGGAGGGCGCAAGCCCAGTGTTTATCGGGGTTTTGACACCCTTACACCCTTAAATCAAAAATTTCCTATGCAAAATGAACGCATCACCGGCCCCTGCTCACATGGGGACAGCCCCTCTGTGAGCATTAGCGTTAGCCAAACAATCTGTTTAATACAGCAGCACTAATCCGGCTATAGCCGAATAGATAATCATGCGGATGGGATTGATCTTCATCCAATAGGTACCGACGAAAGTGGCTGCGAAGAGGAAAATGCTGATGCAGAATTGCCAGGGATTTTCAGTAAAGGAACTGAAATTGTCCTTGGTCATTAGCATCAGGGCGGCGGCTCCTAATAGGCCTACCACGGCAGGACGGAGACCTTCGAAGATGCTTTGCACAGTGGAAGTGTGCATGTATTTCATAAACATCTTCGCAATGAGAATCATCAGGATGAAGGAGGGGAGTACTAGGGCGAAGGTAGCCACGAAACTGCCCAAGATGCCCATGGGCACGGAATAGCCTGCATTGATAGCAGCTGTATAGCCGCAATAAGTGGCGGAGTTGATTCCTACGGGACCAGGCGTCATCTGCGAGATGGCCACGATGTCGGTAAATTCACCTGTCGTCATCCAATGCCAATGGTGTACCACCTCGCCTTGAATGAGCGACAGCATGCCGTAGCCGCCTCCGAATCCGAAGATTCCGATTTCAAAAAACGTGATGAACAGATAGAGGTATATCATTCCGTAGGCTTGATGAATTGACCATATACATAGCCGGCTACTGCGGCTATGATGATAATAAGGATAGGTGAGACTCCCAGGGCCCAGATGGCCAGAGCACAGGCGATGGGAATCCAGCAGTTTGTGAGCGAGATGCTGGCTGTCTTGGCCAGGCGGAAAGTAGGAACGGCAATCAAGGCAACAACCGCTGGGCGGATGCCGCGAAACATAGCCGCAACCACTTTATTGTCGGCAAACTGGTGGAAAAACATCGCAATGAGCAGGATGATGATAAATGAGGGAAGGGCTGCACCGAGCGTGGTGCAGAAAGCACCGGCCTTCTTGTTCAGCTTGTAACCGATGAAGGTGCTGATGTTTACCGCAAAGACGCCAGGACAACTCTGTGCGATGGCGATGAGATCCAAGAGTTCCTCTTTGCTGGTCCAGTGATGCTTGTTCACCACTTCCTCTTCTATCATGGGTATCATGGCATAGCCACCACCGAAGGTGACTATGCCAATCTTAAAGAAGGTAAGAAAAGCCTCCTTCATCCCCTTCATGGAAAGGGGAACGGCATTGGGCTTTATCTTATTGAATACGTTCAAGGTCGTCTGAATTAAACCTTTTTACTTGTTTTCTTTTTCTTCAATCCACTTGCGGGCGTTGACAAAGGCCTCAATCCACGGAGTCACCTCGTCATGACGGTGCTCGGCGGGATACCAGGCGTTCTGCCACGGGAAGATGGCGCGCTCCAAGTGGGGCATCATGGCCAGGTGGCGACCGTCGGCTGAGCAGATACCTGCCACGTCGTAGTCGGAACCGTTGGGGTTGGCGGGATAGCCGTGGTAGTTGTACTTGGCGATGATGTTGTAGCTGGCTTCGGGCTCGGGCAACGAGAACTTGCCTTCTCCGTGGGCCACCCAGATGCCGAGCTTGTTACCGCTCAGCGAACCGAACATCACACTGTCGTTCTGTGGGATAGCCAATGAAACGAAGTCGCTCTCAAACTTATGAGAAGTGTTGTGAAGCATCTTCGCACCCTTTGCACCCGTAAGACCCAGTTCCACCATCAGCTGGCAACCGTTGCAGATACCCAGTGAGAGGGTGTCTTCGCGGGCATAGAACTTGTCGAGGGCTTCCTTGGCCTTGGGGTTGAAGAGGAAGGCTCCGGCCCAACCCTTGGCTGAACCAAGTACGTCGGAGTTGGAGAATCCGCCGCAGAACACAATCATATTGATGTCTTCCAGAGTCTCGCGACCGCTGATGAGGTCGGTCATCATCACGTCCTTCACCTCAAATCCAGCGAGCCACAGCGAGTAGGCCATCTCGCGCTCACCGTTGGTTCCCTTCTCGCGGATGATGGCGGCGCGCACTTTCTTCTGGTCATCGGTGCCTTGTGTTCTCCATCTGTCGGCACTGAGACCATATTGAGCCAGCGTTCCCTGGAAATCGTCGTTGAATTTCATTTCCAGCGGCTGGTTCTTATAGTTCTTGGCACGCTCGTCGGCCTGTCCGTTGAAACTCTGTTTGCGGTCGAGCAGGTGAGAGGTCTTATACCAGGCGTCACGCATCTCCTCGATATCAAAGGCGTGCTTGTAGGTGTCTTTTTTGACGAAAATCTTGCGGGCAGCAGCGGGTTTGCCGATGGGAGCGTATGAAATGCCGGCCTCGTCGAAGAGGTTCTCCACGGCTTCTATGTCGCTGTCCTTCACCTGAATCACCACACCGGGATTCTCGGCCATCAGGTTCTTTACGATATCCTCACCGCTGAAACTGCTCAGGTCGATATCCAGGCCGCCTTTCGTGTTGGCGAAGGTCATCTCTAAGAGCGTT
Organism: uncultured Prevotellaceae bacterium; assembly: GCA_900316985.1. Lineage (GTDB taxonomy): Bacteria > Bacteroidota > Bacteroidia > Bacteroidales > Bacteroidaceae > Prevotella. The sequence goes on from ONFE01000015.1 coordinate 118,914, forward strand.
GTGATGAGACCGCCGGCAGAGATGTCGTGTCCGGCAAGGATGAGATCCTGCTGAATGAGGTCCTGAACGGCATTGAAGGCATCGCGGAAATACTGCGGGTTCTTCACGGTAGGCACGTCGTCGCCCACCTTGCCGAGTGTCTGTGCAAAGGCAGAACCGCCCAGGCGCTGCTCATCGTATGAGAAATCAACATGGTAGAGGGTGGTATTGGCATCGTTCACCAGAACAGGCGACACCACTTTCCGGATGTCGGAAACTTCACCGCCGGAGGAAACGATAACCGTTCCAGGGGCGATAATCTTGTCGCCGTTGGGGTATTGCTGACTCATGGAGAGCGAGTCCTTACCCGTGGGCACATTCACATGGATGGCACAGCAGAAATCGGACAGGGCTTTCACGGCACTATAAAGACGGGCATCCTCGCCTTCCTGTGAACGGCAGGGCCACATCCAATTGGCAGAGAGTGACACGCTGTCGAGTCCTTCTTCCATAGGGGCCCATACGATATTGGTCAGGGATTCGGCTACAGAGAGTACCGAACCAGCCTTCGGGTCGGCCAGACCGGCCTGAGGTGCATGGCCCAGGGCCGTGGCAATACCTTTCACTCCGCGGTAGTCGAGGGCAACCACACCACAGTCGCTCAGCGGCAACTGGATTTCACCCTGACACTGCTGGCGGGCAATCTTACCAGTCACCGAACGGTCCACCTTGTTGGTGAGCCAGTCCTTACAGGCAACGGCCTCCAACTGGAGCACGTCCTTGACATACTGCTCGAGGCTCTCCCCCTTGGGGGAGTAGGTGGGGGCTCCGTAATGGCGCTCCACGGTCTTGTCCACCATATAGGTCTTGGGCGAATGGCCGAACATCTGGGCCACATCGAGGTCGAAGGGCTTGATGCCGTCGCCCTGCTTGAACGAGAAGTGGGCATCGCCGGTGGTCTCGCCGACCACATACAGCGGGGCACGCTCACGCTCGGCAATCTTGCGCACATGCTCGATATGCTTTTCGTCAATGAGCAGGCCCATGCGCTCCTGACTCTCGTTGGCAATGATTTCCTTTGACGAAAGTGTCTGGTCGCCGATGGGCAACTTGGTCATGTCAATCTCGCCGCCACACTCTTCAACGAGTTCCGACAGACAGTTCACATGGCCGGCACTTCCGTGGTCGTGGATGGAAACCACGGGGTTGACATCCTCCTCGCAGAGGGCACGCACCAAGTTATAGGCACGCTTCTGCATCTCGGGGTTGGCACGCTGAACGGCATTCAGCTCAATGCCGTTCGAATAGCGGCCGGTATCTACGGATGACACAGAACCGCCGCCGAGACCGATGCGGTAGTTGTCACCGCCCACGACAACAATCTTGTTGCCTTTCTGCGGTTCTTTCTTCAGACAGTCGCGCTTGGTGCCGTAGCCCACGCCGCCTGCCAGCATAATCACCTTGTCGTAGGCATAGCGCTCGTTGCCTTCCTGATGCTCGAAAGTAAGTACAGAACCCGTAATCAGCGGCTGGCCGAACTTGTTTCCGAAATCGGAAGCACCGTTAGAAGCCTTGATGAGTATCTGCTCGGGAGTCTGATACAGCCATTGGCGAACGGGAAGGAGCTCTTCCCATTTCTGGATATCATCCTTCTTGCGGGGATAGCTTGTCATATAGACAGCCGTTCCGGCAATAGGCCATGAGCCGACACCACCGCCCATACGGTCGCGGATTTCACCGCCCGTTCCCGTAGCGGCACCATTGAAAGGCTCCACCGTGGTGGGGAAGTTGTGGGTCTCGGCCTTCAGCGAGATGACACTCTCCACTTCCTTCACCTGGAAATAGTCGCTGGTGCTCTGGTCTTTCGGGGCAAACTGCTCGATGACAGGACCTTGCGAGAAAGCTACGTTATCCTTATAGGCTGAGAGAATCTTGTGGGGATTCTCTTTGGTGGTCTTCTTAATCATGTTGAACAGGCTCGACTCCATCTCCTTGCCGTCGATGATGAACACACCACCGAAAATCTTGTGGCGGCAGTGCTCGGAGTTAATCTGGGCAAAACCGAAGATTTCGGAATCGGTCAGCGGACGGCCCAGCTGCTGTTCCACCTTATGCAGATACTCTATTTCTTCAGGACTCAGGGCCAGACCTTCCTGCTCGTTGTATTCCTCCAGATTGGCCACGTGCTTGATGGGCTCCGGCTGGATGTTCACCGTGAAGATGTTCTGGTTCAGTCCTGTGTACATACGCTGCAGCATCGGGTCGTAATCAGCGTCCTTACTGCTGACGGGGAAGTATTCCTCGATGCGCTGGATGCCCTTGAGGCCCATGTTCTGCGTGATTTCCACGGCATTGGTACTCCAAGGAGTAATCATTTCACGTCGCGGACCCACAAAGAATCCGTCCATCGTCTCACTGCTAATCAGTGCAGCATCACCATAAAGCCAGCAAAGTTCCTTGATTTCTTGTTCATTGAGCTGATGGTCCACTTGCGTGGCAATCACGCTCTTTTGCGTTGTCTGGAAGAAAAGAATCATAATCTTTCGAAATATAATGCATTATTAATTAATGTGTGCAAAGGTACGAATAAGTGAGAACAATACAAAATAAATAGCAAAGTTTTTCCTTTGGAAAATGTTTGTTGTGTGGTTTGCTAGGATTTAATGGTGCGAGAGTATATGCTTTATTCTATATGTGTATCTATTCGCAGTATTTTTACGGCATTTTTTATGTCGTTTTTCCTTATCATGGGATATTGATATGCCATCGTTTTTCCAGGCAGAATCAAATTCCAGTAGGGCGTCATAGATTTAAGGTGGATATGAACTAAATGTTCTTTTACCTATTTCCGTGGTCTTCTTCAGGTAATATATGGTTTTCCTAATGCTTTTATGGCTTCATACGTTTTTTGATGATAAAACCTTTTATTATAGGCGCGAATATTATTATCTGTTCCATGTTATGTATTTATTCGCACTTATTTTGCACTATAATCGTGATGCTTATTTAAAGTAAGAATGGAACACTGCTGTTTTACAGGCACAAACGTAAATAGGGCTTATCCTGATTTGCTTTGTCGAGAGTTCGCCTTTTCTTGAAAGATACTTTAAAAATGGTGCTTTCTCGGTTAAAATTCCATAATCAAGTGCAACTTTATTTGTTTTGTTCCGTCAATTAAATAAATTTGCACCCGAAATTATTCGAATACTCACTAATAATTGAATGAATATGAAAAAGAATGTTTTAATGATGACAATGCTGGCTGGTGTGTTGCTCGTAAGCAGTTGTGCCAGCAAGAAAGACCTTGAAAATTGCCGTCTGGATAACCAGAATCTGCAGAATGAGAACAAAGAACTGAATACAAGTTATCAGGTTACAAAGGAACAGTTGGCCGCCTCTAATGCGCGCGTAAGTTCTTTGGAAGAACAACTCGAACAGTCTAAGCAGGCTTACCGTTCTTTGCAGCGTTCACTGGATAAGAGTCTGGCTAACAGCAGCCAGAACAACATCTCTATCGAGAAGTTGGTAGACCAGATCAATGAGTCAAATCAGTATATCCGTCATTTGACAGATTTGAAAACCAAGAGTGATTCTCTTAATATGGTACTCACAAACAATCTGACGCGTTCATTGAGCAAGGAAGAGCTCAAAGAAGTGGACGTGCAGGTGCTTAAGGGTGTGGTTTACATTTCTTTGGCCGACAACATGCTCTACAAGAGCGGTTCTTATGAAATCAACGACCGAGCTGCTGAGACGCTGTCAAAGATTGCCAAGATTATCAAGGACTACAAGGATTATGACGTGCTCATCGAAGGTAATACCGACAATGTGCCCATCTCTCGCGAGAACATCCGTAACAACTGGGATCTCTCTTGTCTGCGTGCCTCTTCAGTGGTACAGGCTCTGCAGAACAACTATGGCGTAGATCCGAAGCGTCTGACCGCTGGTGGCCGTGGTGAATACAACCCATTGGCAACCAACGACACTGCCCTCGGTAAGCAGCGCAACCGTCGCACTCAGATTATTATCACGCCGAAACTCGACGAGTTCATGGAACTCATTGACAAGGCTCCGGAAGAGTAATGCTTCTTATATTAGATTAACGGCCTGTTTCCAATGGTGGAAGCAGGCCGTTTTTTTGTACAAATGACAACTGTAGTTTATTTAATAAGTTGTGTTTCCAGGAAATCCTGGTATTCGTCTTGGTAGCCATTGAATACATTGATGTCAACGTCACCGCGGATTCCTGCCACGCGGCCGTCAGGGGAAAGTTGCCAGATGGCCAGCCGGATGTCGGGTTTGTATTCGCCATAGCGGGCAATCCAGACTTTGTAGTTGCGCTTGATGTCGGTGGCATCTGTGAGGTAGCGATTCACGAACGACTGGCTGACGTAGAGTATCGGCGTGGTGCCGGTGCGCTCTTTGACAATGCGGAGCCATGTACGCACCTTGTCTAACATCACTTCGACGCCTCCCATTGCAGCTATCTGACTGGGGTAGGGCTCCACGTCGAGCACTGGTGGAAGGTCGCCTTTGTTGAAATGGGTGTTGCGGATGAAGTAATCGGCCTGGCCTGTGGCGCTGCTTTTCGTGGAGAAGAAATGATAGGAACCGCAGAGAATGCCGTGATTGCGGGCCTGCGTGTAGTCGCTGTTGTAATAGCGGTTCTTGATCGTAGTCCCTTCGGTGGATTTGATATAGCAGAAACTGACGGGATAGTCAACCGTTCCGAGGATGCGCTTGTTACTGATGGTGCCCAAATGGGTGATACGTAGTCGTGACCAGTCTATGCCGTAGTGCTTCTTGCCGATATCGTGCTGATAACGGGAGATGTCAATGCCATAGATACGATCGGAGGTATAGACAAGGCGCTCACCCTTGTATTGGTCGTCTTTCCATTCACCGACAAGCACTTTTCCGAGTGTATCCACGGAAAATCCGAAACCATTGCGCTTGTCATTCTCCCACATTCCGTCGTAGTAGGTGCCGTCGGATGTCAGCAAAACACCGTGCCCAGAGCGTTTTCCTTCGGCCGTTTCTCCTCTGTATATAAATCCGGGAAGAGGATCCTTCTCGTGCATAATGGCCTTTCCGATGAAAGTGGCAGTCGTGGAGTTGTAGTAGATTGACTTTGCAGAATCGGGCATAAAGTGGCGTTTGGTCTGCACGGTGGCTATGTCGTCTTCGTACTCGTTGTCGAGGAGCTCACATCTTGTCCGAACGGTTTTGCCGTTTTTATCGTGGCTGATGAGTGTGTAGCGCTGTACGAGATGGATATCCACCACTTCGTTTGGCTTGATGGCTTTCAGAATATCCAGGACTTTTTCGCGGTAATGACGCGTTGTCAATACGTTGGCAGAGAGGGTGGCGATGGTGTTGTATCCTTCGTCAGTGACATTATGGACATCAAGATAGTAGTTAAGCCGACGGGTAACACGCCTCAAGCGTTGGCACTCTTTCTCCAAGATGTTGATATTGTACCGGATAATGGTGTCTATATGCGAATTTGCCTTTTGCAGACGTTCTATTTCGCTATAGTCTGGATTGTTCGTGATGATGCGTCCTCCACAATAGGGGGAAAAGAGGTAACGGTTTACCCAGACGCCTTTCAGCGATTCTTTATGCCATCTCACGGAATCAAGACTTGTGCTGGCGCTGGTAAGTCCAGCCCCAGTTCCCAGTTCGTTGATATAGAATACCGCCTTGCCGTTGACATTCAGGGAATAACATCTTTCATATTCTAGTTCTGCAACGCATAGTTGCTGGCGTTCCTTGCTAATTGGGCAGAAGGGTAGGATAAGCAGGATGAGTGAAACGACGACAAGCAGTGCGACGATGATTCGCACTGCTTGTCGTTTGTTTGATTTGGCTGATTCCGATGTCATCTTTTGCCTCTCTATGAAAAACAGATATGCAAAAGTAATCAATCTTTTTCGAAATCAAAGAAAAATAAGAAAAAACTTTAGTCGATTTCCTCATCAGGCTCATAACCGCCCATTTCGCGGATGGCATTCTTCAGCATCGTGTATTGCTGATAGAGATTGTTGACAGCCTCTTCACCCTTCGTGTAGTCGTGCATCGGGGCCTTCAGGAAGAAACTGAGGAATCGTTGGATGCCTGATTTCCCCGCACGTGCTGCCAGGTCACTGAGCAGACAGAGGTCGAGCAACACGGGGGCAGCAAGGATGGAATCGCGGCAGAGGAAGTTGATTTTAATCTGCATGGGGTAGCCCATCCATCCAAAGATATCAATATTATCCCAGCTTTCCTTGTTGTCGTTACGGGGAGGATAATAGTTGATACGTACCTTATGATAATAGTCGCCATAGAGTTCGGGCTGGCACTCACCTTTTAGGATGGTCTCCAAGGTGGAGAGCTTCGATACCTCCTTGGTATGGAAGTTTTGGGGCTCGTCGAGCACCAGGCCGTCACGGTTACCGAGAATGTTGGTGGAGAACCAACCATTCAGACCTAGACAACGGGTTCCGATGATGGGGGCAAAACCGGATTTCACCAGTGTCTGGCCGGTTTTGAAGTCTTTACCTATGATTGGCATCTGGGTCTTTTCGGCCAGTTCCCACATGGCGGGAATATCAACGGTAGTGTTGGGAGCACCCATAATGAAAGGGGCCCCTTCTGCGAGGGCAGCATAGGCATAGCACATAGATGGGGCAATGTGCTCACGGTCGTCAGCTTTCATGGCCTCTTCAAGGTTGGCTAGAGTGCCGTGAACCTTTTCGTCTGCGGGAACATAGATTTCCGTTGATGCAGCCCATGCTACTACGATCCGGTCGCAGTGGTTCTGCTCCTTGAATTCGCGAATGTCTTTGCGAAGGGCCTCTACCATCTCCCAACGGGTTTTGCAGTCTTTCACGTTGTCGCCATCCAGACGCTTGGCGTAGTTCTTGTCGAAGCAGGCCTTCATCGGCTTGATCTGCTCGAGTTCTTGACGGACGGGGTCTATGTCCTTGGCTTTCAGCACCTCGGCATACATGGCTGCCTGATAGGCGTTCTGAGGATAGACATCCCAGGTGCCGAAAACTATATCGTCGAGTTTTGCAATGGGTACGATTTCATCGTATTTCAGGTATTTCTTGTCTGCTCCGCGTCCAACACGGATTTTGTCATACTGTGTCATGGAACCTACAGGCTTGGCGAGTCCTTTACGGGTCATTAACACTCCTGCCATGAATGTGGTAGATACGGCACCACATCCTACAACCATAATACCCAACTTACCTTCAGCTGGTTTAACTGTTTTTTTTGTCATTGGATTGAATGTTTTTTAATAACTTGAGCATAATATTGATTTTGCAAAAATAGACAAATCTTTTTTCTAAAGTGAGCATTTTACATATTTTTATATCATTATCTGTAAAATTGGTATATTTTTAAGGAAAATAGCGACATATAATGTGTTTTTCTTTTGTATCTTTGCAACAGAATTATTTTATTACGAAGATGAAATTAATTAAAAACAGTTCGTTCGGAGGAGAAAGGCCTTTGTTTGGTATTCAGGATACTCGGCTTGAAGGCGTTACTATCACAGAGGGGGAGTCAGGCATAAAATGTTGTAAAAATATAATGGCTGACGGTTGTCGCTTTATCGGCAAGTATCCCTGGTGGCACGTAGACGGCTCGGTAATCACAAACTGCTTTTTTGAAGTAGGAAGCCGTTCGGCTATCTGGTACAGTAATGATATGGTGATGAAGGACACGGTGATTGATGCACCGAAATTATTCCGCGAGATGAACCGTGTGGAACTTGAGAACGTACAGTTTAACGATGCGAAGAACGTCCGTCTGCATGACGGCACCTATCCGTTTATGTTTTGCGAGAATGTCTATGTGGAGGACCTGGTGAGCGATTCTAAATACGTGTTCCAGTATTGCAAAAACGTCGAGGTTCATCATGCAAAGATAACCACCAAGGATTCTTTCTGGGAGTGCGAGAACGTGGAAATCTACGATTCTGAACTCGATGGGGAGTATTTGGCATGGCATTCCAAGAATGTGCGGCTGGTACGCTGCCATATCAAGGGCGAGCAGCCGCTGTGCTATGTGGAGGGACTCGTGCTGGAGGACTGCACCTTCGACGAGGAGTGCGACCGTATGTTTGAGGACTCAGAAGTACATGCCGACATCATCGGCCGTGTGACCAACATCAAGAATCCGCGCACCGGACGGATTGTCTGCGACGGTGTCGGCTCGGTCACCATCGACGAAAACATTCGTCAGCCTGCCGACTGCCAGATTATAGTTAGAAACAAGTTGAATGCATAGTGTCATCATGATGAAATACAACTTCGACGAAATCATTCCGCGACGTGGGACAAACAGCGTGAAATGGGACGAGACATCCATTGAGGACGTCATTCCGCTTTGGGTGGCCGATATGGACTTC
>ONFE01000131.1 GCA_900316985.1 uncultured Prevotellaceae bacterium
GTTGTGACGTTGCAGGTCGAGTTGCTGCTGCTGGGAGAGTTGGCGGGTGTAGATCGTTGCTGAGACGTTGGCATCGCGATTGCTGAGCATCGTCAGGGTGTCTGCGCTGATGTAATTGTCGATGAGCACGATGGAGCGTTTGGCCTGCTTGATAAGGTTGATGATCTGGGCATAAGCATCGAAGATCTGGCCATCATAGAAGATTCCTTCGACTGGAGGCAGAGATGAGCGGACGAAGAAGTCTATTTTGTCCTTCAATCTTTGTATTTGAGTGTCTTGTTTAGCTACGTGCTCTTCCAATGCAATTATACGGCTGTTTACTACATATCCTTTCAAAAGATAATCTTTTAGCTTTCGAGTGGCCCATTGGCGGAATTTTACGCCTCGTTTGGAATTAACTCGATAACCAACAGAAATAATCATATCAAGATTGTACATAGGTATTTCACGTTCTACCATACGTTTGCCTTCTTGCCGAACCTGTCGGAATTTCCGACAAGTTAGATTTTCTACAAGTTCTTCATCCTCATATATATGTTGAATGTGCTCTACAACATTAGTTCTAGACGATTTAAACAGCTCTGCCATTTGTGCTTGACTGAGCCAGACAGTTTCACCATCCATTCTTACCTCCAGCCTGATCGTCTCATCGGGCTGATACATCACGATTTCACCTTTACTTGGTTCTATGTTTGCCATACTATTTGTCTCTAAGTTTAACATTGACGCGACAAAGGTACGTATTATTCCTGAACCATCCAAATATTTCGACGAATAATTTCGATCATAACAGCGGGACTCTTTCGTTATAACGGAAGAACCGTCCCGCTGTTTCCCTAAAAGAAATCCCGCCAATTATTTGGAAGAATCAAAAGAATTCTCTATCTTTGCCCCGAGAAACAAAGTGTTAGGATTATGACAGCAATTGATTTACGTGCAAGCACGATGCAGATTCTGGCTTTGCAAACAGATATTAACTTTTTGCATACATAGTCTCAGTAATATAAATCATATAAAATGAAACAAGCTATTATTCTCGGCAACATCATCACAATGGATGAAAAGCGGCCCTTTGCCAAGGCTGCATTAGTGAAGAACGGCGTGTTTGCCTATATCGGCAGCGCAGAGGAAGCAAAAAAGCTTGCTGGTGCAGACGCTAAGGTGCTGGATTACGGTGAGAACTACGTCTATCCCGGATTCCTTGAGTCTCACAGTCACGGCCATCTGGCCGGCGACCGCTTTATCGGACAGGCTAGCCTGGGGCAGGTGGGTTTGACCGACTATGCCAAATACCGCGAGATCATTAAGGAGTTTATTGCCAAGAACCCGCAGCGCGAGTTCTATTTAGCATCAGGATGGGTGGAGAATGATGAATACGTCACCAAGGCCTATCTGGACGACATCTGTACAGACAAGCCATTGTTTATGCATACCGGCGGTGGACATTCCATGTTGCTCAACACCAAGGCACTTGAGTGGGCCGGCATCGATGCAGCCTACGCAAAGAAATACGGCTATGAACAGGTACACGTTGACGAGAACGGCGAGCCAGACGGATACGTTTGTGAAGCTCCCGTATTCGAAATCGTACCAAAACTTCCCACTACATTGGAGGATGCCAAAAACTATCTGCTCGCTTGGCAGGATTTCGCTCTCAGCAGCGGCTTTACCGCTGTCGCTGATGCTGGTGCTGAGGTAGTCTATCACGAATCGCCCAAGGCCTACCATGAACTGGAGAAGGAAGGCAAACTGAAGATGCGTACCTATGCTTACATGTATGTCACCGATAATATTGCCGATCCGAAGGCAGAGATTGCCCGCATTGCCGCACAGCGTGCTGAACTGAGTGGTGAGTATTTCCATATCGTTGGTGCCAAAGCGTTCCTCGACGGTGTGACCGAAGCCCACACAGCCTGGCAAAACCAGGATTACCTCGACCAGCCTGGCTATCACGGTGTTGAGCGCTTCAACGACCACGATAAGATGGTTCAACTGATTGTCGAAGCCGACAAGGAGGGCATGTCTGTCCATGTACACTCCGAGGGTGGTGGTGCTACCCACTTCATGCTTGACTGTATTGAGGATGCCGAGAAGATTACTGGGGACCTTGACCAGCGCAATGTGCTGGCTCACCTGCACTTTGTCACCGATGAGGATATCCGCCGTATGGGAGCAACAGGCTCCATACCAGCTGTCCCCCCCCTGTGGACTGCGAAGATTCCCGGAGGTCCTTACGAACAGGAAGTTTCCTACGTCGGCAAGGAACTAACAGATCAGGCCTATCCCATCAAGTCGTTCTACGATGCAGGTGCTAACGTGGTGTTCCATTCCGACTTCCCTGTATCCCCGATGATGAATGTCAAATACAGCATTTACATGGCCGAGAAGCGCAATACTCCAAAAGAAATGTTGGGCGGTATATGCCAACCGCGTAATGTCAAGGAAGCCATCACCCGTGAGCAGTCGTTGCGCGCCATGACCATCAATGTGGCCCGTCAGTGGCATCAGGAGCATCGCATGGGTTCCATCGAGTTCGGTAAGATTGCCAACATGGCGGTGTTCGACTGCGACTTCCTGCACGACGA
>ONFE01000102.1 GCA_900316985.1 uncultured Prevotellaceae bacterium
ATTTATAAATATATATAAATATAAAATTAATCTGTGACCATTTTCAAATCGTAAAAACATAGAAACTAAGAAACATAGATTCTAAGATTCGGCATCTTCTGAACCCACAAAAGAACACTTAAGCATTTGCGCAGATGCTTTCCGGCAAACAAAAAACACAGAACCAGGCCCAAATTTTGTGAATTTTGTCTCACGGAGTTAGCGTTTAATTTGTGAATTTTGTGTTCAATCTTTAACCTGAAACCTGTCATCGTTTTCTACAGAAAACGCTTTCAGAATACATGAATGAAAGAATCTTGAAACTTGAAACTATCTTAAACAGCAGCAGGATAACATAATTATGCCACAGCATCTTTACAAACTTGTTCAGCACAACAATGAGCACATGCAGGAGGCCTATCAGAAATGGTATGCGCGCCCCGTCTATACGGGTACGCTCGACCTGAACGGCATCGCCGAACTGATATCAAGACCATCGTGCCCGAATGCTCCCTTGGTTATGGATTATTGTCGATGGCGCTTATTGCTGGATTCTTCGACACTAAGGTACGAAGTGTGACACGGTATGTTGTAAACTATCCGTTAACCTTACGCCCTGATGAGTTTCTGGTAGGAATCCTCGTATTCCTGCGGGTGTTTGCCGAGGAAAATGATGTTGATGAGGCAATTGGCCACCAGGGCGGTGTCGTCGAGATCTACATTCTTGTCTTTGGTGACTTCCTTGCCGAGCAGCACTTCCCATGAGGCGCTGAAACTGGAGTCGGGGGCTCCGTAGAAGGAGTCGCCGGATACGGGGTCGGTCATCAACTGGTAGCGGATGGCCTTCTTGGAGGGTTGCGGCTCGAGGGCATAGAGCATATTGAAGGCGCGCATGAACTCACGCTTGTGACGCTTGGCGTTGGGGTACATCACGCAGACTTCGGGGAAGAAATCATCGAAGTCGAATGTTTCTAATAGGCGTTTCAGTTTCATATTTTTAATGCTTAATTCTTAATGCTTAATGCTTAATGCTTAATTCTTAATGCTTAATGCTTAATTGATATTCTTCACTCTTCACTCTTCACTCTTCACTTTAACAGGAGTTCCACAGGACAATGGTCGCTGCCCATGATGTCGGTGTGTATTTTGGCGTCGCGGATGTGCTCAAGCAGGCGCTGGGAGGTGACGAAGTAATCGATGCGCCAGCCGGCATTCTTCTCGCGGGCATGGAAGCGGTAGCTCCACCAGGAGTAGGTGACCTCGGCGGGATAGAGCGTGCGGAAGGTGTCGATGAATCCCTCGGAGAGGAGCTCGCTGAATTTCTGGCGCTCCTCATCGGTGAAGCCGGCATTGCGGCGGTTGGTCTTGGGGTTCTTGATGTCAATCTCCTCATGGGCCACGTTGAGGTCGCCGCAGTAGATGACGGGCTTCTGGCGGTCAAGGCTCTTCAGGTAGTCTCGCATGGCGTCTTCCCATGTCATCCGGTAGTCGAGGCGCTTCAGCCCGTCCTGGGAGTTGGGTGTATAGCAGCATACGAGGAAGAACTGTGGCATCTCGAGCGTGATGACGCGGCCTTCGTGGTCGTGCTCGTCGATACCGATGCCGTAGGTCACGTTGAGCGGCTTGTGGCGGGTGAAGATGGCTGTTCCGGAATAGCCTTTCTTGTCGGCGGAGTTCCAGTAGCTCTCGTAGCCTTCGAACTGGAGGTCGAGTTGTCCGGGCTGCATCTTTGTCTCCTGCAGGCAGAAGAAGTCGGCGTCGAGCTGGCGGAAGATGTCGCTGAAGCCTTTGCCCTCACAGGCGCGGAGGCCGTTGACGTTCCAAGATATCAGTTTCATATTGTATGATTCAAGTTTTAGGTTTCAAGTTTCAGGTTTCAAGATGAAGGATGAAAGATAAAAAAGGCGGATAATGTTTGTTATCCGCCCTTGTATGATTGTTTTAGAATTTTGCCATCTTAATGGCGACTACGGCACATTCGTCACCCTTGTTTCCTAAGCGTCCGCCGCTCCTGTCCTTGGCCTGCTGGAGGTTGTCGGTGGTGAGGAGCCCGTAGACGATGGGGATGTCGTTGGTGGCATTGAGCTGTGAGATGCCCTGCGTGACTCCCTGGCAGATGTAGTCGAAATGAGGTGTCTCGCCGCGGATGACGCTTCCCAGCACGATGATGGCATCATAGCGGTCGTTGCGAGTCATCTGTGAGGCTCCGTAAACGAGTTCGAATGAGCCCGGCACGGTCTTGACGATGATGTTCTCAGGTAAGGCTCCATGCTTTTCGAGTGTGGAGACGGTACCTTCAAGCAGGGCGCCGGTAATCTCCGGATTCCATTCGGCCACCACGATACCGAAGCACATGTTGCTGGCATCGGGCACCTTGTCGAAATCGTAGTCAGAGAGGTTATGGAGTGCGGTTGCCATTTCGTTGGGGCGATTTATTTAGCGCGCTCGATGTACTTGTCAATCTCGTTGCTGATGGGAGAAGCCACGTACTTCTGCTTGATGTCCTGATAGATTTTCAGGGCGTCGGCCTTCTTGTTCTGGCTTTCCAGAATCTGGGCGGCCTGCAGCAGGAAGGTGGGGGCGATGGAGTTGTTCACGCCGTCGGCAGCCTGCTTGTCGGCCATGGAGGCAGCCTTCTTGAGGTTGTCAACAGCCTTGTCGAGCTGGTTTACGTGAGCATAGGCATTACCCAGGGCAGCAACGGCAGCGGGGCTGATCATTGCGTCGTCGGAGGTAGAGAATGCTTCGAGATACTTCACGGCATCCTGCCACTTGTTCAGACCTGCATAGCAGAGTCCAGCATAGAGGTTAGCCAGATTACCGGCATCGGTGCTGCTGTAGTCGGAAGCGATCTTGATGAAACCCTTGTAGTTGCCGTCACCCTTGAGGGCCTTGTCGAATTCCTGACTGGCAAAGAGTTCCTGTCCCTTGGCGATAGCGGTGCTGGCCTCAGCCTCGCGTGGTCCAGAGACATAGTTTTTGTACAGGAAGATACCTGCGATGATAAGGATGATTGCTGCTACAGCAATGAGGATAGGCTTCTGGTATTTCACGAAGAAAGCCTCTTTTGCGTTGAGATTCTCAACATTCTGTTCTTTTACGTTTGCCATTTTATTTATTGTTTTTTTATTATTCGAGCATAAAACGCTGCAAAATTACTCAAATAAATCCACATATTGAAATTTCTTGCACACTTTTTTCGTTTTTAAGGTGGAAAAGAAGTAATTTTGCACTCGTGATACTGAAGAAAATATCCATCCTCAACTATAAGAACATCAGGGAGGCATCGCTGGAGCTGTCGCCCAAAATCAATTGTTTTATCGGCCATAACGGCGAGGGCAAGACGAATCTGCTGGATGCCGTCTATTACCTGTCGTTCTGCCACAGCGCCTATACGGCCATTGATTCCCAGGTCATCTGCCACGACCAGGACTTCTTCGTGCTGGAAGGTCTCTACGAGGATGATGCCTTGAATCCCACCACGGTCTATTGCGGAATGAAACGGGGTACGAAGAAGCATTTCAAGCGCAACAAAAAGGAATACAAGCGGCTGTCGCAGCATATCGGACTGATACCCCTCATCTTCGTTTCGCCAGGCGATACCTTGCTCATCGAGGGAGGAAGCGAGGAGCGCCGGAGGCTGATGGATGTGGTCATCTCCCAGTACGACAATACCTATATTGAGACGCTCAACAGCTACAACAAGGCGTTGCTTCAGCGCAACACGATGCTGAAGACGGAAGAGGAGCCCGACATGGAGCTCCTGAAAATCTGGGAGGAGCAGATGGCCATTCACGGCGAGCTCATCTACCAGAAGCGCGATGCTTTCGTGAAGGAGCTGATACCGGTGTTTCAGGAAATCTACCAGCACATTTCGGGCGACCGCGAGCAGGTGTCGCTACGCTATGAGTCGCATTGCCAGCGGGGCCCCCTGTTGGACGTGATTCAGCGCGACCGTATGAAAGACCGTGCCGTGGGCTATTCGCTGCATGGCATTCACCGTGACGACCTGGAAATGCTGCAAGGCGGCTATCCCGTGAAGCGTGAAGGCAGCCAGGGACAGCACAAGACTTTCGTGATCGCCCTGAAGCTCTGCTGCTTGATGACATATTCGACAAGCTGGATGCCCGCAGGGTGGAGCAGATCGTAAGGCTGGTCTCCAGCGAGGAGTACGGGCAGATCTTCATTACCGATACCAACCGTGACCATCTTGACCAGATACTCTCAGCCGGTCGTTTCGACTATAAGTTATTTAAGGTGGAGAATGGCGAGATTATGGGGGTTTAGTTTATGGTTTATGGTTTATGGTTTATGGTTGATAGTTAAGAGTTGATTGTTGGGAGATGTTTAGGAAGGATGTAAAATCACTCACCGAGATACTGGGCCAATGCCTGCGGGAGAATGGTCTGGAGACGCCTATGAATCAGACGCACGTCATAGAGTCATGGGAGAAGGTGGCAGGTCCGGTGGTGGCCCGCTACACGGAGGATAAGTATATCCGCAACCAGACGCTTTTCGTGAAGATTACGAATCCCGCCCTGCGTGCTGACCTTTCGATGATGAAGACACAACTGGTTAGCAAACTGAACCAGGAGGCAGGCTCCTTTGTCATTGCCGATATCCGTTTCTGCTGATTCCTAAAGGAGGGGAATCAGACGATCTCATCCACTTTGATGTCGTGCTCGTCGGCAGGAATGCCGGGCAGTTTTTGGAAATCAAAGCAGATACCTATCTTATAAGCCTGTGGCAGCTTGGGCAGCAGACGGTCATAATAGCCGCGCCCACGGCCCAGACGGTTGCAACGGCCGTCGAAAGCCATACCCGGAACGACCGCCACGTCAATCTCTTCGTAGTTGCTGAAGGCCTTTCCGACGGGCTCCATGATATTGAAGAATCCTCCCTCCAGATCCTTCGGACCTTCGTAGCTGCGCAGTTCCATCTCCGTGTCGCTGATGACGGCTGGCAGCAGTACGCGCTTGCCCTGTTTGACCAGCAAGTCAACGGCCTCGTGGGTGTTCACCTCATCGTCGAGCGAATAGTACATCAGTATGCAACTTGCATTCTTGATGCGCGGATGGACAAGCAGACGACGGATGATTTCGGCCGACTGTTCGTCGAGTTGCTGCGGGGTGAACATCCCTTTCTGCAGACGGATAAAGGCACGTAGGTCTTTCTTGTTCATTTCTTGGCAGTGGGAGTGTCGGGCTTTTTTGGGAATGCCTCGTTGTTCTTGAATACGCTGAGAGCCTTCTTGATAACGTCATCATCCTGATTCAGGTATGCCGTCCAGGCATCTTCATCGAGGATGTTGTAGATGATGCGGCTGTTGATATAGCGCTGAAGGAGGGTGTGGCTCTTCTGAATCATCAGGTTGCGGCGCTTCAGTCCGTGGTTGTCGGCATAGACGGCAAACTGCTCAACCGTATTCTGGCGGATGAGATATTTGTTCAGTTCATTCATTTCCGTGAATTCGCTGAGTTTCTGCCGGTTATTGTCCGTATAGGCAAAGGCGAACTGGAGGATGAGTCCGTTCATCGCCGCTTGTTTGTAATAGGATGTGACGTTCGTGGTGTCTTCGGGAACGAAGATGTCGGGCGTGATACCGCCGCCGCCATAGACTGTACGGCCGATACCTGTATGGTAGGCAGGACCTGTGTGCTTGATGCTGTCTTGTGAGAAGAATTCACCATGCTGATAGCGCGACACGATATCTCCCTCGTAATCCTTGCCGTCGCCAGGGGTATAGGGCTTCTGGATACAACGGCCGGATGGCGTGTAGTAGCGGGCGATGGTCAGGCGAATCATGCTGCCGTCGGTAAAGCCGAGTTGCTGTTGCACGAGTCCCTTTCCGAATGAACGGCGTCCGATGATGGTACCACGGTCGTTGTCCTGAATGGCACCGGCGAAGATCTCTGATGCAGATGCCGAGCCTTCGTTAATGAGAATCACGAGCGGTATCTTCTGGTAGCTGCCCTTGCCGTTGCTCTTGTATTCGTGACGAGGTGACTTACGGCCTTGTGTGTAGACAATGAGTTTGTTTGAAGGCAGGAACTCGTTGATGATCTGCACGGCCGATTCCAGGTAGCCTCCGGTGTTTTCACGCAAGTCAATCACAAGATTGGAGAATCCCTCCTGCGAGAGTTTTGCCAGCGCAATGAGCATCTCGGCATAGGTGTTGGCTCCGAAATTCTTGATCTTGATGTAGCCGGTTTCTTCGTCAATCATATAGGTAGAGGTGACGCTTCTGACGGGGATGTCTCCACGGGTTACCTCGAAAGTCTTCACCTTCTTGTCACCGTAACGGAGCACGCCGATCTTCACCTTGGTGTCCTTAGGACCTTTCAGACGGTGCATGGCTTCCTCGTTGGTCACTTCCTTGCCCACGAACTTCTTGCCATCCACTTCCACAATCTTGTCACCAGCCAGGAGTCCGGCACGTTCGGCGGGACCGTTCTTGATGATACCTTGTATGTGGACGGTGTCTTCGCGGATCATGAACTCAATACCTACACCCGAGAAAGAGCCCTTCAAATCGTCGGCTGCAATCTGTGCGTCTTTGGCGGTGATATAGACAGAGTGGGGGTCGAGGTCGGAAAGTATCTGCGGGATGGCCGTATCCACGAGGGAATCCAGGTTTACGGCATCCACATACTGGTCGTCGATGATATGGAGAAGGTTGTTGAGACGGTTGGAGCCGCTGTTGATAATGTTGAGCCGGTTACCGGAAAAGCGGTTGGCAAAGAAAGTGCCAATCACGATACCGGCAGCCATACTGATGGCCAAAAGCAGCGGCATGTATCTGTTTTGCTTCTTGTTCATG
>ONFE01000008.1 GCA_900316985.1 uncultured Prevotellaceae bacterium
AGTAAACCGATTACAGGATTAAGAAGGTATGAGAAATAATTTGACAACCTATACCGGGATTATATTAGTTTAACCATCAACCTTATTCAGGACGAGTCAAAAGGCATTTTGCTATCACTGCTATCACCTGTGCTATCACTAAATATTTTGCTGCAACTTTCAGTTATCCAAGCATTTGCGAATTCTAGTGATAGCAGTGATAGCAAAAATGGGGAAAAATCTTACGTGTAATGTAAGCATTCATAACCCCCCTCCCTAAACAGGGAATTTATGGAGCAGCGAGAGCAATGTTAAGTTTACTTAGACATTGCCGAGTCGTGACTTAAATCGCCGATAGGCAAAGGCCGGGCAAAGGCCGGGGTGGGTCTCCTAAAAGGAGAGAGCCGAAGCATTTCCCTTTCAGGTTCTGCTCCGGCTCTTCTCCTCAATTGTTATTTCTTTATCTAAATCAAATTAGTTCTCTTTTTCTTCTTCGTCGCCCCAGATGCTGGTGTAAGAATCAGGAATACCTGTTTCATTCTCTTCTTCGAAATCTATTTCTTTAGCCTTAGGATTACTTGCAACTCCGCTATTTTCATCCATTATAATCTCCGATGCAAGCATCACTATGCCTACAAGTGGCTTGATATATTCTTTTTTCATAACTTTACTTTACCTTATACATATTATTTAATGATTTTCTTGCCATTCTTTACATATACACCCTTCTGAGGATGAGCTACCTTCACGCCCTCGAGTGTATAGTAACTGTTATCGGAAACACTCTCGGTGCTGACATTGCTGATGCCTGTGACCTCTTCCTCAAAACCTGCAAACTTGGCATGGAGTGGACCGTACCCTCCACGTTGGCCCCAGTTTCCTGTGTTCGTCGGTTGATTCCATTCATTAGTACGGAAAATCATAGATTCTGGAGAACTTGGCTTTACTACTATTGCCTCTGCTCCTTCGGCAGAATCATATAAGCCTGCAGGAAGGCTAAGGTATGCCTTATTAGGACCACATTTAACATTTGCCTTCACACGGAAGAAACCAACAAAATTATCATTTGAATCAGCAGTTACATTTTTAGCCTCCTTAAGAGAGGTGTCACAGAAATCAGCAAGGATAAAGTTGCGGTCTGTAACTTCCGTACCAGTAGTATATTGCTTCATATCACCTGAGAGAGGCCATGCTGCACTCCAAATAGAGGTGCTCTTGTAAGTAGGATAAAGAGTTGTTTGTGTTACAGTAGGAACCATATAGTTGTTAGTAGAAACACCACCAACAGTTGCACTTCCACGTCTGTAAGGAGCTACAAATGTGGGGTTATCACCTTGTTTGTTCTCTTCTGTATCGTCCCATGAAGGAATACGACCTAGTGAATAACCGGTTGAATTTTTATCTACCTCACCATAAAGAATAACACCGGTATTAGCAGGAATTGCAAAAATTTGAGCTAATGTCACTTCATAACCTTGATCTACAGGTTTTAATCCTGTTACTATATATGCACGGAAATTCAGTGGAACCAAGCGTGCTACATTATCACTAAAAGTTCTAAGAACCACCTTGTTAGCAGGTGCTTTCTCTGGAGTACCTGAGGCTGAATTAATAAACTGCTGCCAACCATTGGCTCCTTCAAAATCCTTATGGTCTTTCAACCACTCCTGAAAAGCTCCCTTATCTAATGATGTTGCTTGGCTAAGAGGATGCCCAGTATTGGTAAAAAAGTCCTCTTTCCCCTCTGGAAAATGCAAAGTTGCATACTTCTGATAATTTGCATCTGTCTGTCCAACGGTAACCTTGAAATCGAAAGCATTCCGACCAGCTGCAGTCTCACCTTCAACAAAAACATCAATTAGACTTTCAATTTTGTCATTCATAAATGCCTGTCCTTCAATGTACTCAACTGTTTCAGGAATCGTTATTGATACAATTGGAGTGGCTGTAACCGCATTAGTTTCGATGCAAGTCACAGAACTTGGAATGGTGAAAGTTGTTACATTATTTCGAGCTTGGAAAGTATCCTCATTCAAAGTTTTAACATTAGCGAGAATTGCTGTGGTAACATTCGCAAAATCTGTAAACCTCATACAGTTTTGATACTTTTTAACAGTCTGTTGGACTCCATTAATATCGGTATAAGAAGCATCACTTTTATAGGTTTCCTTGAAAGTTGCTTTACTGAAATCAACCGTTGTAGCAGCGAATGGTTTTAAAGATTGAAAAGCACCTAAGGATGAAATCTGCACACCTGAATTTGTATAGAAATTCAAAGTTTCCGCAGCCTGTAATTTGCTTTTACCATCAGAATTAGTGAGACTTTCATTATTAGCATTTAAATAGGTAAAAGAGCCTTCATTATCCACACCATTCTGCTCCGTACATGTAATCGTTGCTACTTTAAAATCTGCACTGAACTTAACAGTCCATGAGTCTGCATTCGCCCCAACACATGCGAACGCACTAATTAAAAGCGTAAATAATTTTTTCTTCATAACTTGAGGAGTTTAAATTTATTAATGTTTTATTTAATAGTCTTTTCTCTCAGAATATCGGGCATCACTCGGCAGAACGTCACCCCAAAGCATATTACATGCTACTATTCGCGTGCAAATTTAATCATTTTTTCGCATAACACAATGAGAATCAGTAAAGAATTTTTCCTTACATCGTATTTTTTTTGATTTTAATCAAGTGTAGACTAACTGTTGACAGTGAAAAAAGAAAGAAATTATGGTAATTCTCTTATTGTCAGCGGCATAGTTGTGAGTCTTCCTATTACGTTGTCCTGGTCATTGGAGTCTTTTCTTCTGATGAGCGGAAGCGCAACAGGGATGTATACGGGAAAGATGCTTCTCAAAAAAAATTCCGCCCTACTCTGCAGCAGGACGGAACTTTATAAATGCTTTGAAATTTCTTACTTAACCTTCTCCACGATGGCCTTGAAAGCCTGGGGATTGTTCATGGCGAGGTCGGCGAGCACCTTGCGGTTGATCTCGATACCGGCCTTATGGAGAGCACCCATCAGTTGTGAGTAGCTGAGACCTTCGATGCGGGCTGCTGCATTGATACGCTGAATCCAGAGAGCGCGGAAGTTGCGCTTCTTGTTCTTGCGGTCACGATATGCATAGGTGAGACCTTTCTCGTAGGTGTTCTTGGCAACGGTCCAAACGTTCTTACGTGCGCCAAAGTAGCCGCGTGTAAGTTTCAGAATTCTCTTTCTTCTTGCTCTTGAAGCAACATGATTTACTGATCTTGGCATAATTCTTTTCCTTTCTAATTAATTAAATTAACGGAGGCAGAGCAGATCGCGTACCTGCTTCAAGTTGCTGTTGTCTACAATTGCCTGGTGCACCAGGTTTCTCTTCTGTTTCTTGGTCTTTTTGGTCAAGATGTGGCTGTGATAAGCGTGATGACGCTTGATCTTGCCTGTTCCGGTGAAGCTGAAGCGCTTCTTGGCTCCGGAGTTTGTCTTTACTTTTGGCATTTTTTTAAACTTTAAATTATTAATATTATATTAATGTGAGGCGGCAACGTATTACCAAGACGTTACGCGCACTCGGGGTTTTGCATCTTCGATGCGTTTCAAGATCCAAGTTTCAAGATTCAAGTGTTTTCGTGATAACGTTATTACGATTTAACGGGATAACGTCAATTCTTCACTCTACACTTTTTCACTCTTCACTTTCTGACTTGAGCTTGGCCAGGATGTCTTCGCCGTTCTTGATGTTGGCGAACATACCTCCGTTGGCGGGAGCCTCAGCATCGATCTCTTTCACTCTCTGGTCTTTACCCTTTGCCTGCTCCTTGGCATCGGCCTCAGCCTGCTCACGGTCGCGCTTCTGCTGGCTCTTCTTGGCCACGCCGGCCTTCTTGGGGCTCATGTAGAGGAACATCTTCTTGCCCTCCAATGACGGCATCTGGTCAACCTTGCCGTATTCTTCGAGGTCGTTGGCAAAACGCAGCAACAGCACTTCGCCCTGCTCCTTGAAGAGGATGCTTCGTCCGCGGAAGAACACATAGGCACGCACCTTGTTGCCTTCTTCCAGGAACTCCTTGGCATGCTTCAGCTTGAAGTTGTAGTCGTGCTCGTCAGTCTGAGGTCCGAAGCGGATTTCCTTGACTTCCTGCTTCACCTGCTTCTGCTTCATTTCCTTGGCACGCTTCTTCTGCTGATAGAGGAACTTACTGTAGTCAATGAGGCGGCATACGGGAGGATTGGCATTGGGGGAGATCTCTACGAGATCCACGCCTTCGTCGCGGGCCATGTCAAGTGCCTGACGGGTAGGCACCACGGTGGAGCCGTTTTCACCCACAATTCTCACTTCACGAACACGAATCTGCTCGTTAATTCGGTATTGATTACCTTTTTTGTCTTGCTTCATTAACTGTTTTAAAAGTTCTTACTCGAGTGATAATTTCGAAATCGGCTGCAAAGGTAGTAATTTTAAGTGAAGAGTGAAGAGTGAAGAGTGAAGAATTTCATTATTCCCCACCTCAATTTACATATTTTTAACAAACAGAGGGATTGAAAGGGATATAAAAACGTTGAAAACTTACATTATGAACTTTTCTTTGTTCATTCTTCACTATTCACAATTCACTCTTTACTTTTTACTCTTCAGGACGGATGTCGGTGGCCTTGAGCATTTCGGAAACCTCGGCGTTGATCTTTGCGGCGAAGTCCTCCTTCTTCATCTGACCCTGGTCACCACCACCCTGCTTGCGGACGCTGACCAGACCTTCAGCCTGCTCCTTCTCACCTACGACAAGCATGTAAGGAATGCGGCGCAACTCGTTGTCACGAATCTTGCGGCCAATCTTCTCGTTGCGGTTGTCCACGCTGGCACGGATACCCTGCTGACCGAGATAGCTCTGCACGTTCTTGGCGTAGTCGTTGAACTTCTCAGAGATAGGCAGAATCATCACCTGGTCGGGCGTGAGCCACAAGGGGAAATGTCCGGCAGTATGCTCAATGAGCACAGCGGTGAAACGCTCCATAGAACCGAAAGGAGCACGGTGGATCATCACCGGCGTCTGCTTGGAGTTGTCCTCAGCGGTATATTCAAGCTTGAAGCGCACGGGGAGGTTGTAGTCCACCTGAATGGTACCCAACTGCCAGCGACGGCCGATGGCATCCTTCACCATGAAGTCGAGCTTGGGTCCGTAGAAGGCAGCCTCACCCAATTCCACCTTGGCTTCGAGCCCTTTCTCCTTACAGGCATCGATGATAGCCTGCTCAGCCTCGGCCCAAACCTCATCGCTACCGATATACTTCTCGTGGTCGTTAGGATCACGGAGCGAAATCTGAGCCTCGAAGTTGTCGAAATTGAAGGTAGAGAACACAGTCTTGATAATGTCCATCACGCGCATGAACTCGGTCTTGATCTGATCGGGACGGCAGAAGATGTGGGCATCATCCTGCGTGAATGAGCGCACGCGTGTGAGTCCGTGGAGCTCGCCGCTCTTCTCATAACGATAGACCGTACCAAACTCAGCAATACGCAAAGGCAGGTCCTTGTAGGAGCGGGGCTTATTGGCGAAAATCTCACAATGGTGAGGGCAGTTCATCGGCTTCAGCATGTACTCCTCATCCTCCTCGGGGGTGTGGATGGGCTGGAACGAATCCTTGCCATAGTGGGCATAGTGGCCAGAGGTCACATAGAGGTTCTTCGAGCCGATATGCGGAGTGATAACTTCCTGATAGCCATAGTTTTTCTGGATTTTGCGCAACATATCCTGCAGGCGCAGACGAAGGTCTGTTCCCTTGGGGAGCCAAATGGGCAGGCCCTTACCTACGCGGTCGGAGAACATGAAGAGTTCCATTTCCTTACCGATCTTGCGGTGGTCGCGCTTCTTGGCCTCTTCAAGCATCACGAGATACTCGTCGAGCATCTTCTGCTTGGGGAAGGTGATACCATAGATACGCGTCATCTGCTCGCGCTTGGCATCGCCGCGCCAGAAAGCACCGGCAACGCTTGTTATCTTGATGGCCTTGATGATACCTGTCGACATCAGGTGAGGACCGCGGCAAAGGTCGGTAAAGGCGCCCTGTGTATAGGTGGAAATCGTACCGTCCTCCAAGTCCTGATCAATATGCTCGCACTTGTACTCCTGGCCGTCGGCCTTGAATTCCTTCAGGGCATCTGCCTTGGAGACATCGCGGCGAACAACGGCCTCGTCCTTCTTGGCCAGTTCTTTCATCTTGGCCTCAATCTTCGGGAAGTCGTTCTCTGAGATAGCCGTACCTTCAGGCGGCATCACGTCATAGAAGAAACCGTTCTCGACGGCAGGTCCGAAACCGAACTGGATGCCGGGATAGAGTTCCTGAAGAGCCTCGGCCAAAAGGTGGGCGGAGGTGTGCCAGAAGGTGTGCTTACCCTCCTCGTCCTCAAACTTGTAGAGGGCGATGGTAGCGTCTTCGTTAATGGGTCGGTTCAACTCTGTGGTCTCACCATTCACGCCGCAACTCACAACGTTGCGTGCCAGAGCCGGTGAGATGCTCTCGGCAATCTGTAAACCAGTGACGCCCTGCTCATATTCGCGTACAGAGCCGTCAGGGAAAGTGATTTTAATCATATCTACAATATATGTTTTTATTTATCGGCTGCAAAGGTAATGAGAAATTGAGAGAATGAGAAATTGAGAGAATGAGAAATTGAAAGGTTTACGTTTTTTAACCTATTTCTTTGTCTTCTGCTGTTTCTTCATAATGCTATAGGCATTGAAGAGTCCCAGTTCGCCGGCTTTACTCAAGTCCTTGTTGCCCTCAGCCGTATTGCCGGCATACAAGCGGCAGAGGCCTCGGTTATAGTAGGCTTCCGCCAGATTGGGGTCTTGCTGGATAGCCTTGGTGAAATCGTCAATGGCATGGTTGTAGTCCTGACGGTGGGCGTAGAAAGTGGCCCGGTCGTAAAGGATGTAGGCATTATGGGGGCTACGCTTCAAGGCTTCGTTGAAATCATCCATGGCGCGGGCGTTCTTCAATTGAATATCCACTCCCTGGGAAGCAGAGAACTCATTCATCATCACCTGGCAGACGGCCCGTTGCCAATAGCCCAACGAGGAAACGCTATCCAACTGGATATAGGCGGTAAGGTCGTTGATGGCGGCTTCCTGATTCTGAGTGGAAGCATAGGCGATGGCACGCTCCAGAAGGAGTCCCTTACTCTCACGCAAATCGCGGATGTCCTGAATCTGGTTGGTCAATGTATCTATCAAAGCGAAATAGGCCTTCGATTCCTGCTCGTCGAGCGACTTCGTAGAACCACTGACATAGACACGATGGAGCGGACGCGGCTTGGTATTGAAACGCTCCACCTCCTGATCGAAGGTCAGCACATCCTTCACGCCATTGGTATGACGCTGGTATGAAAGACAGAAGAGCGGCAGGAAATCATTCTCCACCTTGCGGTTCTGCACCCTTCCGCGATAAGCCGAGGCATACTCATGCTTCACCTCCTGTTCATCTTCCTCCACCAACTGGTTGTACTTGTCCATATCAATATCCGAGAGTTTGCGCACATCCTTTCGGTGTTGCTTGCTCCATCGGGGCTGATAGCCTAAGTGCTTGTCCTGTTGAGCCTTGAAGATACGGAACTCATCCATCTCTGCCTTAGCGGTCATGCCCAGGCGACGGTAGCAGGAAGCCCGGTAACTGAGACCTGTCCAGAAATTGGGGAATTGGTCGATAACCGTGGTATAGTCGCGGATGGCCCCCCGGAGATTACCCGTACGGTCGAGCAATAAAGCACGGTTGAAGATGGCCATGATATTCTTAGGCTCATTCTGGATGATGAAGTCGAAATCGTCGATGGCCCGGTTGTCATCACCCACCTGAACACGAAGCTGTCCGCGGTTGTAGTGAGCCAGGAAGTTATTGGGCTCCAGTTCGATGGCCTTGTCATAGTCGGCCATTGCCCCACGGAGATTATTGATGTTGTAGCGTGAAAGGGCACGGTTGATATAATAGCCAGCCACCGTCGGCTTCAGATGGATGGCTTTGGTAATCTGAGCATCGGCATCCTTCCACTTCTTTCTACTCATGGAAATCATACCGCGCACCATCCATGCTTCACCGTCATACTCATCCAGCTCGAGGGCTTTATCCAAATGACTAGCCGCCCTGACCGTATCTTTCTGGCGGAGAGCAACTTCTGCCTTCAGCTGCCATGCCTTCGCATAGTTTTTCCAGCGGTTGGTCATGGAGTCGAGGTCGGCCGTGGCCCGATCATAATCCTTGTCTTCAATGCGGCAAAGCACACGGTTGTACCAAAGTCCCTGACTGGTAGGGTCATACTGGATACTACAGTCATAATCGGCAATGGCTTCCTTGTATTTCTTCTGCCGGATGCGGCAAAGACCACGCAATTCGTATTGACCGGAAATATAAGGATTGAGGCGGATGGCTTCGGAACAATCGTTCTCCGCTCCAATCCAGTCGTCGAGATAGAACTTGGCTACTCCGCGGAAGAACCATGGTTCATAAAGATAGGGTTTGGCCGTGATGACCTGATTGAAATACTGGATTGACAGCACATAGTCCTCATAATAGAGGGCAGCACGGCCGGCTGTCAATACACGATCTAAGTTGTATTGGGCAAATGAGAGGAGAGGACAAAAGAGAAAAAGAAGACCCACCCCCCTACCCCTCCCTATATGGAGGGGAGTGATTAGTCTTATCATCAAATTCCTGAGCCTCATATCCTCAATACGAATCAATAATCATCATGTAATCACGCCCCGCCCTATAGGGAGGGGGCGGGTCTTATTATCTTCGCAAGGGCTTTGTACGATAACTGCAACGGTATTTGCCGAGAGTCATCGCCTTCAGCTTATTCTTAATCAGCTGGCGGCGCAATGGGCTGATACGGTCAATGAACATCTTGGCGTCCAGATGGTCGAATTCATGTTGCATCACACGGGCCAGATAACCGTCAATCCACTCATCGTGCTCCGAGCCGTCAGGTTCCATCCATCTGGCATGGATACGCGTGGGGCGCTGCACCTTTTCATGGATACCAGGCAGGGAAAGGCAGCCTTCCTCCATATTATCCTGGGGCGCCTCTTCGTCGTATTCCAAGATATGCGGATTGATAAATACTTTCTTAAAACCTTTGTATTCAGGCAAATCCTCAGAAATCAAATCAAGGTCGATAACGACCAGGCGGATATTCTTGCCAATCTGCGGAGCCGCCAGTCCGATGCCTTCACTTGAAGCCAGCGTCTCCCACATGTTTTCAATCAACTGCGTGAGTTCAGGATAATCGAGGGTGATATCCTCACTGACCTTCCTCAAGCAGGGCTGTCCATATATAAATATAGGTAATATCACTATGAATTAAGAATTAAGAGTTTAGAATTACTTCCTCCTGCTTTCCAGATAGCTCTGGAGGATGATGGTGGCGGAGATTTCATCAACGAGCGCCTTATCCTGACGGGCTTTCTTCTTCAAGCCGCCTTCGAGCATGGCCCGGTGAGCAAGCACGGAGGTAAAACGTTCATCCACATACTCGATGGGCACGGAGGGCTGCGCCTTTCGCCAACGGTTTACGAATTGCTCCACACGGGCAAGATTCTCACTTGGCTGTCCGTTGGGCTGAATAGGCTTTCCGATAACGATACGCTCCACCGATTCCTTTGCCATATAGGCCACCAGATAATCGTAGAGTGTAGAAGTAGAAACAGTCGCCAATCCTCCAGCAATAATCTGCAGAGGATCGGTGACTGCTAGTCCTGTACGTCGTTTACCGTAATCTATTGAAAGTATTCGCGGCACTTTGGCTTACTGCTGGTTATAGAGCAGCCAAGCATCGGGATACTTACCGGCCTTGAAGTCGTTGCGGCTGCGCACGGCACTGGCCTTATCGTCGTAGGTAGAAGCCACCACGCGATACATGTTGCGGGCGCTATTGAAAACAATCTGTGCATCATAGCCTGCATTTCTCAGTGTCTGCTGAAGACCCTCGGCATTTGCCTTTACAGAGAAAGAACCCACCACAACGCTGAAATTACGGAGGCCAGAACCATTGATGAGTTGAACACTCTCCTGACGAACCACGGCATTGTCAACATTATCGACAACGGTTGTCTCGGTGGAAGGACGAGTCACCACGGGAGCCACAACGGTCGTCTCAGTACCTGTGTTCGTGGGCTGCTCAATAACGGTGTTAGTCTCCTGAGCCTTGGCTTTCTCATAAGCCTTGCGATAAGCGCTCTCTGAAGATTTGCAACTTGTGAATGCGAGTGCGACAGCCAAACCTGCGCATAAAACCATATACTTCTTCATATTTGCAATATAATTTGATGAATTTGTTTATAAAATTTGTGCGAAGTTACATAAATTCGAGCGAAAACAAGTCAATTTTGTGCATAAAGTTTGTTAAATGCCGCAAATACATAGTTTTTAACGGAAGAAATGTTTGGGATTAGGGAAAAAATGTGTAACTTTGCTTATTGATTATATGAAAATCATATTAACTATTAAATATTTAGGATTATGAAAACATTAGGTTACATTGGCGCATTCCTCGGCGGTGCTATCGCCGGCGCAGCTCTCGGCATCCTCATGGCTCCCGAGAAAGGACAGGACACTCGTGAGAAGATTACTGACGCTATCGACGACTTCTGCAAGAAGCACAACATCAACCTCACCAAGAAAGAAATCGGCGACCTGGCTGACGACATCAAGGAGGCTGCTGCTGAAATCGCAGAGTAAGTTTTTAGCTGGTAGGTTAAAGGTTAAAGTTTAGAGAAAATATTTTGTTTTCCAACGACCAGAATATAGAGACTATCGGTCAACTCGTGGAGTTGATCCGTCATTACATCGGGTTGCAGAATGAATATCTGCGACTGGATGTTATAGAAAAGGTGGTGAGGCTCATCACGGCCCTTGTAATGGCAGCCGTGGTGTTCCTCATCGTCATCATCATCCTGATTTACCTTTCTTTCGCTGCTGCCTATGCCATGGCGCCCAGTCTGGGACATCCGGCAGCCTTCTGCATCGTAGCCGGTTTCTACATCATCGTTTTCCTGCTGTTTATGGCTTTCCGTAAATCGTGGGTGGAGAAGCCGCTGGTCAGATTCCTTGCCAGCCTGCTGATGGAGAAGTGATTTTTGAAAGATGAAGAAGGATGCCTAGGACTTAGAGATTAGAGCATATGACTGAAAACGAACTGATAAACGGTCCCACCTACACTACCCTGCGTTCCATCGAAGACCGCAAGGCGCAGCTGCTGAAGGAAATCCGCAAGGACAGCGTGCAGATGAACAAGTTGCGCCAACAACTCTTTGAGAAGCCGAAGATGCCCTCAAAGAAAAGCGGCTTTATGCCCAGCAAGTTGGTGAACAACGGTGCATCAGTACTCGATGGCCTGCTGCTAGTCTGGAAGCTCTACCGGAAATTTAAGAGGAAGTGAAAGACTTTAAGGACTTTAAAGACCTTAAGCTTTTTAAGCACAAAAAAAAGGAGTACCGCCGTACTCCAACCTTGTTAACCTTAAATCTAATACTATGAAAAACACAGTGCAAATTTACGAATTATTTCCGTTTACGCAAACAATTCCAACTTCACATCCGTAATAATTAATTAAAATTAACTAAAAATCAGAGATTCCCGTATCTATTTGGCGGTTTAGTCTTCAATCTCCACAACCTGCCCATCATAAGCCAGCTGAATATCAGGAGGCAGTTGTGAATTGACTTCAGCATGAAGTCCTATGTCATGACAGGAATGGATCAGCCACGTTTGTCTTGCCCCTACCCTTCGGGCAAATGCCACCGCATCATCCACATTCTGATGGGCATGATGATCCGGCTTATAACGGAGGGCATTCACCACCAGCACCTTTACGCCTTCAAGCAATGCCACATCCTCATCAGCCATCTGCTTCATATCCGTGATATAGGCCAATGGCCCGATACGATAGCCAAGGATGGGAAGTTTGCCATGCATTACTCTGACAGGAAGTACCTCCAATTCACCGTTCACCAATAGCGGATGGTGCGGCTGAATAGTATGAAGAACGATGGCAGGTGCCCCGGGGTAACGATTCTCTGCAAAGCAATAAGGAACGGTCTGCATCAGCGCACGGCTGGTCAGGTCATCGGCATAGACATTCACTTCACCAAACTGACAGAAAGGCCGCAAATCGTCGATGCCACCACAATGGTCGTAATGGATATGAGTGAGCAAGACGGCATCTATCTTCCGAAAAGGCTGACTGAGCATCTGCTGGCGGAAATCCGGGCCCGTATCAATCAGGATACGTGTACTTTTGGTTTCTATCAGTGCAGAACAACGCAACCGCTTGTCATGAGGGTCTGTACTCCGACAAGTCCGGCAGGTGCAACCAATAGCGGGCACGCCTACAGATGTTCCCGTTCCCAGAAAAGTCAACTTCATATGCTAAACGATATTCACCTCTGGCTGGATTTCGATGCCAAAGCGATTGTAGACATCCATCCTGATCTGTTCACAAAGATGCACAATCTCGTCACCCGTAGCACCACCCTTGTTAACCAGAACCAAAGCCTGACGGTCGTGCACACCGGCACGTCCGAGTGTCTTTCCTTTCCAACCACATTGGTCAATCATCCATCCGGCAGGAATCTTCTCGTGTTCCTCGTCGATGGTGTAATGCGGCATGTTGGGATACAGAGCAGCGAGCCTTTCATATTTCTGACGGGTCACCACGGGATTCATGAAGAAACTACCTGCGTTTCCTTCGAACTTGGGGTCAGGCAATTTGGCATTGCGGATATCGATAATAACCTGACGTAACTGGGCTGCCGTGGGTTTTTGTTGATATCCCTTTGCCTCCAATTCAGTACGGATATTGCCGTAGTCAAGATGCGGTTCGAAAGTGAGCGACAAACGGTAAGTGACATGTGTGATGAAGAAATGATCACGCCAGTCCTGCTTAAAACGGCTCTGGCGATAACTATACCGGCATTCCTCATTGGTAAACAGATGCAGATTACCCGTTGCTATCTCCACGGCCTCCACCTGTACAATCAGATCCTTGGCTTCCACTCCATAGGCACCGATATTCTGAACGGCAGAGGCACCGACGTCGCCTGGTATCAGACTCAGGTTCTCTGCGCCATACCAACCACGGCTCACACAGAGATCCACGATATCGTCCCAGGTCTCGCCGCTACCACAACGCAACAACACATGGCCGTCACCTGTCTCACGGGCTTCAGTTCCCATAATAGCCGAATGAATCACCGTTCCTTGGAAATCCTTGGTCAGCAACAGGTTGCTACCACCTCCCAAGAGCATCAGCGGTGCATCTTCACCTCGGAGCGTGGGCAATACATCCTGTGCCTCATCCACGGACGAGAATTCCAGGAAACGCCTGCATTTAGCTTCAATCCCAAATGTATTGTGCGCCTTTAAACTATAATCTCTTACGTCTTTCAAATCCTAAATAGTATCTCCTTAAAAACTTCACCTTCAACAATCACTCTACCAGTCCGGTCAGTTTCCACTCACCGCCGATAGCCTTGAAAGTCATTTGCAATTCCTGTCCGTTGGCAATGCCGCGAAGCAGGAATATTTTCTGGGTGCTTTCCTTATATTCCTGACCGTAGATAATATTATAGATGAGGTCACGGGGAAGATCCGTGGGCCCTACATCCGGCCATTGTTCCGGAAGCAAGTCTCCTGTAATAGTTTCGAAATCATCGTCAGGGTCAGGTCCCGTAAAGGCAATGGGGTTGCTCAGGCTCTTTATCTGGAAAGCAGTATCAGTGGCAAAGCGCTGATAGAATTTCAAGAAAGAGGAATTGTTGTTCTGAACCATCGCACTATTATCAATGGAGGTCAACATCCACACTCCGTCCTTTCTGTCAAAATTGTATTTTTTCACATGCTGTTCCTGGAGGTTGATTTTCTCCACAACGACATGATTGATGCTTGTATCCTTTGAGAGATTCAGCTGTTTGCGGTTGTCAAGAATCAAGGTATAAAAACCCTGAGGCATGAAGAAACGCTCCATCTGCCATTGCGACTTCGTCATCTGTACGGTCTTTCCGTCTTTCACCACTGGCAACGGGAACTTTATGCGCTTCATCTGCAACTTGCGGTTGCCGGCAAAATTGAAGAAAAAGTCATCGAAGAGTTCATCGACGGCCTTTGAAATAGGCGCATCATCAATCAAATCTTCAAGTGAATCTACAGCCGTGGTGTCGGCAATTGTGTCCGTGACGGCAGTGGTGTCGGCAGCCACAGCTTTCTTCTTGTCAGTGCAGCCTGTTGTCCATATCATCATCGACATACAGACCATCAATACGATTATTGCACTCTTTCTCATCAGTAATACGATTATTCTCTCAAAAACTACGGTGCAAAATTACAAATTATTATCAATATAAAAGCAGATTTAAGGAATTAATTTTGAAAAATATATAACTACGTTCCACGAAATGAGGCTGCACTCAGAAAAAACCCAAATAAATTTGGTTTTTCCGTTCGTTTGTAGTAATTTTACGTCACTATGTTCCGTGAACTTGGGCTGCACTCAGAAAAAACTCAAATAAATTTGGTTTTTCCGTTCGTTTGTAGTAATTTTGCAGCCAAATTATCAATCTGCATCATGTTATTAGAGAAAATAGAAAGTCTTCTGAAAGAAGTAAGTGAGTTGACTGCCGCTAATGCGGAAGAGATTGAACAACTCCGTCTGAAGTACCTCAGTAAGAAGGGTGAAATCAATGCTTTGATGGCCGACTTCCGCAATGTGGCTGCTGACCAGAAAAAGGAAGTGGGTATCAAAATCAATGAACTCAAACAGACAGCATTCGACAAAATCAATATGCTGCGCGAACAGTTGGCAACCGCCGAGACTGAGAGTGACGACATCGACCTGACGCGCACACCCTACCCCATACAATTAGGCACACGCCACCCGCTGACCATCGTGAAGAATGAAATCATCGACATCTTCTCACGTATGGGCTTCGTATTGGCAGACGGTCCTGAGGTAGAGGACGACCTGCATGTTTTCACGAAGATGAACTTCGCTGCCGACCATCCTGCCCGCGACATGCAAGACACGTTCTTCGTGGAGCAGTCGGAACTCAATGATGTCACCAAGAACATCCTCTTGCGCTCCCACACTTCAAGTGTTCAGGCACGTGTAATGGAGAACATGCATACTGAAGACGGCAAACTGACGGCCCCCATCCGTGTGATTTGTCCCGGACGCGTCTATCGCAATGAGGCCATCACAGCCCGCGCCCATTGCTTCTTCCACCAGATAGAAGGTCTCTATATCGATAAGAACGTGAGTTTCACCGACCTGAAACAGGTGCTGCTGACTTTCGCCCGTGAGCTCTTCGGTCCCGATACGAAAATCCGTTTGCGTCCCAGTTACTTCCCCTTCACGGAACCTTCTGCTGAGATGGACATTTCCTGCCATATCTGCGGTGGTGTAGGTTGCGGATTCTGCAAGCACACCGGCTGGGTGGAGATCCTCGGATGCGGTATGGTAGATCCCAACGTGCTCGAGCTCTGCGGTATTGACAGCAAGATTTACAGCGGCTATGCCTTCGGCTTAGGTGTGGAGCGTATCACGAACCTGAAGTATCAGGTCTCCGATCTCCGTATGTTCTCCGAGAACGATATCCGTTTCCTGCGCGAATTTGAGGCTGCAAACTAATTATCACTTTATCAAGTATAATCCTTTCCCCCTCCGAAAGAGGGGGATTTTTGTTTTACGGGGATTTTTTGTATATTTGCATCCTGAAATGTTACGGAAGATTATCCATATCGACATGGACAGTTTCTTTGCAAGCGTGGAGCAGAGAGACCATCCGGAGCTTCGGGGAAAGCCCATAGCCGTGGGCGGTGACTCGGAACGGGGCGTGGTGTCAACGGCTTCCTATGAGGCACGGAAATACGGGGTGCATTCCGCGATGTCTATGACGAAGGCAAAATCACTTTGCAAGGACCTGATTGTCGTTCACGGGAATTATCAGAAGTATAAGGAGGTATCGCGGCAGATGCATGAAATCTTCCACGAATATACCGACCTTGTTGAACCCATATCGCTCGACGAAGCTTTTCTGGATGTCACGGAAAACAAGCCCGGCATAGAACTGGCCGTTGACATTGCCCGCGAAATCAAGCAGAAGATCCACGAACGGCTCCAACTGACTGCCTCGGCAGGTGTTTCCTACAACAAACTGCTGGCCAAGATTGCCTCCGACTGGCGGAAACCCAACGGGCTTACGACCATACACCCCGACCGTGCACAGGAGTTTATCGACCAGCTGCGCATCGAGAAGATTTGGGGCGTGGGCCCTAAAACCGCAGAGGCCATGCACCATATGGGAATCTTCACGGGAGCCGATCTGCGCAAGATATCACAGGAGAGGCTGACGCAAGCGTTCGGTAAGATGGGTGCAATTTTCTACCAGTTTGCCCGAGGGATTGACGAACGGCCCTTAATCGTGGACTATGAACGGAAGTCAGTAGGTTGTGAGCAGACCTTCGAGAAAGACATCAGTTCGAAGTCGGCCCTCATCATTGAACTATACCACACGGTGATTGAGCTGGAAAGACGATTGGCGAAATCCGACTTTAAGGGAACGACGCTCACCCTGAAAGTGAAATATGAGAATTTCGAACAGCACACGCACAGCATCACCGGTGACAAGGTTCTCCGTACGAAGGACGACATCCTTCCACTTGCCAAACGGCTGTTGAAAGATGTTGCATTAGGCAACCACTACGTACGGCTGATAGGACTTTCCGTTTCCAATCCTCCCCGTCCTGAATCCCAGCGCAAATGGATAGAACTGGAACTAGAGTTTGAGCCCTGGGATTAGACCTTCACCACCAGCAAGTCCTGAATGTTGGTGGTATAGCGGTGTGACAGATATTCATGTTTCAAGCCGAAACGGATATCCGTGCCCTGAATGGCCAGCCGCACCTTGTTTTGCCCGTTAAGCAGATTGATGCGGTCGATGGTTCGTGTAAGAAACTGTTGCTTCCTACGGTCCACCTTGTCGAACAAATCCTGTTGACAAGGTCTTTCGGGCACGATGTCCATCAGAATCACACCCGCCTTTTTATAATAATAGGTGCCAGGCACATAAGCCCTGCGCAAAACCTTCAGTGCCTCATGGATAATCTCTGCCGACGACTGAGTGGCAACGGAGAGCGTAATCGTCTCGTAAATCATATGGGCAGGCACGCGCTCATTGAACCTGCTCGTATAGGCAAACACCATGATGCTCTTGCAACAGGACCCTTGGTGACGCAGTTTCTCTGCACAGCGCGAAGCGAAATTGGCCACGGCCTCCTCCAGCACATGCCGGTCACTGACGCCCTGATCGGAGAAAGAACGGCTCGTGCAGATACTCTGCTTCTGCGGCAGTTCATCTACGCTGATACAGCTCACGCCATTCAGTTCCTCCCAGGTTCTCGCCGTGGTCACATTGAAATGCTGCCTCACCCACCTTTCACTCTTGGCGGCAAAGTCTGCGGCCGTGTGAATGCCGAAATATTCCAGCTGTTTACTGATCCTGCGCCCGATGCCCCATACATCCTCAATGGGAAAGAGTGCCAGCGCCTTCTGCCGTTTCTCATCGGTATCCATCAGGCAGCAACCATGATAGCCTTTGTATTTCTTGGCAAACTTACTCGCCATCTTAGCCAGTGTGCGAGTGGGTGCTATGCCCAAGGAGATGGGGATGCCCGTGGATTTACTCACCCGCCTTACCAGTTGCTCACCATAGGCTTTCAGGTCGCAGCCTTTCTCCATGTCTGAGAAATCGAGAAAGGCCTCGTCGATGCTGTAAATATCCAGATGGGGAGTGTATTGGCTCAGCAGGCTCATTACCCGGTGAGAGAGGGAGCCATAGAGCGTGTAGTTGCTGGAAAACACCGCCACATGGTTGTCATCCAGCAACTGACGCACCTGGTAGAACGGAGTCCCCATCTTCACCCCCAAGGCCTTGCTCTCATTACTGCGCGCAATGACACACCCGTCGTTGTTGCTCAGCACCACCACGGGACGGTTGTTCAGTTCCGGATGAAACACCCGTTCACACGAACAATAGAAATTATTGCAGTCAGCAAGGCCGAAGAGTTGCATTACGGTTCCTATTTTCCGCTAAACATCGGCGCAAAGCGCACCGTGGTGTTCCCTCCTTCCTTTCCCAGGAGGAAACGGTCCAGATAGGCTTCCACCTCCGGATACTGGCTTTGTGGCAGCATGCAATGCGGATGACCGCCGATGATGGAATAGCCCACACGGTCACCGATGCCGAAATGCTCCCATACGGGAATGGCTGCATTCATGGAACCGTAGGCAGAAACGTCTGCCAGCCA
Organism: uncultured Prevotellaceae bacterium; assembly: GCA_900316985.1. GTDB lineage: Bacteria > Bacteroidota > Bacteroidia > Bacteroidales > Bacteroidaceae > Prevotella. Next base: position 18,323 of record ONFE01000008.1, read on the forward strand.
TTTGTAATCCGTATTACCCAGAATCAGCAGGGCGCGGGGACATACCATCGCGCAGAGTTCGTGACGGTCGTGTGGAAGCAGATATACCTTGTCACCCCCGAAACGGGTACGCATGCTCTCCAGGAACCAATGGTAATCCGTACGGTCAAGGTTCTCCACGCTGTCAAGGGGATGAGAGAGACGCCAGGCAGCAGCGCCTCCGCCTCCGGGCTCTTGGGCAATCGTCAGGGCCACACGCTCATCGAAGGCACCGCAGAAAAGGGCCATCTTTCCGGCATACGAACAACCTGTCACGCCGATATGCTTCATGTCTATGCGGCTCACAGACTCACCTACCAGCTGCAAACCGTCGAGCAGACGGCTGAAGCCCCATGCCCACTCACTATAGGCACCGTTCTCCTTGAGTTCGGGATACAGGCGGTCAAACTCATACGAGCCACGGTCATGTTTCTGCCGCCATTGCGAATAGTCGTTCACCTGATTCTCATGGAAGACCATCGTGGCGATGCCGCGCTTTTCCAGCAGGTCCTTGGGCAACGAGATATTGCTCGTACCAATCATCAGCGGATACGGAGCCTTTCCCGTCTGCGGATAGCGGATGGTGGAAGAGAGATGCAGCGTCTGCCCGTTCACGGTGACATCCACCAGGAGCGTATCCCCGTTCATACGGGCTTTCACCTGATTCTTGTCCACCGTGGGCTTCCGTCCTATCTCATAGGCCTGAATATTGGCGCTGATCTCATTGCGCCGTTTCTCCCATTGCTTCAGGTTCTTCACGCTTCCCTTGCCGTTGTTCCACACCAGGGGATTGCGCAACTCCTGCTGGGGAACCAACTGTTCATAGGGAGTCACGCGCTCCGCATAGCGTCCGGTATTCTCCTGATTAAACACTAAGGGAGCCTGCCGCTGGGCATTGACAGCCAGACATGTTCCCATCAACAACACGCCAAAGAACATCTTCGGCTTTCTAAGGATTGTTTCGTACATGATATTTGGTTTTTAGTCCGTGAATCGCATGAATGACATAGGTCACCACACCCCATATCCGGAAGTCTTCACCCGACTTCACTTCTATGCGGGGATAACGCTTGTTCCAAGGCACCAGCCATCCGCTGTTTCCCGAAGCATCCAGGCGGAACTGCTTGATGGTGAAGTCGCCGTCCACGAAAGCAATCACGAAATCGCCGTCGGAAGCATCCAAGGACTTGTCCACCACGGCCAGATCGCCGTCGAGGATGCCGGCGTCCATCATCGAGTCGCCCGAAATCCTCACGAAGAAGGTGGCCTCAGGATGAGGGATGAGCAACCTGTTCAGGTCTATCTCTTCGCTCATATAGTCCTGCGCCGGACTCGGGAATCCTGCTTTCACACTGCTCTGCGCCAAGGGGATGGCCAGTACTGTCTCCGTGGATGCCTTATGGAAGGTCAGTTTGATGTCGTCCATTCAAAATTCTATGATTTGTATGTCTTTTCCTTCAGCAAAACGTTCCAGCAGGTCCTTGATGTAGAGCGCATTGGCGTTGACGGTCTCGCGGTTGCCGTCATAGCCGTTCACGATGACAAAGAGATGCGTGGTGGAGAGTTCTATCTTCGTGCGCTCATTGTCGCTCGTAGGCGTTCCCACCCCTCCCCTGCTGTCACGGTAGACGGGCATTCCCTCGATATTGAGAATGCCGCGGCCGATACCTTCGTAGGGTTCGTCTTTCCTGCCCACGCCCAGCGTCAGGGTGTCGCCCTCAAACTTATCGGCATCGAAACCGCCGATGCTGTAGCCGAACTTCATACTGGCCAAGTTAATCAGGTCCACCAGCGTATCTATCTGATACAAGTCCTTGCCCTGTACCACACGGCGGATGAGAGCCTCCGACGAGGGACGGTAGCGCGAAGGGTCCTTGCCGCAGGCACGATAGACGCGGCGGGTAGCCTCCACACCCGGCAATTGCTTGATAGTTGTCGTATCAAACTGTTGTTTATAAGTCTCGCAAAGGGCGTCAATCTCAGCCCATAGGCCCTCACTCCGTGGCGTATTCACCACCCGGGCTTCTACGGCAGCTCCCGCAAACTGCGGGCATACCGATTCTATTTCATTGGAAACGATGATGTTCATCTCAGGTTTCTTTCATTCATTAATTCTGAAAGCGTTTTCTGTAGAAAACGATGACAGGTTTCAAGTTTCAAGTTTCAGGTTTCAGGTTTCAAGTTTCAAATGTAATCATAATTCTACATTCTACAATCTACATTCTACATTCTTCACTCTATCATTTTCAGGAACTCGTCTTCATTGACGATGGCAACACCCAGTTTCTCGGCCTTCTGCAGTTTCGAGGGTCCCATGTTCTCACCGGCCAGGATAAAGGAGGTCTTGCCCGAGATGCTGCCCACGTTCTTACCGCCGTGCTGCTCGATGAGCGCCTTGTATTCGTCGCGGCTGTGATGCTGGAACACGCCGCTGATGACGATGCTCTTGCCCGCCAGTTTATCCGTCGTGCCCTGCATCTGCTCTTCCGTGAGGCTCATCTGCAATCCGTAGCCGCGCAGACGTTCCACGATATTCATATTCTCCGCATTATGGAAATAGGTGATGATGCTCTTGGCCATCACCTCGCCGATGCCTTCCACCTCCATGAGGTCTTCCAGCGAGGCATTCATCAGCGCGTCGATATTCTTGAAATGGCGCGCCAGCAGCTTGCCGGAAGTCTCGCCCACGAAACGGATGCCGAGGGCAAAGACCACACGCTCGAAAGGCACCTGACGGGAGGCGTCGATGCCCTTTACGACATTCTCTGCCGACAGCCGGCGGTTCTTGTTGCCACCCGTAATCTGGGCAACGGTGAGGTCGTAGAGGTCGGCCACGTTGTGGATAAGCCCGCGGCTCCAGTATTCATCCACCGTCTCGGGGCCCAATGACATGATGTTCATGGCCCGTCGCGAGATGAAATGCTCAATTCGCCCCTTGATTTGCGGCGGACAACCGCTGTCGTTCGGACAATAGTGCACGGCCTCGCCCTCATAGCGCACCAGCGGCGTACCGCATTCGGGACAACGCGTGATGAACTGCACCGGCTGTGCGATGATGGGACGCTGGTCGATGTCCACCCCCACAATCTTCGGGATAATCTCGCCACCCTTCTCCACATACACATAGTCGCCAATATGCAGGTCGAAACTCTTGATGAAGTCCTCGTTGTTCAGCGTGGCGCGCTTCACGGTGGTTCCTGCCAGCTGCACGGGTTCCATGTTGGCCACAGGGGTTACGGCTCCCGTGCGTCCCACCTGATAGGTCACCTCGTTCAGCCGTGTGCAGGCCCTTTCGGCCTTGAACTTATAGGCAATGGCCCATCGCGGCGACTTGGCCGTGAATCCCAGATGCCGCTGCTGGCGCTGCGAGTTCACCTTCAGCACGATGCCGTCGGTGGCCACAGGCAGGTTCTTGCGCTCCTTGTCCCAGTAGTTGATGAAGTCGTAAATCTCCTGCAAGGTCTTCACCTTCTTCATCCCCTCCGAAACCTTGAAGCCCCACGACTTGGCCGCCATCAGGTTCTCGTAATGTCCGTCGCAGGGGATATCCTCACCTAATAGATAATAGAGGTAGGCATCCAGTCCGCGACCGGCCACCACCTCCGACTTCTGCGACTTCAGCGTGCCGCTGGCCGCATTGCGGGGATTGGCAAACAGCGGTTCCTCGGCAGCCTCGCGTTCGGCATTCAGCCGCTCGAACGACTTCCAAGGCATCAGAATCTCACCGCGGATTTCGAAGAAAGAGGGAACCCCCTCCAAACCTCCCCGAGGGGAGGCTTCCTGCTCTCCCCCTCGGGGGAGTTGGTGGGGGGTTAATACCAGCGGAATACTCCGTATCGTCTTCACATTTGCCGTCACGTCGTCGCCCTGCACACCATCGCCTCTGGTAACGGCCTGCGTCAGCCGTCCGTCCACATAAGTCAGCGAGATGCTCAGTCCGTCGTATTTCATCTCACAGCACACCTCGAAAGGCTCGCCCCCGAGTCCCTTTTGCACACTCTCGTACCAGTCGGCCACGTCCTGTTCGCTATACGTGTTCGAGAGCGAGAGCATCGGGTATTTGTGGGCCACCTGCCGGAACTCCTGGTTCAAGTCGCTGCCCACGCGCTGGGTGGGACTGTTGGCGTCGGCCATCTCAGGGTGGCGCGCTTCCAGTTCCTGCAGCTCGTGCATCAGGAAATCAAACTCCTGATCCGAAATGGTAGGCTGATTCTCAACGTAATAGCGATGGTTATGCTCGTGCAGTTCGCGTCGAAGTTGTAAGATGCGTTCGGTTTCGTTCATGACTTTATTAGGTTGTGGGGACAAAGTTAGTGCAAAATTTCGATTAAGCGAAGAGAAAACATATTTATTTGTTTTCTTGAGCGTGAGAAATTTATCTAAATGAGCGAAAAAACAAAAATCTTTTTTTGATTTTTTCCGAATGCAGCCTAACTTCATGGCTCGAAGAGACATAAAGTTACAAAAGTTTTGGTAATTTTGCAGGCGAAATCGAAAAAAGATGAAATTTTCAAGCGACCGGCAATACCTGCAGCAGCTGATAGCACAGGGCGAGCACCAGCAGCAGGACTTCAAATACAAGGTGATGGACGCCGAGAAACTGGCCCGCTCCGTCTCTGCCTTTGCCAATACCGACGGCGGACGGCTGCTCATCGGCGTACGCGACGACGGCCACATCTCGGGCATCCGCTCCGAAGAGGAAATCTACATGATGCACTCTGCCGCCTACAAGTATTGCGAGCCCCAGCCCTCCATCCATTTCGACACCCTGCATGCCGAGGGGCGCAACGTGGTGATTGCCACCGTGCCGCCATCGCCCCAGAAGCCCGTCTTCGCCCTGACCTCCGAAGGCAAGCGCCGTGCCTATATCCGCATCCACGACGAGAACATCCTGGCATCGCCCGTTCATCTCGACATCTGGCGACAGGAGACGTCGCGCCAAGGCGCCCTGATGCACTACAGCGACGACGAGGCCCATCTGCTGGCCACCCTCCGCGAACATCCCTCCGTAACGCTTAACCAAACAGTAAGGCATGCGCGCCTGCCCCGCCACAAGGTCATCCGCCTGCTAGCCCGTTTCATCCGTTTCGGAATCGCCACCTGGACGTACCAAGAGGAACGCTTCCTCTTCTCGCTTGCGGAGTAAACATCCAATACCTACAGGAATCCATAAAAAAGGCACCGCTCAAATGGCGGTGCCGATCTTATGATAATGACTGTTATTCCTCTTCGTCGTCGCCCCAGATGTCTTTCTGAACAGGCAGCTTCACATCATCTAGGTAGTCATGCTCCTTAGATAAGACTTGGCCTTCTTCGTCGCCGTCTATTTCATCACTGCCAAAAAACATACCCGGTTCTCCTTCCATCAGATGCTGAGTGAACAATACCTGGATAGCGGGTTTCATATATTCATATTTAGTCTTCATATCGCCTGTTCCTTAATTAATAACATATTTCTTACCATTTTTCACATAAATGCCCTTCTGGGGAAGAGCCACGCGGATACCTTGCAGATTGTATATAGCGGCATCGTCATCGTGCTTTATCTCGATGGTTTTCACACCTGTCGTTATTTCGAAGCCAATGAAGTCTTTGGCATTACCCTCTTCAGAGACTTGCAGATAACCCTTACCAGCCTGAAGCGTGCCTTTCAGCATATAGAAGCCCAAGCCGCTCTTGCCATTACCCAGCACATAGACATCCGTATTGGTTACGTCATTCACACCATTGCCAGTCACAGAACCATCCTTGCAAGCCAACATCTTATTGTCAGAAAGATCTGCTACTTCCTCAGTGGTTCTCTTCAGCGTTTTCGTACCAGAGCCTTTCAGCATCACGGCAGCACCTTTCGGAACCTTATCCACTTCCACCATCGTAATCTTCTTTGGTGTAGCTTCCGTAATCTGATAAGCCGTCACGCCTTCCGTCTGAGAGAAGTCGATATCAGCAGTTGCCACCCATGTGAGGTAACCCAACGAACTGAATGTAAGGTTAATCTCATGGGCTGGCTGTGCACCACCACCTACAACGACGTTGTCAAGGAAGAATCGATCGTATCCTCCATCACCAGAAAAAGTGATAGTTACTTCATCGCTATTACTAACAATCTTATATTGGTCAAAAGTAGTAAACGCTCGTTGAGTCAAATTCCCAGTGTTCAACTCAATGGAACTCTCTCCACTAGCGGTATTAAATGTGGCATTAGTCAAAGAGATCGTTACCTTTGCATCCTCCGATGAATTATTGGCTATCCAGGGAGCAAGAGCGAAACTGAGAGGCGCCTCTCCCGTTACACTGAATTTTGGAGAAGTGGCCGAACCGGCATCACTTGCACTACCTATTTCCAAATACCCAGAACCTGCCTTGCAATGAGTTGTTTCCCATCCAAGCTCATCTGGGACAGGATCGAATTGGTTATTACCACCCCAACTAGCAAATTCGGCTTGACATGAAGAGAAATTTTCGTTCAAGACTTCAGTTGCCCCTTCCACAGCATCGGCAGGCGCATAAACCTTCAATGTGTAGGTGGCGCTGCTCTCCTCCGTTGTGTCGGTGGCAGGAGCGGTAGCAGTAATGGTCACGGTGCCAGGGCCGAGAACGTCGATGACGCCGTTTCCGTGGAACTTAACCACCGTCTCATCACTGCTCGTATATACGAGATTTCCGCTGAAGCCCTCAGCCGTTGCAGCCTGCTTGTTATAGTTGTCACCATAAGTGATTTCCACCACAGACTCTGCGAAAGAAACAGAGGATGCCTGTTTTTTCACCGTAAGCGTATAGGAAGCGGTGGCAGCGTTAAAGTGCTCTGTTGCCGTTCCCGTTGCCGTTATCGTTGCCGTTCCTGCGCCTTTCACGGTAACCGTACCTGTCTCGGCATCCACTTCTGCAACCTCCGTATTATCACTTGAATAGGTTATAGTTCCATCGTAGTCAGCGGCCTTGCCCAGCACAGGAGCTGTGAAGTCGTCACCAATGGTAATCTCGTATTTCGTGGGGTCATAGGTAAATGCCGGACTCTCCGCATGGATTGTATATTCAGCAGTGACAGGGTTACATGTGCCATAATCGTTGGTAGCCGTAGCCGTGATTGTAGAATGCGTATTGATGGTAACCGTTGCACTCGTTCCTTCCACAGTAACAGTCTCGCCGCCGTTTACGCTATAGGTGATGCTCGTTGCCGTCCGTGCTGTGATAGTAACCTGTGTACCATAGTTCACTTCCGTTCCTGATGCAGGAGAGAAGGTTATCGTTGGTGGTACATTTGATGGCACCTTGCGGTAGAGCTGGACAAGCTTCATGTCACTTGAACTTGCGTAACAAGAGAACAAATCACTCTGACTATTATACCTTAAATATCTTCGAGTATAATCACCAAGGAATTTAATGGTTGCATTCCCATCATCAATATTTATACTAGCCCTATTTTTTTCATCTGCAATAGAAGAAGCTTTAAGTTGATTATTACTTGAACTTGCTGCATATAGATAACCATCATTGGTGTGAAAATACCATGTATCTGAAGTTTCCTCAAGAATAGCGGCAGTTACTGTTTTATTTGAAGAAAAATCTGAAGCAATCTCAATGGTACTCTTGTCTGTCGATACGTACTTAGAATCTATATATGATGTACCAAAATTATTATTATTAGGTCTATACTCACCAAACACGTAACCACCAGCACCACTAGAAGGAATGTATGTAATCAGAACCTCATCGCCATCATTCAGCGACGATGCATCCGTCACCAGTTCGTAAGTGCCTACGGCATCTACAGAGAAAGGAGCCTCCACTTTCAGCACATATGAAGCAGTGGCAGAATTCCAAGCTTCAGTCGACGATGTAGTAACGGTAACGGTGGCCGTTCCCGTCGCCTTAGGCTGTATAAATCCGTTTGGTTGAATAGTGGCAATATCGGGGTCAATGGTGTATGTTGGTACACCATCTCCGGGATTGGTCAGTGCGGGACCGTTCTGGTCAGTCCCCAAATAGGCGGTCACTGTCTCTGAGGCAAAACTCAGTACGGGAGTTCCTTTGTCTACTTTAAGCAGATACGAAGCAAAACCTGCTGCGAAAGTTGCCGTCTGAGCAGTTTTAGCGGTAATTGTTGTCGTACCAGCTTTTAATAGAGTTATTTCCCCATTATTGTTAATTGTCGCAACATCAGTTTTGCTGCTTTCATAAGTTATTGCTCCGTCACTGCTTGTTGTAAATGTAGGCATCGTATTGCCAACACCAATAGTAGCATTATATTCTGTTACGCCACCGAAACTGTTATTGGGGTTTTGGGTACCAGAAGGCGTTTCTGTTGAATAAGTAACGGCAATAGATTTAACATATAGGGCTTTCTTTGCACTTGTTTGAGAAAGTCTAACTACTATTTTTCCTGAGGCAGAACCTGATAATGTATATTTTTTTGCTTCTGAAGACAGAGACTGCTCTAAACCGAAGACGTCATCTCCAACAGTAACATTCAATTTGGCTGTAGTGCCAGATGCACCTGATGCGTTAACTGCAATACTTGTTATTGTACCGTTGATACCTGATGTAGATAGTTGAAGATAAGAAACGGCGACCTTACTTGTACCATAATGAATACCTTTTGTACCATCATAAGTAGATTCTGAAGCATCAGATTCAACCATCCATTCTGTACCATCATCTGCAGTACCAGACCCACCACATGCAGACGTGAATGTCAACGTACTCGTTTTCTCTTCTGCATAGGCTCCTATACACAGGAACAATGCCAACATTGTAACGAGCAATGATTTAAAGTAATTTTGTTTCATATTAATTGTTTTGTAATTATATAGGCGATTATATCAGTCTGCAAAAGTAAACGTTTTTATTGAAACCTCCAAATATTTGTTCCAAAAAGGATAAATGTTAGAGATTAAAGGTTAAAGTTTAGAGGTTAAAGTGGAACAGAATACATTCATTCAGATAGAAAACAAGTTCGTTTACTAAGAAATTATCATTTTAAGGGTGCAACGGTGTCACATTGCCGATAAACACTGGGCTTGCACCCTCTTCGGAAGGGTGTCAAGGGTGTCATAAGGGTGACATGTTTTTTGAAAATTCTCTAGAGAATTCTTCCCGTCCGATGATATTTCGGAGTCGGGCGGATGATACTTTGGAGTCGGGCGGATGATACTTTGAAGTTGGGCGGATGATACTTTGAAGTTGGGCGGATGATACTTTGAAGCGCGGAGGATGATGTTTCCCTTCTAATAGGTAGAAGCCTTGCTTCCAATGGGTAGAAAGGTTGCTTCCAATGGTTGGAAACAAAGCCAACAAAACAGCCGCCCCCTCAGAAGAGGAAGCGGCTTAGAGAATTTGTTTTACTAAGTGAGAAATAGTTATCGTTTATGAATTATTGAATCACTTTCTTTCCGTTCTTGATGACCACGCCTTTATACTGGGCGTTGACCTTCTGGCCGGCAAGGTTGTAAATGGCGTTACTCTTTGTCTGTTCTGCAGAAACGGTGTTGATGCCTGCAGGTACATAGCCTTCACCGGAGAAACCAACGACTTCGTAGATGGTAACACTTGTACGTGTAGAGGTGCATTTGCCGTCGTCGAATCCCCATACATTCCAGTAAAGACCAGAATCTGTAGCAACTTCCTCACCTGTTACCTCGTCCTTATAGAATCCGGGAGCATCGAGGGCTTCTTTCAGTTGACTGAGCAGGAATACGGTTTCATTTGCGCCTTCACCAGCTACTGTCAACGAACCTACAGGAACAGCACCACCAATACTCGTGATGGAACCATTGCCCCAACCTACATAACCATCGGAACCCGTAACGGTAGTAATGAACACAACCTTGGCGTCGTCAGAGTAGCCTGCAAACTCGGAGGCTAGAATATTACCGCCGTCAGAGATTGAAATAGATTTACCCTCTGTTTCGTATTCCAAAGCGGGTCCAACCAATTCGTCTATATATTTTTGAGTTGCAAAATATACTTTCTTGATAGTAAAGCTTCCAGGAGCTACGTTCTGAATACCAATCTGGTTAACAGCATTCTTGAAACTGGCGTTAAGTGGAACCATCAAAAGGGACTCGCCGGCATTGACAACTCCTTTCGAAGTGTCTCCATCAGTTGCTCCGTTGCCATATTGGACAAGCACCTGAGTTCCAACTTCTGAACTGGGATCAACTTCAACGACCAGGTAGTCAAACTCACTGGCGTCGAAACCGCCCAGCCATATGCCGAACCAACTATAAGCCGTTGCACCGGTGAGGGTTTTTGAGCCATCGGCATTGGTGGTTCCGCTAAGACTGCCGAAATCAACGTCCTTTGTCTGAGCAGGCTCGGGTTTTACAGCCTCCCACTCGGCTGTGGTGGCAAAATACACTTCTTCAATGGTGATGGAACCTCCGCCCTGACCACCCTGGATGGCAATCTGGTTGATGGTCTTTTTCTGGGCCTCATCAAGCTGGAGGGCAGCATAGCCACCAGTTTCCGACTTGTTGATTGTGGCCGAAGCCTGGGCAAAATCGGTACCATACTGGCCAATGGTACCAAGACATTTATACTGGGCAATCAGTGAGATATCGGCCGTTGAAGAAGAATACTTCACAACGACATAATCCCATGCAGAGCCGTCATAATAGATGACTGAAGAGTCGTCGGCGGTCTTTGCCTCCTCGTTCTGTACAGGTTCACCCTGAGCAAGGAGCACACCCTTCCAGTCCCATCCGCCAAGCGTGAATGCAGTCCCATATTGGAAGCCTTCAATCTTGGTGAAGTCGATGGTCTCTTTGGCGTTAACACTCAGTGCCACGAAAGCAACTGCAATCAGCGTAAAAAATTTCTTCATAAATGTAAAATTTAGGTTATTATTAGATAATTATCAGTATTCTGCTGCAAAATTAATACTTTTTCCTGAAACGGACTGATACTTATTTTGCAAATACATATACTTTTCTTTTTATGTAAGGAAAAATCATCATTTTCCGCCGATTCTCACTTCCCGGCGCTGCTGATACGGGCCACCTGCTCGCGGATGACCTGGATGGTGGTGGTGTCGGTGGAGAAGACGGAATTGAGGCCCTGGGCTTCCTGTGCGGGGTCGCCGGTGTAGGGGTCGCCTACCTGCCATTGCTGATGGGTGGGATTGGCTTCGCCGCCCCAGCCCCAAAAGTTGCAGCCGGCGAAATTGCCGCCGGAGAGGGCGTTCTCGGCTACAAGTCCGAAGACGTAGCGGTAATAGGCATCGCGGACGGTGGTGGTACTCTCCTGTGAATAGGAGAATCCATCGCGGGGGAATCCGAACTCTTCCATGACGACTGGCTTGCGGAGGCGGTTGGCGAGCTGTACATGCTCGTCGATATAGGCCTTGGTGTTGCGGCAGCTTTGTTCAAGGTCTTTGCGGAGGGTGCGCTCGTGGGCCCATCCCCAGTTGTAGGGCCAGAGGTGGATGTTCATGTAGTCGACGTTGGCATCGGAGCAGATCTGCTCGTAGAGGTCCATATCATTCTCGCAGCCCCAGCTGCCTTCGGAGCCGATGGAGATGAGGTGGTTCTTGTCGAGTTCACGAATGAGGCAGGAGGCTTCGCTGAGCCAGTGGGCGAAGGGTTGCTTGGCTTCCTCGCTGAAGGCGCGGGGCTCGTTGCCTATCTGCCAGGACATGATGGCAGGATCGTCGGTATACTTGAGTCCGGTGTATCGATTAGTACGTGAGATGATATCTCTAACATACTGATAAAAAAGCTGATGTGCTTTTTCGTTAGAGGCATACTTCGAGACAAAATTCATGAAGGCGGGATAGCCTGCTTCGTTGGGACGCGGGGCCTTGCCCTCGCCTGCATGTTCGAGATAGAAGCCGTAGCCTCCACTCCATTCCCAGGAGTTGTTGAGGTAGAGGACGGCGACCATCTGGCGCTTTCCCATCTCCATGAGGAGGTAGTCGAGTCCGGCGAGGATGGTGTCGTTATAGACGCCGGGTGCTTTCTGGAGGGTGGGTTCTACCTTGGTGGTGACGCCCTGTTCTCCGTCGGAGCCCACAAGGATGCGGAGGTTGTCGATGCCCATGGCCTTGAGGTTGTCGAGCTCGCGGACGAGCCGCTGGCGGTCGCCCCCCTGTCCTTCGGAACCGAGGATGGCGCCGTACCAGAAGTTGGTACCTACGTAATAATAGGGTTTGCCGTTGCGGAGAAAATGGCCGTCCTTCATCTGTACGAAGGGTGACGGCTTGAGGGGTTTCTTAGGTTTTTTGGCGCTGACGCCCATGCAGGTGATGGCCAATGCTAATAGAACGATTAGTTTATTCATTATACTTTTTTTTTAATTTTAGGTCTTTAAGGACTTTAAGGACTTTAGGGACTTTAAGGACAGTCAGGCTGAGTGATACTTTACCAGGCCGGACATGGGACTCTGGACAATGGCCTTAACGGGGTATGCCATGAGGTCTTCGGAAACGGGACTGAGGTATTCGCGGAAATGCCAGGCAACGCTGCCGATGAATCCTACGGGGAGTTCTGGACGGCCGTAGGGATGGATGTTGAAATTGAAGAAGTCCTCGAAGGCGCAACCTACGAAGAAGTCGATGGTACTCTCATCGGTGCCCACTTCGGAAGTGCCCACCAGGTGCTTGCGGATGAAGGGACAGAAGGAGGCAAGGAAACGGTTTGCTCCGGGCTGGCGATAGACGCGGTCGATGATCTCCTCGTAAGTGAGATGATACTCGCTGAGGAACTCTTCGCGGAGCTGGTCGGAAAGCTGGCGCTTGAAGAGATGCTGCAGGAAGACACGACCGAGATAAGCGCCGCTGCCTTCATCACCGAGGATATAGCCGAGCGGGGGGATGTTGTCGACGATGTTCTCGCCGTCGTAAACGCAGGAGTTGCTGCCGGTGCCCATGATACAGGCGATACCCGCCTCACGGCCGAAAAGGGCGCGTGCGGCTCCGAGCATATCACTCTCCACGTGGATTTCGGCTTCGGGGAACTGTTCGGCGAGAATCTTCTCCACCTTATTCTTATAGGGAGGGATGCAGCCGGCACCGTAGAAAAAGATTTGGAAATCTTTTTCAGGATGAAGGATGAAGGATGAAGGATGAAAGTTTTCTTCAAATGAAGATTCTTCGAGGCTCTCTTTGATCTGGGTCTCTGACATGTGGACGGGATTGATGCCAGGGGTTACTTTCTGCTCGATGATTTCACCATTCTCGACGAAGGCCCAATCGGTCTTCGTACTTCCGCTGTCGGCAATGAGTATCATTATTTTACAGTTTATTAAAAATTATTGTTTGCAAAGTTAAGGCAAAATATGTACTTTTGCAAGCAAAACAAGAAAAAATGAAGAAAATTCTCTTTCTGATATTATTCCTCGGAGCATTCGTGCAGACACAGGCCGTGCTCAAAGAACAAGACCTTGAGAAGACGCTCAACATCCTCAGGCAGGAACTCACCGATACCCACCACGACCAGGAAAAGAACTCGGAACTGACGAAGAAGCGCAACGAGGAGACCTTCAGGGAACTCATCGAGACGCTGCAACGGAGCAACCAGAACGCGCTGATGCTCTATTCGCAGAAGGAGGGGTACGTGTTTGACCAGGCGTATGCCTGCCACGAGGCCACGGAACAGTTCAGGAAGTTCAAGCAGGCGACGATGCCCTTCCGCAACTACATTGAATACTTTGACACGGAGATTGCACGCTACGACTCGCTCATCAACTCGCTGCAGACAATGCAGACGCGGCGCCTGAGCGAAAAGGCGAAAATTGACCGCAACGTGTGTCTGACCTATGCCGTGAACATCCGCAACACGGTGCAGGACAACAAGCAGCAGATGCAGGACTACATCGACATCTACGAACGCACGCAGAACAGGCTGGAATACCTCAACGACTATGCCACGAAGCGCTACAACGAGATACAGAACGACATCTTCCGCAACGGCGACCAGAACTATTTCACCATCCTGGGAAGGCTGGGCGCGTACGTGGAATACACGATGTCGAGCGTGAAGGACAAGTACCGCCCGATGAAAGTGAAGTCGCAATGGGACTCGCGCTACATCTTCTTCCTGTTCACCTTCATCGCGCTCTACGGCTTCATCGCCTTCGTGCTGAACACCCTAGCCATCCGCTACCTGATACCGAAACGCTTCCGCTCGGAGACTTTCCTCAAGAAACGCAACCCCATCATCATCGCCACCTCGGCGGTGACGCTGGCCATCATCCTGATGGTGCTGCGACTGACGGTGAGCCAGAACTTCCTCATCATGGCCTCGAAACTGCTGGTGCAGTACATGTGGATGCTCTCGGTGGTGCTCATCTCGCTGCTGCTCCGCGTGGACGGCAGTCAGATCAGAAGTGCCATGCGCATCTATGCCCCGCTGCTCTTCGTGGGATTTATCGTCATAGCCTTCCGCATCGTGCTCATCCCGAACTACCTGGTGAACCTCATCTTCCCTCCCCTGCTGCTGCTCTCGGCCCTGTGGCAATGGAGCGTGATCAGGCGCCATGGCAAGCGCATACCGCACAGTGACGTGAACTACTCGTACATCACGCTGGCTATCTTCGTGGCGAGCGTAGGCTGTGCATGGTACGGCTACACGCTGCTGGCCGTGCAGATACTGATCTGGTGGACCATGCAGCTGACGTGCATCCTGACCATCACCTGTCTGGTGGGATGGATGAAGAAATACAGCGAGCGCCACAACATCTATGAGCGCCCCATCAACGAGACGTGGCTGTTCCGCTTCGTCTACAGGGTGTTGCTGCCGTGGTTGATCCTGGCTTCCGTATGGATTTCCATCTACTGGGCTGCGGATGTGTTCAATCTCGGAGAACTGACACGGCGCATCATGACGACGAACTTCGTAGACGAGAAGTATCTCAAGGTGAGCATCCTCTCGCTGCTGATCGTCATCGCCCTCTATTTCCTCTTCGGCTACCTCAACCGTGTGAGCATCGCCGTCCTGAAGCTCTACCTGAGCAAGGGCGACAAGAAACTGGCGGCATCGAGGACGGTGATGGGCAAGAACGTGATACAGGTGATCGTATGGGGTGCGTGGCTGCTCATCTCGCTCGCCATCTTCCACGTGGACAACACCTGGCTGGTGGTAATCTCAGGCGGTCTGTCAACCGGTATCGGTTTCGCCTTGAAAGACATCATCGAGAACATCTACTACGGCATCTCGCTGATGGCCGGACGCGTGAAGGTGGGCGACTGGATAGAAATTGACGGTACGAAAGGAAAGGTGAATTCCATCAGCTACACCTCCACGATGGTGGAAAGCATTGACGGTACGATCATCGCCTTCACCAACTCACAGCTCTTCACCAAGAACTACCGCAACCTGACGAAGAACCACGGCTACGTGCTGTCGCTGATACCCTTCGGCGTGGCCTACAACTCGAACATGAAGGACGTGATGGAAACGGTGGAGAAGGCCGTGGTCGACATGAAGCACCCCTACGTGGACAAGAAGAAGCAGGTGAAGGTGGTGTTCACCGAATTCGGTGACAGCAGCATCAATTTCAAGCTGCTCTGCTGGGTGGATGCCGTGAAGCAGATCTATGCCGTAAGCGACATCATGGAGCGTATCTACGACGTACTCGGCGAGAAAGGTATCCAGATTCCTTTCCCACAGCGCGACGTTCACATTATTTCTTAACGATAACGGTAACGATAACGAGCGTCAGGCTTCAGAAGGTCTTGACGCCAAGTATTCTGCCGCACTTTCCGCGCAGCGCTCTCCATCGACACCAGCCGATACAATGCCGCCTGCATAGCCGGCACCTTCGCCACAGGGGAAAAGCCCCTGAATACGGACATGCTGCAAGGTCTCGCGGTCGCGGAGAATACGCACGGGTGATGAGGTGCGCGTCTCGGTGGCTATCAGACAGGCCTCATTGGTGAGAAAGCCGTGACTCATGCTTCCAAACTTTCGGAAGCCCTGTTGCAGCCGACGGCTTATTTCCTTCGGTAGCCAGAAATGCAGCGGACTGGAAATCACTCCCGGGGCATAGCTGCTCTTAGGCAAATCAAAGCTCACCTTGCCATTCACGAAATCCACCATACGCTGGGCGGGAGCTGTCTGTTTCCTGTTGCCCTGCAGCCAGCAGGTGCGCTCCAACTGTTCCTGATATTCCATGAGCCGCAGGGGACTGTCGCCAGCCACATCCTCGGGGTGCATCTCCACCACCATGCCGCTGTTGCTCCATGCCGTGCCGCGATTGGCGGGCGACATTCCGTTGACGACAATCTGCTCAGGACCGGTAGCTGCAGGAATGACAAAGCCTCCAGGACACATGCAGAAGGAATAGACACCACGGCCGTCCACCTGCGTGACGAAGGAATATTCGGCTGCCGGCAGATAGTCGCCACGGCCGTTTCTGCTATGGTATTGTATCTGGTCTATCAACTGACTGGGATGTTCCAAGCGCACGCCGATGGCCAGCCCCTTCGCCTCAATCTCAATGCCGGCCTCGTTCAGATAGCGATAGACATCGCGGGCCGAATGTCCAGTAGCAAGGATGACGGGACCGGAGAAAGAAAGTGAAGAGTTTGGAGTTTGAAGGGATTCGGCTTCAACGCCGATAACGGTATCTTTTTCGATAATCAGGCGCGTCATCTTGGTCTGGAAATGCACTTCGCCGCCACAGTTGAGAATGGTGTTGCGCATGTTCTCGATGACACGCGGCAGTTTGTCGGTTCCTATATGCGGATGGGCGTCAGAGAGTATATTCGTGGAAGCGCCGTGCTGGCAGAATACGTTGAGAATCTTCTCGATATTGCCGCGCTTCTTCGAACGGGTGTAGAGTTTGCCGTCGGAATAGGCGCCTGCCCCACCCTCTCCAAAACAGTAGTTGCTCTCGCCGTCCACCTGCTGCGTCTTCGTAATCAAGGCCAAATCCTGCTTGCGCTCGCGGACATTCTTTCCACGTTCCAGAACGATGGGACGGAAGCCCAGCTCTATCAGTTTCAGGGCGGCAAAGAGTCCGCCGGGGCCCGCCCCTACAACGATGACCTGCTGACGGTCGCTCACATCGGGATATTCGGTATGAACATAGGCGTCATCGGCAGGCTCCTCATTGACATAGGCACGCACCTTGAGATTGACGAAGATGGTACGCTGACGGGCATCGATGCTGCGTTTCAGCACCCGCACATGACGGAGGGAACGCATGTCAAGTCCTTCTTCGCGTGACAGATAGTCCTTGATGGTGGATTCGTTGACAGCCTGCTGCGGCAGCAGACGAAGTTGGTATTCCTTAATCATAGACGTCTCGTTTACAAGTTCTTCTTCAAAAACTCCAATACCCGCTGCTGGGCATCGGGAGGACAACCGTGAGGCATGTCCCACAACTCCGTCACCAACCGCTCGCCTACGCCCTGGCTATCCCATACGGCACGCATCTCACGGAATGCCTTTTCGGCACCAGGAACAGGAAAGAGCTTGTCCTTTGAGCCATTGATGAAAAGCATCGGCTTCGGACATGCAAGGGAGGCGATGTGCGGATAATCCAGATACTGGCGAAGACCGGGGATGCAATTGGCAAAACCGCCATTCTCCGAACGACCGTACTTCAGCGTCAGCTGTACATCGCTAGTCACCATCCAACATACAGAGGCACCCACCTTCACACGGTCGCTCAGCGCCGAAAGCATCCAGGCACGATAGGCTCCCATGGAACATCCGGCACAACCGATGCGGTCGGCATCCACCTCCGGCAACGAGGCCAATACCTCTGTGGAGGCGATATCATCGTAGGTCATAAAGGCCGAAAGGCAACGGCCATACATCTGCATGTTGCCAGCAATCATATCATACTTGCTGCGATCAACACCTTCGGCACGTCCACGCTCTCCCCACATCGGCGCATCGGCGGAAAAAACCACGAAGCCGTTACGAGCCAAGTAGTCGCCCCAATACTGTCCGCCATAGACCATTGGCTGCCAGTCGTCGGCATCCTTGATAATGGCGGAATCCTCATCGAAAGGCCGTATCATTTTCTCCTTGCCGATGAAAAGATGCGCGCCGTGGTCGTGGAGCAGATTGATGGCAGGGTGTTTCTTCCTACCGTCCTGAGGAATGAGCATATACGCACGTACCTTATAGTATCTGCTCAGTTGGAACTCAAGCTTGCGGGCAATATAGCCGTCGCGCTGTTCTTCGGCGAGAACGGTTACATCCCATGATTTCGGAGCAGGAGGCGGCGTCATCATACATTCCAGCACCTTGGCTCTGGCCATGCGCTTCCATGCGTCGAAGTCTTTCTCCTCCGACTGTCCCCAAGCCAAGGGATACGTCATGTCGGCTATGAGCGAGTCGCAATAGACTGGCATGTTTTTCTTGAACTCATAGAGCGTGCGCTTCTGTGCCATCAAAGTGAAGGGCATCAGCAGCATCAGGGAAAGCATTATCTTTTTCATCGCCACAAATGTACACAAAAAATTTGATTACTAAAAATAGAATGTACTATAAACGAGCGATTTATGTTAAAACATTTAAACAAATGTAACAACGTATGTGGAAAAAACGTATCTTTGACCCCAGATTTTATAGAGAAATTTTTTTTATTTACTAACTTTAAAACTGAAAAATTATGAAGAAAATTCTTGTAATGGCTTTGGCCGTTGTGGCTATTTCTTTCGCAAGTTGCGGTAACAAGGCTCAGCAGAAGGTTGAGGAAGTTGCAGACTCTACCGAGGCTGTTGTTGAGGACGTGAACGCTGCTGCCGAGGAGGCTATCTCTGCCCTCTCAGAGCAAATCGAGAAGAAAGACGCAGGCGCTCTGCAGACCGCTCTTGAAGCCATCAAGGCTAAAGTTGCCAGCTTCATCGCTGCCAATCCCGAACTCGCCAAGGAGTATCTGGGCAAGGTTCAGGGTTTCCTGAAGGAGAATGCTGACAAGATTAAGGCTGTTGTCGGTGACAATGCTGCCATCAATTCTCTTGTTGCTGGCATTACTGCCCTTCCTACAGAGAGTGTTGACGCCCTGATGGGTGCCGGTGATGCTCTGAAGGCTCTGGGTATCGACGCTACCGCTAAGGCTGCTGACGCCGTTGAGGGTGCAAAAGACGCCGTTGAAGGTGCTGCCGATGCTGCTGCTGACGCCGTGAAGGATGCCAAGGACGCTGCTGTTGACAAGGCCAACGAGGCTGTTGACAATGCAAAGGAAAAGGCTGGTGAGGCTATTGACAACGCTGCCGCTGATGCCAAGAAGAAGCTCGGCCTCTAATCAATTCAAGAAGATTCACTAAAAGCAAAGTGCCTGTTCTTCCCAGAGCAGGCACTTCTTTTTGAATTTTTAATTAATAACTAACCATATAGATTTTGGGTTTGCATAACGTGCATGAAATAAACCCTTAAAATATAATTCGGATTACTGTCGACGTGGGAAGCGGTTGCGCATCTCCTCGCGTTTCTTCTGATAGGCTTTGAACTGATCTTCCGTCATGATACCCTTCAGTTCCTTATCATAAGCTTCCTGCTTCTGTCTGCGCTCATTCATCATCTTCTCCATATCCTCTCTTGAAGGACGCTCAGGACGCTGCTGGGCCGAAGCGCCGGTATTGCCATCCATCTGGCCACGGGGACCACCCATCATCGGACGATGTCCGCGACGGCCTCTGCCACCGAAGCGCTGGAGCTCGGGATATTTGTCGTTCAACTCCTTCAACTTGGCAGCCTGTGTCTCATTGAGACCATACTCCTTGACCATCATCTCCGTACGGTCTGGGCGCATGCCTTCCCGTCTCTCGCCATTCATTTCCTGTGCTGTTGCACTTGTCATTGTAAACGCTGCAACCAGCAGCAAAATAGTTTTCTTCATATTCTATTATTTATTAAATTATTACTGTGTTTCTCTTAATTGGAAACTGATTATTGGATGAAGAAAAACCGAACAAGTTTAACCAGCAGGGAGAGATTTAAAATTTTAAAACACTTTTTTTGATAAGAAAAATTTTGTGGAACCAAAAATATATATTACTTTTGCAAACCGAAAGAGGAAGGTTGGCAGAGTGAACGATCGCGCTGGACTCGAAATCCGGTATACCCTTTTCGGGTATCGGGGGTTTGAATCCCTCACCTTCCGCAAAAAAAAGAAAAAGGCAGTCTGTCAAGGCTGCCTTTGCTGTTATTCAAAACTCAGTTTCTTGAGACGGCTTTCCAATTCGGAAGCCATGGACCTACGGATGCCAAGCCGGATCTGGCAGGTGTTGTCGAACTTCTGCTCCACAATCCGCGGCTGCATGTCCTTCACGATCTTCATCACCTGATTCATCATCACATATGGGAACTCGTAGGTAATGATCTCTTCCACCAGCCTTTCCTCCACCTGGCAATGGGCAATGGCATCGGCAGCAGCTTCACGGTAGGCTACAATCAAGCCACTCGTGCCGAGATTCACACCGCCATAATAGCGCACCACGACAATGAGAATGTCGGTGAGTTCATTGGAATTGATCTGTCCGAGAATAGGCTTTCCGGCAGTACTCGACGGTTCACCGTCATCATTGGCGCGAAACTCCGTACGTGCGGCCCCCAGCATATAAGCATAGCATACATGGCGGGCATCGTAGTATTTCTTGCGATACCCGGCAATCAATTCCTTTACCGCCTCCACGTTCTCTACGTGATGGGCAAAAGCGAGGAACTTACTCCGTTTCTCGGTGTAATATCCCTCGCCTTGGTTTGCTATGGTCTTATAACTATCGTCCAAATTCTAACTCAATTTGTGGATTACCAAACCGCTACGAAGCTTTGGCTCAAACCATGTGGCCTTCGGCGGCATAATCTTACCACTGTCGGCAATATCCATAATCTGCTGCATGGAAACGGGATAGAGGGCCAAGGCCGTACGCATCTCACCACTGTCCACGCGACGCTTCAATTCACCGAGTCCACGAAGACCGCCTACGAAGTCGATGCGATCACTGGAACGCAGGTCTTTGATGTTCAGAATCTCATCGAGAATCAGACGGCTGGAGATATCCACGTCAAGCACACCGATGGGGTCGCTGTTGTCATAGGTTCCCTCCTTGGCAGAGAGTGAATACCATTCACCATCCAGGTAAAGTGAGAACTCATGGAGTCTGGCAGGCTTGTAGATGTCTGCCCCTTTCTTCTCCACGATGAAGTTCTTGGAGAGGGCTTTGAGGAAATCTTCTGAAGAAAGGCCGTTAAGGTCGCGGATGACGCGGTTGTAATCAAGGATGGTCAACTGGCTTGCCTGGAAGCAGACCGCCATGAAATAGTTATACTCCTCGTCGCCCTTATGATTAGGATTCTGCTTCTGCTTTTCCGCTCCCACCAAAGCAGCGGCAGCTGAACGGTGATGACCGTCGGCAATGTAGAGTGAAGGCATCTTGCGGAATTCCTCGGTAACGGTCTTGATATCCTCATCATCGGAAATAATCCAGAACTGATGGCCGAAACCGTCAATGGGAGCAATGAAATCATAGACAGGCTCCGTCTGTGCATACTTCTTGATCAGCGCATCCAGAACGGCGTTGTCAGGATAGGCAAAGAACACAGGCTCGATATTGGCATTGTTCACGCGGACATGCTTCATGCGGTCTTCCTCCTTGTCACGGCGTGTCAGTTCGTGCTTCTTGATGACACCCGTCATATAATCGTTCACATAAGCACCTACCACAAGACCATACTGAGTCTTGCCGTTCATCGTCTGTGCATAGATATAATAATGCTCCTTCTCATCCTGCACGAGCCAACCCTTATCCTGAAACTTCTGGAAGTTCTCAGCGGCTTTCTCGTAGACGCGGGGATCATACTCGCTGGTACCCTCCGGGAAGTCAATCTCGGGTTTGATGATGTGATAAAGACTCTTTTCGTTGTCGCCAGCCTCAGCACGTGCTTCTTCTGAATTGAGCACGTCATAGGGGCGGCTCTCCACCTGCTCCACCAATTCCTTCGGTGGACGGATGCCCTTGAATGGTTTTACAATTGCCATATAGTGATAATGTTTGTTGAATGTTTCTTTTGCGTTGCAAAGATACAAAGAAAATGGGAATCGGCAAAAGGATTTCAGGAATATACCGCTTTTCTCTGCAAAAAAGGAGAAAGGCGGAAATCAGAAATCAAACAGCGAAAGCGACTGGTCTTCCTGCTTGGTTTCGGGCTCTTCCTGCTCATCTTCGCGGAAAAGAAGCATCAACTGCTGAGACTCCTTTGAAGAAGGATTCATGCGGTAGGTACCGCGCACACCTGCCGACTCAATGATGGAATCCGGATTCTTGCTGTTTTTCAGAAGATATTGCTGCACATAGGCATGAACCTCCTCGAAACTGATCGTCTCGAAGAATGTATTGGACGCATTAAATACATGACGGGCAATCTTCTGCACACTAATGCCCTTCATACCTGCTTCCGTCAATACACGCCAGATTTCCTTGTCGTAGTTCAATTCAATATCCCGTTAAAAACATACTAAAAAAGGGCGGTATGCAACCAGCACATCGCCCTTTTCTTATCGTTACTGAAGAATTAAGCCAGAACGATCTTGCCCTCAGCCTCGGCAATCTTGCCTTCCTTGAGCAACCATCCAGCACCGAGGATTACCTCTTCATTGCTGATCTTAGCTGCCTTGGCAATCTCAGCTACTGAGAGAGCCTTCTGAGCGGTAGCAAGTGCGTTGTAAACGTCACCAGCCTTGAAACCTGCGTTCTCAGCATTGATTACGAGAGTTGCCTTCTTGGGAGCTGCGGCCTTCTTAGGAGCGGCTGCCTTCTTCACTGTTTCCTTCTTAGGAGCTGCGGCCTTAGTTGCAGCTGCCTTTGTTGCTTTCTTTTCTGCCATTTTAGTAAAATAATTTTAAATCCTGATTGAATATTCAATCTTTTCTCTAATTAATTCGGTGCAAAATTACAAAGAATATTACAATTTATTATCTCATTTGAAACTGAAAATCAGTAAATTAGGCTTTTTCTTGACTTAAATCAAATCAATCCTCTTTCAAATCGAGCTTCAACTGCAATTCTTCGAGTTGTTTGGGGTCTAAGAAACCAGGGGCATCAAGCATCACGTCACGACCACTGTTGTTCTTCGGGAAGGCAATGCAATCGCGGATGCTGTCAAGACCAGCCATAATGCTCACAAAGCGGTCAAGACCGAAGGCAAGACCGGCATGAGGAGGCGCACCGTATTTGAACGCATTAATCAGGAAGCCGAACTGTGCCATAGCCTTCTCAGGTGTGAAGCCCAGAATCTGGAACATCTTCTCCTGTAACTTGCCGTCGTGAATACGGAGCGAGCCACCGCCTACTTCAATACCGTTGCATACGAAATCGTAGGCCTTGGCACGTACTCTCTCAGGATGCTCGTCGAGCAAAGGAATATCGTCAGGATTAGGCATTGTGAAGGGATGGTGGGTAGCCATCAGGCGCTGCTCTTCATCACTCCATTCAAAGAGCGGGAAGTCTACGATCCAAAGGCATTCAAACCTGTTCTTATCCTTCAAGCCGAGACGGTCGGCCATCTCCAGACGAAGGGCGCAAAGCTGCACACGTGTCTTATTGGCATTGTCACCACTGAGAATCAATACCAGGTCACCATCATTGGCACCCATGGCAGCCTTCACTTCTGCGAGGTCTTCAGGGCTATAGAACTTGTCAACTGAAGATTTGACGGTTCCATCCTCATTGTACTTCACGTATACCAAGCCTTTTGCACCCACCTGCTGAGACTTCACAAAATCGGTCAGCTGATCAAGCTGCTTGCGGGTATAATTGGCACATCCTGGAACGCAGATACCGCCGATGTAGGCAGCATCGTCAAAGACGCCGAACTTACCTTTCTTCAGTGTATCCATCAGTTCCACGAACTCCATGCCGAAACGGAGGTCAGGCTTATCGGAACCAAAGCGGCGCATAGCTTCATGCCAGGTCATTTGCTGGAGTTTTGCAGGCAGTTCCACGCCGCGGATCTCCTTGAACAGATGGCGGGCCATGTCCTCAAAAAGATCGATGACATCATCCTGTTCAACGAATGACATCTCACAGTCAATCTGCGTGAACTCCGGCTGACGGTCAGCGCGGAGATCCTCATCACGGAAACACTTCGCAATCTGGAAGTAACGGTCAAAGCCACTCACCATCAAGAGCTGCTTCAACGTCTGCGGACTCTGTGGCAAGGCATAGAACTGACCGGGATTCATGCGGGAGGGCACCACAAAATCGCGGGCACCTTCCGGTGTACTTCCGATAAGGATAGGTGTCTCCACCTCAATGAAGTCCTTAGAGTCGAGGAAGTTACGGATGAGGATGGTCATGCGGTGACGCAATTCCATATTCTTACGCACGGGATTGCGGCGCAGGTCAAGATAGCGGTACTTCATGCGGAGGTCATCGCCGCCGTCGCTCTTGTCCTCGATGGTAAACGGAGGCGTGATGCTCTCCGAAAGCACATTGAGCTCCGTGGCAAGTATCTCGATATCGCCCGTAGGCATCTTGGCGTTCTTTGACTCACGCTCACTGACCTCTCCCTTCACCTGAACGCAGAATTCACGTCCCAGTTTGTTGGCACGTGCACAGAGATCGGCATTCTTTGATTCATCGAAAACTATCTGGGTGATGCCATAACGGTCACGGACATCGACGAAAGTCATACCGCCCATCTTACGTGTGCGCTGCACCCATCCGGCAAGCGTCACTTGCTTACCTGAATCCTGGAGACGAAGCTCTCCACAAGTATTTGTTCTATACATTATTTTATTATGTTGATTTTTGTGCCGCAAAGGTACACATTTTCCCCGATTCGAACAAATAATTCAGTTGAAAAAGCAGATAATCGTTAATTAGTATAAAAATCGGAACATACTTTAATAAACTATTCGTAAATTTGCACGTCAATAATATGTAACAATTTAAAAATTGGAAAGAAAATGAAAAAGATTTTGATGATAATCGCCATGACCGTTGTCACACTGACAGGTGCTTACGCTCAGAAGCAGGCCGAGATTAAATTCGACAAGCTGGTTCACGATTTCGGCACATTCCCCGAGGCTGAGCCCATCCAGAAATGTACGTTTACGTTCACCAACGTGGGCGGCCAGCCATTGGTCATCAATCAGGCTGTAGCCAGTTGCGGTTGCACAGTCCCTGAGTACACCAAGACACCTATCAAGCCCGGTGAAAAAGGAACGCTGACAGTCACCTATAACGGCAAGGGCAAGTTCCCCGGTCATTTCAAGAAGACAATCACGGTCCGCACCAATGGAGCCGTCGAGATGACACGCTTGTATATCGAGGGAAACATGAAGGAGTAAACTTCCAACAATGAACATAAATAAATGGCGCCGGAGAAATCCAGCGCCATTTTTCTTTACTTTTCTTTCCTATCAGAACGAGTAGTTGAATCCAAGTGAAAAATACTCCATCAACTGCCAGTAGCCCGTACGATCGTCCTTCACCGAGGAGGCATCATCAAATCGGGGATATACGAACAGGTTTGCAGCAATGTACTTGTTGAACTGGAAGGAGAACGTGTTCTCCCACTCTATTTCCGCACGCTTGTAGGAGGTGAAGCCATAGAGGCGGCTCTTCCACTTGATATTGTCAGCTATCTGCCATACGAGGTCGGCAGTCAAAGACGAACCGAAATCATGCAAGGCATGATGGCCTTCCTTCAAGCCGAATCTCGGAGCCAGATCCAGACGTCCCACATAGCGGAAGTTATAGGCTAAAGGAGAGATATTAATGGTTCCCGTGAGTTTCTTGTTAAGCCACTCAACGGCATACGACATACCGAGCGAGACATTCAGTTTGAAGGGAGAGAAGAAGTCGCTGTAAACCATCAGGTCATTGCTCTTATAGCCTCTCGTGAACTGCGTCTCGGCTATCGTCTGCAACGTGTAATACCAATGCTTCGTGGCCTGAAGTCCTAATTTGGAAGTCAATCGGATCAGGTCTTCCGATGTCTTGAACTCATGGAGCGAGTCGCTTCGTGAGGTCATGAAGCCCACTTTCATTTCCAGCTTGTTGTCCCACTTCACCTTCTGCTTGTTGTTGTAGTTGGCCTCCATCGTGGCGCTTGCCAATGCTGAATAGTTGCTCTCACCACCCTTGTGCCAGTTGCCGGAAATATAGTTCTGCAGGAATTGCACGGCATAGTCGCCCTTGAACGTCCAGAAGTTAGGTTTCTTTACAACGACTTCCGGTTCCGGAGCAATCACGGTTTCCACAGCAGCATCGGGAGTCTTCTCCACAAGCTTCTCGGTATTCTCGATGGGCTTCGTGATTTGCTGGTTCACGGCACCTGCTTCATTAATCTCCGCCTCGGAGACTTTTATCAGTTCCGGGTGCTTCAAGTAGATGTTCATCAAAGCGTTATCAATCTCCTGACTTACAGAGTCTTTCATCTCCGTATTTAAGCCAAGTTTTTGTTGTGCAACATCATTGTAGAACGTGCTGCTCGTGAACAATCTATACTTGTCGAAAGCAGTATAGGCTTTCTGCAAAGTCTGGACAGAATCAAGCCTGGCCTTATAGATAGCCAGCGAATCCTGATACTGATTCAACTTGTCGTCGTCTTTCCCGCTAACGGCGTTAACCACTTTTGCTTCGGCATTGACTGCCGCCATCCCGAACAGCAGAAATGCCACCATTTTAAAGATAAGTCTGTTTTTCTTCATAACAAATGCAAATTTACGAATCTTTTTTGAAATTCGCAATAATTAGGCATAATTTTTGCCAGCACAAAAATAATTCGTATCTTTGCACCCTATTATATATAAAAAGAAACAATATTAATCAAAACAATGGATAAGAACACAATTACAGGATTCATCCTCATTGCCGCCGTGCTCATCGGTTTTTCGTGGTGGAACAAACCCTCTGAAGAGCAGATGGCACAAATGCGACAGCAGGACTCCCTGCAGGAAGTAGCCCGGAAAAAGGCTGAAGAAACGAAAAAGGCTGCCCAGTTGGCAGCTACCGAGAAAAAGGCGCAGAAGTTGGCGCAGGCCCAGCAGGATACCGCCGCGCTTTTCCACAGTGCCCTTTCAGGCAGCGCCCAGCCGGTGGTGCTGAAGAACAACAAGCTGGAACTGACCCTTTCTACGAAGGGCGGAACCGTCACGAAAGCTATCATCCGCGGCTACAAAGACCAGAAGGGCAACCCCGACGTCGTACTCTTCGATGAAAAAGAGCAGCAACTGAAGTTCATGCTGTCAGGCAAAGAACAGAATATCATCACAAGCGATTTATTCTTTACTCCTTCCAACGTGACCGACTCCACCGTCACGATGACGGCCGTTGCCGCACCCGGACAGGAGCTGGCCATAGATTACCGTCTGGGCCCCGACTATCTCCTCCACATGAGCCTTCATGCAAAGGGCATGAGCGGACTCTTCCCGCCAACTACCAACGAGATGGATATCCAGTGGGATGAGAAATGCCGCCAGCAGGAGCGTGGCTATTCGTTTGAGAACCGCTATGCTGCCATCACCTACCACCATGCCGATGGCGGTACCGACAAGCTCAACGACCAGAAAGACCAGACCGACGTAGAGATCGATGAGGTCATCGACTGGGTATGCTTCAAGACACAGTTCTTCTCGGCCGTGATGATTGCCAAGGATGATTTTCAGAAGAATGCCAAGATGACCTCTCTCCTTCAGGAGAAGGGTACCGGCTACCTGAAAGACTATTCCGCCAAGCTGAAGACAGCCTTCGACCCCACCGGCCAGAAAGCCTCAGAGTTTGAATTCTACTATGGTCCCAACGACTTCCGCACCCTGAACCGCATCGAGGACCAGAGCACCTTTGGCAAAGACCTCCAACTGGAGCGCCTCGTATATCTCGGATGGTGGATTATCCGCCCCATCAACCGCTGGTTCACCCTCTATATCTTCGACTGGCTCACCTCCTTCGGATTCAACATGGGAATCGTGCTGATTCTCATCACCCTGTTGCTGAAGGCCATCACCTTCCCACTGGTGAAGAAGAGCTATATGTCGAGTGCGAAGATGCGTGTCCTCAAGCCGAAACTCGACGAGGCCACCAAGCAGTACGACAAGCCTGAGGATCAGATGCAGAAGCAGCAGGCCATGATGGCCGAGTACTCCAAGTACGGCGTGTCTCCGCTGAGCGGCTGTCTGCCCATGCTGATACAGATGCCTATCTGGATGGCCTTGTTCTTCTTTGTGCCTAACGCTATCCAGCTCCGTGGCGAGAAATTTCTTTGGATGGACGACCTCTCCACCTACGATCCCATCATCGAATGGGGTAAGGAGATTTGGGGCATCGGTGACCATCTCTCGCTCACCTGTATCCTCTTCTGCGTGGCCAACCTGCTCTACAGCTACATGTCCATGCGCCAGCAGAAAGACCAGATGGTAGGCCAGCAGGCCGAGCAGATGAAGGTCATGCAATACATGATGTACCTCATGCCGCTCATGTTCTTCTTCATCTTCAACGAGTATTCTTCCGGCCTTAACTTCTACTACTTCGTATCGCTGTTCTTCTCTGCAGCCATCATGTGGACGCTCCGCAAGACTACCAACGATGAGAAGCTGCTGGCCATCCTCGAGAGGAAATACCAGGAGAACAAGAACAATCCCAAGAAGAAGGGCGGAATGGCCGCACGCATCGAGCAGATGCAGAAGCAGACTGAGGAACTCCGCCGTCTCCGCATGGAACAGGAGAAGATGAAAAAGAACAAATAATCCTATGAATAAAGCCAACTTATTGCTGGCAGCGGTACTGATGTTTTCAGCACCTGCCGGCGCTCAAAATGAAACGGATGTGATTGGTAAGCAGAACATCAAGCTCGCAAGCAAGACAATGACGCCCGAAGCCCTCTGGGCCATGGGACGCATTAGCAGCTACGAGGCTTCCCCCGACGGAAAGCGCATCGTCTACCAGGTGGGTTACTACAGCGTGAAGCAGAATAAGAGCCACCACGTGCTCTACGTGATGAATGCCGACGGCTCCAACCGCCAGCTGCTCACCCATAGCGCCAAGAACGAGACTGATGCCACCTGGCTCGATACAGAGACCATCGCTTTTCTCACCGGTGGCGAAATATGGACGATGAAAGCCGACGGCACTGGCCGCAAGCAATGTTCGAAGACCGACGGACAGGTGGAGGGCTTCAAGTTCTCACCCGATGGTTCCAAGGTCATCATCCTGAAGTCAATCCCCTTCCATGAAGTCATCAAGGAGAACCCCGAGGACCTTCCCAAGGCTACGGGCCGTCTGGTAACCGACCTCATGTATCGCCATTGGGACCACTATGTGGAGAGCATCCAGCATCCCTTCGTTGCTGATGTAAAAATGGTCAATGGTCAATGGTCAATGGTCAATGAAATCGACATCCTCGAGGGTGAGCCTTACGAGTGTCCCATGGAGCCTTTCGGCGGCATGGAGCAGCTGGCCTGGAGTCCCGATTCCAAGACCATCGCCTACACCTGCCGCAAGAAGACGGGCCTCGCTTACTCTATCTCCACCGATTCCGACATCTTCCTCTATGACGTGCAGACGCGCAAGACCCGCAATCTCTGCAAGCCCGAGGGATATCAGGAGCCCAAGATTGACCCTACGAAGACGATGAAATACCAGGCCGTCAATGCGCCTGAGAACCTGAAGAACAATCCCGGCTACGACCAGAATCCCAAGTTCTCTCCCGACGGTAAGTACGTGGCCTGGACCTCCATGGCCCGCAACGGCTATGAGAGCGACCGCCAGCGCCTGTGTGTATACAATTTGGCTACAGGCGAGAAGAAATACCTCACGGAAAGCTTCGATTCCAATGTCGACGATTTCGTATGGAGCGACAACAAGGATGCCCTCATCTATTTCATCGGCGTTTGGCACGCTACCGAAAACCTCTATGCCGTCAACTGGAAAGGCGAACTGAAACAGATGTTCGCCATGGTGACGCCCCAATCGGGCTCAGGCACCCAGGCCGGAAACTCATGGGCCGACTTCGGTTCCATCCAACTGATGAACAACGGCAAGCAGCTGCTCATGGAACGCCATTCGTTTACCGCTCCTGCCGACCTCTACGTCGTGACTCCCAATTTCAAGAAACCCGCAAATACGGCCATCTCCCAGATTACTTTCGAGAACAAGCACATCACCGACCAGCTGGCCATTCCATCCGTGCAGCAGCGCTGGGTGAAGACCACCGACGGCAAGCAGATGCTCGTTTGGCTCGTGCTTCCTCCTAACTTCGACGAGACCAAGAAATACCCCACCCTGCTCTTCTGCGAGGGAGGACCGCAGAGTCCCGTCAGCCAGTTCTGGAGCTATCGCTGGAACTTCATGATCATGGCCTCGCAAGGCTATGTCATCGTGGCTCCCAACCGTCGCGGACTGCCGGGCTTCGGACAGGAATGGCTCGAGCAGATCTCCGGCGACTGGACAGGCCAGTGCATCAAGGACTATCTCTCAGCCACCGACTTCGCGGCCAACAATCTGCCCTTTGTCGATAAAGACCGCATGGGAGCCGTAGGTGCTTCCTTCGGCGGCTTCTCCGTCTATTTCCTCGCTGGCCATCACGACAAGCGCTTCAAGTGCTTCATCGCCCACGACGGCGCCTTCAACCTCGAGGCCATGTACACCGAGACCGAAGAGAACTGGTTCTCCAACTGGGAATACGACGATGCCTACTGGAACAAAGACCAGACCGCCAATGCCAAGAAGACTTATGAAAACAGTCCCCATCGCTTCGTGGACAAATGGGACACCCCCATTCTCTGCATCCACGGCGAGAAAGACTACCGCATCAATGCCACTCAAGGCATGTCGGCCTTCAATGCAGCCCGCATGAATGGCATCGAGGCCCAGCTGCTCATCTTCCCCGACGAGAACCACTGGGTGCTGAAGCCCCAGAACGGCATTCTCTGGCAGCGCACCTACTTCAACTGGCTCGATCGCTGGCTGAAGAAATAAAGTCCCCCCCCGAAATCGAAACAACGTCATAACGACATAACGTAATAACGACATAACGAAAAAAAAACAATGAATCAACAAACAACCCTCCGCGACTCCGCCGCCATGCGCTGGACAGCCCTGCTGCTCCTGGCCCTGGCCATGTTCTGCGCCTACATCTTCATGGACATCCTCTCACCCATCAAGGACCTCATGCTCGAAACCCGCGGCTGGGACTCCACCGCCTTCGGCACCATGCAGGGCTCGGAGACCTTCCTCAACGTATTCGTATTCTTCCTCATCTTCGCCGGCATCATCCTCGACAAGATGGGCGTACGCTTCACCGCCGTGCTCTCCGGAGCCGTCATGCTCGTCGGAGCCCTCATCAAGTGGTACGCCGTGGCCGAGAGTTTCATGGGTAGCAGCCTCGAAGCATGGTTCACCAACAACCTCAACTACATCCCCGTCTTCGACGAGCTCGGTGTATCACCCTTCTATCAGGGAATGCCCGCCTCAGCCAAAGTGGCAGCCATCGGCTTCATGATCTTCGGATGCGGAGCCGAGATGGCCGGCATCACCGTCTCGCGCGGTATCGTCAAGTGGTTCAAGGGCCGCGAGATGGCCCTCGCCATGGGCTCAGAGATGGCCCTCGCCCGCCTCGGTGTAGCCACCTGCATGATCTTCTCCCCCTTCTTTGCCCGCCTCGGCGGACAGGTCAGCGTAAGCCGCTCCGTAGCCTTCGGCGTAGTGCTCCTCTGCATTGCCCTGATGATGTTCGTGGTCTATTTCTTCATGGACCGCAAGCTCGACGCCCAGACCGGCGAAGCCGAAGAGAAAGACGACCCCTTCAAGGTGAGCGACATCGGCAAGATCCTCTCCGACAGCGGTTTCTGGATCGTAGCCCTGCTCTGCGTGCTCTATTATTCAGCCATCTTCCCCTTCCAGAAGTACGCCGTCAACATGCTCCAGTGCAACCTCACGTTCACCGAGGTTGACCCCGACTCCTTCTGGGCAGGCACCACCGTCACCATCGTGCAGTATCTCATCATGCTCGTCGTGGCAGCCACCGCCTTCGCCTTCAATTTCCTGAAGAACAAGTCGCTGAAATACACCATGCTCTGCATCTCCATCGTGGCCCTCGTCACCTTCTGCTACATGGGCTACATGCGCCAGTCGGCTGAGACCGTTTTCGCCGTCTTCCCCCTGCTTGCCGTAGGCATCACCCCCATCCTCGGCAACTACCTCGACCACCACGGCAAGGGAGCCACCATGCTCGTCCTCGGCTCACTCCTGCTCATCGGCTGCCACCTCACGTTCGCCTTCATCCTGCCCGCCTTCAAGGGCAATGCCGTCGGCGGCGTCGTCATAGCCTATCTCACCATCCTCGTGCTCGGAGCCTCCTTCTCGCTCGTGCCCGCCTCCCTGTGGCCCAGCGTGCCCAAGCTCGTCGATGCCAAGATTATCGGATCGGCCTACGCCCTGATTTTCTGGATTCAAAACATTGGCCTCTGGCTCTTCCCCCTGCTCATCGGCAAGGTGCTCGACAAGACCAACCCCGGTGTCACCGACCCCACACAGTACAACTACACCGCCCCCCTGGTGATGCTTGCTTGCCTCGGTCTGGCCGCCCTCGTGCTTGGCCTCATCCTGAAGGTCGTTGACCGCAAGAAAGGTCTCGGTCTCGAAGAGCCGAACATCAAGAAGTAACCGATTCATTACCCCCTTCAATCCCCGCCCCGCTTCCAGGCCTGGCGGGGATTTATTGTGTTCATTAAGTCAAAGATCGTTTCTATATGTCAGTGAGGAGCGTATCGCGAAATTGCTCCCTAATCAAATCGCATCTCTAAATGCACTGCAAAGATACAACATTCTTCCGACCAGATAGTCACTTATGGGTACCT
>ONFE01000127.1 GCA_900316985.1 uncultured Prevotellaceae bacterium
TTTCATGTAGTGGCTGTCCTTGTCAACCAATCCGCACGAGACGAGGATATCCCAGTCACTCATGTTCAGCCACGGATGCTTGGGATTGATGACCTTAACGATGTTGCGGCAATACGTGAACGTATCCGGGTCAAGGTGCTTTTCTGTCATACCCTTGACAAAACGCTCCTCGAACAAGTGCGGGTTCTTTCTCTCGAACAGAGCCAGCAGAAGTTCCGGCGAATCCGTCACATCAATGTCAGCATCCCCGTTCCTGTCCCAATAACGGCCATTATAGCGATACACATACTGGCCGACAGGGACATCCAAGGCTATCACAATCTTGTCATCAAGCCGGATCTTTTCAGGCGTAAAGAATGGGGTGGGAAGGAACATCTCAGAGTTCTGAATGGCATTGATGATATCCTTTATCAAAGCATCAGCCTTCTCAGGATTAACACCAATGACCGTGCCATCATCCTGTACGCCCATGAGTATGCGTCCTCCCGAACGATTCAGGAAGGCACATACAGACTCATACACCGAATGGCTGACCTTATCCGTAGAAGTCTTGAATTCGATGGCTGCGTTCTCGCCAGTTGATAACAGTTCTTTTATTGTGTCAATAGTCATTGGTTTCTTGTTTGCCGGTGCAAAAATACTCATTTATTCGGATATTTTGTTGTCTATTACGTATTAAATCCATTTTTCAGGCTTGAAATCTCTAATTTCGAGGGATTGAGTCTTCATTTTTTGTCATAAATCCACGCTTTGAGACAGTTTAATCAATGTTTTCCTGCCAATCAACGTCACTTCATAGGTATATCCCGCTTTTTCCTCTGCAGGAGTACCAAGCTGTCCTGTGCGCTTAACTGTAGGATATGGTGCTTCATTATGGCCAATGAGGTATAGCCTTCCTTGGATATCACTCACTACAAAAGCGAGTTGACGCCGCACGGGCAGCTCATCTGTCGTCTGAAAGGTGAGTACGGTTTTCTCAGACTGCGCGTGTTGGTCGTACTCAGATTCTGTGATACACGTCGGATGGCCAGTGAAGCAAACAGATGTCATGATGTCATAGATACCTATAGGGACACCTACGAGACTTTTCATTTCAAGATTCGAGGGTAGCCTTGAACATTCAAGATACCTAATGGCAGTTATGCCGGGAAGAGACTGTTTCATGTGATGATGGTTGTACTTTTAGGATATGAGGAAATAGAGGATTGCGAGGAAAGCGAGGATTGCGAGAAGAAAGACAAAAACGTTTTGAAGTCAAGGCGTTTTTTAACGTTTCTTAGTATATTTCGCAGACCATCGGTGACTGTCGAGCTTTCTCTTGTATATTTTTGCCAAGGTGTTCCAGTTTGTTTCCGTGTCCTCAATTCCATGCTTTTCCATGAAGGCATAGATGAGGTCACTGATCTGCATCTCTTTGGAACGAATGGTATGCAGTTCCCTGAACAGCTGAACGTCCAAGCTGGCTTTGATGCAGTTGTATAAGGCTCGTGCAGCTTTGGGTGGAAGGTAACACCAGTATTCAGGATCGAGGCTCTTATACTGCGGTACTACGATGGCGACACTTCCATCTTCGGGTGCCGCAGTCCATTCTTCCGGTTTCTTGCTGATGAAAGCCTGAAAGATATTGCTCTCAGGTGTACCACGGCGAAGACGCACAGGTTCCACACCACCATTTTCATGAATGAACCACTGACGAAGGTAGGGTTCCATTTTGAGATAGATTACTTTTAACATAAAGATGAGTTTGTATAATTGTATGAATAAGTCTTGCACGCACGCGTGATACATATTTTTATGCGCCACATCGGCTACATGGCTACAGAAAATGCAACGTACTGAGAATGAGACTATATATAGATTTTTATATAGAATCATATATATAGAATCATGTAGAATATGTAGGCCAATCGCCTTTCTTGTAGGCAATTTGTAGGCGCTTGTAGGCAATTTGTAGGCAAATTCCGCAAGGCTAAGGTATTGGCAATGAGTATGTAGCATTTGTAGCACTTGTAGTAAGGAAAATCTGGGGCTATTCCATTTTCCCAAACAAATCCGGGGATGTTTCCGGCAATGTCTGGGAGGAATCTAGCAAGTTGATCTGATAATTCTTCTCTAGCTCGTCATAGTCGAAGCAGTAGGCACGCTGCACCTCTTCCACGTGCCTGCTCTTATCTCCTGGGAACTTCGGCGTACTCATCTTGGGTATGCCTCCCTTCAGGAAGCACTTGAAGCGTACGGACTTCTTCTCGCCGAGATATTCCTTCGACTTTTCGAGGTAATACTTCAGCGATGCTTCAGGGATGCCCACTTCGTCCGTCATCTTATTGGAGCGTTTGTATAGCTTGAAGATACGCGACTTCTGCAGGAACAACACCCGCTTCGATTGAGGCCAGTCAGCATTTGTCACGATGTCCGTTGTCAGCGAGGTAACAGTCTTGATGCAGAAGTCACCCTCGTTGACAATCTCGCCCTCAGAAAGCAGGTACTTGACAGTACGCCAGAATCCGGCCAGCTCATTATTGGACTTACATTCTGCATTCTGCCGCTTGATGCCATCGATGATGACAGGCTTCATGGATTCATAATGAATATCGATGGCCAGGCTTGATTCCAGCGTCCTCAGCACGGCCAGCAGAATCGTCCAATTGTTCCTGATTCGATCCTCGATTCGTTCACCTTCCAGTGCAGCGTCCATCTCCGACTGTGTCATCCTATAGAAGTCCTTGAACTCCACTTCCATCTTCTTACGATGGCGAAGCAGCTGCAGT
>ONFE01000019.1 GCA_900316985.1 uncultured Prevotellaceae bacterium
CACCGTGGCCGACAACATCAAGGGCATGCACATCGTGTTCACCCCCGAGCGCTCTACCGACGCTGCCGGCAACCGCGTGAAGCAGTTCCTGCAGGGTGCCAAGTGCGAAGAGCTGCCTGAGAACAAGGTGGAGAAGGAGGAGCCTTAAAAAGTGCGCCCTTCGGGGCGACACTTTTTTGAGTTAAGAGTTAAGAATTAAGAGTTAAGAAAGAATTAAACGACCACAGATATATTTAAAACCACGAATTAAACGAATTAATTTCTGAATAATTTTTGATAATTTCTGTTTGAAAAAAAAACATGTAGGGCGCAAGCCAAAAATTAGTGAAATTAGTGAAATTGCCACTTCGTTCTCGCTGTCGCTCGCGAGCCCTTCGGCCTTCGTGGTTTGTTAAAAATAATTGTTGTTTACAAAGAAGTAGAAGCGTATGAAGAACAAGGAATTTTGGAAGACATTGATTCAGATTGTCGTGACGGTGCTGACCGCACTGACGACTACGCTGGGAGTTAGCGCTTGCGCTATGTAGCGCAAGCTAGTGAATAGTGAATAACGAATAGTGATTGCGAAGCCACACTTCGACCTTTAGGTTGAAGAATAACGAATAGTGATTGCGAAGCCACACTTTGACCTTCAGGTCAATGAATAGTGAAAGAGAGAGGAGCGAACCGCAGGGGTCGCTCCTCTTATTGTATCAGATGGTGATTTTAATAGAGGAATCCCAGCATCCAGAGAGGGAGCTTGGCACCATCGGGCATATCCCAGTCATCAGCGAAGACATAGGAATCCTTTATGCCAGCTATCTGAGAGAAGTCCTTACTGCGACCGCCAATCTCGAAGGTGTATTTGGAATCGACTTTGAAGTCACCCTGTGTCTTGCCGTACTCCACATTGTGCGACTCAGAAAGACTGCCTATAGCAAACGTCTCGCGCAGAGTGCCGATATCCACCTTGGTAGGAGCCAGCGCATAGAGGATGTTGGGATTCTCCAGATAGACCTTGTCAGGTTTGGTAAGCTTACCTATCTTTTTCTTGTCGGAATACAGTAGGTTCAGTACCTTCGCATCGTTCAGGTATTTGAGATATTCAACCACCGTATCGCGACCTATCTCAAGGGCCGCTGCTATCCTGTTGGCATTCAACTCAAAGGGCACCTCACTGCAAATCATGGCGATAAGTGCCTGCAACTTTCTAACGTTAGCCACATCAACTTTGCAGATACGGGGCAGTTCGGTCTCGATGATATAGTTTACCACCTGTTCAATCTTGGTATAATACTCACCTTCGCCCTCCAGCAGGAAGGGATAGTAGCCTTTCTCTAGATATTCCTTAAACAAGGCGACAACCTTACACTTCGATGAAACCTCCTGCCACAAGTCATAGGGATGGGCCAAAATATCTTCTAACGACCATCGGGGGAACGACAAGCCGTGATAGAAACGGAGTGCCTCGCGGAACGACAGACCAAGCATCGTATATTTAATGGCACGGCGAGAGAGATCTGCGTCACCCTCTTTCAATTGAAGCAGCGAAGAACCGCTAACTATCATCTTTAAATTGGGGAACAATTCGTAAATCTCCTTAATCTCACGGCTCCAATCCGACGTACCAGAGTGGTACTTGTGAATCTCGTCGACGACCAACAGTTCACCTCCGCGTATCACAAATTCTTCGGCCAAGCCCACCAATGTACGCATAGAGAAATCGACGGTATCTGCCGAACAGTACAGCACGCGACGATCCCCCAACGCATAGTGCTGTTTCAGATACTGCTTGATGAGGGTGGATTTACCTACGCCTTTGGCACCCATAATGTTGATAAGCTGGGCATTCCAGTGTATCTCGTCCATCTTGTCGCGGATAATCTCCGTCTGTGTGTTGGCCAATAACCTATCACTTTTTCTGAATAATGCGTCCATAAGAATACTATTTTATGGCGCAAAGATAATAAAATTGTTGCACGCGTGCAACAATTTTATAAAAAAAATGCATTTTAGGCGCAACATTTTTATTCTTGCGAAAGATTTTCTTATTGTATCAGATGGTGATTTCGCCACTGCCGTAACAACGGTGGTGGCGATTGTCGTATATGACGCAGAACTGGCCGGGGGCAACGCCGTGGATGGGGGCTGCGGCATGTACCATATAGCGGCCGTCGCCCATAGCTTCCAAGGTGGCGGGAAGGAATTCGGGGGTGTGGCGAATCTTCAGCGTGATGTCTTTGGGTGGCAGTTGGCCGTTGATGCTATGGAAGCCCATAATGGGGAAGTCCTGCTTGTAGGCCGTCGCAGGGTCGTAGCCATGAGAGACATAGATGATGTTCTGCTGGATGTCTTTCTTGACGACGAACCACGGACCGCCACCCAGTCCCATGCCTTTGCGCTGGCCGATGGTGTGAAACCAGTGGCCCTTGTGCTTGCCAATGAGTTTGCCTGTCTCCAACTCTACGACATCGCCTGGCAGCTCGCCCAGATAGCGGCGCAGGTAGTCGTTATAGTTGATTTTGCCCAAGAAGCAGATGCCCTGCGAGTCCTTGCGCTTGGCATTGACCAGGTGCTCACGCTCGGCAATCTCGCGAACCTCTTCCTTCATCATGTGACCAATGGGGAAGAGCGCCTTCTCCAGCTGCCAGTCGTAGATTTGGGCGAGGAAGTCGGTCTGGTCCTTGACAGGGTCGGGGCTGGTGCAGAGCCATTTAACCTCCCCCGTCCCCTCCCAAGGAGGGGAGCTTGGTTCCTCCCCTTGGGGGAGGTTAGGTGGGGTTCCAAGTCCCCCTCCCTGGGAGGGGACGGGGGAGGTTTCCGTCGTCGCATAGTGCCCTGTAGCGATGAGGTCGTAGTCATGGCCTCGTTTCTCGTGGAAGGCGCCAAACTTGATGAGGCGGTTGCACATGACGTCAGGATTGGGTGTCAGTCCCGCGCGTACCTTATCCATGGTGTATTGCGTCACTTGGTCCCAATACTCACGGTGGCAGTCGATGACCTCCAACCGGCAGCCATACTTGTGACTGACGGCAGTAGCCATCTCCAAGTCCTCCTCGGAAGAGCAGTCCCACTCCTCTTCCTCCTCAGGACCAATCTTGATATAGAAACAGTCAGGATGCAGGCCCTGGCGCACTAACTCATAGAGTACCACGCTGGAGTCTACACCTCCACTGAGTAATACAGCAATACGCTTGTCTTGTAGATTCATGCTGCAAAAGTAATTAAAAAATATTAAATATGCAAGCAATCCCATTGTTATTTCAAAAATAGTATATATCTTTGCGATATCAAAATGATATCAACTATTATAAAACCTCAAGATTATGGAGAACAAGGAATTTACCTTTAAAGGTATCGTCATGAATGGCTTCTTGATGTTGTTTTTCAACATCTTCGTATTGCTACTTACCCTCTTCCTGGCCGTACAGGCTATCATTCAGTTTGATGCCGGCAATGGCAATCTGGGCGGCTGGCTGTTAGGTGGCAGCTTTGTGTTGCTGATCATCAACATCATTATGTGGTGTGGCTTTATGATGCTGGAGCCCAACGAGGCCCGCGTGCTGACATGGTTTGGTAAGTATTCAGGAACCTTTGCCCAGGCAGGTTATTTCTGGGTCAATCCTTTCTATGGCACGAAGAGAGTGTCGCTGCGTGCCCGTAACCTCGATGCAGAACCCATCAAGGTGAACGACAAGGTAGGCAATCCCGTGATGATTGGATTGGTATTGGTGTGGAAACTGAAAGACACCTATAAGGCGCTCTTCGAAGTGGATACACAGACCATGGCCACTGCAGCCCAGGGGCAGATTGGCACAGACGTGAAGAGCATCATGAATGCCCTGGAGCGTTTCGTTCGTGTACAGAGTGATGCTGCCCTGCGTCAGGTGGCAGGACAGTATGCCTACGATGACGAAGATAATAAAACTGACGAACTGACACTGCGCGGTGGTGGCGAGGAGATTAACGACCAGCTGGAGCAGAAGCTCAACGAGCGTCTGGCACTGGCAGGCATTGAGGTCGTAGAGGCTCGCATCAACTACCTGGCATACGCTCCAGAGATTGCTGCCGTCATGCTGCGTCGCCAGCAGGCTTCAGCGATTATCACTGCTCGTGAGAAGATTGTAGAGGGTGCTGTCAGCATGGTGAAGATGGCACTTGACAAGTTGGCCAATGAAGATATCGTTGAGTTGGACGACGACAAGAAGGCCGCCATGGTTTCTAACCTGCTCGTCGTGCTCTGTGGCGACGACTCTGCACAGCCAGTAGTAAACACGGGAACTTTGAATCATTGATTGGTCAATGATTCAAAGTTAATTGAGAATTGAGAATTGAGAATTATGAAAAAATATGAATATAAGACGGTGTCGGTATTGTGGCGTACAGAGCGCAAACTGAATCAACTCGGCTATGAGGGTTGGGAACTGGTGGCTGTGGACGGTGGCCGCATGTATTTGAGACGTGAATACAACGATTGATGGCAGAGAAGAGTACTAAGAGTTTTATTCTGCGCGTCGATGCTGATACCATGAACGCGATAGAGGCATGGGCTGCGGACGAGTTCCGCAGCACCAATGGCCAGCTGCAATGGATTATCACGGAGGCGCTACGGAAGGCTAAACGTCTGCCGAAAAAGAAAAATAAAAACGATGAATAATAAAAATATCGCGAAGCTCAGTAGGCTTCGCGATATTTGTTTTCGTCCTTGTCGTCAAGCATGGAAAGGTACGACTGATAACGACTCTGGGCGATGTAGTGGTCTTCAACAGCCTTCAGTACTGCACAGCCAGGCTCGTGGGTGTGGGTGCAGTCAGAGAAGCGGCACTGCTTGGAGAACTCAAAGATTTCCTTGAAATAGCTTGTCAGCTCCTCGCGCTCGATGTCGAAGGTGCCAAAGCCCTTGATGCCTGGGGTGTCGATGAGCCAGCCAGCCTCCCCCCATCCCCCTCCAAGTAGAGGGGGGAACTCAAGTCCGTTCAAGCTCCCCTTCCCTTTGGAGAGGGCAGGGGGGAGGCTAATCATTTCAGAGAAGGTGGTGGTGTGCATGCCCGTCTGGTGGGCATCGCTGATCTCTGCCGTGCGCTGGTTGGCGTGGGGCACGAGACGGTTGATGAGGGTGGACTTGCCGACACCACTGTTGCCGCTGAGCAGCGTAATCTTGCCGTCGAGTAGGGGGCGCAGCTCCTCTACGCCTTCGCCCGTTTCCGCCGAGATGGCGCGACACTCGTAGCCCACGGTCTCGTAGAGCTCCATCATCATCTGCTGGTAGTGGCGCTCGTCATCGTTGAGCATGTCCACCTTATTAAATATAAGGATGACGGGTACGCGGTAGGCCTCGGCAGAAGCCAAGAAGCGGTCGATGAATGTGGTAGAGGTCTCGGGCTTGGCCACCGTAACCACCAACAGTGCCTGGTCGACATTGGCTGCCAGGATGTGGCTCTGCTTAGAGAGGTTGATGGACTTACGAATGATGTAGTTGCGACGATCCTCGATTTCCGTAATCCAATTCTCGTCGTTCACCGTGACGCGGTCGCCTACGGCCACAGGATTCGTAGAGCGGATTCCCTTGATGCGGAAATTGCCCTTTACCTTACAATCAAGCAGCTGGCCATCGTCCGTCAGGACGGTGTACCAGCTACCAGTATTCTTAATGACTAAGCCTTTCATGTTTAAAGTAAAAGGTAATAGTGAAAAGTGAATAATTTGCTACCGCCATCGTCTGTCCGGTAGGAAATTTTTCATTATTCCCTTTTCACTATTCACTTATACGGTCATGATTTCCTTGTTCTTGGCCTCCATGAGGTCGTCAAGCTTCTTGATGTACTTGTCGTGCAGCTTCTGCAGGTCAGCCTCGGCATCCTTCTCCAGGTCTTCAGAGAGACCGTCCTTGATGGCCTTCTTCAGCTTCTCCTTGATGTCAGCACGAACGTTGCGTACCTCAATCTTGGCCTTCTCGGTAATCTTGTTGCACTGCTTAACGAGGTCACGACGGCGCTCCTCAGTAGGCTGGGGCAGACCCAGACGGATAATCTCGCCATTGTTCTCTGGAGTGATGCCCACGTCAGAGTCCATGATGGCCTTCTCGATGTCGCGGATCTGCTTCTTGTCCCAAGGCTTGATAGCAATGGTACGGGCATCGGGAGTGGAGATGTTGGCAACTTGGTTCAGAGGAACTCTGGAACCGTAAGATTCTACACGTACGCCATCGAGAATGGCTACGTTAGCACGGCCAGCACGTACACGGCTCAGCTCCTCTTCCAGGAACATCGAAGCCATCTGCATGCGCTCTTCCGCGTCGGCTAATGTCTGTTTTACGTCAATCATATTTTTCGTTGTTTATGTGATATCTGCCACAAAGATACGACATAAATTCCGACTATGCAAAGCATTTTGTGAAAAAAGTGAGAAAAAATTTTGTTAAATGCCATAAGTTTTATACCTTTGCCTACATAAATACCTATGATACTATTAGCCTAAGAATGATTCAGCAAACGTGTGACATCTCATTATGGAGTCTCGATCATTACGTAATCAGCGTAGTGGTTGCTATGTTGCTGGCGATACTAGTTGTGGTGTTTTACAACCGTGTCTATATCAGACGCGCCAAGGATGCCAATGCCCGTCAGAAGGAGCAGAACGCCCATCTGGCACTGGTGTTACAGGCAGGACGCCTGCGCATCTGGAAGTATTTGCCTGCTACCCGTCATTATTTCTTCCTCTCTGAAGAGGGTACGATGGAACAGCGCTATAATCCAATTGATTTCGCGCAGTTCTTCGACCGCGACGATTTCGAGCGGTTGCGCTCCACCATCTTCGAGATTTGTGAGGGCAGGAAGAACAGTGCCGTCGTCACCATGGTCAGCAATGCCAAGGACGAGGCTTTCCTTCGTCATTACGAGGTGACGATCTCCGTGGACCGTCGTGACAGCAGGGGACGTGTGACCAGCGTCTTCGGCATTCAGCACGACGTGACCGATGAATATCGCCGTCTGGAGTCTGTCAACCAGTTGCTGCTGCGCTATCATACCGTGTTCAGCACTTCGCTGATTGATATGATTTACTATGACAAAAATGGTGTGTTGCGCGACATCAACGAGCGTGCCTGCAAGGCCTTTGGCGTCAGTGACCGTGAGTTTGTGCTGCAGAACGAGTTTCTGCTGAAGAACAATCCCATCTTTGCCGATGTCGATGTCGAGTCGATGGATAATACACGTACTTCGTCTATCGTCAACTTCCATAATTACGAAGACCCGATTTATCACCTGGATGAGTTTGGCTTGGCAGGCAAGAAGATGTACTATGACTCTACCATCAACCCCATCCGCGATGCCCAGGGCAATCTGGAGGGCGTCTATATGGCTGGTCGAGATATTACGGAGATGGTGGTGTCGTACCACCGTCAAAAGGAAGGTGCGGAGCAGTTGCGCAAGGTCAACGAGAACATCCAGCGGTATATCTCTAATATCAATTATGCACTGCGCGTCAGTGATATCCGCATG
The DNA here is from genome assembly GCA_900316985.1 of uncultured Prevotellaceae bacterium. Taxonomy (GTDB): domain Bacteria; phylum Bacteroidota; class Bacteroidia; order Bacteroidales; family Bacteroidaceae; genus Prevotella. The sequence goes on from ONFE01000019.1 coordinate 7,479, forward strand.
GTGAACTACTATCCCAACAGCTTCACGCTGGAGCTCTCTGACAATATCACGCAGTCGCAGATGAAGCTGTCGCAGTTGCGTTGCATCCGTCTGGCCACACCCCGTTTCCGTCGTACCGTGTCGAGTGTGCTGAACCGCATGGACCATTTGTCGCCTTATAATATAAATGTGACTATCGAGACCGAGATTCGTGACAAGAAAGGTCGCCAGATATGGATGCTGTTCAACATGGTACCGATGCTAGGTGACAGTGGCAAGGTAGAGCGCTACTATGGTTTGTGTCGTGAGATGACTGATATGGTTGAGATGGAGAAACTTTTGGCTCTAGAAACCAAGAAAGCCCAGGAGACCGAGTTGCTGAAACAGTCGTTCCTGGCGAATATGAGCTATGAGATTCGTACTCCGCTGAACAACGTCGTCGGTTTTGCCCAACTCTTCACCGTGCCCCACGACGAGGCCGACGAGCCCGCTTTCGTGGAGCAAATTAAGATTAACTCCAACAACATGCTGACACTGGTCAATGACGTCATGCTGCTGTCCAGTCTGGATGCCAACATGGTGGAATACCATAAGGATTATATCGACTTCGCACAGGTATTCGCCAGCCATTGCCAGATAGGGTGGAGCACGGCCAATACACAGGTGAAGACTGTGATAGACAATCCATACGAGAGTTTGGTGCTCAACATCGACCTGGAGCACGTGGGCAAGGTCATTGAGAGACTCTGCTGGCTGTCGGCACTGACATTGAAGGAGGGCTATGTCATGGCCCGTTACGAATATCGTCGTGGCGAACTGCTGATAACCATCGAGGATACTGGTGACGGTATCCCAGAGGAAGGTATGGCCCATCTCTTCGACCGTTTTGTGCATAATGTCGACAATCATCTGCTGGGTACAGGCCTCGACCTGCCTATTGTTCAGGCCATGGTGAACCAGATGGGTGGCACCATTGAGATAGAGTCTACGTTACACAAGGGCACCACTGCATGGGTTTCCATCCCCTGTGAGGCGAAGAACATCGAAAGACGACGTGAGGAAATAACAACAAACGCAACAGAAAACATCCTGCTATGAGCATACTGACAAACATATATCTCCTATCGTACCACCTGTCGCTGGCAACCATGTGGCAGCCATTGCTGCTGGTGTTTATTGTCATCGTGCTGGTTTGTGTGCTGATACAAAACCATCGGGTGCGTCGTCGTGTCCACCAGAGCGTAGTCTCTGCTGCCACCACCTACGAAATGATGGAGAAAGCGCTGAAGATAGCCGACAACGATGTCGTCATCTATGATATTCAAAAAGGTACCATTAGGCGACTCAGAGGTAGTCTGTTTACCACTGCTGAGATGCCTGCATCAGAATTCAGCAAGCATCTGCATCCTGACGATGTGGCGCAGGCACTGGCTACCGTCCACCAGCTGATTGATGGCAAAAAGCAGTCGGTAGAATATAGCTATCGCTGGAATATCAGCCCTGACGGTGAGGAACCCGAATGGCTCTATATCCGCAACAATAGTGTGACTGAATATGTGGCGGGCAACAGCAAACCTGTCAGCATTATCAGTGTGCTCGTCGATGAAACCGACATACGCCGTCAGCAGTTGGAGGAAGAAGGGCTCACCCAGCGCTATATGCAGATCTTTGAAGGCTCTATCGTGGGACTGTCGTTCTATTCTCCTGAAGGCTGGCTCTTGGCTTCCAATAAGATGATGCGTGAGATCTGCCACTTCGACAGCGATGAGGGCGATGCCTTCTTCTCAAAGGTGAATCTCTTCGATATGGCTCCCTTCAACGAAGTCCTCGACCGCTATCATCCCAACGAATACCTCGCCTGCTCGCTGAGTGTGGTTCCTGAGCGCGACATGTACATCTATCTGGAAATAGGCGTACACCCCATCTATGATGAGGAAGGCAAGCTCATCTACCTCTCCGTGGCCGCTCGAGACATCTCAGAAGAGCGCGACCTGTATATCCAGGCCAAGAAGAACGACCTCGAAATCCAAAAGATCAACGAGTCTATCCAACTCTACGAGAAGGAGTTGCGCTACATGATGGAGACCTGTGGCTTGCAGGCATGGCGCATCTCTCTGGAGCGCAATGTGATAGAGTTCTATAGCGGACTGAGTACCGTTGACCGCCAGTTTACCCTACAGGAGCTCAAGTCGATGTTTAGTCACCAGGAAGACGAGATTGTGCGCAGCCTCGACAATCCCGCTGAAGCCATTGCCAAGCCCCTTAGCTATATAGGACCGATGAATGCTGACGTCATATCAGGCCACCGCGAGCCTCAGTGGGTACAGATCAATAGCATCCCAGAATACGATGAAGAAGGCCAGCTCAAGGGAGCCTTCGGTATCTGGCGCAACATTCATCAGCTCATGCACAAGCAGGAGTTGCTCAAGCAAGAAACCGAGCGTGCCAACGACTCTGGTCGTATGAAGAGTGCCTTCTTGGCCAATATGACCCACGAGATTCGTACGCCGCTTAATGCCATTGTCGGTTTCAGCGATGTCCTGCCCCTGCTGACTACCCCTGAAGAGCGACAGGAGATGATCAATCTCATCATGGACAATTGTGATATGCTGCTGCGCCTGGTCAACGACATGCAGGACGCTGCCAAGCTCGATGTCAGTGGAACCGTCGAGATTGTGCCCATGAAGACAGATTTCTCCAAGTACTTCGATCACCTCTGTCAGCAGCTCAAGGAGCGAATGAGAGAGCCGGCTATCGAGTTCCTTACAGACAATCCTTATCCCACCTACGTCACCGTCTTAGACGAGATGCGAATCCGTCAGGTCTATACCAACTTCGTCACCAATGCCGTCAAGTACACCCATCAGGGACATATCAAGGTCGGCTACCGCAAAGAGTGGCGCGAGGAAAACGGCGAGAGCCTGGAGGGCCTCTATCTCTATTGCGAAGACACAGGCGATGGAGTGCCCAAGGAGATGCAAGACAAGCTCTTCGAGCGCTTCTTTAAACTCAACGACTATATACAGGGTACAGGTCTCGGCCTCTCCATCTGTAAGGCCATCGCCAAGGCCAGCCATGGACAAATCGGAATGCACTCCGAGGGACAAGGCCAAGGCTCTACCTTCTGGATGTGGATACCCTGTCAAGAAATCAAATAGTAAGAACTATCAGCCATGCACAAAAGCTATCGACACCTCGTGACCGTCCTCTGTCTGCTGCTGTTCACCCCCGTAAAGGCACAGAGTCTCGCAGACAGCCTGCGCATCTTCGACCGTGAGCATCCCCTCGTCTATGAAGACGCCTGGGATCTCTGGCCCTATTCCTTCCTCAATGCGGAAGGAGAAGCCGTCGGATATAATATTGACCTCGTCAAGCTCATCCTCGACGAGCTCGATATTCCTTATATTATCAAGCTCAAACCCACCAAGAAAGCCCTCGAAGATATTCGTGATGGTCGGGCTGACCTGATGCTGGCCATGGATGCCCCCTACCACCAGCAATATGGACACTTCGGCCGCTCCGTCGTGCAGATCTTCACCCACAGCCTGTTGCGTCGCAAGGCCGACCCACTGCGCATTAAAACCCAGGCAGACCTGGAAGATAACCACATCATCGTCCATGAGGGCAGCTTCTCTCATCATTATATGATTGACCATGGCCTGGTGCAACAGACCACGCCCTATGACGACATGCGAGAAGCCACGCAGTACGTGCATAACACCCCTAACCAGCAGATTCTCTGGAACACGCTTTCTCTCCGCTGGCTCATGCGAACCTTGCCCTTTCCTGACCTTGAGCTCACGCCCGTCAAGATGCCACATGGCGAGTATAAGTTCGTGTCAAACCAGCAAGTCCTGTTAGACATCGTCGACGAGATATATACCCGCCTCGATGCAGAAGGTCAGTTGCAAGGCATACAAAACAAGTGGTTCTATCCCGACCGCAAAGATACAGGCGTGCCCACGTGGATATGGATTGTGATAGCCGCTATGGTACTCGTGCTCCTGATAGCCCTCGCTTACTATGCCGTTTATCGTCTGCGCGAGAAGAAGATGACCAAAACCATCCGTCGCAGCAACACCCGTCTGGCACATATCCTCAGTACGTGGAACGTGCATCTGTGGACGTTCAATGTAGAGAAGAAGACCGTCACCGTCTATAACGAGAAGGGCGAGATAGAGGCCGATAATCAGCCGCCCACCTTCTTCTTCAACCGCGTGCAGGCAGAGGATGTGAAACTCATGAGCAGCGTGTTGTTACAGTTAGCCGAAGGCAAGATCAACAAGAAGAAAATCGAGGTGCGTTCAAAGGATGCCCAAACGGGTGAGCTACGCATTCTCTCTGTCGTCATGTCCGTCTTCCGCCGTGACAAATCGGGCGCGACTACCGATATCATCGGCACCTATTGCGACGTTACTGACGACCGTCAGCGCCAGCAGAAGGTCAAAGACACGATGCTGCGTTACCACTCCATCTTCCACTCGGCCATGATTGACTCTATTGTGTACGACAGCAAGGGCTATATCTATGACATGAACGAGAAAGCCGCTCAGGCCTTCCCCGGTGGTAAGGAGGGAGCACTGAAAAACAATATCAATCTGCGCGACGTGCTGGGTGGTGAAGTATCGTTGGAAACGATGCAGCCCTCCTATTTTACCAGGTTGTATGAGGCAGGCCATGACGACCGTGTCTTCAATCCCAAGCTGCACAAGCGCCGGATGTACTATGAGCTTCAGCTAATGCCGCTGCGCGACGACAAGGGACAGTTGCTCGACGTCTTTGGTTCGGGACGTGACGTGACAGAGGTCGTCAAGTCGTATCAGCGTCTGCAGCATAACATCGAGTTGCAGGAGCATGCCAACGAAGAGATGAATACCTATTTCCGTAACATTAACTACGTGTTGCAGAACGGTGGTGTGCGTATGGCACGCTATTCACCTGACACACACACACTGTTAGTCTATACGAATGTAGGTCGCGAGCAGAGCAAACTGACTCAGACGCGTATTCTGGCACTGACGGCCGACGATTCAAGGCGTCGCGCCCAGCGTATGTTCAACAGCATGGACAACCGCACGCTATCGCCGCTGAAAGCCTCTTTCAATACCATCATTCGTATCAAGAAGGGCATGCGCCTCAGTCTCCTGATATCTTTCGTTCCTGTGTTGGACGACCAGGGACAGGTGAAGGAGTATTTCGGTGCTTTGCGTGACATCAGCGAAATCAAGGCTGCTGAAGATAAGGTGGCTCAGGAGAGTGCCAAGGCACAGGAGGTGGAGACCGTCAAGAACGCTTTCCTCCGCAATATGAGCTATGAGATTCGTACCCCGCTCAGCTCGGTAATTGGTTTCGCAGAACTCTTCGAGATGTCGCACGGCACCGAAGACGAGACACTCTTTATCGAGCAGATCAAGAAGAACTCTGCCCAGCTGCTGAAGCTGATTAACGATATCCTGTTCCTGTCACGACTGGATGCCGGCATGATTGAGTTTAAGAAGAAGCCTATCGACTTCGCTCAGTTCTTCGATGCCCGCTGTCAGTCGATGTGGACGGCTCACCACCATGAAGGTGTGGACTTTGTCATGGACAATCCTTACCAGCAGCTGGTGGTCGATATTGACGACCAGAATTTAGGTATCGTCATCGACCAGATTATGGAGAATGCCACCCGACATACCACTAATGGTACGGTGCGTGCCAGCTATGAGTACACGGGTGAAGACATTGCGATGGCTTTCCAGGATACGGGTAGTGGTATCTCTGAAGACCGTATGAAGCAGATTTTCGAGCGCTTCGTATCGTCGGGTGGTCATGGTACCGGCCTCGGCCTTGCTATCTGTCATGAGATTACTACTCAGATGGGTGGTAAGATTCGTATCAAGTCGGAGGTGGGCAAGGGTACCATCGTCTGGGTAAGCATACCGTGTAAGTGTACTGAAATGGTCAGAATATAGAGGAGGGGAGGATATAATAATGAAACAGTCAATCAAATATATACTTGTTGCTTTGTTCCTTGCTGTCCTGCCTCTGACGGTTGTCGCCAAAGACTTCTATGGCTATACCGAAGAGAACCCGCTGATTGTTGCCTGCGACTGGGACTTCCGTCCCTTTGAGTTCCTTGACAGTGAGGGACAGCCGGCAGGCTATAATGTGGAGGTGCTCGATATCATTCTGAACCGTTTGGAGATTCCTCATAAGTTTGTTATGCAGGAGTGGCAGGCTGCCAGCGATATGTTTGTCAAGCATGAGGCCGACCTGCTTCATGCCTTGTCTATCTACTATAAGGAACGCCCGTTCCTACAGACGAAGAAGTATGTCAACTACTATAATCTCCGTGCCGTTCGTCGCGTTGATACGCCGCCTTTCAGCAGCATTGACAATACCAGCAAGGGCGTTAAGGTCGGTGTCAAGAAGAACGACTATGCTGCCCTGCGCATCAGCGAAATCGACACCATCCCCTTTACGGTGCAGTATCTGTCGCCTAAGGATGGACTCGTACGGGTAAGGAGTCGTCAGAGCGATTATTATATCTGGGGACAGATACCCTTGGAGAAGAAGATTCAGGAGTTAGGTATCGATAGCTTGGTATTGGACGATGTGAAAGACATCCCTGCTGGTGAACTGCATATCATTGGCTATGAGATGGATGTGCTTGACGCCATTGACGACCAGTACACCCGTCTGGAACAGTCGGGCGACCTACAGCGCATCTACGACAAGTGGTTCCACCCGGAGCGTGTTCACGACAATGCCTCTCCGCTGGCTCCATTCATTCTGATTGGTCTCGTCGTAGCGGGCATCGCACTCTTCATTGCTGGCCGTATCATCTATCAGCGTGTCAACGACTCAATACGTCGCAATACGGAGTTGAACAGTATCATGGCTCAGGCCCTCGACATGGACGACTACATCGTGCTGGAGTATGATATCGTCCTTGGCATTGTCAAGAATGTCTATGGCACGCTGTTGCCCGTCAGCGGTATTCCTATTGAGGAACTGATAGAGCGTGTTGCCCCTGAGGAGCGTGACGAATTCCGCATGTATGTCAACTGCATGAAGCGTGGCGACTGTGAATCGTGGAACTTGCAGCGCCGCTATAATACCGGTACCAGCGATAAACCCTGTTGGAAGACCTTCGTGGGTGGCGCTGTGCTGGAGCGCGAGAATGGCGTGCCCCGATATATCCTGCATACTGTCAAGGATATTACCAAGGATCTGGAAGAAGAACAACGTGACGAGGAGTTGGCCAACAAGTATTTGAAGGTATTCGAAACCAATATGATGGCCATGTCGTTCCACGATGCCGACGGATTCCTGATTAATATGAATCAGCGCATGCGCGAATTGCTGGAGATTACCCCTGAGCGCGAACAGCATTTCCGTGAGACCTCCTTCTTGGAAGATCCGTTCCTCAAAGGCTATGTCAGCCAGAGCCACTTTGATACCTTCCATGTCTGTGGTCGTATGTTCTATCCGAATTGGGGACTCGACAAGTATATCGAGACGAGGGTCGTACCCGTCAAGAACGAAGCGGGACAGTTGGTTTATTATATCATCTCTTCTCGTGATGTCTCTGCCGAGCGCGACATGTATATGAAGCAGCGTAAGCACGAGCGCCAGCTGAAGGAGACGCACAATGCCATCAACCGCTATGAGCAGCGCCTGCGCTACCTGTTGGAGGAGAGCAACATGTATGTGTGGACTTTCAATCCCTTTGAACGTATTATCCGCTTCTCGCGTTCTTTGCGTCAGACGGAATACTCTCTGTCCCTTGACGACTACTTGGCAGGTATGGCTGCCGATCACCGTGCTGAGGCTGAGCAGGTATTCCGCGACTTGGTATTGAACGGAAAGCCCTTTAATGTCATTCACGAGTTTGACTATACGCCCGTGACCGACTGTCTGACGTGGTTTGCCATTACGGGTATTCCTGTCATAGACGAGGATGGCCATTCCAAGGAGTATTTCGGATTGGTGCGCGACATCTCTGACCTGATGCTGGCCCAAAAGAAGCTCCGTGAAGAGACGGCACGTGCCGAGGATTCGGGTCGCCTGAAGAGTGCCTTCCTGGCCAATATGACCCATGAGATTCGCACACCACTCAATGCCATCGTCGGTTTCAGCGACTTGCTGCAGATGGTGGATAGTCCTGACGAGCGTCGCGAATTCATCCGTATCATTCGCAGCAACTGCGACATGCTGCTCCGACTCATCAACGACATTCTGGAAGCCAGCAGCATGGGACAGGCTATTGCCATAGAAGCGACGCCCATCGACCTGCCGCCCGTCTTCAACGACATCTGTCAGACCCTCGAACAGCGCGTACAGGGCACGGGTGTAGAGTTTCTGATAGACAATCCTTACGAGACGTTGCCTGTAGTGATGGATAAGGGGCGCCTCCAGCAGTTGCTGACCAACTTTGTAACGAATGCGGTCAAATATACGCAGCAGGGACATATCAAGGTAGGCTATCGCAAGGAGTCACGAGAGATTGACCGCCAGCGCAAGGATGGTCTGTGCTTCTACTGTGAGGACACGGGAGCCGGTATTCCCAAGGAGAAGCAGGCTGCCGTCTTCGAGCGTTTTGTCAAGCTCAACGACTTTGTACAGGGTACGGGTCTTGGACTCGCTATCTGTAAGTCTATCGTCGACAAGTGTGGCGGTCGCATCGGTGTCACCTCAGAGGGTGAAGGTCACGGTAGCACCTTCTGGTTCTGGGTACCGCTTGTCGTTGAGCAGAGTTAGATAATTAAAAAAATGAAAAAATCAAGAATTGAAAAATAATTGGGGCGTTGAAGAGCTATTTAGATAAATAGATTGTTTTATGGATAATAGTGTTATGAAATCATTTTTTGTTAGCAAGGCCTGGTCTATGAAGGAGGGATTCCTCCTCGGAGGAGGCCTTGTCATAGTGGGATTGCTGTTGCAATGGCTGTTGGGTCCAGTGACCTGGGACGCCTTTGCATGGCCTGTCAATGGTATCGTTCTGGCAGCATTCCTGTTGCTGATAGCCGTACTCTTTCTACAGAGTAAGCGTGTGTATGCCCTGACATTCTTGGGCAGCTATCAGGCGGCTGTCCCCGCATTATGCTATGCGGTGCTGTTAACGGTCATCATGGGCTTCGGACTGTATGAGATGCTGTCGTTCTGGCCCCTTGTACTCATCTACGTTTATGTCTCCATCATCTTAGGACTGGTGGTGCTGCGACAGCTAAGGACGTGGGCGGCCTCTCGTTTCTCCCTACGTGCGTTCCGTGCCTCACTCTTGCTCCATCTGGGACTCTTTGTGGCCATGACGAGTGCTACGCTGGGTAGTGCCGACGTACAGCGACTGAAGATGCTGACCGTGGTGGACAACCCTGAATGGAGGGCGCTGACCGCTGAGCAACAGGTGGTGGAGATGCCTTTCACCATCTCACTGAAGAAGTTTATCATGGAGACCTATCCAGACGGAAAACCCAAGCGTTTTGCCTCGGAGATCGTCATCGCACCTCACGCCTCTCACCCCTCACCCCTCACCTCTAAGATAGAGGCTACGGTCGATGTGAACAAGCCCATCAAGGTGGGTGGCTGGATGATTTATCAGTTTGACTACGATGCACAAAGGGGTACCGAGAGTCAGGTGTCGCTACTGGAACTGGTCAGCGACCCATGGCTGCCACTGGTCTATGCGGGCATCTATATGTTGCTGGCTGGTGCCGTACTGATGATGCTGCGCTCAATACCCTGGAAGAAGGTGTACCAACGTGCTCAGCAGCATCCTAAGCGGGCATTGTCGCTGCTGTTGCTGACCATAGCCTCCTTTGTCTGCATCCACCATTTTATGCCCATCCTCCATTCGAATACGCTGGTGCCAGCCCTGCAAAGTCCTTGGTTTGTACCACATATCGTCGCATATATGTTTGCTTATACGCTGATGGCTACAGCAGCTATCAGCGCCATCTACCTGCTCATCAAGAAGTCTTCCTCCACGTTAGACAATCTCGTCTATGGCGGTCTTGCCTTTATGACCGTCGGCATGCTCTTTGGTGCCCTGTGGGCTAAGGAGGCTTGGGGACATTATTGGGCGTGGGACCCGAAGGAGACGTGGGCTGCCATCACCTGGTTTGCCTATCTGGTGTATGTCCACTACAGAAAAATACCCACACACAAGCCGAAGCTTGCACTGTGGGCATTACTCATCTCGTTTGTCTTGTTACAGATGTGTTGGTGGGGCATCAACTACCTGCCTTCTGCACAGAAGACCAGTGTGCATACCTATAACAAAAGTGAGTAGGCAGCCTGCTAAAACTCTAATCGATACGCGATATTGGGGAAGGTCAGCGAGGTGAATTGGTCGACCAACTCGTGCGTATGGATGTCGAAGGTCTGTCCTTGGAATGAGCGCATCTGCAGATACTCCAGGATGAAGTGGTGTGCACTATGGTGCTTGTTGATGGTGTACTTCACGGAGAAGGCATAGCCTACGTTCATATTCATCTGCGCACTGAAGGGGTTCGCACCGTCCTGCGGAATTGTCCTGTCAGGACGTTGGGCCACTTCCTCATAGGTGGTACCGGCAACCATCGGTGTATAGCGATCGCCGCCCATCAGCGTGAGACGACCATTGATGCCGAAGACATTCTTGCGACTCTTGCCAACCATCCACTCCTTACCGCCAAGGATATTGGTGATGTATCCTCTGTCGTGGCGTGTGTGATGCCACTCGCCCTGTGCATCGCGATACTCTGACTTGAAGAGCGTAGCCGTGAACATGCCATAGAGACCATCCTTCAGATAGCGCTCTAATGTCAGGTCGATACCGTAGTTTCTGCCAGCACCCTTGTTGACGAGTGCACGGTCCTGATAGAACAGGTTGTGGTTGATGACAGAATATGTGGTGCCCTGCTCTACGGGAACATCGAACAGCCACTGCCAGTAGGGCTCTATCTTCAGCATGGCATTCTCTCCCAGACGCTGTGCAAAGGAGGCAGAGATATGGTGTGAGCGCGTCAGTCCGAGGTCTTTGTTGACATTGGGTTCTTGGCTGTTGGTATTGAGCACGAAGTAGGTGTCGATAGCCTCTTTGCGACTGTTCATCGCATAGGCGATAGACAGTGTGCTCGATGCCGACGTCTTGTATTGGAAACTGATGCGGGGCTCTACCAGTACTTGGTTGTTCAGGTTGAACCACATGACGTTAATACCTGCTACGGTCGATAGTCTCTGACTGAGTGCTATCTTGTGATTGGTGTAGAGGCGCGTCAGACCAGTACTGCCGTTCGATTCAAAGACACGATACAGCGGACCGCCTACCACCTTGATATAGTCCATCCAGGTGCAGAAGTCCATGTGTCGATGCTCGAAACCATTCTGCATGGTATAGCGCGACGAGAACTTGTGCTTGTGCTGGGTACTGATAATGACGTTCCACGACAGGCTGCGGCCCAGCATGTCGGGCATCTGCTGCATCTGTTCGTTATAGTCGTTGATACCCAGTTTCTGATAGGCGCCGGTGTAGGCGATGTTGGAGGTAAGTGTACCACCAGAGCGGAATCGGTAGGTGTGGGTCAGACCGCCTGCCCAACTCTTCTGGGTTGACCACGAGTCGTTAGAGTCCCACAGCGTCTTGCGGTCGGCAACGTCAGGTACGTCGTTCTCAAAACGGTCGAAGAGTCCTGTGAACCACACGGCAAAGGTTCCTGCATGAGTGGTCGGCACATTCACCTTGAAACTCAGGTCCTGATAGTCGAGCGTTTCTTTCTCCATGTTGATGGCATGTAACTTCTTGGCAATCTCCAGGAAGCTATACCTATAATTAATAAGGTATGAGGCCTTGCTGTTCTTGGTCAGCGGCCCCTCTGAGGCGAAGTCGACGCCCAGCGTACCCACTTGAATGGCGTGCTCGTGCTTGGTGTTGTTACCTACGCGCATCTTCATATCGAAGGCTCCCGACAGTGCATTGCCATATTCTGCAGGCATGGCACCCGTCATGAAGTCGCTATTAGCCAGTACGGTACCGTTCAGCGAGGTGAAGACACCGCCGCCAGCCTCTGTGATGTCGGCAAAGTGATTGGGGTTGTTGACCTCGATGCCCTCTATACGCCATTGTAGCATCTGTGGTGAGTTACCATGAATAGAGATGCCGTTGGTGGCACCACCCGTAGCGACACCTGCAAACATGGAAGCCGTACGTGCGGGATCGGCCATACCGCCAGCATAGCGGGTAGCCTCTTCTACACTGAACATACGCGCACCCACCTGTGCCATCTCGTTTAGGGGTTGTTGTTTGTTGACACGCGGTTTGATGACGACCTCCTGCAGATTTGTGAGGCTCTCTGTCATCTTCAGGTTGAGCACCAACTCCTTACCCGATGTCACTAACTGCTCCTTCAGCAGTACGGGTTCATAACCGATATAGGTGGCTCGGACGGAGTGACGTCCCACGGGTACATGCTGAATCACAAAGTTACCGTCTATGTCAGAGACGGTAGCCATCGTTGTTCCATTCTCTACGGTAATCGTCACACCAATCATCGGCTCACCAGAAGCGACGTCACATACTTGTCCTCTAATGGTCTGATCGGCGGTGGTTGTCTGTGCCCTCATCATCGAGGGGAGTAGCAGCATCATCGTTACAGCTGCTCCTAAATACATTCTTTTCATCTTTTACTTGTTGCGTTCATTGTTTTTGACGCAGCAAAGTTACAGATAGTTGCAGCATCCTGCAAATTTCTGGGATAATCTGCACATATATGTGATGAATGGGTGGCCTCAGTGACCACCCATTCCCTTTTTTTCTGCTATTCCACTATCTTGATAGCGACTGCATGGAGTTGCTGCCAACCGGCACGATCGGTCAGGCGCACCATGAAGTGGTAGTCGCCAGGATCAATGTCTGCAGGTATCTGGATGTCATGGTGGGCATCATAGCTGCGCAAGCCTGCAGGAATCGTGAAGTCGTGGTTGTAGATCCACGGATTCTGTGGCTGCTTCTGTGCATCCATCGGACAGTCGGTAGCTGTGGTGCTGTGGGTGTGGTGATCGAAATTGTTGTGAATCTCGATGTTGTAGGCACCCAACTCCTGGTCGTCCAGCATCAGGTAATGAAAGGGGATGACCTCGCCACGGTGATACTGCTGACAGTCTATGGGGTTGGCAGTAATGCCTTGGTCGCTGATGGCGGGCTGTTGCATGTCTCGCTGCTCGTCATCGTCGCTGCCACATGCAGTCAGTGCACACAGCAGCAAGATAGCATAAATGGAATTTCTAATCATATCAAATGGTTTTATTCTTCTTCGTCTTCGTCGTCATCCTCTTCGGCAGTGATGTCTTTCTTGGCGGTGACTGACTGTCCCTCAGCATCGGTGACAGACATCTTGAGTACGTCGCCTTCCTCGACATTTTTGCCTGCGATGTCAACATGTACGTGGAATCCGTCTATGTTGAGCACGCCGATGTACTTGTTGTCAGTGACAGGATAGGCCACCTTGGCAGTACCGTCCTTGCCTGTGATGACCAGCTGGATAGCCGCTGTACGGCCAGGGGCTGTGACGTCGGCCTGTACGCAGAGGATGTCGCCCTCGATATTAGCCTCGTGGATGGTAATCTGTGGTGCGGGCTTGTTGGTGCTATCGTCGTCATCGTTGCCGCAAGCGGTGAAACTCATTGTTACTATGGTCATGAGAGCCATCATCAGGCTCATTTTGATAATCTTTTTCATTGTTATTGTTTTAATTTGTCATTTATTATTTATCATTTAGCGAAGCGCTAAAATTCCAGTCCTACCATCAGCGAGACGTTACGCCCTGGTTCGGGTACGTCAATCAGACGGTAGTAGCTGGTGTGATCGTAATATTTTTTGTTGAGCAGGTTGTCGGCATGCAACGCGATATTCAACTTTGAACTTTGAACTTTGAGCTTTGAGCTTTTGGGTCGTAGAGGTATCTGCTTGCCTGCCGAGAGATTGAGCGTCCAGTGGCCGTCGGTAGTCTTCTCTGGTGGCACAATTTCGTGCTGTGCACCCACGATGTGGGCATTCAGACTGACGAAGGTGTTGCCATGCCACTGGAACGAGTATTTAATGCCTGCATCCGCTGACCATGGAGTGCTGAAAGGTAGCGTGTAGCCCTTCTTGTCGCCTGAGAGCTGTTCCGCATAGAGGTATTCGCCCTTCAGCTCAGCCTCCCAATGAGGGTCGATGACCCATGTGGCCTGTGCCTCGACACCATAGCGCAACACACGCGCCTGGGTGTAGTTGTAGAGTTGCAGACCCTCCACATATTCGGCCGTAGGATTCAGGTAGATGTAGTTGGGGAAGTAGTTGACGTAAGGGTCCACCTGCACGCACACCACGTCGTTGTCCCAATGGATGCCCATGTCCAACTGGTAGCTCTCCTCTGGGTCGAGACTGGCATTGCCACGCTCGTAGCGGAAGATGTGGTAGTTCACACCGTCGGCACCCAACTCCTTAGGAATAGGTACGCGGAAGCTCTTGCCTACATTGGCCTTGAGTACCCAGTGGCCTACGGCATAGTTGATGCCTGCCGACCAGGTGGCACTGGTAAAGCTACGGTCGATGTCTGCCGAACGCTCCTTATAGACGGAGACGCCATTGCTGATAGGCGTGGTGAACCAGTCATGATAGCTGCTGATGTGCGTGTTGGCATAGTCCAAGCGTACGCCTGCATTCACCTTCAGCGCCTCGCTCAGCGTATAGCGATCCATGGCATAGACACCCACGCTGGCCGTCTCGAAGTCGGGGATGATAAAGCCCCAACCGCCACGACGGTTATGCTGATATTCTGCATTGACACCTGCACTCAGCTCATGGCGACTGCCTATGGAGAAGTGCAGCGCGACGTTACCAGTCAGCGTATTCTTCACAAAGCGACGCTCCAGTGTGCCGTCGGGTTTGGGCATGTAGCCGTGACTGACGGGTTCGCTCAACTCCTCGCGGTGGTTGTTCTGCCAGGCAAGGTTAGCCTCCATGCGTAGACGCTCGCCCTGCCACGAGGTGTGGCTGAGCACCTTCAGGTGGTTCACCCACTGATAGGGCAGGTCGATGTCGCGACGGGAGTGGTCGTAGTCGATGTCAGACAAGCGTACCTCCAATCCGTGGGCATTGGCAAAGAATCCACTCTTCGAGTAGCTGTCTGAGATGCGCAGGTCAGTATGGAAGCGATAGCCTGCATAGCCTAACACCACGCTACCGTCGCGCTCACAGCCAGCGGTGTTGCGCAGACGCTGGTCCTTCAGGCGAATCCAATAGGAATAGTACTGGATGCTGTCTGTAGGCACCCGATAGTCGGCATAGTCTATCAGCGTGGCACCCACACGAAAGAACCAGTTGCCACTGCGTCCTGCCAACTTCGCTGTCACACCCATCTGTTCGTTGTTGGAACGGCCAAAGAGCTGGATGCTGCCACTCAGCGGTTCGGTGGGCACATGGTTGGTGTAGAGACTCAACACGCCACCGATGGCATCCGAGCCATAGAGTAGGGCAGCAGGACCCTTGATGACCTCGGCACGATCCACGGCAAACTGGTCTATCTCCAGTCCGTGGTCATCGCCCCACTGTTGGCCTTCGTGCTTGATGCCGTCCTCACTGACCACCATGCGGTTGTAGCCCAAGCCACGAATCGTTGGCTTCGACTGTCCTGAACCGATGGCCATTGCCTTGACACCAGGAATACCCTCTAAGGTTTGCATCAGCGACCCAGAGAAGTGCTGCTGCAGGTAGTCGTGACTGACCTGTACGGCCGACTGCGACGTTCGCATCTGGAAGTCGCGCTGTCGCTGTCCACTCACCGTCACACCTTGTAAGACGACCGTTGTGTCGTCGGGTGCTACATCAGCATGGCCACCCGCCAACAGAGCTGTCAGCGCCGTAGCCAGAATGGATAATGTCATGATTATTGCTCCATTTTGATGGTTAATACGTAACTACTGCCGACATCCTCTGTGGATGCCAGCTTCCCTCTTGCTAAATGGAGAAAGCAGGGGGCGCACGCAGACCCACGATGCCATGATAGGCGACGCTGACATGGCATTGCTGGGCATTGATACGACTGTTGACGCTTTTCCGCGCAGCTATCAAGCTGACACAGGCAACAGCCACAAATGAGAGGGTCAGAAACTGACATAGCACACAGTCGTGCGTCCATGATGCCATCTGCGTCAGGTGGCCATGACAACAGTTGTGAACGCAGTCGGTACATTCCGTCTTTGCGGTTCCCATGCTGTCTTCATGCACGTGAAGCGACGTCATCAGGAGCATTGGCACAAACACGGCCAATAGCAACCATGAGGCAATATGTCGTCTGTTTCCTAGTTTCACACCTAATTAATTATATCTTCAAGTGGTTTATCTCTTCTTGTAAACGTAGCAGGAATTTGGCTGCAAAGGTAATCATTTTTTCTGGATACTTCTATCATTCTTGGAAAAGATTATCATGTTTTGCTATATTTTCTGAAAATACATCAAACAAATACCTACTTATGATTAATCCTTTTTTGAAAGTCTTTGAAGGTTCTGGCAAAATAAAAGCCTTACTTTTGAGTATTGCACGGCATGTGGATTCACTGTACCTTTGCACCCAGAATTTTTAGCCATTTAAAAAGAAGATAAAATGAACGCAACGATTGTCGTATTTGGTTCCTCGACAGGAACATGCGAGGCTATCGCAGAGAAGATAGCCCAGAAGTTAGGTTGTGAGGCTATTGACGTACAGAACCTCACCGCCGACGTAGTGAATAACAACCAGAATCTGATTCTCGGCACCTCCACTTGGGGCGCTGGCGAATTGCAGGACGACTGGTACGACGGCCTGAAGGTATTGCAGGGCGCCGACCTCTCTGGCAAGACCATCGCCCTCTTCGGCTGTGGCGACTGCGAGTCGTATGGCGACACCTTTGTGGGCGGTATCGGCGAGTTGTTCAATGCTCTCAAGACCAGTGGCGCTACCTTCGTAGGAGCCGTAGATATCGATGGTTACACCTTTGGTGACTCTGAGGCCGTAGTAGACGGCAAATTCGTAGGTCTGCCCCTCGACGACGTGAACGAGGACGACAAGACCGATGCACGTATCGAAGCATGGATAGCAGCTATTTCCCCTAACCTTTAAAAACAATATTGTATGATGCAGCGGACAACGGAACTTCAGACGAACCAGACGGTGTTACCTTCAGAGATACGCGTGCTGATGAATCATATATACGAATATAAGAAAGGTGTACGCAGGATGATACTCTTCACCTGCAATCGCCGTTTCGAGCAGCAAGCATGTCGTCGCCTGTGCAACCAGTCGATAGACTACGTACTGCAGCCCGCAGGCAAGGATAACGTCAATGTGTACTTTGGCCGCCGCGAGTGTCTCGATGCCATCCGCCTGTTCGTCACCCGTCCGCTCAACGAGCTGTCGCCCGAGGAGGATTTCATCCTCGGCGCCATGCTCGGCTACGATATCTGTGCACAGTGTGAGCGCTATTGTGAACGTTGTAAAAGAAGAAAGTCGTAAAATGAAAAAGATCAACTATTTGCCCCTTCTGGGCTTTGCCGTACTGTATGTCGTGAGTGTCTTTGCGACAGCATTTTTAGGTTATCTCTCCCCATTTGCCTGGGTGTTCTTTCCTGTGATTGCCGCCCTGTTAGGCTCCTTCTCGTACTATCTGCTTGCCGTGAGATGGCAGCAATTCGGTGTCAGCACACTCTTGTCGTTCCTCCTCGCAGCCTTCTTGCTGGCCGTCGGTGAGTGCGATGCGCCAAAAGCATCACTGATACTGCTGGCTGGTATAGTAGCTGACATGATACGACTGTTCTTCGAACACAACGTGCAGAAGGCCATGTCATTGGCTTATCCCGTACAGTCCATCGGTGTCATTGCTTGGATTCTGCCACTATGGACGCGCACAGAATGGTATTATCAGGGAGCCGCCGAAGAACTTGGCATCGACTATGCCAAAGGATTGATGACCTTTGCCAACGTAGGAGGCCTGTTATTGGTGGTCTTCACAACGGCCATCGCAGGTTTCGTTGGCATCCTGTTTGCTACAAAGATTATTAGCTCGAAGTAATAATTTAGATTATAGATCATAGAAGAATTATGAAGATTGAAAAGATTCATGCAAGAGAAATCCTCGATTCAAGAGGTAATCCAACTGTTGAAGTAGAAGTAACACTCGATAACGGCGTAATGGGCCGTGCTGCTGTACCGTCAGGAGCATCTACCGGCGAGAACGAGGCCCTGGAGCTTCGTGATGGCGATAAAGAGCGCTATCTGGGTAAGGGTGTGCTCAAAGCTGTTGACAATGTAAATAAGGTGATTGCACCTGCATTGAAGGGCGACTGCGTATTCGAGCAGCGTGCTATCGATTATAAGATGCTGGCGCTGGATGGTACAGCCACCAAGTCGAAGCTAGGTGCAAATGCTATTCTGGGTGTATCATTGGCATGTGCTCAGGCTGCAGCTAAGGCTCTGAATATACCTCTTTATAGATATATAGGTGGATGCAATGCATACACCCTGCCTGTACCTATGATGAACATTGTGAATGGTGGTGCACACTCAGCTGCTCCTATCGCCTTCCAGGAGTTTATGATTCGTCCGGTAGGTGCCAGCAACGAGCGCGAGGCTATCCGCATGGGTGCAGAGGTATTCCATAATCTGGCCAAGTTGCTGAAGGCTCGCGGCCTTTCTACTGCCGTAGGCGATGAGGGTGGCTATGCTCCTAACTTCGATGGTATCGAGGACGCACTCGACACGATTGTTGAAGCCATCAAGAAGGCTGGCTATGAGCCCGGCAAAGACGTAAAAATTGCTATGGACTGTGCTGCATCAGAGTTTGCTACATGCGAGGATGGCAAGTGGTATTACGACTATCGCCAGCTTAAGAATGGTGCTAAAAAGGATCCTAACGGCAAGAAACTCTCGGCCGATGAGCAGATTGCTTATCTCGAAGAGCTGATTACTAAATACCCCATCGACTCTATTGAGGACGGACTTGACGAGAACGACTGGGACAATTGGGTAAAACTGACCGAAAAGATTGGCGACCGCTGCCAGTTAGTTGGCGATGACCTGTTTGTTACCAACACCAAGTTCCTTGAAAAGGGCATCAAGATGGGTGCAGCAAACTCTATTCTGATTAAAGTGAACCAGATTGGTTCGCTCACTGAGACCTTGGAGGCTATTGAGATGGCTCATCGTCACGGCTATACCACAGTGACTTCTCACCGCTCAGGCGAAACAGAGGACACCACGATTGCCGACATTGCAGTAGCCACAAACTCAGGGCAAATCAAGACTGGTTCACTTTCTCGTACCGACCGTATGGCTAAGTATAATCAGCTGATCCGTATCGAGGAGGAACTTGGCGATACAGCCGTATATGGCTATAAGCGACTTAAATAGGATAAACTTCTTTTGAATAAATCATAAATAGAACAAAGTAATGCAGATAGGCTGTGAAGCTTGTCTGCATTTTTTTTTACTAATTTTTGAGTATTGCAACGTAGTTTTTTTCGTTGTACCTTTGCAGCCGCAAATATTAATCTGTAAGATGAAAACTAAATTACTTTTATTGGCGCTGACATCAACCATCAACTTATCAGCGCAGTGTTTAGCAGAACAGAGTTTACCAGAACAGGATAACGCAGACTCTATTACTTACAACCTGGATCTCTCAAACGTTACCATCGTAGGTCACAATGAGGCTCGTAAGTTGCGCGAGGCAGCGATGCCTGTATCGATGAGGCTGCCATCGGTCAACTGAGCGACTACATGTCGTTGAACGACATTCCTACCGACATGATTGAGCGCATCGAAATTTATAAAGGGATTGTGCCTTATCGCTTCGGTGGCTCAGCATTAGGTGGTGCCGTCAACGTGGTGACAAAAGAGTATCCACCCGTGTATCTGGATGCCAGTTACGAGTATAGCTCATTCAACACCCATAAGTTCAACTTCGCCTTCAAGCGCACCAATAGCGACACTGGTCTGCAGTTTGGCTTGGGTGGTTGCCTCACTTATTCGGACAACGACTATACCATGACTCTGCAGAATCTGGACAACCGCAAGGTGAAGCGCGACCACGACCAGTTCCGCAAACTGATGGCGGGCGGTTCGCTCAAGGCTACCAAGTGGTATTTCGATGAAGCAAAATTGGAACTTGTCTTCGTGGCAACCAAGGCTGAGATTCAAGGCATCTTCGCCGTTTTTCGACGGCAAAGATACGGCGATTATCTGAAACACGCAATACCTAAAACTGATGAAATTGCCTGTATAAAGACAATACAGGGCAAGGAAGCGATAGCCTATGCCTTGTGATTGTAGTACCTGATGAGCAAGCCCACGCCAGCGAAGGCCAGCAGGAACTCAAGGACTACGATATAAATGTAAATCATGACGATAATGTTTTGAAGAGTTAGAGGTTGGGTGATACAGCACAAACCCAATTGTCGAGATTGCACCCAGATATGCCGGCATAGAGCCGTTCACCGACGATGTGCGCTCCGTTTTGCCTGAGCTCGCTATTGAACGCTTCGACATAGATGCCGTTGTCCTGGCTGTTGCCCATGGCCACCATTACGGCGACGTTCTTGCCGCTCAGACTGGCACTACGGAACATCTGGCAGGCGTATTGCCAATGGGGTGACAATGGACCGTCGGCCTGAAACTCAACAGCAAGAATAAGACTCTGAGAGTTCTCAATCTGCCTGACATTCATACTCTGGACGCTGACAGTTTCAGCACCCAACTTGTCGGCTATCTCCTCAGCAATAGCCTGACAACTGTCGTACACGACGACGATTGATTCATGTTTCATAACCACAAAAATATGATAGCGCCTCACGCCCTTACATCGAGAGCTGTTTGGCATTTTAACCGACAAAGGCTGGTCTTCAGACTTTCCTCCACTCCCTGACGCCTTCTCGCCCAAACGGACAATGGCTTCATTGTCGGGGAGCCATAACGGAGTTCACTGCTGCGGGACAGTCGGAGATTCTCACTCACATTCCCAATTAAGCACTGCTAAGTGCACCTTTACGGGTGACTCTTTTCAGAACCACGATGCAAAAGTACTACTTTTTCATGAAACTACGTACTTTTTCTAATCTTTTTTGGATCACTAATTTTTAAATTCGTATAACTTTCCAAAACTTTTTGTATCTTTGCAGCCGATTTATACAGAGATTAAGCCTAATAAGATGGCAGAAGAAAGTAATAACGAGTTTCACAATGTGGTGCCGCTGCAGATACGTTTCAACGACGTTGACAAGTTCGGGCACGTGAACAATACCATATATTTTCAGTTCTACGACTCTGGTAAGACTGACTATGTCTCCACCGTATGCAAAGATTTTGACTGGGAACGCTATGCTATCTTCGTGGTGAAGATAGAAGTGGAGTTCTTTGCCCAGATAAAAGGCACTGACCGTATTGCCGTCCGCACCCGTACTGCCAAACTCGGCAACAAGAGTTTCCATCTGGAACAGGAAATCTTTGACACTGACACGCAGGAGGTGAAGAGCCGCTGCCTGTCGATATTGGTGCTATATGACTTGGAACAGAAGCTGTCCATGCCGTTTCCCGACGAATGGCGCAAGGCCATCAGCGACTATGACGGAGTGATTAACATTGAAGCGAAATAGGCAAAGAATTAGCTTATGAAGGTCATCCATGTGGACATGGATTATCAGAACCAAAGATATATCATATCAATTGTGTAAGTTGTTGAGTTTTAAATTATTTATTAGTCCTTAGTTCTGATAATATATTAGAATCACTTTTTTTCTTTAAATTTGTCTCGTCTAATCAACAAACAGTTAATTATGAATGTAGAGAATTTAAAGAAATCGTATCCAGATTTGTTAGCTTATATGAAAGCTAATGGATACTCTGTTAATTATGTTCGTCACATAAAGACGAGCATAATGCGTGTTTTAGCAGAATGTGCTATCCCGGAAATTAACTCTTATGACGATTATTTCCTAGTACTTCAACGTAAGTTTTCTGGTAATCAACTAAGAGGAGCCATTAATACTCTTAGTGTGATAAGGCAGTTTGACTTATATGGAGAGTACCCTGATTCATCCCGTCATTACGGCTTTTTGAAAAGGAACAACAAATACTCGAAACTATGTTCTGAGTTCAAACAAGTAATTGATAATTTTATGCACTTAAACACATATGATGAAAGGAGTGCAAATAACATCAAACTTACGACAATAAATTTTCTTTATTACCTTCAAGAAAAGGGATATTCTTCTATGGATAATATAGAAGAAAAGCATGTGTTATCATATTTTTACGACAAGGGGAAAGTAATACGTGGAGTTAGACTTCTTCAAAGTATCAAGACAGTCTTAAAGATGCAACCAGATGATACTTCTAAAAAATACGAAGTTTTTGTCAGCAAGTTACCGAAGATGGTTAAACACAAAAGGTGTTATCCTGCTTTAGAGCAGAATGAGGTTACGATGATAAAAACAGCCCTTGATACCTACAATCCAAACATCAGCTTACGTGAAAAGGCTATAACCACACTTGCACTCCAAACGGGCATCAGGGCATGTGACATATCAAAGCTAACATTCAGTAATATCGATTGGAACAAGGATTTATTGACATTCACACAATCCAAAACTGGAATCGAAGTAACATTACCACTATTACCAGATGTTGGTAATGCTATTTTTGAATATATTACTACTGAGCGGCCGCAATCAGAACAGCCATTTCTATTTCTAACAGAGACGGGGACTCCTCGCCAGTTGAGACCGGCTCAGATTTCTTCAATCGCAGCAAAATTTATGGTCAAAGCTGGCGTACGTGTAAATGGTGGGAAAAAAGGCATACATCTATATCGGCATAACCTTGCAATATCATTATTGAACAATAATCATCCTACACCTGTCATCATGAAGGTTCTCGGCCACACATGCGCAGAAGCTATGGAAGGATATCTCGAGACCGATTACCAAAGACTCAAAGCATGTGCTCTATCCATTGAGCCTTTCTCTAAATATTGGAAGGAGGTCATGCTATGAAAAATCCAATGACATTTAAGAAGATGTTAGATGAGTACCTATCATACAGGAAAGAATGTGGATTGGCAACTTACCCAACAGTTCAATTGGTAGTTTTTTATCATCATACCATAAGGAAATGGCCGGAGGACTCTTATCTAACACAACAAATGGTTGACTGGTGGGCTCAAAAAAGGGAAGGTGAAAACACTTGGAATAGTACCCGTTCACGCGTTTTTCCACTAATCGCTTTTATTAAATGGACAAATTCAAGAGGATGGACTTCTTTGTCTGTTCCAACATTACCACCTCCTGTAAAAAGCAGTTATGTACCTCACGCATTTACTCAAGCAGAAATCTGCAATTTATTGAAGTCATGCAATGAATATTATGCAAGAAAGAGAGATTCGAAATCATTCCATATGATTAAATTGGAATTTCCCGTGATGATACTATTAATGTATAGTTCAGGGATGCGTACCACCGAAGTACGCCTGTTAAGGACTGAGGATGTGAATTTATCTACAGGTGTTGTGAGAATCAGACATACAAAGGGCTACGGGGAGCATACTATCGTATTGCACGACTCCGCTCTAGAAATGCTTCGGGCCTATGATATGAAAATAGAATGTTTTATCCCCAATCGTTCAGTTTTCTTTCCAACAGAACAGGATACGTGTCGTGATAGAACAACACTCACATACCATTGGAGAAAATTATGGAAAATCAAAAATGAAGGTAGTACACGCCCATATGATCTCCGCCATGGATATGCAACAGCCAATATTATGAGCTGGGATACAGGTGGATCTATAAGCGATAAATTAGTCGCTTTAAGCAAAAGCATGGGTCATAGTACTATAGTCTCTACACTTTACTATTTCAGTTTGGTTCCTGGCTATGCTAATAAAATAGAAAAACTGCTGGGAGAAGATTTTAAAAACATAATTCCCAAATTCCCACAAGATGAAGAATAACACCGAATCGACAACCATTGCAAGTTATATAACAGAATGGTTGAATAAATGCGAAACGACCCGTAGTTCTCACACTGTACGTGCTTATGAATGTACATTGGAAAGTTACTCGCTATTCTTAGAAAATGTGTTGAAGTTTAGCCCATCTAGCTTTACTGCTGCAAAATGTCTTTCTAGAGAGTGCATAGAAAAATGGATGACTCACATTTATAAAACCAATGGGTGTTCTGCTAAGACGTGTAATGCTAGGCTTGCCTCTTTAAGATCCTTCTTGAAATTCCTCTCGACTAAAGATATCAGATATAAATACCTCCATCAGGACTCCCTGAATATCCAGCAATATAAGGTAATTAAAACCAGATTTACAGGAATGACAGAAAATGCAATAAAAGCTCTCCTTAGAGAACCTGATTTGCAGACAGATAAGGGCATCCGAGATTCGACCCTCATGACGCTCCTTTATGTTACTGCAGCTCGTATCCATGAATTGTTATCCATCAAATTGATAGACATACATATGAGAAAGCCCTATTCTGCCACAGTGATTGGCAAGGGCAATATTCCTAGGACGCTGTATATTCCCGAAGAATTCGTAGAGAACCTGAAAATATACATAAAACGATTCCACAGAAATAGTCCAAAGGACGCTTATATGTTTTATTCTCCCATAAAAGGCGTTGGTTTCCCTTTGACAGCAGAGAGTGTAAATAAATGCTTGAAAAAATATGCAAAAACAGCTAAAATGAAATGTCCTGATGTGCCAGAAACCGTTCATGCCCATCAGTTCCGCCATGCGATGGCAACTCATTGGCTTAACGCAGGGTTTAATCTTGCCGATGTTTCTCAAATGCTTGGTCATACGAATATAGAAACAACTATGATTTACCTGGATATTACATTAGACACCGTCAAAAAGGCCATGATTGAAACTGCCCAAAGCAATATCAATGGAGTAACTTGTCTATGGAAAAAACAAAAGAATGCTCAGAAGCTATCTCTTTTGTTTAAACGATAAGAAAATATTATCAGAACTAGGTAATACCCGCTTTTTTGGAAATCAGACATTTACATTTATAGCATGGTAAATACTTGGTTCTGATAATCCATATTATCAGAAAGTTTTGATAACATGGATCAGTTTTTCGCAGCTGTAGAGCAGCGTGACCAGCCGGAGCTTCGTGGCAAGCCGATAGCGGTAGGACACGATGCGGAGCGGGGTGTGGTGTCAACGGCCAGTTACGAGGCACGGCGGTTTGGCGTGCATTCTGCACAGTCCATTCAGGTTGCCAAGCGGCTGTGTCCGCAACTCATCATCGTGGAGCCGCATTTCCAAAAGTATAAGGAGGTGTCGGCACGGTTGCACAAGATATTCCACGACTATACCGACCTGATAGAGCCTATATCCCTCGACGAAGCCTTTCTTGATGTGACGGAGAATAAGAAGGGAATTGAGTTGGGCGTGGATATTGCGCGAGAAATCAAGCAGCGCATCCGTGAGACGACGGGACTGACGGCATCGGCAGGCGTGAGCTACTGCAAGTTCCTGGCAAAGATTGCTTCCGATTGGCGAAAACCCGACGGACTGACGGTGATTCACCCAGACAGGGCTTTGGACTTCATCGCACAACTGAAGGTGGAGAAGATTTGGGGAGTAGGTCAAAAGACCGCTGAAAAGATGCACCGCATGGGTATCTTTACAGGTCTTGACCTGAGAAACATGTCGCTGAGCAGACTGACTCAGGAGTTCGGCAAGATGGGACAGGTGTTCTACGATTTCTCGCGAGGCATCGACAACCGTCCTATTATCAGTGAGTGGGAACGGAAGAGTGTCAGCTGTGAGCAGACCTTTGAATCGGATATCAGCGAGAATGCTGCCGTCACCATTCATCTGTATCACACGGTGCTCGAACTGGTCAGGCGCATAGAGAAGAACGATTTCGAAGGTCGGACGTTGACATTGAAAGTAAAATTCTTAGACTTCCAGCAAATCACCCGCAGCATCACCGTTGACCATATTCTCCGCACCAAAGATGAGATCCTGCCGTTGGCGAAACAACTGATGCAGCAAGTGGAATTCCACTCACACCCCATCCGACTGTTAGGATTGGGCGTTTCCAATCAAAAGATTGCCACACCACAGGAAGAAAATCAATGGATTGAGTTGGAATTGGAATTTGAGCCATGGCCAAAGAAATAAATAAAGAGGAGCAACACCGCAATGGATGCTGCTCCCAACTGTTTTTAGATGTTTCAATCTTATTTAGACAAAGCCCTGCGAGGCTTATGATACCTCAATGGCCTTGGTGACCTTCTGCTTCGGCTCGGTCTTCGGCATGGTGACGGTCAGGATGCCGTCCTCGACCTTGGCAGAGATCTGGTCTTTCAGCACATCGTCTGGCAGTACGTAGTTCTGCTCGTAGTTAGAGTAGCTGAACTCACGGCGCAGATAGTGATGGTGCTTGTCCTCTTGCTTGTGTTCCTGTTTGTTCTCAATAGCGATGGTGAGGTTGCCCTCGTCATTGATGGCTACGCGGCAATATTCTTTCTTGATGCCTGGAGCTGCAAGTTCCATGGTGTAGGCCTTCTCACTCTCCTTGACATTGACTGCGGGTGCTGTACTGTTGGCACGAGGCATCCAATCAGTGTTAAAGAAATCATCAAACATTGTTGGGAACCAACCATTGCTTTTCATCAATCTGTTCAACATAATCAATACCTCCTAATTATACTTTTAGTTTAACTTATTTGTTCTGATTGCCTCGGTTTGTTTGCTTCGGCTCTCACCAACAGGTAAGCAAAGTACATGCCTATGGAAAGAATCCGTGCCAAAATGACAATCGCTGAAGTCAAACTGGCACGTAATTTAAACTCGCTTAAACTATGCTGACAATTTATTATACTTGGTTAAACATTGAGGTGTTAACTTAATTCTTTCCCAAAAGGTGAAAGAGCTAGCTTTGCCAGTCTAAAGTGCATCTTTCCAAACGGAATGCAATGATGGTGATGCAAAATATGAGACCATAGAAGATGTGTGTGAGCCATATCCAGATGCCGCCAACGAAGAACCACAACACATTCATAAAGATGCTCAGGCAGCCTGGTTGCGATGGTTTCCATTTCACCTTCGTACCGAATGGCCAGATGGCCAGCATACCCAGTTTCAGACTCTGCAAGCCGAACGGGATGCCGATGATGGTTATCATCAGTATCAGTCCTGCGATGAAATACTCCAGAGCTATATGCAAGCCTCCGAAAACGATCCAGATGATGTTTCCTAAT
>ONFE01000005.1 GCA_900316985.1 uncultured Prevotellaceae bacterium
TTGGATAAGACTCCTATTAAGGAACTCTTTACCAAGAAACCTGAGTATGTTGCTGATGATGGTCAATTGACTCTTAATTTTATTTAGTGGACACTAGTGTATATATATTATTCTAATAAAGCTCGCTCGCGCGTATAAAAATATAAAAGTATATAAATACCCGTCACAGGGTTCACACCCTACACACCCCGATAAACAAACAAAAATCTCCAAAAATCTTACGAAAATCCATCAGCGGATTATTATTAATGTAAGATTTTGATGATTTTCGTCTTCATTCAGCGTCCTTCAAAGTATCATCCGACGGCCTTCAAAGTATCATCCGTTGAAGGTCAAAGTATCATCCGACGGAATGCAAAGTATCATCCGACGGAAATCCTTCTGCAGCTCAATAATGGTGTCAGATTTTGAAGATATTTGTCTTTCATTTGTTGGGGGCTGAGAAGCAACTATGAAGGCATGGGTAGTTAATAATCATTAAATCGGTGAGGAAATATAGTTAAATAGCGGGCAAAATTTTTAAATACCGCAACATTTTTCATATATTTACGACAAGAACTTACTAAAATAAGGTCTTGCGCCTCCCCTTTAAGAGGCACCGAGTGTGAGTAATGTTAAGTATTAACAAATCAAATTCTTTTGTTTTTATGGGTAAATTCTTCAAATGTTTAATAGCACCGTTAATGTTTCTGTTGACGATGTACGCACAGGATGTCTGCGCGGCAGAGATCACCTACTCGCTTAAGACTCATGTTGACGGCAGAACCATCACGGGCACTGCTAACCTGAATGAAGGGGCAACCCTGGAAAATGGTATGCCTCGCGCCTTATGGCGAGCCTATACTACTTATAAGTATTATAGCGACGCTGCGCTGACACAAGAAATTACTGTTGCTCCAGCGGAAAATGCTACGGTTTATGTGGATTATGTATTTGAACCTCCTTTCTTTGTGTCATCTGAGGGAGTGGAGTATTATTATTATTTCAATGCATATAATTCCTCGTCTAGGTATTATATGTGCGGCAACTTGGGTGCTGTAGGTCCGAAGTCTAGTGCAACGAAGGATACGTGGGCTATTTATGGAGACGCATATTGTCTGAATCTTAAGAGCAAAGGTTTCGGTAAATGGCTCTGTTATAGTGGTACAACAGCTAGCATGGGCGAAAGCCAAATGGATTTAGGATGGCAATTATATGGTAACTTTTATACGCCTGATAATCGTGTTGCAGAGACGACTGTCTTAGCAACTGCAACCAATGAGAATGTTATTTTGCATTATAATAATAACGCTACCGGGCCTGGGGGGGCTTATTCAATGGGTAAATTTGTTACCGTCAACATGAGTAGTTGGAACTCTATAGTGTGGAATACTCATCATGAGCTGGATAAAACAAATAATAACTATAACGCACTTACAGTATCGAACAGTAGTTTCTTCTTCACTAGAGGTACATCTCATAATATCTATTCAACAGTGTGGAGAATCCTCAAGGCCGATGGAACATGGAATCCAGACATTGTAGTTCAGAAAGGAACTACTCAAACACTGATTGGCATGCCAACAGGCCAGAATAAATACACGGAGAGAGGAGATTGCAATTATGACCGCTATTACAAGGATGCAGAGTTTACGCAAAAGTATGCTGATGACTACATGATTCCTGTTACTGGTAATACCGTTATCTATATCAAGGAATCCTACAAGAATGGCGAGCCCTTTGTCACCGACCATTGGATTACGCTTGTCCTCTCTTATAATGTTAACAATCTGGCGAATGAGTGGGGCTACGCCGCAGATGGTGTGACGCCTGCCGTCAGGGTGTTGGAATACACTGCCCTCACAACGAATGCTGCTAACACAAAGTATGCGTTGACATTTACGGAAACTGATAAGATAGAGGCCCACAAGCCTTATCTGTTTAAGGCCGACGAAGTGTTGGAAGGCAAAAATCTCAACTTGGCTAAAGATCCCAATTGGGGAAACAAGACGCAAGAGGAGCTTGACTCTTACGTTGGTAATGAGAATAAGAAAGTGACTTGGAAAGACAACGCCAACAATAGTCCCGACGTGACGATGATTGGCACCTACTACGACAAGGAACTGACCGTGCTGAGTGAGCATCCGAACCTGCTGTACTTCTACTTCGGCTACGACAAGCGCTACGACAGCGAAAGCGACGGATATGTGGGCGCAGAGGCTGCTGAAGGCAAGTATCCTTACAACTTCTACCGCGTGACGCAGAAGCCTGTCACCATGAAGAAGCACCGCTGCTACTTCATGATTGAGGGTGCTCCTGCCGGTGCTAAGCTGATGCTGATGGACAACTTCGGCGAAGTGATTACAGGCATTGACGGCGTGGAAGCCAGCGAGCAGGTACGCACTACGGACCGTATCTATAATCTGAACGGACAGATGGTTGGCAACGACCTGCAGAGTCTGCCCAGCGGCATCTATATTGTGAATGGTAAGAAAGTGATGAAGTAAAGAAAGGAACGACTATGAAAAAGAAATTCTATATGAAACCCGAGTGCGAATGCACGGCACTCCTGGGCGGCGATATATGCGACATGATACATGCTTCGCAGATTACCGGTTCTACCGATCAGCCTGACCTTCCTGTGATAGGTGACGGCGGAGATAATGGCGATGACGTTCCACTGCCCTCTGCCAAAGAGTTCGCCAACCTGTGGAACATCGACGACGACGAAGAAGTGGATGATATCTGGTGATATAGATTAACTCACCACTGAGACACTGAGACACAGAGACTTTCTCAATATGCGAAGAGAAAGACTCTGTGTCTCAGTGTATTTATGTAGAATATAAATCAAATGATCTTATAGCGCACGCGGAAGGCCATGCGGTCGTTGTCCCAGTTGGTGCCAAGCATTTCGAAGCGGCCTATCTGGGCGGTGCTGCGAACATGCTTGCCGATGCAGGGGCATACGTCGTAGTCGCCGATGCGCACCAATCGGATGGTGTCGGAGGCATCTTCGGGCAGACGGTCGAGGGCAATGCGCGACTCGGGGGAATCCTCTTCGGCTTCCATCACGATGCCTTCAAGCTCAGCGCGGGTTACAAACTGAAACGTGACGGGCATATCCTGCTCAATGAGTTCGTTCATCTGCCGCTCTATCTCGCGTTCCTCACGGCGGTCGGGCTTGTGGTCAAGGATGTAGGATATCTTGCTCTTCTTGCGTTCGATGTGGGCGTTGCTTGAACGCTCACACCCGAACATCCGCATCATTAGCTGGTTGAGCAGATGTTCGGCCGTGTGGGCAGGAGGATATTCTTCCTTGTTGTGGTCGTTTAATATATAGTCTTCCATATCAAAACTTCAAAACCGTGGCACCAAGTGCTGGAACGGTGAGTGGGAAATCAACGTCGGGAGTCAGTTCCAAGAAACGGTCCTCGCCAGTAAGCAATTCCCTGGCTAGGAGATCACCAGTGGGTAATTCAAGAAAATCCACGGCATGCTTCGGGATGTTCACACTGACCCTGCTGGGTTCTTCTCCGAAGTTGACAAGGATAAGCAGCGAATCCTTACCTGCCTTGCGGAGGAAGGCATAGACGTGCTGACGGTCGAAACAGACGCTCTGCGCATACATCAGGTCGTAGAACTGTCCTTCGCGTATTGCCTTTTCGCGCTGGGCCAGATTCACGATTTGACGATACTGCTGCTCCAAAGATTTCTCGTCAGCAGTCAGTTTGCGTCGATGATAGAATCCGCGGCGGATGGTATCTACACACCAATAGTCGAAAATGGTGGTACGCCCATCAACACCGGAAAATCCTTCTTTGTCCATACCACGTTCACCATATTCCTGTCCGCAATAGATCATCAACGGATTCTGATGGAGCCAAGCGCTGACCATCATTCCCGGTATTCCCTTACGGGCATCACCTGCAAAGAAATCACTGGCCACTCGCTGCTCGTCGTGGTTCTCCAGGAAGTAGAGCATATGCTGACGGATATCATCCGTGGCCTGCCATTCATAGGTAATCGCAGAAGCCGGACGATGGCCACATATTACATCACGCAGACAGTCGTACATGCCCACCTTGTCGTAGAGCAGGTCGAAACCGGCACCGAGATAGTTGCGGTATTGTTGTGGATTATAGACCTCTCCGATAAACTGAATCTCCGGATATCGGAACTTCACCTTATCGGTAGCCCATGCCCAAAAGGCAGAAGGCACCATTTCGGCCATGTCGCAACGGAAGGCATCCACACCCTTCTTTGCCCAGAAGAGCAAGATGTCGGTCATCTTGTTCCAAGTATCGGGAATGGGGTCGAAATGCTCAGAACGCCCACCGGCATCACAATAGTCAATGCCGTAGTTGAGCTTTACCGTCTCATACCAGTCATTGCACGTGGGACGATTGGAAAAACGATCATTGCCCGTAGCCTTTGCGGGATTCTCCCTGTAGGTCTGTTCCGGACGGAACTCGGTCAGGTCAAGTGGTTGTCCCCAACAATAGTAGAAGTTATTCTGCGCTGAAAAATGCCATCCCTGATTGTCGTCCTCTCCGAGGTCCTTCACATCTTCGGGCTTGGCTATACTGTAGTATTCACGTGCTACGTGATTAGGCACGAAGTCCATCACCACCTTCAGGCCAGCCTTATGGGTACGCTCAATGAGAGCCTCCCACTCGCCCATGCGTTTTTTAACGTTGGTGGCTAGGTCGGGATCAATGTCGTAATAGTCGCAGATGGCGTATGGAGAACCTGCAATGCCTTTCACTACATCAGGATGCTGACGTGGAATTCCATAACGTGAATAATTGGTGACGGATGCATGACGGATGACGCCCGTGTACCACACGTGCGTCACCCCCATGTCCTTGATTCTTTTCAGAACCTTTGAGTCAATGTCATTCAGTTTTCCACTACCGTTTTTGGCCAATGTTCCCCACTCCTTGCGGGTGGTATTCTGGTTGCCAAAAAGTCGTGTGAATATCTGATAAATTACAGTTTTCATTCTCCTATGCCGTGGGCAGAAACCTCACGGTTGATTTTGGCAATCATGCCCTGAAGAGCCTTTCCGGGACCACACTCCGTGAAATCGTCGGCGCCATCGGCAATCATATTCTCCACACTCTGCGCCCAACGGACGCTGCTCGTAAGCTGGGCAATCAGGTTCTGCTTAATATCTGCAGGATCAGTGTGAGGCTTACCGTCCACATTCTGATAGACGGGACACTTGGGAGCCTTGATTTCTGTAGCCTCGATGGCAGCCTGAAGTTCATCCTTGGCAGGCTGCATCAGCGGAGAATGGAAAGCGCCACCCACCTTCAGCACCAATGCACGTTTGGCACCGGCAGCCTTCAACTTCTCGCAAGC
This sequence comes from uncultured Prevotellaceae bacterium, assembly GCA_900316985.1. Classification (GTDB taxonomy): domain Bacteria; phylum Bacteroidota; class Bacteroidia; order Bacteroidales; family Bacteroidaceae; genus Prevotella. Next base: position 5,347 of record ONFE01000005.1, read on the forward strand.
CTCTTCAATGGCCTCGATATTACCGGAGATAACCAACTGTCCGGGGCAGTTATAGTTGGCAGGTACCACAACTCCCTTGCCTTCCTTGGAAACCTCATCGCAAATCTGCTCGATGGTCTCAAAGGGAAGAGCGATGATTGCAGCCATTGTAGAAGGTGCAGCCTCGCAAGCCTTCTGCATGGCCATGGCACGTGCATAAACAAGTTTCAATCCATCCTCGAAAGAGAGGGCTCCAGCAGCAACCAAGGCGGAGAACTCACCAAGTGAATGACCGGCGGTCATAGCTGGTTGAAAGGCATCGCCCATACAGAGGGCGCTGATGACACTATGAAGGAAGACGGCAGGCTGAGTCACCTTTGTCTGTTTCAATTCATCGTCTGTTCCGCTGAACATGATATCGGTTATGCGATAACCGAGAATGTCGTTGGCCTTCTCAAAAAGTTCTTTTGCCAATGGGTTGTTGTCGTATAGGTCTTTACCCATACCTACAAACTGAGCTCCCTGTCCGGGAAATACAAATGCTTTCATTTTTCTTTTTTACCTTATTATTTATAAATCTAATGTATGGAACATTAATTTCTTTTCAATTACTAATCCAACAATGTGGTGGAACGCACACGCGAAAGCGTCTCTGGCGTCATCTGCAAATAACTGGCAATGAATACTAGCGGCGCGCGAAGGGCAATCTGGGGTGACAGCTTGCACATACGACGATAACGGTTCTCCGCACTCTCAAAGCGTACCAAATCAGCGTGAACCTGAGAAAGAATCAGGCTCTCTTCCAGAATCTTACGGTAAAGAATCTGGATGTTCACGTTATGAAGGGCTACTTCCTCAAGTCTTTTCTTGGGAAGTTCATAGATAATAGCGGGCTCGAGGGCCTCTATCTGCAGATTGGAGGGCTTCTCCTTGAAGAGACTCTCGATGCTCATCATGATGGTACCTTCAACGGCGAGATACTCAGTCACCTCTTTGTTATTCTTGTAATAAAACTCGCGCACGAGTCCCTTCTCAATATAGTAAATGCTTTGGCTTATGTCGCCCTCAGAGAGAATCATTTCTCCCTTAGCATATTTCTTTGGTACCAACACACTCTCAAGAATGTCCAATTCGTCATGTGACATCGTGCTGTACTTGCGGGCGAGTTCTCTGGCGACATCTCGCGTTGTAGTCTGCAATTCTTTCATTGTTTCGGATAATTAGCTGTAGTTGATATTCTGTTTAATCAAGTTTGAGTACGGCAAGGAATGCCTTCTGGGGCACCTCCACATTGCCTATCTGCTTCATGCGCTTCTTGCCCCTCTTCTGCTTCTCCAGCAGCTTGCGCTTACGGCTTACGTCACCGCCATAGCATTTGGCCGTCACGTCTTTACGCACTTGTTTCACTGTTTCACGGGCAATAATCTTAGCACCGATGGCTGCCTGTATGGCGATATCGAACTGCTGACGCGGAATGAGTTCCTTCAGCTTCTCGCACATACGGCGCCCGAAAGTGACCGCATTGTCCTGATGCGTCAGTGTGCTCAAAGCATCAACGGGCTCGCCATTGAGCAGGATATCGAGTTTGATGAGTTTTGAAGGACGGAAACTATCCACGTGATAATCAAAGGAAGCATAACCCTTCGAAATACTCTTCAGTTTGTCATAGAAGTCAATCACAATTTCTCCCAATGGAATCATAAAGTGGAGTTCCACACGGTTTCCCGAAACATATTCCTGGTTGATGAGTTCTCCGCGCTTGTCGAGACACAGTTTCATAATCGGCCCGATGAAACTGGAATCCGTAATGATGGAAGCACGGATATATGGTTCCTCAATGTGATCTATCATCGTCTGGTCAGGAAGACCCGAAGGATTGTGTACTTCCTTTAAGCCGCCCTGTTTGTCGTAGACCATATAACTTACGTTGGGCACCGTGGTGATGACATCCATATCAAACTCGCGGTCAAGTCGCTCCTGCACGATTTCCATATGGAGCAGTCCAAGGAAACCGCAACGGAATCCGAAGCCGAGTGCTACGGATGACTCTGGCTGGAAGGTAAGCGAAGCATCGTTGAGCTGAAGCTTCTCAAGGGAAGCACGGAGATTCTCGTATTCCGTAGGGTCTATGGGATAGACTCCGGCAAACACCATCGGCTTCACTTCCTGGAAACCTTCTATGGCCTTCTCGCATGGGCGCTGTATATGGGTAATGGTGTCACCAACCTTTACTTCCTTGGCATCCTTAATACCACTGATGATATAACCTACCTCACCTGTTGACAACACGTTCTTTGGAACCATATCCATCTTCAGTACGCCAACCTCGTCGGCATCATATTCCATCCCTGTATTAAAGAACTTTACTTTATCACCCTTACGGATGCTACCGTTCAAAATCTTAAAGTAGGCAATAATACCTCTAAAAGAATTAAAGACAGAATCGAAAATAAGTGCCTGAAGAGGTGCTTCGGGGTCACCGACGGGATGCGGAATACGTTCCACCACGGCATTGAGAATTTCTTCAACGCCCTCACCCGTCTTGCCACTGGCACGGATGATGTCCTTTCGGTCACAACCTATGAGTTCCACAATCTCGTCCTCCACTTCATCAGGCATAGCCGAAGGCATATCAATCTTGTTGATGACGGGGATAATCTCAAGATCGTGGTCAATGGCCATATAGAGATTGGAAATGGTCTGAGCCTGTACACCCTGCGTGGCATCCACCACCAGCAGCGCACCTTCACAGGCGGCAATGGAACGAGACACTTCGTATGAAAAGTCAACGTGTCCCGGAGTGTCAATGAGATTCAACAAATAGTTCTCGCCCTGATACTCGTATTCCATCTGAATAGCGTGGCTCTTGATGGTAATGCCGCGCTCTTTCTCCAGATCCATATCGTCAAGCATCTGCCCCTCCGTTATCTGGATAGTCTCGGTGTACTCCAGCAGACGGTCGGCAAGTGTTGACTTTCCGTGGTCAATATGGGCGATAATACAGAAGTTTCTAATATGTTGCATGCAATCTTTTTCTCTTTTAATTTGCAAAAATACGAATTTTCCTCCTTTTTCCAACATTTCTTTCCGTATTTTTTGCTAATCTGTAGTTTTTTTCTAATTTTGCAACATTATGAAGAAGATTTTATTGCTTATGATGGTGGCTATGGGCCTTACTGCCTGCCACGAGAACCTTGGCGAGCGGGCTGCACGCGAGGCTCAGGAGTTTACGAAGAAATCATGCCCTATGGAGATTGCTGAAGGCATTATCATCGACAGTATGACCTTCAATAAAGCAACTGAGACCGTATACTATTACTATACACTTTCTGGCGTACTCGACACCACGCTAACGGAAGAAATGAAGAAACAAACGAAAGAACTGATGCTCGACGGCCTGCGCAACACCCCTACATTGAAAGCATATAAAGATGCAGGCTTTGGCTTCCACTATATCTTCCGTTCACAAAAGGACAAAAAGAAAGTCCTTCTTGATTATAATTTCACCAAGAAGGACTATTAAGCTTTTCCCGACAGGATTACTCCTCAGGCTTCATATTCGTGTAGACAGTCTGCACGTCGTCGAAGTCCTCCAGTCTTTCAACCATTTTGTCAATGGTCTCGCGTTCCTCGGGAGTAACGTCCTTCAGATCATTGGGAATACGGGTGAATTCAGCACCTGTCACCTCAAAACCGTTTTCTTCAAGATGCTTCTGAATAGCACTGAACGATGAAGGGTCACCGTAGATGGTGATGCTGTCCTCTTCCTCATCTTCGTCGAACTCATCCTCCACTCCATAGTCAATCAAATCGAGAATCAGCTCGTCCATGTCAAGACCATCTTTCTTCTTGAAGGTGAATACGCTCTTGTGGTCGAAAAGGAACGAGAGCGAGCCCTGAGTACCCAAGTTACCGTTGAACTTGTTAAACACCGAACGGACATCGCCCACCGTTCGGGTGGTGTTGTCGGTTAGGGTTTCCACGAATACGGCCACTCCGTGAGGGCCATATCCTTCATACGTTACCTCCTTGTAATCACTCTGATCTTTACCCATGGCGTTCTTAATGGCACGCTCGATGTTGTCTTTCGGCATGTTTTCACGCTTGGCATTGGCAATACAGGCACGGAGTGCAGGGTTCATGTCGGGTTCCGGACCGCCGGCCTTCACGGCAATGGCGATCTGCTTACCAATCTTTGTAAATGTCTTGGCCATATGGCCCCATCGCTTCAGCTTAGCTGCTTTACGATATTCAAATGCTCTTCCCATTGTTTGCTTTTATTTTACGTTTTTACTCTTGTCTAATTATCGCAGTTCGGCATTCAGCTGTTTCTTCAGACTCTGAATGATTTTCTGCATCACGGCATCGATAGCCTTGTCATTGAGTGTCTTCTGTTCATCCTGTAGGATAAAGTTCACGGCATAACTCTTCTTGCCCTCAGGTAGGTTCTTTCCTTCATAGACATCAAAAAGCTCCACTTTCTTCAGCAACTTGCGCTCGGCATTATAGGCTATCTGCTCAATACTTGCAAACTCCACACTCTTGTCGAGGAGCAGAGCCAAGTCGCGACTCACGGCCGGATACTTGGAGATCTCCTTGAAGCCAACTTTCTGCTTGCGCACGGCTTTATTCAACTGGTTCCAATAAAGGTCGGCAAAATAGACTTCATTGTCGATATCAAACTTTTTCTGAAGATTGCGGGCCACGACACCCATCTCCACGAGTACCTTTCCACCACGGTTCTCCACGGTGATACCCTTCGAGAAGATGTTGTTCTCGCTTTCCTTGAAGACCACGGCTCCCATAGGCAGGCCAATACGGTTCAGGACGTTGATGACATAAGCCTTCAACTCATAGAAAGAACTCTGCTCATCAGGATGTGCCCAAGAACCTTCCACTCGCTTTCCTGTCACACAGAGTCCGAGATGGCTCTCTTCAGAGTAAGCCTTCATCGGATTCTCGGCATCGGCCTTTTCATTGAAATGCTGATAGGTATTACCGAACTCAAAGAATTTCAGATTGGGATTCTTACGGTTGGCATTGTGGGCGATACTCTCCAGGCCACCGAAGAGAATGGACTGGCGCATTACATTCAGATCGCTCGAAAGCGGATTCACGATGCTCACCAAACGATCTTTGGGATAGCAGTTCAAATCCTCATAATAGGCAGCCTTTGTCAGCGAGTTGTTCAGAATCTCATTAAATCCGGCACCCACAAGTTGCTCACCTACCAGGTTCTCCAGTTTATGCTTCTGGTCTTCCTCACCCTTGATGACAAGCGAAGACTTCAGCTGTTCCGGCATTTCTACATTATTATATCCATACACACGCAGAATGTCTTCCACCACGTCACAAGGACGCTGAACATCCACACGATAGGCAGGAACTTCGAGTTGCAGCCCCTCAGCATTCTCAGCCTTGATAACCATCTCCAAAGATGTCACAATGCTCTTGATGGTATCATGCGGAATCTCCTTTCCGATGAGTTGGTGCACATAATCATACTTCAAATCAACATTGAAGTTGGGCAGAGGCTCTGGATAAATATCCTTGATTTCCATAGAAACCTTTCCGCCTGCCAATTCCTTACAAAGCAGGGCTGCCTGTTTCAGGGCATAGATGGTTCCGTTAGGATCAATGCCACGCTCGAATCGGAAAGAAGAATCAGTAGAAAGGCCATGGCGACGGGCGCTCTTACGAATCCATGTGGGATGGAAATAAGCAGACTCCAGCACCACATTACGGGTGGTCTCATAGGTTCCACTACCCTTTCCGCCAAACACGCCGGCAATACACATAGGCTCCTCTGCATTGCAGATGGCCAAGTCGCGGTCACTCAGTTTGTGCTCTTCACCGTCAAGCGTGACGAAAGGAGTTCCCTCAGGCATGGTCTTAACAACAATCTTATGGCCAGTTACCATATCTGCATCAAAGCAATGCAGCGGTTGTCCATAGGCCATCATCACATAGTTAGTGATATCCACGATATTGTTGATAGGACGGAGCCCAATAGCATTCAGTTTATTCTTCAGCCAATCGGGCGATTCCTTTACCTCACAGTCAGTTATACTCACACAGGCATAACGTTTGCATGCCTCCGTGTTCTCTATTACGACATCAATGGGGAGGTCATGGTTATCAACGGCAAAAGCCTCGTCGGATGGACGGTGAAGACTGGTCTTATAGCCGTTCTGCACCAACCATGCATACAAGTCGCGAGCCACGCCCCAATGTGAAAGTGCATCGGCACGGTTAGCGGTAATATCAACCTCAATGAGCCAATCGCTCTCCAGGTTGTAGTATTCAGCGGCAGGCTGTCCTACAGGAGCATCCTCAGGAAGTACGATGATACCATCATGAGAAGTTCCCACACCGATTTCGTCCTCAGCACAGATCATACCAAGGCTTTCCACACCGCGGAGTTTTGATTTCTTAATCTGGAATTCATTGTCACCGTCGTAAAGCACACAACCCAAATCAGCCACAATAACCTTCTGTCCGGCTGCCACGTTGGGCGCGCCGCAAACAATTTGCTGGGGTTCTCCTTTACCAAGATCAACGGTAGTTACATGGAGATGGTCGCTATTGGGATGCGCCTCACAAGTAAGCACCTTACCCACATAGAGACCTTTCAGTCCGCCTCGAATGCTCTGTACTTCTTCAAGTGCGTCAACTTCAAGTCCCTCCGAGGTCAGCGCGTCGCAAACCTCTTGCGGAGTCAAGTCGAAATCTACATACTCTTTCAACCACTTATATGAAATATTCATTGCAATGTATAATTTAAATGTCTGTTTAAACGGCTGCAAAGTTACGAAAAAAAATTCTTCTGCGTGCAAGATTCTTCGAAATAATCACAGTATCGCCTCAGTTTTATACACCTATACGATGCAATACGTGAGGTTTTTCTGCGTTATTAAGAGGATATGTGCAAGAAAATAGCCATTCTCCTATTATTCATCGTTTGTGTGTTACATACCAACGCACAGACTTTTACCTTGCAGGGTAAGGTGACGGACGATCAGATGAACCCCGTTGAACTCGCTACCGTCAGCGTACTCTCACAGGGGCGTGTGGCTATGACCAATCTGAAGGGTGAATTCGAAATGACCTTGCGTTCCGAGGATTCCGTTGTGGTGAAGTTCTCGATGGTGGGATACAAGACGAAGACACGCGTACTCCGAAGACCACGCGGCAAACAAACACTTCAGATACAACTCTATGACGACAATCAACTAACTGAAGTGACTGTCACCGAAAAGCAACGCCAGCACACTGGAACCGAGCAACTAGACATCAAGGACGTGAAGCAGACGCCTTCCGTTACGGGTAATGCCGTTGAGGAAATGATCCAGTCGCAAGCCGGTGTGAGCTCGCACTCTGAACTCTCCTCCCAATATAATGTCCGTGGCGGTTCATTTGACGAGAACTCCGTTTATATTAATAATGTAGAAGTCTATCGTCCCTTCCTTGTACGAAGCGGACAACAGGAAGGCCTATCCATCATCAATCCAGACATGGTTGAGCGCGTTGGATTCTCTACTGGTGGCTTTGAAGCCAAATACGGTGACAAGATGTCATCGGCGCTAGACATCCAGTACAAAAAGCCCAAACGTTTTGAAGCCAGCCTCACCGCCTCTTTGTTGGGAGCAAGCGCGTACGTGGGATTCTCCACGAAAAAGCTTTCTTGGAGCAATGGCGTCAGATACAAGACCAACAAGTACCTGCTCGGGTCTCTTGACACCGATGGTGAATACGAACCTAACTTCTTTGACTACCAGACGTACCTCACTTACGAGCCCAACAAACGGTGGACGCTCAAACTGATGGGAGACATTTCACTCAACCACTACAATTTCACGCCCAACAGCCGTGAAACAACCTTCGGAACACTTGTGGACGTCAAATCATTCAAGGTCTATTTCGACGGATGGGAAAAAGACGTGTTCCGCACTTATTTCGGTACGGCCAGCCTCACGCGTCACTTTGGTGAGAAGACTCATCTCTCGCTCCTTGCCTCTGCATTCCAGACCAACGAGCAAGAACGCTATGACATTCAGGGACAATATTGGCTCAATCAAACCGAAACTTCGGAAAACCTCGGTGTGGGAACCTATATGGAACACGCACGCAACTACCTGAAGGCACGTGTGGCCAGTTTCAAACTGATGCTGCAACACAAAGCCAAACGCCACGACATTGAAGCCGGAGTGACCTACAAGATAGAGCACGTGGAAGAGCAGCTCAAGGAATATGAGATGCGGGATTCAAGCGGCTATTCCATCCCCCATACGGGCAATGACCTGAAGATGATCTACACGATGGCTGCACGTAATGCACTCGATGCCAACCGCATAGAAGCCTACTTGCAGGATACCTACAAATGGAACAATGCCTCGGAGACCGCTTTCTATACATTAAACTACGGAGTTCGGTTCAGCCATTGGAATTACACACGTGAAAGCCTGTGCAGTCCGCGCTTGTCATTGGCCATCGTACCTGCCTACAACAACGACGTCACTTTCCGATTTGCAACAGGTCTATACTATCAAGCTCCGTTCTTCAAGGAATTGCGGGACACGACAACCCGCGACGGTGTCACATACGCCACCCTGAATCAGAAAGTGAAGAGCCAACGAAGCATTCATTTCATCATCGGCTACGACCATCGTTTCAAGATGATGGAACGGCCTTTCAAGTTCACGGCTGAAGCCTATTACAAATTGCTCGGCAATCTGGTACCCTATACGATAAGCAATGTGAAGGTTGTCTACGATGCCTCCCAGCAATGTAGCGGCCACGCCATGGGACTCGACCTCAAACTCTACGGTGAATTCGTGCCCGGTGCTGATTCATGGCTCACTTTCTCACTGATGAACACGCGGTTGAAAATCAACGGTCAAAGCATACCTCTGCCTACCGACCAGTGTTATGGCGTGAACCTTTTCTTCACAGATTTCTTCCCAGGAAGTACTCGCTGGAAGATGGCCCTCAAAGTCGTATTTGCCGACGGTTTGCCATTCGGTGCTCCTCACCGTTCGCTCAGCGATACACCTTACCGCATGCCCGCCTACAAGCGCGTGGACATCGGCATGAGTTACCGTCTGCTTGACAATCACGACCGCCATAACAAGAAGATGCCATTCCGCGATATCTGGCTGGGTGTTGATGGCCTGAACCTATTTGGCATAAACAACGTGAATTCCTACTATTGGATTACGGATGTTACCAATCAGCAATATGCCGTTCCAAACTATCTCACGGGCCGTCAGATCAACGGTAAGGTGATTTTCGAATTCTGATTGAATCCTCCTATCGCGTATCTACAATTTGTGCGGATGATCACAAGTTGTGCAGATGATTGACACAAGTTGTGCAGATGGTGCGCACACTTTGTGCAGATAGGCTGCACAATTTCTGCACTTGGGTAGAGGACTGCAACTCACTAATCAACAAAAGGCACGTTTTAGTTTTGTTTCACACTTAAATAGAAGAAAAGATTTGGTTAAGACACAAAAACTTATTAATTGAACATCTGGGCATCGCCGTCCAGAGCATTGAGGAGAGCCTGCCATTCTTTGAGAATGTGCTGGGTCTGAAGTGTTACAACATCGAAGTGGTTGAAGACCAGAAAGTGAAGACCGCCTTCCTGAAGTGCGGTGAAGTGAAACTGGAACTGCTTGAGCCGACATCGCCTGAAAGCACTATCCAGAAGTGGCTCGATAAGGGCAACCATGGTGTTCATCACGTGGCTTTCTGCATTGAAGACGGCGTAGCCAATGCATTGGCAGAATGCGATGAAAAGGGTATCCGCCTTATTGACAAGGCTCCCCGCAAGGGCGCTGAGCAATTGAACATTGCATTCCTGCACCCCAAATCAACAGTGGGCATTCTGACTGAGCTTTGCGAACACCCCGAATAAACTTATAGTAAAAGAATAAAGGTTAAACAACTAATATAGAAATGTCACAACAATTAGAAAAGATTAAGGAGCTGATCGCCAAGCGCGAACAGGCTCGTCTGGGCGGTGGTGAGAAAGCCATCGAGAAACAGCACGCCCGCGGCAAGTACACAGCACGCGAGCGTATCGACATGTTGCTTGACGAAGGCAGTTTCGAAGAGGTAGATATGTTCAAGCTCCACCGTTGCACCAACTTCGGCATGGAAAAGAAACAGTATCTGGGCGACGGTGTTGTAGCTGGTAGCGGTACTGTAGATGGTCGTCTGGTATATGTTTTCGCACAGGACTTCACCGTGAACGCAGGTTCACTCTCTGAGACGATGAGTGAGAAGATCTGCAAGGTGATGGACCTCGGCATGAAGATGGGTGCTCCCGTTATCGGTATCAACGACTCTGGTGGCGCTCGTATTCAGGAAGGCATCAACGCATTGGCTGGATATGCAGAGATTTTCGAGCGCAACATCCTTGCTTCTGGTGTGATTCCTCAGATTTCGGTCATTGCAGGTCCTTGCGCCGGTGGTGCCGTTTATTCTCCTGCACTTACCGACTTTACCCTGATGATCGAGGGCACTTCCTATATGTTCCTGACTGGTCCGAAGGTGGTGAAGAGCGTAACTGGTGAAGACGTTGATCAGGAGAGCCTTGGTGGTGCAAGTGTTCACTCCACGAAGAGTGGTGTCACCCATTTCACGGCTAAGACCGACGAGGAAGGTATCGAGATGATCAAGACTCTCTTGAGCTTCATTCCTCAGAACAATATGGAGGAAGCTCCCCGCAAGGAGTGCACCGATCCCATTAACCGTATGGAGAATTCCCTGAATGACATCCTTCCCGATGACCCCAATAAGGCATACGACATGTATCAGGTTATCTCGGCAATCACTGACGACGGCGAGTTCTTCGAGGTACAGCCTAAGTTTGCCAAGAACATTATCGTGGGCTTTGCACGTTTCAACGGTCAGAGTGTAGGTATCGTTGCCAACCAGCCTAATTGCTATGCTGGTGTGCTCGATGTGAACGCATCTCGTAAAGGTGCCCGTTTTGTACGTTTCTGCGACGCCTTTAATATTCCCATCGTGAGTCTCGTTGACGTTCCCGGATTCCTGCCTGGTACTGGACAGGAGTACAACGCCGTCATTCTGCATGGAGCCCAGTTGCTTTATGCTTACGGTGAGGCTACCGTACCCAAGATTACCGTTACGCTCCGCAAGTCATACGGCGGTTCACACATCGTGATGGGTTCCAAGCAGCTCCATACCGACGTGAACTACGCATGGCCCAATGCCGAGATTGCCGTGATGGGTGCTTCAGGTGCTGCCGCAGTCCTCTATGCCAAGGAAGCCAAGGCCAAGAAGGAAGCTGGCGAAGACGTAGGCGCATTCATCGCCGAAAAGGAGCAGGAATACAACGACCTGTTTGCCAATCCATATCAGGCAGCCAAGTATGGCTACATTGACGACGTTATTGAGCCTCGCAACACTCGTTTCCGCATCTGCCGCGCACTGGCACAGCTCCAGACAAAGCGTGATGCACTTCCTGCTAAGAAGCACGGTAACATTCCAATGTAAGAAAGAGTTTATAAGTTTTTGAGTTTGTAAGTCCTATGAGCAATCGCAGGCCTTTAAACTCAAAAACTTTATAACTTAAAAATCACATATTATGAACAACGAAGTATATGCTGCCATTGCCATGGCGCTCCATGAGTTCCAAGGCAACAATGTGCACGACAAGGAGACCGGCATCATCACCATCAAGGCTGCTGCTTCCGAATGGAAGTCCCACTTCCTGACGATGACACCGCATCCTGCGAAATAAAATCGACACACAATGAAAGAATACAAATATACCATCAATGGTAATAAGTACGAGGTTGCCATCGGCGAAATCGTAGATAATATTGCCACCGTTACGGTGAACGGTGAAGAATACAAGGTGGAAATGGAGAAAGAGGCAGAGCCCGAGAAGAAAAAGGTCGTGGTGGCTCGTCCTGCAGCTAAAGCTGCTGCTCCTGCATCCGCACCTGCTGCCGGAAAGGTAAATGTCAACAATGCCTTGAAGGCTCCGCTTCCCGGCGTTGTTACCGAAGTGAAGGTTGCCGTAGGCGACGAAGTGAAGGCTGGAGACACCGTGGTTGTTCTCGAAGCCATGAAGATGGCCAACAACCTGGAAGCCGAAAACAGCGGTAAGGTGACGGCCGTTCTGGTAAAGGAAGGCGACAGCGTGATGGAAGACACACCGCTCGTTGTCATCGAATAAAAAAAGATTACTCAAAAAGTAAACGCTAAATTGCGGATTGTCAGTTCTGCAATTTAGCGTTTTTCTATTTATCAGCGGTTCTTATGCTTCAAGTACCAGGAATGTGTAAAGAATTGGTACATGAGTAAAGCAACGATTACCAGTACTAATGAAGTCCAGATGCAAGTGGACAGGGTACTTTCGCAATAGGCATAACCGATGGCCAATCCAATAGCAAGCCCAAATTCCCAACCCAGAAAGTAGGTGCTCTGCGATGTGCCTCGCTGACAATGGTGGCTAAGCTTTATGAAAAACAAGAGGAAACGTGCACCAATAATTCCTGTTCCAGTACCAATGAACACAGGAGCAATATAATCGACAGCAGGTTTCTGATGGCTGAGCAGCATCAGCAGCGCACACCCGAGCAGAAACAATCCGCTGATAACCTCACTCTTCAGTTCGGCATTCACAAAAACATATTTCTGCGCAATCAGAGCAAGCAGAAAGCCTGACATCATCATGCTGTAGAATACAATGTTATGAGGAAGCGACAGCAATACACCAATGGCAGCCGTAATCAGCACAAGATTCAGAAACAGCCATATGCCTTGAGGCAAGAAGAAACGGTCGAGTGTATATTTGCGGACGTTGTCTTCAGGTGCCTTAAACGGAAAGCGGATGGTTATGATGAAATAGGCTGCCAGCAGGCAACAAACCATGGAGCCAATGAGCACATAATCAAATCCAGCAACCGATGGTGTACCGAAATGCTTCAGCACCAAGGCACAGAGAGGCCCGAGGGAAAGGGCAAAACGACCAAACCATGAAGCACTGTGATTAGCTTCCGTGCGCTGAAACGACTCACAAGTATCTATAATGAGCGTACTCATCAGCACCATCTGCGTCAGTCCGAAAAAAGCACCACAGCACAAGCGTATAAGCAATAATGCCCAGAATGGAAGCGGACCAAGCTTCACGCCATAATAGAAGAACGCATACGATAGCATCATGCCTACAATAGCCCAAAGGCAAACATGATTGCGGCGCTCATGCTGAACAAGAAAACTGCAGAAGCCACCAAGCAAGAACAATCCTACTCCATAGACAAGCATCATCAGCCCCGTATGCTCCAATTCATGATGAAGCAGCATCCACTGCGGCATCGTAGATATGAGCATATAGACCGACATAGTGAGCAAAAGATTGGCCAAAGCCAAATGCCAGAACTCACGATGCCATAGTTTCACATGGACAGGCGTATTCTGCGTGTACATTCTTAATAACTTTCCTGTTCGTTGGGGAAATCGCCTGATTTCACATCACCTACATACTGTCCGATGGCATCAGTCATGATCTGATTAAGATTGGCATAGCGACGGAGGAAACGCGGAGAGAATCCCTGTGTCTTGCCCAGCATGTCATCAACGACGAGAATCTGGCCGTCTGTATGTCCGCCAGCACCAATACCGATAGTAGGCACCTTGATTAACTTGGTCACTTCCTCAGCAAGCGTGGCAGGAACTTTTTCCAGAACCACAGCAAAACAACCTGCCTCAGCCAGTAACTTGGCATCAGATAGCAGTTTCTGAGCCTCGGCCTCTTCCTTGGCGCGAACGGCATAGGTACCGAACTTGTTGATGCTCTGAGGAGTCAATCCAAGGTGTCCCATCACAGGAATACCAGCTTCCAGGATACCTTTCACCGTGTCGATAATCTCTATGCCGCCTTCAAGCTTGAGTGCATCACAGCCACTCTCCTTCATAATGCGAACGGCATTCTTGATACCTTCCTTACGGTCAACCTGATAAGAGCCGAAAGGCATATCACAAACGACAAGGGCACGCTTCACAGCACGAACCACAGAACGTGCATGGTATATCATCTGATCAACTGTCATTGGAAGCGTTGTATGGTTTCCTGCCATTACATTGGAAGCAGAGTCGCCAATCAATATGCCATCAATACCGGCACCGTCAACAATACCAGCCGTAGTAAAGTCATAAGACGTAAGCATGGAGATTTTCTCTCCGCGCTGCTTCATTTCGATAAAACGATGCGTGGTTACCTTGCGCGAATCGCTCACTAAATATCCAGCCATAATTCTATTATAATTATTGAGTTGTATAAAATCGGGTGCAAAGGTAGTTCTTTTTAACGAGACGCGGACACAATTTCGCAAAATTTTTCAAAATCCAAGCCTTCATAATCAGGAATCACCACATCGCACAAGGGCGAGATGGCTTCAGCAGAATTGGTCGTAGAAAGTCCCACTACGGTCATTTCCGCTGCCCTACCCGATTTTAGCCCGTTGAAACTATCCTCAAACACAATACATTCCGAAGGCTTCAGCCCGAAACGATGAGCAGCCTTCAGATAGCAGTCAGGATCCGGTTTTGATGCCGAAAAGTCTTCTGACGTAAGGATGGCATCGAAGATTTTATGAAAATCGGGATGCTGACGATAGACAGAAGACATCTTAATCTGATTGCTCGAAGTGACCACAGCCGTCTTCCACCCTTTGTTTCGCAATTCTGTTATAAAACATTCAAAACCAGCAATATATCCATAGTCCATTTGCGCTTCAAATTCATTGAGACGCTGTGTGATGACAGGTTGCTCACCGGCGATATCGCCCGAGAACCAACCATCAAATATCTGCGTCAAGGTCTGACCTTTGATTTTATTCTCAAGACCAGGTATTTCCGGGTGATACAAACGGCATTGGGAACCCCAGAAAACAGAGTATTGGGATTCGGTATCAATGACCACACCGTCGAGGTCGAAAAGTGCTGCTTTGTAATTCATCGGGTGCAAAGGTACATTTTTTTTTCTTTTTAACCACTGTTTTTCGTGAAATTCGCAATTAAATACGTACCTTTGCAAAATTATATGAGGAATATATTATTCATAGTATTGGCTGCTCTCATCGCTGCATCATGCGGAAATAAAGAGGAGAAAACGGTGACTAAGGCCGAAGGACTTGACTTCGACAGTATCACCGTGGATACAATTGCAGCACTGATTCAGGAAGAAGGTTCCCCTTCGGCGCATATCCACGTGTCGATGATGTATGCCCAAGGAGACAAGGGCACAGCATTCAATCAGACCATCCGTAAAGGAGGATTCCTGACTCCCGACTATTTGGGGATGCTCAGCGACCGTCTGACGATGAAGCAAGCCGTTGACTCGTTCATCATCAGTTATGTGAACGACTATAAGCGCGACTATGCCCCACTCTTCCGTGGTGACCGCGAACATCGGGATTCATATAACCTGACCTACGATTGCCGCACTTACGTTCAGAATCATCGCGGAGGCATTGTATGCTATATCGCCCGCAGCACCATGTACGGAGGCGGTGAGCACAGCGTGACAAGTACCATCGCCAAGAACATTGAGGTAAAGACGGGTAAGGTGATTACCGCTGCTGATGTCTTTGCCGAAGGCTTTGAGCAACCCCTTGCCGATTTGATAGTGAAGAAACTCTGCAAGTTGCAGGACGTTAAAACCCTGAAAGAACTGCAAGAAAAAGGTTTCTTTGTGGACATTGAACCTTATGCCTCCGATAACTTCATCCTCGGCGACGGTGAAATAACCTTTATCTATGTGGACTCTGAGATTGCGCCCCATGAGGCTGGAGAAATACGCGTAACACTCAACGACGATGAACTTGAAAGTGTAGTGAAATGAATATTGAACTGATTCTGAAATATTTTCCCGAAATCAACGGGGAACAACGCCGCCAGTTTGAAATGCTTTATGATTTATATGCTGACTGGAATGCAAAAATCAATGTAATCTCGCGCAAGGACATCGGAAATCTCTATGAACACCACGTGCTCCATTCACTGGCTATTGCCAAAGCGTTGCATTTCCATGACGGATCCAAAATACTCGACTTCGGCACTGGAGGCGGCTTTCCCGGCATTCCTCTGGCCATCATGTTTCCTGCCTGCCAATTCAAACTCATCGACGGAACAGGAAAAAAGATTCTAGTGGCAAAGGAAGTTTCTAATGCCATCGGACTGAAGAACTGCTACCCTGAGCACTTGCGTGGCGAGGACGAAAAAGGCAAATACGACTTCGTGGTTTCAAGAGCCGTTATGCAGTTGTCCGATCTGATGAAGATTGTGAAAAAGAATGTGAGTACCCGTCAGCAGAACGCTATGGCCAACGGTGTCATTACCCTAAAGGGAGGCGATGTGCAGGCTGAGACCTATCCTTTCCGGAAGATTGTGGAAGTGATGGACATTGACAACTGGTTTGAGGAAGAATGGTTCCGAGAGAAGCATTTGATTTACGTTCCCTGTTAAATGATTCTATTATTTATAGTGAAATGCTGAAGATTCAACGGTTTGTATGCAATATGTTCGCTGTGAACAGCTATGTGGTAAGCGACGAGACGAAAGAGTGCCTCTTCGTTGACTGCGGTGCCTTTTATTCTGAAGAGCGTGCGGCTATTCGCCGTTACGTGCAGGAAGAGCAATTGAAACCCGTAGCGCTGATTTGCACCCATGGACATCTTGACCATGTTCTCGGAAACAGTTTTCTCTATGAAGAATACGGGCTGAAAGCTCAGGTACATGCGGAAGATGAATACCTGATCAGTAACATCCCCGAACAGGCACGTTCGATGGTGGGAATGAATTATCAGGAACAGATAGCGCCCATAGGCGCATACCTTCATTCCACGGACAAAATCCGTTTCGGGAGTCATCAGCTTGAAATCATCCATACGCCCGGACATACTCCCGGCTGCGTAGTCTATTATTGTAAAGAAGAGAAGGTGGCCTTCACGGGCGATACCATATTCAATATGTCGATAGGAAGAACAGACTTCCCCGGCGGTTCCTGGGGACAGATGATGCAGAGCCTGAAATTGCTTGTGAACTTGCTTCCCAAAGATACCACCCTGTTGACGGGTCACGGCGACCAGACAACCATGGATTATGAATGCCAGTGGAATCCGTATTTGAAGAGTTAGGAATTGAATAGCGAAAAAATCATATTAGGGATAGACCCGGGTACCAACGTAATGGGCTACGGACTGCTGAAGGTGACCGGCAACAAGGCACAGATGATGGCCATGGGTGTCATTGACATGCGCAAGCAGAATGACCCCTACTTGAGACTCGGATATATCTTCGAGCGTGTGACGGGACTCATCGCGGAATTCCTTCCCGACGAGATGGCCATTGAGGCGCCGTTCTTCGGAAAGAACGTACAGTCGATGCTCAAGCTTGGACGTGCACAGGGGGTTGCCATCGCGGCAGCCATCCACCGGGATATTCCCATCCACGAATATGCCCCGCTGAAAATCAAGATGGCCATTACCGGCAACGGTGCTGCCTCCAAAGAACAGGTAGCGGGAATGCTCAAGCGCCTGCTGATGCTCAAGGAAGATGACATGCCGCAGTTCATGGATGCCACGGATGCCCTCGGAGCCGCCTATTGCCATTTCCTTCAGGCTTCAAGGCCTGAAAGTACTGCCCGCCATTACAGTTCGTGGAAGGATTTCGCACAGAAGAATGAAAAGAGGATAAAGAGATAGAATGCAGAAGATTATCAACATAGAACAAGGAGTGACGCGTATGCCCGCCTGGCGGTTGGCAAAGCCCGTCGATTTCTGTCTTTGCGACGGTGAGCATATTGCCGTTGTGGGACCCAACGGCGGAGGTAAGTCTATGTTGATAGACATCATCACAGGCGCCCATCCCTTGCTGATGCATGATCCGGAGTACGACTTCTCCCCTTCTGCCAAGGAGATGGTGAGCGACAATATCCAGTACATCACTTTCCGTGACTCTTATGGCACCCAGCAGTCGTATTACCTGCAACTGCGATGGAACCAGACGGAAATTGACAAAGAGACACCTACCGTAGGGCAGTTGCTCGAAGAGGCTTATCTCCAAGCCGGAGAGGACACTCCCGAGCGCCGCAAAATGCAGCAGCACTTGTATGAGCTCTTCCATATCGGTCATTTGCTGGATAAGTATGTGATACTGATGTCCAGCGGTGAAACACGCAAATACCAGCTGACGCGCACCTTGCTGAAAGAGCCTCGCGTACTGATTATGGACAATCCCTTCATCGGACTTGACGCAGAGACACGCGACCAGCTGAAGAACCTCCTGACTGACCTCTCCCGAGAAAGAGCGCTGCAGATGATCCTGGTACTCTCCAAGACGGATGATATCCCCGACTTTATCACCCACGTCGTGGAAGTTCGGGATATGACCGTAGGCCCCAAGCAGACCATCAGCGAGTATTACGAAAACCGAAAGCCCTACCCTGCACGTGTACTCTCAGAAGAAAAGGAAAAGGCCATCCTCGGCCTTCCCTACAACGACAAGGAATACAACACCGATGAGGTGGTGAAGATGAACGCCGTAAGCATACGCTACGGAGAGCGCACCATCCTTGACAAACTCGACTGGACGGTGAAAAACGGTGAGCGCTGGGCTTTAAGCGGACAAAACGGTTCCGGAAAATCCACCCTGCTGTCATTGGTCTGTGCCGACAATCCCCAGAGCTATGCCTGTGATATTGAACTCTTTGGCGTTCCGAGAGGTTCCGGTGAAACCATCTGGGACATCAAGAAGCACATCGGCTATGTGTCACCGGAGATGCACCGCGCCTATCTTCGCAACCTGCCTGCCGTGCGCATCGTTGCCAGCGGTCTGAAAGATAGCGTCGGTCTTTATGTGAAACCCACGGAAGAGGAATATGGCATCTGCCGCTTCTGGATGAACATCTTTGGACTGAAGGGACTGGAGGAACGCACATTCCTCAAACTCTCCAGCGGTGAACAGCGACTGGTACTGCTTGCCCGTGCATTCGTGAAAGACCCCGAACTGCTCATCCTCGACGAACCTCTCCACGGACTCGACAACCGTAACCGCCGATTGGTGAAGGATGTCATCGAAACCTTCTGCCGCCGGCGCAACAAGACCATGATTATGGTTACCCACTATCAGGAAGAATTACCCGAATGTATAACTCATAAAATATTCTTAAAACGACACGTATGATGAAGAAGTTAATTTTAATGATGGTGCTCTGTTGCTCATTCGCCATGAGCAGCCAGGCACAGGAAGTTTGGAAGGAAGTGAGAAGGCTCGCCAAAGAGGTGGCCGACAATCCTGACAAGGACTTGCAGTCACGCAAGATTGCTACCTTCAAAGTGGATGCGCTCGACTATATGAAGCAGCGCTACTATGAGGCTATGCTCGACAGCAGCGTAACCGCCTACAACTACAGGCTTGACCATCAGGCTTATGCACTCTACGACTTCGTGAACCAGTTTGTAGAGCAATTCTCCAAGCAGGAGAAGAAAAAGGACAAGCAGTCGGTCATCGACACCTTCAAGCGCACCAGCCTTGAAAACTGCAAGTTCTTCGACCTCGACAAGGAGCTCGTGGAAGCATACATCCTCCGTCCCGGTGACTATCTGACGCAGTTCTCTCTCGACACCGACTGGGAGAAGGCCAACGAGGAAATCAAGATCAAGATCCGCCTGAAGGCTTTCGACAAATAAAAAAGGCGCGAAGCTCATCCTTCACGCCTGAAATAATAATACCAGTAGGTATTACCGTAAGTATCCCTGACCGCCGACTCTCGCTGAGTGCGGTCAGGGTATTTTTTATACAGGCTCTTCATGTCCTCATAGTCGGCATCCAGCACGCTATCATGATACGTAAGCACCCGATGACGCCGCAGATGCGTATAGAGGACCAAAGCCTCGCGGTAATGCCGCGGAATGGCCGTGGAATCCGTATCGTAATACTTGCCAACGTTCTTGGCAAAACCATCCAGGTCACGGTTCAGCAGATACCCCATCAGCTCATAGTCGGTACGGCCTTTCTTCTGCGAGAACGCCTTGATGATCTTCGGATTCATCATCAGCGTCTTCGTGGATTTGCCGTCGGGGAGCAGCAAGGCTGACTTGCCGTCGGAAACGGGATACTTGAAGAACTCGTCACCGGCCTTCCCCGCTCTTGACAAGGCATAGAAACGAAGCATCGTCAGACTGCTGTCGTTCTCCAACGATTTGCGTCCCACTTCCAAAGCTTTCCCATACTGCGCCTTGACCACCATATTCTCGATGCGGAGACGGTGGTGAATCACCTCGTTGCTATTGCTGCATATAATCTGGAAGAGCAGCATCACGAACATCGTAAGCAGATTAATCCACATGATGCGTGAGAACAATCCCGGATTGTCCTTGCCAGGCTCATAGGTCTCGAATTGCTTGGAGACCCACGCCAATGCCGCCCATACCAGAAGGAGCAAAGGCGCCAGCCATATCCAGAAATGCGAGACATCTCCACAGGGCCTCACATCCGTCAGCACCGTCAGCGCCATAATCGAGGGGAAATAAGTCAGGGCATGGCCGCGCTTGCGGAGGCCTGAGATCCGAAAGACGGCATACTGCAGGAGCACTGCCAGCGAGGTGATGATGACGGCACCTATCGTACGGTTGTAAGTCGTCATTCCCTGCGACAGCGAGTGCTGCAGGTAAGCGAGTGATTCTGCCTGATAGAAGAATACGTAGCAGAACGTAAAGGCCAGAAAGACAATAGCACACATCACGATGACCGTGATGGTGCTATTGCGACTTGGATTATCTTTCAATTCTTTTTCAATACTACAGCACTACGTGCCGGAATGTACAACTTAAGCCACTCTTTGTGGTCTTTCACGTAGAGCGGGTCGAAATTCGTGAGATGCGTCACCGAATCATCGGCAAATCCGAAACCGCCGAAGTCCTTTGAGTCGGTGTTCAGCACCACGTCGTAGCTACCTGTGGGCACCAGGAAGCCATAGTCGGTGAACGACTGCGTGGGTGAGAAGTTGAACACGAAGATGAGGTCGCCGCGCATGAAGGCCAGTATCTGGTCTCCGTCGTTGTGCCATATTTCCTGAACGGGCGTGTTCTGGAAGTTCTTCTGACTCTTGATCACCTTCAGCATCTCGCGGTCGAAGTCACCCAGCCAGTGGTAGCAGAGGTCCTTATTGTCCACGAGGTTCCACTGGCGGCGTGCATACTTGTAGCTCCATCCGTTGCCCTCACGCGGGAAGTCAATCCATTCGGGATGTCCGAACTCATTACCCATGAAGTTCAGGTAGCCGCCGTTGATGGCTGCTGCCGTCACCAGTCGTATCATCTTGTGGAGGGCAATACCGCGCTCTGCCACGCCGTTGACGTCCTTCTTGGCGAAATGCCAGTACATGTCGGCGTCGATGAGACGGAAGATGATGGTCTTGTCGCCCACCAGTGCCTGGTCGTGGCTCTCGCAGTAGGAAATGGTCTTCTCGTCGGGACGGCGGTTCTTCACCTCCCAGAAAATGCTCGACGGTTTCCAGTTCTCGTCGCTCTGCTCCTTGATGGTCTTAATCCAGTAGTCGGGGATGTTCATGGCCATGCGGTAGTCGAAGCCGTAGCCGCCGTCCTCAAACTTGGCAGCCAGTCCCGGCATTCCCGAAACTTCCTCGGCAATGGTGATGGCATTTTTGTTCACCTCGTGAATCAGGCAGTTGGCCAGCGTGAGGTAGCAGATGGCGTTGTCGTCCTGATGACCGTTGAAATAGTCGGCATAGTTGCAGAATGCCTCTCCCAGTCCATGGCTGTAGTAGAGCATCGAGGTCACACCGTCGAAGCGGAAGCCGTCGAAGTGGAACTCCTGCAGCCAGTACTTGCAGTTGGAGAGCAGGAAGTGGATGACGTCGTCCTTGCCATAGTCGAAGCAGAGCGAATCCCATGCGGGATGCTCGTGGCGGTCGCCGGGATAGAAGAACTGATTGGGATCTCCGCAGAGATTACCAAGGCCTTCCACCTCGTTCTTCACGGCATGTGAATGCACGATGTCCATGATGACGGCCACCCCGTTCTTGTGGGCCTCGTCGATGAGCGCCTTCAGCTCCTCGGGCGTTCCGAAACGGCTCGAAGCCGCGAAGAAACTGCTCACGTGGTAGCCGAACGAACCATAGTAGGGATGCTCCTGGATGGCCATGATCTGGATGCAGTTGTAGCCGTCCTTGATGATGCGCGGCAGGATGTTCTCGCGGAACTCCGTATAGGTGCCCACCTTCTCCGCATCCTCACCCATGCCGATATGGCACTCGTAGATGAGCAGCGGACTCTTGTTGGGCTTGAAGGTCTTTTTCTTCCACTCGTAAGGCTTTTCGGGTGCCCACACTTGAGCGGAGAATATCTTCGTCTGCTCGTCCTGCACCACGCGCTGGATCCATGCAGGGATGCGCTCGCCCTCGCCGCCGTTCCACTTCACGTGCATCTTGAACAAGTCGCCATGCTTCATGGCCTTCTTCGGCAGTTTCAGCTCCCAGTTGCCCGTGCCCTCGATGCGCTTGCAGCGGTACTTGTCGTCCTCCTGCCAGTTGTTGAAGTCACCCACCAGATAGATGTCGGTAGCGTTGGGGGCCCACTCGCGGAACACCCACTGGCCGCGTGCCGTCTGATGCAGTCCGAAATACTCATGACCGTTGGCAAAGTCAGAGAGTTTCAGCTTTCCGTTGCGGGTAAGCTGGTTCAGTTTCCACAGAGCGTGGTCATGACGTCCGCGTATGGCGTCCTCGAAGGGCTCCAGCCATCCGTCATTCATCACCAGTCCAATGTGCTGCGGCTTTTTGGGGGCAGCCTTTTTGGCTGTAGTCTTCTTGGCAGCGGGCTTCTTGGCCTTTTCTGCTGGTTTCTTTGTAGTAGCCATTATGCCTTGATTTTAAAGATTGCTTTCTTGATGGCGGGTTCGCTGGAGATGCAGGGGGCATGCCCGTCCTGCGGGAAGAAGATGGCCATCTCGCCGGGCTTGCAGGTCACGTAGGTGGCAGCCTTCGTCGCTCCGTACTTTGTGATGTCCTTCTCGTCGTTGTATTCAAATTCCGTGGGCAGGTCGGCCAGCGGCGTGAAACCGAAGGTCTCCTCTCCCGATAGCGGAATCTGGATGTCGATCATGCGGCGGTGGGTTTCGAGCGTTGCCTCTTCGGCAGAGCGCCCCTTGGCCACCTGGATGTTCACGAAGAGGTCCTTGTCCTTGATGAGGTGCTTGCCCTCTTCGAGTGCATTCAGGTCATTTGTTTTCAGGAAATCCACGATGTCCTTGAACAGTGGATTCAGACTTGCGTAGAAGTTCAGTTTGTCGAGTTTGTCAATTACCATGGTTATTGGGTTTTATGGGTTTATTTCTTGCGTCCGCGGTCATAGATGCCCTGCGAGGTGATGCGGCCGTTGCGGTCTTTCTCCACATACTTGCCGTCGCGGTAGTCGTTCACGTAATTGCCTTCGAAGCGGTTGCCGTTCTTGTCAACCTCGATGGCCGCACCGTTGCGCTTGCCGTTGCGGTAGGTGCCCTTGAACTTGCTGCCGTCGTGGAAGTGGATGATGACCTCGCCGTTGACCGTTCCGTTGCGGAACTGTCCTTCAAAGACGTCGCCCGACTTCTTCGTCAGCTTGCCGTAGCCGTTGGGCATATCGTTGTGCCACGTGCCCGTATAGATGTCGCCGTTCTTCCAGGCGCATGTGCCCTGTCCGTCCTTGGCGCCATCCTTGAAGTGGCCCGTGTATTTGTCGCCGTTGGCATACCGGAAGATGCCTTGTCCCGTACGTTCGCCCTGCACGTAGTCACCTTCGTAGCGGTCGCCGTTCTGGAACTTGTAGATACCTTTTCCGTGCTGGATGTCATCCTTCCAGTCGCCCACGTATTCATCGCCGTCGGCATACTTGTTGGTACCCTTGCCGTTGCGCTGGTTGTTCGCCCACATACCGTCGTAGGTAGTGCCGTCGCCCCAGTCGAAGAGACCCTTGCCGTCCTTCATGTCGTCCTTCCACATACCGTCGTAGAAGGCACCGCTGGCATACGTGTAGCGCCCCTTGCCGTTGCGCTTGTCCTGCTGCCAGTTGCCGTCATACTTGTCGCCGTTGTAGTAGTACATCGTGCCGTGGCCCTGCTGGTAGTCGCGGAACCACAGTCCCTCGTAGCGGTTGTTGTTCATAAACCAGAAAGTTCCCTTGCCATGCTGCTGGTTCTGGAACCACTGGCCCTCGTATTTCTCACCGTCGGAGAAGGTATAGGTGCCGTATCCGTGGCGCTTGCCCTTCTCGTACTCGCCGTCGTAGATGTCGCCGTTGCTGTAGACCACGCTGCCCTTGCCGTGGGGCTTTCCGGCCATCATCTCGCCCTTGTACTGCCCCGACAGATTGCCTTCCTTGATCTCACAGGAGCCCAGCGAGATCTTCTGCGCCGAGACGCAGAGCGGAAGAGAAATAAATAGGTATGTTAATATCTTGGATTTCACGATTCTTAATTCTGATTAATGATTTGTTGTGCAAAGATACGATTAAGCGAGGACATATGCAAATAAAACTCGTTTTAATTTGCTGTGTCGAGCGAAAGTATCTTCTGCAAAGATACAAATAAAAAATGAATAAATGGTGAAGATTTAAGATTTATTTTGTACCTTTGCGCTAAAATAGGAACTATTATGAAATTCATCGGAGTGATTCCCGCCCGCTACGCATCCACGCGCTTCCCGGGCAAGCCCCTGGCCATGCTGGGCGGCAAGAGTGTGATTCAGAGAGTTTACGAACAGGTGTCGAGTGTGCTCGACAGCGCCTATGTGGCTACCGACGACGAGCGCATCCGCCAGGCCGTGGAAGCCTTCGGCGGCAAGGCCGTGATGACCTCTCCTGACCATAAGAGCGGCACCGACCGTATCGAGGAAGCCGTTCAGAAGATCGGCGGCTCGTTCGACGTGGTCATCAACATTCAAGGCGACGAGCCCTTCATCCAGCGCTCCCAGCTCGAGGAAATCATCCGCTGCTTCGACGATGCCGAGACGCAGATTGCCACCCTCGGCAAACCCTTCGACAAAGCCCAGGGCTTCGCGGCCGTGGAGAACCCCAACAGCCCGAAGATCGTCGTCGACAACCGCGGCTATGCCCTCTATTTCTCCCGTTCTGTGATACCCTACATCCGCGGCAAGGAGACCGCCGAGTGGATGGACCACTACCCTTTCCTGAAGCATCTCGGCATCTACGCCTACCGCACGGAAGTGCTCCACGAGATCACGCGCCTGCCGCAGAGCTCCCTCGAACTGGCCGAAAGCCTTGAGCAGCTGCGCTGGCTCCAGAACGGCTACCGCATCAAGGTAGGCCTCACCGACGTGGAGACCGTAGGCATTGACACCCCCGAGGACCTCGAACGCGCAGAAGCATTCCTCAAAGGGCTGTAGATTCCTAAATCTGATATATTTTAAGGTGATATAAATCTACATATGGTGATGAGGTGACGAGGTGACGACTATTTTCGCAACTTATTATAAATAAATTCCATAAAACTTGCGCGCGTGTCAAAAATATAAAGTTTATAAAAATAGTCGTCACCTCGTCACCTCATCACCCTAAAACATCATCCGCAGGCTTCCAAAGTATCATCCGCCGGGCTCCAAAACATCATCCGCCCAACTTCAAAACATCATCCGCTGAAAAGCAAAGTATCATCCGCTGAATGGCAACGGATGATACTTTTGTAACACTATATGAAGTGAGGGAAATCAGAAGCGGTAGCCCAGCGTGAGCAGCGCCTGATGGCGGTTGTCCTCCACCTTCGTGGCTGTGCAGTAGCTCTCTGCCTGAGGGGTGACGAGCTCTTTCTGGAAGGGATAGAAGTCGCCTTTCTTGGTGGAGTACTGATAAGCCAGATCTACGTAGAAATTCTGGTAGGTGTAGCCCATACCGAGAGTAAGACGGTGGGTGCAATCCCAGTTGGTGTAGTCGGTCGTGGATGAATAGGCCGTACCGAGGGAGTTGACGAAACCGTCACGATAGTTGCGCATGCCTTCCTTCTTGTAGGCGGGACTCACATAGTTGTAGCCTGCGCGGAGGGCGAGTTCGGGGATGGGCTTGTACTCAGCACCTAATTTCAGGGTGCTCACACCCTTGAGGGTGAGGTCGGTATGGGCGTTCATTGCTTCGTCGCTATAGCTGCGGCTGTAATATTCGTCATAGTACCAATCGTAGTACTCTCCATCCTTTTCGCGTGTGTCGATAGTACTGAAATTGCTGTACTCGAAGGTGGCTCCGAGGGCCAGGTAATTACCAACGGTGTGACCTGCGCTGACGCCGAACTTCCACGGGGTGTTGAGACGGAACTCGTAGACCTCATCGTTTTCAACAACAGAGTAGGCTCCTGCAGAGTAAGCTTTACCGTCGATCATGTACTCATCCAGGTTGTTGTTGAGTGACGTGAAGTTAGAGGTCTTCAGGTCGTAGAACGTAGGTGTAGACACATAGGCTCCGAGACGGAAGGCCGACTCCTCGATGGGGCGCACGATGATACCTGCCTTGACATCATAGCCTATGCCTGTGATCTTGCGCTCATCATACATCTGCGTTTCACCTATTTTTCCGTAATCGGTAGAGACGTTCTCCCAATAGTCGGTTATGGCCTTGTAGTGGACATCATGGAGGCCGAAGGTGATTCCCAGATATACACGGTCGTTGATGTTACCGCTGAGGTTGAAATCGTACTCGCCGATATAGCCCTTTGTATGGCGGTTGAACTTGAAATCGTCGGCATACAGGTAGTAGTATTCGCCGTCGTAGGTGTTGAAGTTCAGGCCCTGGTTGATGAGCTCATCCACCTGGCTGTAGGTGGGAGGATAGGAACCTATGAATGTAGGCTCGTATTTGCCTTCCGTACCTTGATAGCCCAGCTGTCCGGTCTTGATACCACTTGCATAGGAGATGGCCTGCTGGGAACCTTCACCGAGCTTATTGGCGGCATAGAGGATATGGTTGAAATCGCGGCTCTTGTGATAGTTGAAGCCGAAATTCATATACGAATTCTTGCCTGAGGGGCGTGAGATGACAAATCCGACCTGGTCGAACGACATGTGGGTCTTGTCGCCAGTGGCATCCTTATCGACGTTTCCCTGACTGACAAATCCGAATGTGCCGCTGACGTTAGAACGGCGGAAGAGTGCCATACCGGCAGGGTTGGTGGAGATGGTGGAGATGTCGGCTCCGAGGGCTTCCATGGCGCCTCCCATACCCACGTAGCGTGCCGTTCCGTTCAGATCCTCAGTAGCCGTATTGGCATCCTGATAAGTTTCTTGTGCCACTACGGGCAATGCGGCCACAAGGCACATCAATAACACAATCTTTTTCATATTCGTATGTCTGTTTAAATTCGTTATTGTATAAAGTCTATGAATTAATGACGACCACGGGCGCCGCCTCCGCCGTAACCTCCGCCGCGGGATACGCCGCTGCTGAAGCTGCCACCGCCGCCACCGCGTGAGCTGCTGCCGCCGCTGAAGCCGCCGCTGCTGCGCGTGCTGCTTCCACTGCTGTAGCTACCACTGCTGCGCGTGCTGCTTCCACTGCTGAAAGTGCCTCCACGGGTGGCACCGCTGCTGTAGGTAGTGCCGCGGGTGCCTGAAGTGCTGCTACCGCCGCTGTAGGTGCCGCCACGCGTTCCGTATGCACGTGAATGTCCGAAGCCACGGCTGTTGTCGCCACGGTAAGTGGTGGTATTTTTGATGCGTGAGCTGGTGCTGCCCCAATCCACTCTCCTACTTCCGGTATTGCCCGTACGTGAGCTGGAATTGATGACGTACAACGGGCGTGAATAGCTCCATCCGCCATACCAGCCCCAACGGTAAGGTGAGCCCCATCCGTACCAGCTGTAGTAGTAGGGATCATACCAGTCGTACCAGCCGTACCAGCCATACAGGCCGTTATAGCCATAGCTGTAGTACCAGGGGTCGTACCATCCCCAGCGGCTGTACCACCAAGGTGAATGCCAGCCGTAATAGGGTCCGCGGAACCATGGATCGTACCAGTAGAAATCGTCAAAGCGACTCATCCGACGGCTGTAGTAGTAGTCATCGTCCACATCATATTCCACCTTCGTGCCGGGATAGACAGCGAGCGTATCGGTCACGTCTTCAGCACTGGAATGGAATTCGATGATGTCATTGCCCAGCGAGTCGGTGCCTATCTTCTCGAAATAACTGCCGAACTTTCCGCGACGGTTGTACTCGTCGATGTTGCGATCGCTCCCGCTATAATAAGTGGTTGCCTCGCTTTCGACTTTTTCCGGGGTCGGGGTGCTCTTCACTGTCTTATCACTCTTCTTAGGGGTGAAATACAGGTCGTCCTGCGCCATCATGGAGATTGGCAGTGCACCAAAGAGGACTGATAATAGAACTAATTTCTTCATATGCTTAAATAAAATTCTTATTCAGGCGCAAATTTACAAGTAATTTTTATGCAAAAATAAGGTTTTTTCCTATTCCGTAGTAGGATTTTCCCTATTTTTTATATCTTTGCATCGAAAATTTAACTTTTGAGTGATGAAATATTACGTTGCAAACTTCAAAATCGAAGGTGCCGGAAACACGGAAGTGTGCCGCGACATCATTGCATCGCTGGCCGCAGAGGCAGGGTTCGAATCGTTTGAGGAAAACGGCGACGGCCTGAACGGCTATGTGCAGCAGGAACTTTTGGACGAAACGCTGCTCAAGTCGCTGCTCAAGGAGTTTCCCATCGATGGTGTCAACGTAACCTATTCACTCAAAGAAGCCGAATACCGGAACTGGAACGAGCAATGGGAGAATGCGGGATTCGAGCCCATCGTCATCGATGGTCGATGCATCATCCATGACACGAAGCATCCTGTCGCCGACAAGGCCCTTGACTCCCCCACCCTCGACATCACCATTGAGGCGCGCCAGGCCTTCGGCACGGGAACCCATGAGACGACGCGGATGATCGTGGGTGAACTGCTGAAGATGGACCTTAAGGGCAAGCGCATCCTGGACTGTGGCTGCGGAACGGGCATCCTGGGCATCGTGGCATCCAAATGCGGTGCCAGCGAAATCGTGGCCTACGACATCGATGAATGGAGCGTGGAGAATGCGCGCCACAATGCGAAGCTCAACGGTGTGAAGAACATGGAGGTGCTGGAGGGCGACCGCAACGTGCTAAGCCATGTGAGCGGTGTCTTCGACGTAGTGCTTGCCAATATTAACCGCAACATCCTGATGGCCGACATGCATCACATGAAGGAGGTGATGAACCACAACGGCAAGCTCATCCTGAGCGGATTCTACGATACCGACGGTTTTATGATTGCCGAGAGAGCGGGATCGCTGGGTCTCGTACTTACGGAGACCGAAGGCAGCAACAAATGGTGCATGCTGGTCTTCAGCGCATAGTAAAGGCTATTCCTCGAATTCCTTGATACAGAGTTTCTTCAAGTCGTAGAAGGAACCGTTGTACAAGTCGAAATCCACATATCCCTTAATACCCGGAAGACGGCCGGCATCGGTATGCTGCCAAAACTTCCATTCACCCTTGTATTCCACTTTGTCTACATAATAGTGGGCTATCCAATAGGGATAGTCGTCGAATACGGGCGTGCCCAGGTATTTCATCTTGAATTTGTAATAGGTATAGATGATGGGCTTCACGTGGTACTTGTCCTCCACGGCATGAAGCCATGCCAGGATCTCGCGTTGGAAATCCTCTGTGGACATGTCGGAGGGCTTATGCTCTACATCGAGTACCGGCGGCAAGTCGCCAGCCTGCAGATGCACCTTATTGAGGAAGAACTGCGCCTGGTCGCGTGCCGACGACTTATTGCTCCAGAAATGATAGGCGCCGCGGATGAAGCCATACTCACGGGCATTGCGGAAATTATCGTTGAAACAATTGTCAAGGCGCGTACTGCCTTCCGTGGCCTTGATCATGATGAAGCGCACGGGGCATTTCTCAATCATGGCATTCTGAAGCCGCTGCCAGTCTATTTTACCTTGATAATGGGAAATGTCGATGCCGCGGATTTCGTAGCCGTCGGGATAATCTGCATCGCCGTAGAGCGCACGCCAGCGGAATCCAAACGGTCCCACGAAGAAATAATAAAAAGCCCAGATGTAAACGGCCACCACACCGATACCGCCTATCCACCATGCCCATCGGGGATATTTGGCGAAAAGCGAACGGCTTCGGTGAGGTTTGCGTTTACTTCTGGACTTTGTCATTCAGTTTTGATTCTCTAACAGCGTTAGGGAAAGAAATCGGTTATTTACCCTCCTGCTCGAGTGCCAGCGTCTTTGTAGGCTGGTCACACACCTCAGAGGGTCCCCAGTACTGGATTGGTCCGGGATACACGTAAGCGGTCTCGCGTGCCCAACGGTCGCGCTGAGCGGCGAAGCACTTGAAGGGAGCGCCGTCGAGTTCCACAAGTGCCTTGCGGATAACGGGTTTCATCTCACCGTTACGCTTCTCCATGTTCATCATCATCGTGATGGGCACACCACCGGCGATCCACTGGTCGGCAGGCTTCGTGGTGTTCTTCACGATAGCCATATAACCGGTCTTGCCATTGGCGATGAGCTGAGCGGCACTGGTACCGAGGGCATAGCAGTAGTCGGCATCGAAGTTGGAAGGAGCTGCGCAGCGTCCTTCATAGCCGAAGAAGTGGTGCTGTGTGGCGAACTTGCCCTTGAACATACCGGTCTTGCGCCAGCGCTCCAGCTTGGTAGCCACCATGGAAGAAAGCAGCTTCTCGGTCTCGATGAGCGACACCTGTACGTTTCCGTGAGGATCACGGTCGAGGGCCAGCTGCTGGGCAACGCTAGTAGGCAGAGAATTGAATACGGAGAGATTCTCGTCGGAAATCTGCTGTTTCACGAAGTCAATCTGCTCAGTACGTGTGAGGTTCTTGGCCTCGGGACGTGCCAAAACGTCATTGAGCTCGGCAATCAGTTTCTTGATAGCGGGAATGAACTCGATGAGTCCCTCTGGGATGATGACGGTACCGAAGTTGTTACCATCTTCAGCGCGGCGGGCAACGGCATTGGCGATATACTCCACCACGTCGTCGAGCGTGAGTTCATTCTGCTCCACCTCCTCGGAAACGAGGCAGATGTTAGGCTGGCACTGAAGGGCGCACTCCAGGGCGATGTGGGAAGCCGAACGGCCCATCACCTTGATGAAGTGCCAGTATTTGCGAGCTGAATTACAGTCGCGCTCAATATTACCGATAAGCTCGGAATAAGTCTTGCAGGCAGTATCGAAACCGAAGGAAGTCTCAATCTGGTCGTTCTTCAAGTCACCATCGATGGTCTTGGGGCAGCCTATTACCTGTACGCCATAGTTCTTGGCAGCATAATACTCAGCCAACACGCAGGCATTGGTGTTGGAGTCATCACCACCGATAATCACAATGGCCTTGATGTCAAGTTCACGGATAATCTCCAGACCTTTCTCGAACTGGTCCACTTTCTCCAACTTCGTACGGCCTGAACCAATCATGTCGAAACCACCGGTATTGCGGTAGTCTTCAATGAAATCAGCCGTAATCTCCAGATAATTGTGGTCTACCAGACCGCCGGGGCCGAGAACAAAACCATAAAGACGGTTTTCGGGGTTTAGTTTCTTAATTGTGTCGAAAAGACCGGTGATGACATTGTGTCCTCCAGGAGCCTGACCGCCGGAAAGGATAACACCCACATTCATTTTGGCCGTATTGGCCTTGTCACTCTCTACGAACTCGATGAGAGGCATTCCGTAGGTGTTGGGGAACAGCTTCTTGATGTCCTCCTGATTGTCAACACTCTGTGTAGGAGCACCCTCCTTCACTTTTACAGCTCCCTGAAGAGCCTTAGGCAGTTTTGGCTGGTAAGCAGAACGAGCCCACTGCAATGCACTTTTTTCCATACTAAATTTGTTGATATAATTTGAATAATTGAATTTCGCATTGCAAAAATACGAAAAAAACGAGATATAAGCGCCCATTTTATTACAAATTTCAATGAAAAGCATAAATTTTCCGATTCTTTTACGAAGGTTTAAGAAATTATATTTATATTTGCAATATAGAATTAACAAAAAAGACAGATACTTATGTCAAACAAAAGAGATTTAAAAAAGACCATCAATTACATTTGTAGCGAATTGTTTGCAGAATGTGTGGCTGCATCACTCTACAATGGAAAGCCAGAAGAGGACAATGTGAACGCATTGCTCTCCAGTATCTTGATGATTCAGAATGATTACGTGAGCCGTATCTCCCATCCTGAGCCTGGAATGGAAACACAGGACTATTTCAAGGACCTCATCAACAATTTCAATAAGCAGGCCAGTGAGATTATCGACCAGATTGCAGCCCTGAGTTAAAACAGAATCACACACTAAATACTTACTATGGGAAACTTTTTTAACTCACTGCTGTACAAACGTTTAGGCTGGAAGAAAGAAGTAACCGTTGAACATCCTAAAAAGTTCATTATCGCATTAGCCCCCCACACATCAAACTGGGATTTTGTTCTTGGCCAGTGCTACTCCAGAGCCGAGAAAATGCGCATCAATTTCCTGATGAAGAAAGAATGGTTCTTCTGGCCTCTGGGTCTCATTTTCCGCAAATGGGGAGGTGTGCCCGTCTATCGTTCCAAGAGCTCAAGTATGACTGACAACCTGGCGGAGGAAGCGCGCAAGATGGATGAATTTCGTCTTTGCATCACGCCTGAGGGCACCCGTTCGCCCAACGCTGAATGGAAGAAGGGGTTCTACTTCATCGCATTGAAGGCCGGCATCCCCATTCTACTATATGGCATCGACTACGAGCGCAAACTCATACAATGTACGAAAAGCATTATTCCCTCAGGTGATTTCGACAAGGATATGGTCGAAATCAAATCGTATTACAAGGACTTCAAGGGAAAACACCCTGAAAAATTTGCGCTATAAATCCCCTGCAAGGTGTTTTCCCGACTATTTATTTGGTCATGTAAGCAGAATTTCGTAATTTTGTCGGACAAATAAATAGATAATAGGTAATGAGAATTCATTTTCAACATATAGCACAGGCGGGTGTGCTGATTGCCGCTCTCACATTATGGGGATGCGGCACTACTCGTACGACACAGAACGTTAAGCCCACAAAGCCCACTACCACAAGCAAACCGGTCATCAAGGATCAGCCGCAGAGCGCCCCTCTGCCCCCACAACGTTACAAGACAAAGACCACGGGCATGAAATGGGGAGATATAGATTACACGGGGCCTTCATGGGTTACAAATACTTCGAAACCATTTGAGATTGACCGTGGACTCCAGCATCGCCACTTGGTGGTTTGGCAAAGTCACGGACGATACTATGACGGTGAAAAAGGATTCTGGAAATGGCAGCGCCCTTTCCTTTTCGGAACCACCGAAGACCTCTATACACAGACCATCGTAGTACCCTATCTCATTCCGATGCTGGAGAATGCCGGGGCCAATGTTTTTACTCCCCGTGAGCGTGACTGGCAGCGTAACGAGGTCATTGTCGACAACGATCAGTCATCCACGGGAAACTATTTCGAAACCAACGGTTCACAGATTTGGCAGAAGACTCCCTATCTTGGTTTTGCCCAATTGAAAAGAATCTATAAGGACGGTGAGAATCCGTTCATTGCCGGTACAGCACGCCAGGTAAAAGCCGTGAAGTCAGGCAATATCAGTACCGTTTGCTATCGTCCCGACATTCCAAAGTCAGGACAGTATGCCGTATATGTAAGTTATCAGTCGCTGCCAGAGAGTATTGAGGATGCCCGCTATATCGTTTATCATCAGGGAGAATCCACAGAATTTCGCGTAAACCAGCAGATGGGCGGAGGCACCTGGGTATATTTAGGTACTTTCTTCTTTGAAGCCGGAACATCCATCGACAACTGTGTTCAACTGACGAACGAAAGTCGTCATCATGGTGTGGTAACGGCAGATGCTGTGCGTTTCGGCGGTGGTATGGGTAACATTGAGCGAGGTGGTACCGTTAGCGGACTTCCACGTTTCCTGGAGGCAGCCCGTTACACGGCGCAATGGTCGGGTATGCCCTACTCTATTTACGGTGGCTACAAAGGACAGGACGATTATAAGGATGATATCAACACCCGTTCGCTAATGACCAACTTCGTGGGTGGCGGTTCCCCCTATTTGCCTACAAAAGAAGGACTGGGCGTGCCTTTCGAACTATCACTTGCTGTACACAGTGATGCCGGATATCAGCAAGACTACACCTCGCTGAAAGGTTCATTGGCAGTATGCACTACCGACCATAACGACGGAATTCTGAACAGCGGACTTTCACGTCAGACTTCAAAGGAACTTGCACGTAGCATCCTCGACAATGCCCAGCGTGACATTCAGCGCAAATACGGGACATGGGCAGTGCGTGCTCTCTGGGATCGCAACTATTCGGAAACCCGTCTTCCTGAAGTTCCGTCCGCCATCTTCGAAACTCTGTCACACCAGAACTTCCCGGATATGGTGATGGGTCAAGATCCGAACTTCAAGTTCACGCTTGCCCGTAGCGTTTATAAGACACTTCTGCGATTCTCTGCAGAACGCCACGGCAAAAACTGCACTATAGCTCCGTTACCGCCACAATTCCTGAGTGCGGAAGTCGGTGAGAACAATGTGGCCATTCTGAAATGGCGGGAAACACCTGATGCGGATGAATCCTCTGCAAATCCCACTGCCTATGTCATCTATAAAGCCATTGGCAATGGAGGTTTTGACAACGGTACGCTCGTAAACGGTACTGCTGCCAAAGTAAAAATCACGCCGGGTACTCCCTATCATTTCAAGATCACAGCCGTCAACCGCGGCGGTGAGAGTTTCCCCTCGGAAGTGCTTTCCACACTCAGTCAGCCCAATGCCCAGAAAACCGTTCTAGTGGTTAACGGCTTCCATAGGCTATCTGCTCCTGCAGTCGTTAACAATGACTCCTTGCAAGGTTTTGATTTCAACCGTGACCCAGGTGTAAGTTATATGAGAACTGCAGGATGGAGTGGTCGCCAGCAATGCTTCGACAAGAAAGCTATTGGCATAGAAGGTCCTGGAGGGCTTGGCTATAGCGGACAGGAATGGCAGGGAATGGTGATAGCAGGCAACACATTCGATTATGTACGTACACACACCGATGCCATTAGCCACGGTACAATCTACAACGTATGCAGTTGTTCCTCGGTGGCCGTTGAAGAAGGACGCGAAGACATCATGAAATACCATTGCGTTGACCTGATCCTCGGACTGGAGAAATATGCTCCCCACCAATTGGTATACTACAAGACATTCACCCCAAAGATGCAGGAACGACTGGCTGCCTATGCACAAACGGGCGGAGCCATTCTGGTGAGCGGTTCTTACATTGGCTCGGATATGACTTCAGAGACCGAGCGCCAGTTTCTTGACAATGTGCTCCACCTACAGTTGGCAGGCACGCAGATGATGAACACCAATCCTATCATCAACGGACTTGGTACGCAGATAGACATTTACCGTACGCTCAACGAAGACCACTATGCCGCCACAGCGCCTGACATCATACAGCCCACAGGACAGGCATTTCCCGCCATGACCTATCAGGACCAGACTTCGGCTGCCGTAGCCTATCAGGGACAGATTTACCATTCATTTACCATGGGCTTCCCGTTTGAATGTATCATTTCACCATCAAAGCGAGCCAGCATTATGTCAGGAATCCTGAAATTCCTGATGCCATAGTAATCAAGATTAAAAACAAACGTATCTGACATATGAAAATACAAGCAAACGCTTCCGGAACAAGAAGCATTGAAGTGAGTGAGAAGCATCTGATGACGTTGAAGAAGTATGCCCTGCTGAAAAACCTCATTGACAGCAATGGCATCATCGACGAGGATGTCCTCGACAAACTGAAGTTCAACTGCCGTTCCATCCTGGAAAGCCAACCTACAATTGACAAGGAACTGATGGACCTCTGCCTTGATGTCATCTACAATACCAACATGAAGGCCATTGGTCTTCAGAATCTTGTTCTGCTCTATGTGGAATGGGAACCTAAAGAAACTGCAAAGCAAGATAAAGAAGAATAAGAAGGAATGGTAAACAGCCACCAGTTGACCGATTTCCTACCCACGACCAAGAAAGAAGTGGAACTGAGGGGATGGGATGAACTTGACGTCATCCTATTCTCCGGGGATGCTTACGTAGATCACCCTTCGTTTGGGGCTGCTGTTATCGGACGTGTACTAGAATCACATGGCTATCGGGTGGCTATCGTACCACAACCTGACTGGCACGGTGATTTCCGTGATTTCAAGAAACTAGGACGTCCACGGTTGTTTTTCGGAATATCTCCTGGCTGTATGGATTCCATGGTGAACAAATACACCGCAAACCGGCGATTGCGCTCCGAGGATGCTTACAGTCCTGACGGACGGCATGATTGTCGCCCTGAGTATCCCACCATTGTTTATTCTCAGATTCTACGCAAACTGTATCCCGATGTCCCCATCGTTCTTGGCGGTATTGAGGCTTCTCTCCGACGACTCACCCATTATGATTACTGGCAAGACAAACTGATGAAATGCATACTCATTCCCAGTGGAGCAGACATCATCAGTTACGGGATGGGTGAAAAGACGATAGTCCGGATTGCTGAAGAATTGGAGAAAGGACGACGCATAGAATCCATCCATGAACTTCCACAGACGGTTTTTTTATGTCGCGAAGAGGACATCCCAGGTGGTATCTCAGCTGATGACATTGTGCTGCATAGTCATGAAGAGTGCCTACGCAACAAAAAGGCAGAGGCCGAGAACTTCCGCCATATTGAGGAAGAGTCAAACAAAATGCATGCGCAGCGCTTGTTGCAGGCTGTTGACGGACTTTACGTGGTAGTGAATCCCCCCTACCCACCAATGACGACAACGGAAGTAGATGCTTCTTTCGACCTACCCTACACACGCGTTCCTCATCCAAAATATAAGAACAAACGCATTCCTGCTTACGAGATGATTAAATTCTCGGTCAACATCCATCGAGGATGTTTTGGAGGCTGTGCATTTTGCACGATC
Source organism: uncultured Prevotellaceae bacterium (assembly GCA_900316985.1). Lineage (GTDB taxonomy): Bacteria > Bacteroidota > Bacteroidia > Bacteroidales > Bacteroidaceae > Prevotella. The sequence continues at coordinate 42,424 of ONFE01000005.1, forward strand.
TCTGCCCATCAAGGCAAATTTATTGCCTGCCGTTCGAAGGAAAGTATTCTCAAGGAGGTGAAGGAAGTTGTACAACTGCCAGATTTCAAAGGCTATCTCAGCGATCTTGGCGGCCCTTCTGCTAATATGTACGGAATGCACGGCAAGAACCTTAAGGCATGTGAACGATGCAAGCGCCCATCGTGTATTCATCCCGCCGTCTGCCCGAATCTCAATGCTGACCATTCGGATATTCTTGACGTCTATCATGCCGTGGATTCCATGCCGCAGATTAAGAAGAGTTTTATTGGAAGTGGTGTCCGTTATGACTTGCTCCTCTACCGTTCCAACGATGAGAAAGCTAACAAAGCCGCAGAACAATATACCCGGGAATTAATCTGCAAACACGTCAGCGGTCGCCTGAAAGTGGCTCCAGAACACACTTCTGACCGCGTGCTTTATCTGATGCGTAAGCCTTCTTTCAAACAGTTCCATCAGTTCAAGCGAATCTTTGACCGCATCAACAGTCAGGAAAACCTTCGTCAGCAACTCATTCCCTACTTTATATCCTCTCATCCTGGATGCAGAGAAGAAGATATGGCAGAATTGGCCGTAGAGACCAAGAAGCTTGACTTTCAATTGGAACAGGTGCAGGACTTCACTCCGACACCCATGACCGTGGCTACTGAAACATGGTATACTGGATATGATCCTTACACGCTTGAACCCGTTTTCAGTGCTAAGACTCAAAAAGAGAAACTAGCCCAACGACAGTTCTTTTTCTGGTATAAGCCAGAAGAACGCCGTGGCATAGAACAATCTCTGCGCAGGATAGGCAGAGCAGACCTTATCAAAAAACTTTATGATGGAAATTCTCGAACAGCAACTTATAGGCAAGAAGAGCCAAGAGACGTGCGAGGACGCGATAGTCATCACAACACATCATCTGGCGGTTATCGACGGCAGCACCAGCAAAACCAATCGAAGTATCCTTCCAGGGGTAAGAAACGGTAGGTATGCGATGATTCTCGCAGCGGAAAACATCGAGAATCTTCCAGAAGAAGCCACTTGTGAAGAATTCTGCCAAAGTGTTACTGCATCTTTTGCCGCTGTCTATGAATCCCATCAATATTGTACTGACTTCATTCTCGAACATCCTGAAGAGCGCCTCACATGCAGCGCTGCCATCTATAGCACAAGCCGACGTGAAGTATGGATGATTGGCGATTGCCAATGTCTCATTGATGGTGAGTTCTATGATAACCCCAAGCCTATGGAAGCCGCCAATGCCGCAAAGCGAATTGCCTATATCCGTGAACATCATCTCAGCGAGTCTTCTATCTTAAAACACGATGAGGGACGCGACTACATCATCAATGACATCATCGCTTCCATGCGCCTTCAAAATAAGACCTTTTCCGTCATTGACGGTACACCAATATATATAAGAGGTGTAAAGCGGATTCCTGCTGAGAATGCCCATGAGATAGTACTTGCCACTGATGGTTATCCTTTCCTGTATCCTACATTGGCAGAGAGCGAAGCAGCCCTAAAGAATCTGCTCATAAATGACCCTTGTTGTATGGAGATTTACCAAGCCACTAAAGCCTGTATGAAAGGTCAGCAGAGTTTTGACGATCGCGCCTATTTGCGGTTCAACATCTGAAAAATCATTATAAAATCACGGAATATTTGGTAAAGACTCCAAAAAGTCATACCTTTGCACTATGCAAACAAGACCAAAGATAGCCATCATAGACAGCAACACGCTTTCAGCGCTTGGACTGAAAGGGATGTTGCAGAATGTGATGCCTATTATGACTGTTGACATCTTTGGCTCTTTTGCAGAATTCACGACCAGTAATACAAATGATTATTTCCACTATTTCACAAATGTGAACATCGTTCTCGACAATCGGGATTTCTTCAATGTGCACAGTCGAAAGACTATCGTACTCACGACTTCGCCAGAAAACCAGCCTACGGGATTCCACTGCCTATGCATCAATGTACCTGAACGGCAACTGGTACATTCACTCCTGATGTTGCAGCAACATGCACATCCCCACGGCAAGAACCTTCCTCCATTGCCAAAAGTGCTAGAAAAGAAAATTCTTTCCGACCGTGAAATTGAAGTAATGAACCTTATAGTACAGGGATTCATCAACAAAGAGATTGCCGACAAGCTCAACATCGGTCTAGCCACAGTAGTTACTCATCGCCGAAACATCATGGATAAGCTTGGTGTGAAATCTGTGTCTGCATTAACAATCTATGCCGTAATGCACGGCTATGTTGACATCAATAGCATCTAATTATAGCAAAAGGACATTATAACCTTAAGGACTTCAAAAACTTTAAAAGACTATATAATACAATGGGCGCCCGATTCACATCGAACGCCCATAACAACACAAACACAAAATAATGACGGGCTTACCGCCATTTAATTTATATATGATTATACAATCATTATTGCACACCATCTTTGCGGAGTTTCTCCTGCCATTTCCAGGCACTCCGTAATACATCCTCAATATTGGCTTCGGCTTTCCAGCCTAACACTTTGTTAGCCTTATCCACATTGCCCCAAACCTTTTCGATATCACCTTCACGCCGTGGGGCATAAGTCCAATTGAGTTTGACGCCTGTAGCTTTTTCGAAACCTTCCACTACTTGAAGCGTACTCCAGCCGGTTCCCGTACCGATGTTGAACACTTCCACTTTTTCGCATTCTGGCTTGTCAAGAACACGCTCCATAGCCTTCACGTGAGCCTTAGCCAGATCCACCACATAAATGTAGTCACGTATGCAAGTTCCATCGGGTGTGTTATAGTCATTTCCGAAGATTTTCAACTGCTCACGAATGCCGATTGCAGTCTGCGTCACAAACGGAATCAGATTCATAGGAACGCCATTGGGTAATTCGCCAATCTCTGCAGATGGATGAGCACCAATAGGATTGAAGTAGCGCAAGATAATAGCCTTGATAGGTGCACCAGAATGGATATAATCCTGAATGATTTCCTCATTGATCTGCTTCGTATTTCCGTAAGGTGACAATGCTTTCTGAATAGGAGCCTCTTCAGTAACAGGCAGATTCTCGGGAGTGGGCTGTCCATAGACGGTACACGACGAGGAGAAAATAATACCCTTTACATCATATTTTGGCATCAGTTCCAACAAGTTCAACAACGACGTAATGTTATTGCGATAATACATCAAAGGCTTCTCCACACTCTCACCCACGGCTTTTGACGCGGCAAAGTGGATAATGCCTTCAATAGCAGGATATTTTTGGAAAACAGACTCGAGAGCCTCTTTGTCGCAGCAATCCACTTGTTCAAAAGCAGGACGGGTGCCCGTAATTCGCTCTATGCCGTCAATACTATCAGCTTTCGAGTTGCTCAAGTTATCAACGATAACCACCTGATAGCCGGCTTCAATAAGTTCAACCGATGTGTGACTTCCAATAAAGCCTGTACCACCTGTTACGAGAATTGTCTGTTTCATTGTTTCTTTTGTAGTTTTCATTATTCACCCACAAAGGTAGTGTTTTTTTTCGATAAACAAAAGAAAAACATATATTTTTTCCTTTAGTTCTCAATAATAGCCGTCCAACCACCAGCAGGTGCAAGATGGACGTTCACAGGACTGCCGTCAAGAGTCTGTTCGTAACCTTGCCAATCAGTAGCTTCACGGTCTGCATTGATTCCATCAGCAAAGACACGAGCCTTGCGGCCATTTAGGAAAGAGAGGTCAAGTTGAAGGTCTCGAGGTGTCCAGTTGTTCATGGCAGCCACATACCATGTGTTTCCTTTTCTACGTGCCAGTGCCAGCCACTCTCCCATTTCACCGCCCATGACGACAGTCTCATCAAACGTCGTGGGAATGTTTGCGATAAAAGCTGCGCATTCCGGATTTTGCAAATACTTTGAAGGGCTATCTGCCATCATCTGTAAAGGTGCTTCAAAAAGTGTGTACATAGCCATTTGATGAACGCGTGTTCCTTGGCTCATCGGATTGTTATTATTTCCGAAGAAGTTACCTTTTGTTGCATTAAGCATAGCTCCAGGGGTGTAGTCCATCGGTCCCGGAAGTGCACGGAGATATGGGATAGTACAGTCATAGCGCGGCTGATCATGTATCGGACCATTGGCTGTTCGTTGCTCCCATTTTGAATTTTCCAAACCCTTCACGCCTTCGAAGTTTACCACATTTGGATAGGCACGTTGAATGCCCGAAGGCTTCAGCCCATGGTAATCTACAAGAAGGTGATACTTTGCGGCCATAGCGGCAATCTCATAACTAGAGCGGATGACACGCTGATCATCACGGTCAAAGAAGTCCACCTTAAACCCGCTGACGCCCATATCGGCATAGTGTTTCATCACCTTTTCGGTGTCATTGAGCAAACTCCTCCATGAAGCCCAGAGGATGATGCGTACTCCCTGCTGACGGGCATAAGCAATGACAGCAGGCACATCAATATCCTGATTCAAATTCTCTAACAGACTTTCCTTTCCGCTCCAGCCCTCGTCGATGATAACGTACTCCAAAGCGTACTTCTTGGCAAAATCAATATAATACTTATAGGTGTCGGTATTTACACCAGCATGGAACGGCACCCCCGTAAGATTCCAGTTATTCCACCAATCCCAAGCCACTTTTCCGGGCTTAATCCACGAAATATCATTCAGTCTGCATTCGGGAGCCAGCAATTGCCCCATGTCGCAATTCAGCAACTGGCTGTCTTTTTCTGTTACCAAGACTATTCTCCAAGGCAATGCTTGAGGACCTTCCAAACGGGCTATATAAGGTGCACGTTTCGTGGGAACAAGATTCAATCGGTCGAACCCGCCCACCTCTTCAGCTATGGGAACGGGTGCAAACTCAGCTACCAAGGTGTTGCCATCTCCTTTCTTCAGAAACATACCCGGATAGTTCTCCACGCCAGTCTCCATGATTACGGCTTTCTTTCCATCAGGCAGGCACACGGCAAGCGGAGTAATGGCAATGGAATCGGCATACATTTCCGACAACCGTTGTTCATCATAATATGATTCAAATGAAAAGCAATATCGTTCACCTCCACGATTATCGTTGACGTAGGGCACAAATGCCTGATAGTCATCTGCAAAACAAAACTTACTCGACTCCTTATTTATATCAAATGGATGGTTGCCGCGATAGACAAAACGATAGGCAGCACCGATATTGTATGCACGTATTTCAAGGTCGAAATCCTTCAATTTCAACGTCAGCAAATAACATTCATCCTTCACAGATGCTTTCTTGTAAAATGGCGTGGAAATGGTCTGATTAATCTTACCTTTTGACGCTTTTAAGACCTTTGTCTGTTGAGCATCCAATCCCATGTTGGAAAAAAGCAGCACAGCTGTCCCGCCATGCGTAATCTGCCAATGAAGCCCCTGACTGTCATTAACAGTAACCTTCAGTTTACCGTCGGGTGAAACTACGTTGTATTCCTTTGCCATTGACACAGAAGCCAACAGCAACGCCATTAACAAAAAAGAATGTTTCATAATATGACTTTTATACGATAATACGCGTCTTGTGATAGTTTTCACGGAACTCCGTGGGAGAACAAGACTTCTTGCGCTTGAAGATACGGTTGAAGTTGCTTAGGTTATTAAAGCCGCAGTCGAATGAGATTTCCGACACACTCCGGCTTGTATCCACGAGCAGGCGGGCGGCATAGCCCAACCTGATGTCAATAATGTAATCGGAAAGGTTACGGCCTGTATGGAGTTTGAAGAACCGGCTAAACGCCGAAGGACTCATCCCGGCGATATCGGCCAGCTGGTTCAGGCGGAGTTCATCCATATAGTTCTGGGCTATGAAATTCTTGACCTTCAGGATTCGACGGGAATCGTCCTGCACGGCAACCTTTGCATAACTCGTACTGGCCAGGGTGCGAATACCTTCACACTTAGACAATTCATAGAGAATCGTCATGAACTGCATCACGGCATAGAATCCGTCCTGAATGGAAGAAAGAGTATCTATCTCCTTGTAAACCTTCATGATGGCGCTGAGGGGAAAGCTGATACCCTTACGAGCCTCGTTCATCATCTTACGGACAGATATAAACGGATTGCGTCCGAAAAGGGAATCCTCACTCATGCCTAGATCAAACTGAACGGTAACCTCACGGATATCCTCACTTGTACAAGTGTTCTGCTCCCATACATGTTCCAGATCTGGAGAAGTAATCAGCACCAAGTCATATTCACCGATAATCTCATTACTGTCGCCCACTATACGGCGTACGCCAGCAGCATGTTCCACGAAGTTCAGCTCGAAAACCTCATGGTTATGTATGGGATAGGTAAACTCTTTCTTGTGACGGTCTGCAATATACAACACGTCCTTACCCATCAACGGAGTTATCTCGTGAATAATTCTCCTTTCATCCATAGCTTATAGTTCCTTTAAGATTTCGGATATGCGCTGTTTGGTCGTAAGTCTAGTGGGAACCAACGGAAGCCTGAGCACGTTCTCAATGAATCCCATCTCCGAAAGCATCGCCTTCACGCCGGCAGGGTTACCGTCAACGAAGAGCAAAGAAAAAAGATCGGTGAATTTATGATGAATCTTCCGCGCGGCAGCAAACTCGTTATTGAATTCCAGACGTAACATCTTAGAAAATTCACGAGGCAGGGCATTGCCTATCACGGAGATAACTCCCACGGCTCCACAAGCAACCATTGGATAAGTAAGCGCATCGTCACCACTGATAACGGCAAAGTCTTTCGGTGCATTCTTCAGAATCTCATCCACCTGTTCGAGAGAACCACTTGCCTCCTTGATGGCAACTATATTATGGAAATCACGGGCCAGTCGCACGGTAGTCTCGGCCTTCATGTTTATGCCTGTACGGCCTGGTACATTATAGAGCACTATAGGAAGAGAAGTGGCAGAGGCAATAGCCTTGAAATGCTGATAAAGGCCCTCTTGTGATGGCTTGTTGTAATATGGACATACCGAGAGTACGCCATCAATCCCATGCCAGTCAGCTGTGCGAAGTTCTTCCACCACAGCTGCCGTATTATTGCCCCCACATCCCATCAGTATGGGTACTCGGCCTTTCACCAATTCAATAACAAGATTCTTTATGTTTGTCTTTTCCTCAGTCGTCAGCGTAGGAGTCTCACCCGTAGTAGCCAAAATACAGAGGAAATCCGCACCGTTATCCAGTTGAAATTGAACAAGTCTTTTAAGTGCTGCATAATCCACGGCTCCACTAGCCGTAAAGGGGGTTACCAGCGCAATACCTAAACCTTTGAAGATGTTACGTGCCATAATCATTTAAATTTCGGTTACAAAAGTACAACATTTCGGGCAAACCACAAAATTATTGCTAAACTTTTAAGCCAACTTGTACTATTTTGCTAATTATGGCTAAGATAATTTCAGTATTCTATCTCTTCGAGGAAAAGAGCATGGGCAGGCATAGACTCACCTGCTTGCGTACGCTGTTTCCCCTCCACAATCTTTCGGAAATCATCAAGCGTGATTCTTCCTCGTCCGACATCGATCATTGTGCCGACGACAGCCCTCACCATATTGCGCAGGAACCTGTTGGCTGAAATGCGGAAATACCAATGGGTGGAATCTACCTGAATCCAGCGAGCCTCCGAAACTTTGCATAAAGTGGTCTTCACGTCGGAATGCGATTTGCAGAAAGCCCCAAAATCCTCGTATGTACAAAGTATGCGACCGGCTTCATTCATACGTTCGAAATCGAGATCGTAATGCAACTCACAAGAATACTGACGGCAAAAAGGATCCCGCTCCGTATGGAGATAATAATGATAGGTGCGGCGAACGGCGGAGAAACGGGCATGCATATCATCTGCAACCGGTTCCATACAATAAATGGCAATATCTCTTGGCAACATCCGCCCTAGTCGGTAAGCCGTCTGCTGGCAATCCAGCTGTCCGTCCCATTCAAAATGAGCCACCATCTGGCGGGCATGGACACCTGCATCCGTACGACCTGCCCCTACAATTTCCACATCATGCCGGAGCAAGACAGACAATGCCTTCTGCAACTCTTCCTGAACGGAGTTCGCATCTGGTTGTATCTGCCACCCATGATAGTTGGTGCCGTCGTAGGCAAAATGAATAAAGTATCTCACTACTGACCAAGTATTTTCTTTGGAAATTTCGGGCATGTGCCCCAACTCACCTCATCGTCCCTACCGTCCATATAGGATTTCGTGTATTTCACCTTGCCAGTGGAATAGTTGTAAGACGCCTCATCAAACGACTGTGTATCGCGATCATAGTCGCTATCCAGTTTGCCGATGAGTTCGAAGTCGCCGTTCTGATAGCGGTAAAGTTCTTCTATGTTCATCACAATGGAGCCTGCCTGATCTGAATAGTTCTCAATTTTGAGCACACCTCGGTCGGTGATGGTCACCTTGTTGGTGTTTTCCATCATCAGTCCTTCCATGGTCATCAAGTCGTCGTCAAGAATCGGCAGTTCCTTAGGGTATTCCTTGAAGAGATTGTATTTGCCGTCGACTGTTCCCCAGTAGATGGCCAAAACAGGCTGGTTGTTGTTGTAAACGGAGCCATCCGTACGGGTAACGATATGTTCGGTGTTGTCGGGCGTGGCCATAATGACCAGGTCTTTGATGCCGTCCTTGTTGAGGTCACCGGTGGGCTCATGGTTGATCTGCCAGCCTTTCGGGGTAACGTCACTTGCCGAAGAGCCCGAAGGCTTGAAATGTTGCGCATAGGCGGCTGATGAAAGAATTACGGCCATAGCCATTAAGATAGTCTTTTTCATTGTAGTATTCTTTTCTTATGATGATTTACTAGTCATTTGTATTTCTATAAAGAATCGTCAGACGGTTCTACATGAATGTTTATCTGTGTCTCCTCTCCAAACTCTTCACGCAACTTCCGCTCGATGATAACGGTTGTTTCGTGCGACTCAAGTATAGTTGTCTCAGGGTCAACAACAATATGGAAATCCGCGATGCAATAGTGACCACATAGACGGGTTTTCAGTTCATGGACGCCCCTTACGCCCTCCACGGAACGTATGATTTCAAGCATCTTCTGTTCTGTCTTTTCAGGAAGTGATGCCTCTGTGAGTTCTGCAAGAGCGGGAATTGACATCTTCACGGCCATAACGATAATTACAATACTGATTACAGCTCCTACCAGAGGGTCAAGGATTGTCCATTCACCACCCAATGCTATGGCTCCGGCAATACCTACAAGAGAACCTACGGAAGAGAGTGCATCCGTACGATGATGCCAGGCATTTGCTATGACCACAGGAGAGGAAAGCCTTTTACCCACCTTGACTGTCCATTGGTAAAGGAACTCCTTGCTAAAAATAGATATGACGGCAGCCCATAGGGCTATCATTTCAGGAGCAGGCAGCGGATTGCCTTCCACGGAACTTCGGATCTGTTGATAGGAGGACTTAATCATTTCAGCACCTACCACAAGGAGCATAAGACTTACGACAACAGTGGCAAGCGTCTCAAACTTTCCGTGACCGTAATCATGTCCTTTGTCTTTCCCTTTGCCAGAAATACGGGTAAATACAATGACAATAATGTCGGTAACAAGATCGGATGCTGAATGAACGGCATCAGCCAACATGGCTGTACTTCCACCCAATATGCCGGCAACGAACTTGACGATGGTGAGCGCTATATTGCAAAACGCTCCCCATAGTGTTATCTTCTGGATGTCTTTCGTTCTATTGTCCATCTTGTCATTGTCCCTATTTCAAGAATGCAAATATACTACTTATTTCCATATCAGCAAAACTTTTAAACATAAAATGTGAACATTTTCCCAGCAGAATTAACCTCCAAAAGACGAAAACAATACTGTATTTATCGTTAATATTTACATGCTTTGTTTCCGATGGTTGGAAGCATTGCTTCTGATGGTTGGAAACGATGCTTCTAATGGGTGGAAGCAAGGCTTCCAATGGTCAGAAGTTTGGCATGAGAAGTTTTCAGAAAGATATTCAAGAATATTGACAAAATAAATAAATAAAATGTGTATCTTTGCAAAAAGTATCATGTAAACTAAAAAAACTAAAATTATGACAGACAAAACACCAACCCCGCATATCGGAGCCAAATATGGCGAGATTGCAGAAACCGTCATCATGTCGGGCGACCCATTGAGAGCACAGTTCATGGCTGAGCATTTCCTTGACAATCCCGTACTTTTTAATAAGGTGCGCGGAATGCTCGGCTTTACAGGTACTTACAAGGGCAAGCGAGTTTCCGTAATGGGCCATGGCATGGGAGTTCCCTCAATGGCTATCTATTCGTATGAACTCTTCAACTTCTACGGAGTGAAGAAAATCATCCGTGTGGGCTCTGCCGGCTCCATGAATCCCGACCTCCATATCGGTGACCTGATGCTGGCACAAGGTGCTTGCACAAATAGTAATTATGCCTCTCAGTTCCAATTGTCGGGAACATTCGCTCCTATTGCCGACTTCGATCTGCTGAGAGCAGCTGTTGAGAAGGCGGAGGAACTTGGATACACCTACAAGGTCGGCAATATCTATTCGTCAGATATTTTCTACGATGAGAATAGCGGTGCTACGGCACAATGGCAGAAAATGGGCGTACTTGCCGTAGAAATGGAAAGTGCCGCACTCTACATGAATGCGGCACGCTATGGGGGACGCGCTTTGTGCCTTTGCACAATCAGCGATTCTCTTGTTACAGGTGAGGCTACGACGGCCGAACAACGTCAGAACAGTTTCACGCACATGATGGACGTGGCGTTCGGAATTATTTGAGCCTATTGCCCTCTTTGGGGAAGACCACTTTCGGCTTGAAAGTCTTGGCTTCTTCAAAGTCCATCAGGGCGTAGCCGATAATGATGACCGTATCGCCTACGATACACTTACGGGCAGCGGCTCCATTGAGACAAATACAACCGGAGCCGCGCTCACCTTTTATGATATAGGTGTCAATACGCTCACCGTTATTGTTGTTTACAATCTGAACTTTCTCGCCGGCAATCAATCCGGCAGCATCCATCAGGTCTTCATCGATAGTGACGCTACCCATGTAATTCAGATTGGCTTCCGTAATCTTCACACAGTGAAGTTTACTTTTCATGACTTCTATCATCATTTTTCAGCTGCGATTATCAAGTTACGATTTGTATTTGATATGATCGATAAGGCGGATAGGAGTCTTGCCACAATAGACCGTAATACAGCCTACCACATAGGGCGAATCCTCCCAATTATCAAGATCAAGGAGAGTATTGCCATCAACAATTGAGAAATACTCCACTTCAAGTCCGTCAACGGCATTGATGTCATTGACGACCTTCTCGTGAGTCTCTTTCAGCGTATGCTTTTTCGCATATGTGACACTCTTCTTCAAGGCTTCATAAATCTTCGGAGCAATGGCACGCTCATCAGGAGAGAGCAATGTGTTACGGGAAGACTTTGCCAATCCGTCTTTCTCACGCACAATGGGACACTCCACAATCTGCACATTAAGTCCCAGATTGCTGACCATCGCCTTGATGACAGCTATCTGCTGCCAATCTTTCTCGCCGAAATAGGCACGATCAGGACGCGTAATATAGAATAAGCGGCTGACCACCTGGCATACGCCATTGAAATGACCTGGGCGCTTGGCTCCTTCCATCACGGTAGAAACAGGGGGATACTCAAAATGACGAGTGTCAGGAGTAGGATACATTTCGCTGACAGATGGAGCAAACACATAGTCAGCCCCAACACTCTCAAGCAGTTTGCAATCGGCATCCAACGTTCGCGGATAACGCTCAAGATCTCCTTTGTCATTAAACTGAGTAGGATTCAGGAATACACTGACCACAGTCACACCATTTTCTTTCACGCTACGCTCAACAAGCGAGGCGTGTCCTTCATGCAAAGCACCCATCGTGGGCACAAGTCCAATCTCTTTACCTTCCTTTCGAACTGCGAAGAGTTCGTTCTGGAGTTCAACAATCGTTTGAAATACCTTCATTTCTATACTTATTGTGCTGTAAATCGGGTGCAAAGTAACAAAGAATTTGTGAAATATGCAAAGATTATTTTTAAAATATGCCAAATATCGTCTTAATAAAACAAAAACTAATTGTTTTCTGCATTTTTTTTTGTACCTTTGCATACAAATTTTATATTCTATGGCAGCAAAGAAAGTATTATTCATTAATCAGGAAATCATACCATACGTACCCGAAAGCGAACTTTCACTTCTCGGAAAGAACCTCCCACAGGCCATTCAGGAAAAGGGATACGAGATAAGAACGTTCATGCCCAAGTGGGGAACTATCAACGAACGCAAAGGGCAGCTGCACGAAGTGATTCGCCTGTCAAGAATGATGCTGATTATCGACGAGACCGATCATCCGTTGATCATCAAGGTAGCTTCTATTCCTCAGACTCGCATACAGGTTTATTTCATCGACAATGACGATTATTTCACGAAGCGACAGATGGAAACCGATGAAAACGGTGAGGAATATGCAGACAACGGTGAACGTGCCGTGTTCTTTGCGCGTGGTGTTCTGGAGACCGTAAAGAAACTCCGTTGGGCTCCTGACATTATCCACTGTCAGGGATGGATGAGTGCGATTATTCCACTCTATGTCAAGACAGCCTATCAGGAAGAGCCTTCGTTTGCAAACACCAAGGTCATCACCTCTCTCTTCAGTAAAGAGCTCAAGAACGAATTGGGCGAAGGCTTCAAGAAAGGCATTGAATACAAAGACGCCAAGATGAAGCTGCTCGACAAGTATAACAAGAAATTTGACTTCATCGAACTGGGCAAGTTGGCCATTGACTATAGCGACGGTATCGTGGAGGCAGGGAGTGAAGTGAATGCAGAACTGCTGAAATATGCAACTGACCAGAATCTGCCCCTCCTGAAATATCCCGGAGCTGAGAATTTCGGCGATGCCTACAATCAATTCTATAAACAGATATTGGGCGAGGAAGAATAAACATCCCAAGAAATCATTCATCATTACATACAAGATTAATCGATAATGAAACTGAAAAGTATGGCAGCCTGCGCGCTGCTACTGTCTATGGTGGCTGTTTCATGTAATGACAACACCGATACGATTGGACAAACACTCACGGATAACATGGATCAAGTAAGAATCTATACTGACACCTTCAACGTGTCAACAAGATCCATCAAGGCTGGCCCTGTGCTTTCAAGAACAGCTACCGGAAACTTAGGCCGGATGAAAGACCCCGAAACGGGCAGCTTAATCACTGGTGACATTACCACCAAATTCCACGTGCTCAGCAATCTGAACATACCCAGTAAAGAAGACCTGTATTATTTTAAGAATAACGGGGAAATCCTGGCTGATTCCTGTGACATAAGATTCTATTTTGCAGATTTTGAAGGTGACTCTTTGGCAACCATGAAAGCCACCCTCTACGAATTGGCCAAGCCTCTTCAGGAAGACGGAAAATACTATACCGACTTCGACCCGATGAAGGAAGGTTATGTAAGAACAGATGAGAACGCCATCAAGATAGGCAAGACCTATACCCTATGGGATCTCACCATCTCAAAGGCAGAACGGGAAGCCACCAATCACGCAAACAATATCCGTATCAAGATAACGGGTCCCTATACAGACAAGAATGGGAATACCTATCCAAACTTTGCTACGTTTATCCTTCGGAACTACTACGAGCATCCGGAGTATTTTGCAAATTCGCTGACTTTCGCCAATCATATCTGCCCCGGTTTTTACCTGAAGTCAGAATCCGGTACAGGAAGTATGGCGTACATATATGCCACAAACATGAATGTCTACTACCGTGGTGTTGCTAACGATGGTGCCACTCTGGTCATTCCTTTCGCTGGTACGGAAGAAGTGATGCAACATTCAACGATCACTAACGACAACAAGGTGGATGAACTCCTTGAAGACAACACTTGCACTTACCTGAAGACACCAGCCGGTATTTTCACCGAAATGACCATTCCCGTAGACGATATCATGAAAGGTCATGAAAATGACACGCTCAACACGGTAAAGGTATCACTTACGAAGCTCAACAACAAAGTGCAGAAGGATTACAGTCTTGATAACGCTACATCTCTTCTGATGATTCCGAAGGACAGCCTGGCAACTTTTTTTGAAAGCAACAAGACTATAGACAACAAGACCTCATTCCTTTCAGGCATCAGTGGCAACACATACACATATAGCAATATCTCTGAATTGGTACGCCGTATGTATGACAAGAAAATGAAAGGTAATTATTCAGAGGACTGGAACAAGGTTGTCATCATTCCTGTTGAATACTCAAGCACTTCCACCAACAGTACAACTAGCACCTACAAGATGAATCATCAGATGACTCTTTCAAGTACGCGCCTGGTTGGTGGATCGGAGAATCCTAACGGGGGCATTAAGTTAAGTGTCATCTACAGTAAATTCTCCAGCAAATAGACAGATGGCAGACGGTTATCTGGAATCTCACCAGGAAGATTACGAGAAAAGAAAAGCAGCATGGCTCCGCAAAAAGGGCCATGCTGTTACCCGTAATATCCCTAGACCTGAAGACGAATCTCTCTGATTCGTCTTTTTTCTATTTCACGATTAATGTCTTGAACCAATCACTAAGGAATCCTGAATATCTATTCTGAGAATCGGATATCAGGAGTATTACTTGTGAGCCATCTTCAAGCTTAGGCCCAAGACACATTCCCTCATAGTTGGCATAGTCTTGATGGAAAAGAGATATCGTGGTCTTCCATTCGTGAACAAGGTGTTTGTCTGATGAATACCTGGGATTGACCTGATAGATTTTGCATTTCACACACGAGCCTAACTTCTCTTTGGTAGTTAGCGCTTCCCTTTCAAGAATCAGAAGCGAGCCATCATCAAGTGCAGTCATCGCGCTGACACCATGCACTCGATTACCGACAATTGTTGAGTCAGGGTCATCCAAACGGTAGGAAAATGATTCACGAGGCTGCAAATCATCCCCGAAACTCTGTAAACGAAGTATTGAATCCTCTTTTAACGGAGACTCCGTTGTAGTCCAGAAAAGATGCATATTCGCATTATATGCCAATGATTCGAGACCACGGTTAGGCTTAGCCTTCTTGAACACATCCGGTATCTTCAATTCCCGAAAGGTAGGTTTTCCGTCTAACCCATACTCAAGCACGTCATTACGTTTC
Organism: uncultured Prevotellaceae bacterium; assembly: GCA_900316985.1. Taxonomy (GTDB): domain Bacteria; phylum Bacteroidota; class Bacteroidia; order Bacteroidales; family Bacteroidaceae; genus Prevotella. The sequence continues at coordinate 57,630 of ONFE01000005.1, forward strand.
TCGCCACTGGTAAAGATAGTCTTTGTTGAAGGCACGAATATTATTCCCTCTGCATCGCGATTAGCATTACCACTCTCAAGAAACCCTACATTATATACTGAAGTAAGCTCTCCACGCTGATTAAACTTAAGACTAAAGACATAGAAGCCATCCTGCATCTTATCATCCACGACGGCGTAAAGACCGTTCCCTATTGGCGTAATACCACTGTAATTACCCGGTGGGATTTCCGCATTGAATGAAATCTGGCGATTCTCACGCACAAGTGATAGCCAATGTATATGAGTATCAGACGAGATGGCGAATAAAGAATCTGTCTGTGCCTGCAAGGGAGCAAACACAGACAGAATTAAAATGATTGAAAACAATATTCTCTTCACACTTTATTTGTTGAAATAGCGCTTCAACAAACCGGCAAATCCGGCACCATGACGGGCTTCGTCCTTAGCCATCTCGTGAACGGTGTCATGAATGGCATCAAAGCCGGCAGCCTTTGCATTCTTGGCAATGCGGAACTTATCCTCGCAAGCACCAGCCTCTGCAGCAGCGCGCTTCTCGAGATTAGTCTTGGTATCCCAAACACACTCACCAAGCAACTCAGCAAACTTAGAAGCGTGTTCTGCCTCTTCGAAAGCATAGCGCTTGAATGCTTCGGCAATTTCGGGATATCCTTCACGGTCAGCCTGACGGCTCATAGCCAGATACATGCCAACCTCACCGCATTCACCATTAAAGTGATTGCGTAAATCCTCAATCATCTCTTCGCTCACGCCTTCGGGTTTGCCGTCACCAATCTTATGAACGGTAGCATACTCCATTTCCTCTTCAGTAATCTCCTTGAACTTACTGGCGGGAACTTTACAAACCGGACATTTCTCAGGGGGTTCTGGACCCTCGTGGATATAACCACAAACAGTGCAAATAAATTTCTTCTTCATAATGCTTTAGTAATAAGTTAATTAAATATGTTATTTGTTCGCGTCTTTACTATCCAACTTTCTGCTCTTTTTTGACTGCCATACACTCAGCACATACACCTTTATAATATAGTTGCATTTCATCAACGAGATTCCCCTGGATTTCACGTTGCTGAGTAAGAATAGGAGCAGGTTCTTCCATAAAGTCAAGCACACGACCGCACTCCTTGCAATAGAAATGCACGTGGGGATGTGTGTCGCCATCATAGCATACACGGTGCTCGTCAATTGTAATCATCAGGGCAGCATTACGCTCAGAGAACAAGCGAAGCGTATTGTAAACGGTCGTACGACTCAGCGTCTTAATTTTAGGGCACAAAGCCTTATAGACCTCCTCAACTGTAGGATGTGTAAAATGAGTCATCAGATATGCCATAATCTCTACGCGTTGTACAGATGGCTTTACGCCACAGGCCAAAAGACGATCGATTGCTTTTTCTCTAATATTCTGTTCTTTCATAATTAATAATAAGTTTTGCAAATATAATACTTTCAATTGATTGCTCCAAATCTTTTTGGAATTATTTCAAACTCTTCTTGATTTTTTTGATTTTCTTACGATCTATGTACTTTTTCAATGCCGGTACCTGGTGGGAAATCTCATCAGCCAAAAGTGCAGCTACAACCGAACCACCATATATATTATAATGTGTATTGTCTTTACGACCATTAGGCACGGATGGATGCTCGCCAGGCTTAAACCACATGTGAAGCTTACGGCTGCCTTCAATTCCCAGACTTTGCTCCAAATCATGTGTAATCTGATTGGCTCTGATGAAGGGTACATTCAACTGAGAGGCCACATTCCGAGGAGAAAGCAAATAATCACCGTGCGTATCAATCAGCGTATCGCTATTTACCTTCTCATCTTCGTAGACCGTATTCCGAAGCGACTCGTCATCTACCGAACTATCAACCTGACGATAGAAATTACGGCGTACAACAGCATCACACAAAATCGGATTGGCTCCTTTCTCACGTGCTTCCAAAACGAAACGCGAGAGGTTGGCATCAAAGGTTGAACCAGGATCGGTGTGACGATCCAGTGCCGGCTTTTCATCATTATGGCCGAACTGAATAATCACATAATCACCGGGCTTTATCTTATCGAGCACCTTCTGCCATCGTCCTTCATCGATGAAACTCTTGGAAGAGCGGCCATTAACGGCATGGTTATCCACCACTACCCCACTCTTGAAATACTGCTGGAGCATCATTCCCCAACCGCGTTCCTGTTTGCCGCCAGTAGTGTCCTTATTGGCCATGGTGCTATCACCGATCATAAACACCGTAATGGGTGCCTTCTTAGTGAAAGCACTCATTAAAACAATCAGCGACAAAATGGTCAAGACTAGAAAAGTCTTTTTCATCAAATTTATTATTTAGAGAGTTTTGTCAGAAGTTCATCAGCTGTTACCAGCATCTGCTCACCGGTTGTCATATCCTTCAGCGTCACCTTGCCTTCATTGATTTCATTCTCACCGGCAAGGGCAACGAAAGGAATCTGCTTGGCATTGGCGTAACTCATCTGCTTCTTCATCTTGGCACTGTCGGGGAACACTTCCGTGCGAATACCTGCCTGTCGGGCCTTGGCCGCAATAGGCAGACAATATGCCGTCTCCTTCTCACCGAAGTTGATGAAGAGGAGCTGAGTGCCGTTGACGGCCTCCTTGGGATAGAGATCGAGTTGGTTAAGCACATCATAGATGCGGTCGGCACCAAAACTGATACCCACACCTGACAGACCGGGCATTCCGAAAATACCAGTCAGATTATCATAGCGGCCTCCACCCGTGATGCTACCAATCTGCACATCCAAGGCTTTCACCTCGAAGATGGCACCCGTATAGTAATTCAAGCCACGGGCAAGTGTGAGGTCAAGCTGGATTTCATTCTTCAATCCAGAAGTCTTCAGCGAGTCAAGAATAAACTTGGTTTCTTCCACGCCCTTAAGTCCTGTTTCTGAATCTTTGAGCACTTCAGCAATGACCGTGAGTTTTTCCTCGTTCGTTCCTGCCAATGAGATAATCGGTTGGAGTTTCTCAATCTGTTCCTCCGTAAGTCCATCTTCACGCAATTCCTGGTTCACATTGTCAATACCGATCTTATCAAGCTTGTCAATGGCCACGGTGATGTCTACAATCTTATCGGCGGCACCGATTACCTCAGCAATGCCGGAAAGAATCTTACGGTTGTTGATCTTAATCTGGACGCGAACGCCGAAACGCATGAACACCGTGTCAACTATCTGCATCAGTTCTACCTCGTTCAGCAAGGAATCACTACCCACCACATCAGCATCACATTGATAGAATTCGCGATAGCGTCCCTTCTGAGGCCGGTCAGCACGCCATACAGGCTGGATTTGATAGCGCTTAAACGGCAATTGTAATTCCTCGCGGTGCATCACCACATAACGGGCAAAGGGAACGGTGAGATCATAGCGAAGACCTTTTTCGCATAGGCGTGCGGCCAAATGAAGCGAGTTGCGCTCCAAAAGTTCCTTATCTTCTATTTTATTGAGATAGTCACCACTATTTAGGACTTTGAAGAGCAGTTTGTCACCTTCTTCACCATATTTGCCCATCAACGTTCCGAGAGTTTCCATGGCGGGAGTCTCTATCTGCTGGAAGCCATAGAGGGTATATACGTCCTTAATCGTATTGAAAATATAGTTGCGCTTAGCCATCTCCAGGGGAGAAAAATCGCGCGTTCCTTTAGGGATATTGGGTTTCTGAGCCATAAATCTTAGTTTCAAGTTTCAGGTTTCAGGTTTCATGCATCACCTGAAGTCCAAAATCTTAATTACTATTTTCTAACAATGGTCTGGTCACGATCAGGACCGATGGAGATAATATTGATGGGTGTTTCCAATTCAGCTTCCAGGAACTTGATATAATCAGAGAATTCCCTGGGGAACTGGTCTTCTGAAGTGAACTTCGTCATATCTGTCTTCCATCCGGGCAACTCTTTGTAGATGGGCTCAATGCCTTCCTCGATGCTGAAGGGGAAATGGTCAATTTCCACACCATTCTGCTTGTAAGCGACACAAGCCTTGATGGTATCGAAACCATCGAGAACATCACTCTTCATCATGATGAGCTGGGTTACTCCATTAACATCGATGGCATAGCGGAGAGCCACCAGGTCAATCCATCCGCAACGACGCTCACGTCCGGTTACGGCACCATACTCATGACCGAGGTCACGAATCTTGGCACCCGTTTCGTCGAAGAGCTCAGTGGGGAAAGGACCGGCTCCTACGCGTGTGCAATAGGCCTTCATAATGCCAAACACCTCACCAACCTTATTAGGACCAATTCCCAATCCCGTGCAGGCTCCAGCACAAATGGTGTTCGATGAAGTAACGAAAGGATAGCTGCCGAAGTCCACATCCAGCATCGTGCCCTGAGCACCCTCACAAAGAATGCTCTTGCCTGATTTCAGGAGCTGGTTGATTTCATATTCGCTATCCACAATCTGGAACTGCTTCATGTATTCAATGCCTTCCATCCAGGTCTTCTCCACTTCCGTGATATCGTAGTCGGTATAGTTGAGCGACTTGAGGATAGCCTCATGGCGTGCCTTGTGGGCAGCATATTTCTCGGCAAAGTTCTCAAAGATATCACCCACACGCAATCCATTACGGGAAATCTTGTCGGTATAGGTAGGTCCAATGCCCTTACCTGTAGTACCTACCTTGCTCTTGCCTTTCTGAGCCTCGTAGGCGGCATCGAGCACACGATGGGTAGGCATAATAAGATGAGCTTTCTTGGAAATATGAAGACGGTTTTTCAAATCGTGACCGCTTTTCTCAAGGTCTTTGGCCTCTGCCATAAACAAATCCGGGGCAAGCACCACACCGTTACCAATGATGTTCACCTTACCGCCCTGAAAGATTCCAGAAGGAATAGAACGGAGTACGTATTTTTCGCCTTCAAACTCCAGGGTATGACCGGCATTGGGGCCTCCCTGAAAGCGTGCTACAACGTCATACTGTGGTGTGAGAACATCCACGACCTTTCCCTTACCTTCGTCTCCCCATTGCAAGCCGAGGAGAACGTCAACTTTTCCTTTTTGCATTTTTGTTAAACTATTTAATCTTTTTCTTATTCTTCTCTCTTGTGAGTTTGGCCACGCAAGTGCTGCAAACACCATAGACATAAAGCGAATAGCTGTCACGGCGAAAACGCTTCAGACGGGTGTCCCTGAGGGCCAGCTCCACTTTGGGAGCCTTCATCTCAGCAACCTTACCGCATATTGTGCACACCTGGTAGCAATGGCTGGTAGAAGCATAACTGGCTTGGTACATCGTACCCAAACTCAGTCGATGGCAAACCACCAGGCGAAGGTTCACAAACAGATTCAGTGCATTATAGAGCGTGGCACGACTAATGGGGAAATAATCCTTCTCAATCTTTTCACTCAACTCCTGAATGGAGAAATGGCCATTGAAGCTATACACCGCATCCAGCACCGCAAAGCGCTCAGGCGTCTTACGAAGCTTATTTTCGTCCAGATATTTGGCTAGAATCTGCCTCACAGCAGTCTTGTTGCTTTCCTTCATTTGCCCAAATTATGAGGTTAGCTCACAAATTCGTGCAAATTTACAACTATTTTTTATAAAAGGCGGCTATTTTACTCAAAAAAATTCTAAATTAAGTGTTTTCAACGCACTTTTACAAATTTGTGTATAATCATCACCTAATGAAGCGAACCGCCGAACGCAATTCATAGCCGCGTGGCGCACACTGACGGAAGGACTCTGTAAGGCGGTCAGAGCCTGATCAAGAAACTCCTGGATACCGCGTTCATTTGGCTCCTGACCTTTCATAAAAAGGCGAGCAAGCAGATTATAGCCGCAAATCTGCTCCATTTCATTGTCACCGGCAATCCATTGGAAAGCCAACACCGGGGCATATTCCAGATGCTGATAGAGATTGAAGGCGGCCATCTCGGCAATCTCCTGGGAAGGCGTCTGCTCCATCCAGAGTTCAACGATTTCAGGTAACATCTGTTCGGGTGGCATCATCATCGTTGCCAGTATCTTGCACTCCCTGATGTTCTCTTTCCATAATTCAATGGCCAACTCATAATCCTTGCCATATTCGTCGGCCATCTTCCGGAGATCTGGAATGCTCACGCCCCAATTAATCTTGTAATCGAGTCCCTTCTCACGCATGGACCGTGAAGCCGTTCCGTCCATCCTGAGAAAAAACGACTTCTTAATCTCCTTCAGTTTCTCTTGTGTCTGCTCATCCATAGTCATTCAAATCAACACACTATAATCGCGGCTATATCGAAGCATCTGCTCGGTGTAGCCTTCCGTATAATCGAGTTCCACATCCACAATCTTCCCATCGCTATTCTCGACTGGCTTCATCACGGGATTGATGAATCCTTTGTAGGGAGCCAGATTCAGTTTTCCGTAGCGTTCAAGAATCTCCTGATGCAAATCAGCATCCACCTTCACGGCATATCTCTCCACGAGTTCACGGGCTGCCTCAAAGTCTCCCTCACTCTTGATGCGCTGGATTTCGGCCAACAGTTCAGCAATGAGCCGCCTGAGTTGCTGATAGTCGTTAATGCGGATATAAGTCTTTTCGTCACGCTTCAACATCTCGATAGCATCACCGTGCTCAAAACACCAATGGGCGATTAAGGCCCGGTTGCGCATATGAGCCTCTTCTATCTGATGACCGGGCTTTATGCGCGTCAGCTGGGTCAACAAACCGTTCATCATATAGGTGTAATATTGGCTCTTGTAGGCTTCCACATCGGGTGTAAGACCGAGTTGAACCAGTTTTTCGTCGGCTATATAATAGAGTCCGAAAAGGTCAGCGCGGGCTTCCTCGATGGTATTGCCGTAGTTCTTCAACGCATCCGGGTCAACGCCGGGAAGCAACTGGCCACTGCCATGCCCCAGACATTCATGGAGATCCGTATGGAGGTCATCGCACACATCGCCATATTTGTTGATCAACGCAATCGTATCGGCATCAACCACGAACTCCTCCCGGAATCCATTACCACGAGCCGCCTTGTTATAGGCATCGGTAAGGTTTCCGATGGTAACGCTCTTCGAACCGTGTTCAGCCCGAATCCAGTCGGCATTGGGCAGATTGATACCGATAGCCGTGGAGGGATACTCATCGCCACCAAGCATCGCCGCACATATTACATTGGCCGTGACGCCCTTTACCTTTGGCTTGCGGAATCGGGGGTCAACAGGCGAATGGTCCTCAAACCACTGGGCATTGTCGGAAATGGTCTGCGTGCGTTTGGTGGCCTCCAGGTCCTTGTATTCCACAATACCTTCCCACGAGCCTTTCAGTCCCAGCGGATCGCCATAGACCTCAATGAAACCATTGACGAAATCCACGCGTGAGCGATGCTCGGTCACCCATTGGATACAATAGAGGTTGAAAAGTCTCAGGTCGCCAGTCTCATAATAGCGGATGAGGGTGGCAATATACGTGCGCTGGTCATCGTTCTCAGCCACGTCCATGGCCTTCCGGAGCCAATAGACAATATGGCTGATGGCAGCTCCGTATTTTCCTTCGGCATACCACTTGTCTTCCTCTATCCTGCCATCGCGTTTTACGAGTGTTGAGTTCAGTCCATAGGAAAGCGGTTCCGGATCAAGGGTATCCTTCGTGGAGGCATAATAGTCCTCCACCTCCTGCTGGTTAACCCCATCGTAGAAATTGCAAGCGGATGTCTCCACCAGGTCAACGCCATCGGCCTTATTCACACGCTTGGGTAACACTTCAGGATCAAACATCACGGAGAACAACTCTTCATAGTCGCCGACATTCTCACCGACAGTTTCAAGCATTTTCCTCAGATACGACTCGGTAAATTCAGGCATGAATTTCTCGCATCCATAATGATGATAGATGCCATTGGAAAACCACACCCGTTTCAGATAGACCTCCAGGGCCTTGAAGTCGATACTTTCACGGTCGCCATGAAAACGAGTAAATACAACCTCCAGCATTTTGCGGATGCGAAGGTTGTATTTCCCAAACTGGTCAAACGTGATGTCACGTCCCCAGAGTGTTGCTTCCGATAAATAATATACGAGTTCTTTCTGTTGAGGCGTAAGGCTTTCAAAACCATTCAGGCGATACCTCAGCAACTGCAAGTCAGCGAAGCGCTCGTCTGAATAGTTGAAGTCTTCTGTTTGCATATTGTCAATCTTAATTTGTACTTTTCTTTTTATTGCGTTTCAACGGCCTTTTTGCATCAGACGGATGCTGCGCATAATGGCGCAACTTGTACTCACGCGGCGTAATGCCGTTGATCTTGTAGAATGAAGCATAGAACGACTGCCTGTTGGCGAATCCCACCATGTCGCTGATATCTTCCATGTTCAGGTCACGGTAACGCTTGTCAACAAGCAAAGTCATTGCTTCCTCGATGCGGAATTTGTTCACGAACGAAGTGTAATTCATGTGAAATCGTACATTCACGACAGCTGAAATGTAACGTGTGTTGGTACCAAGATCCTCGGCCAGTTTCTTGGCCGAATAATCTTTGTCTTTGTACTTTTTTTGAATGAGAATGATGTCCAGAATCTTTTCCTTTAGTTCATCCATTAGTCGCGGACTCACCAGGCTGCGGTAGGCGGCTTCCTTCTCCTTCAATTCAGTAATGTTGTATTTTGCCATACCTGTAGTTAAATGTTATTTAGTTGGTTTACTTTAAATTATAACGCAAAAATAATACAAAAAAACGAAATGGTCAAATATTTTGGAGATTTTTTAATAAAAAAAGCATAACTTTGTGGCGAAAACAGGAAAATGGACATGATTATGCTGGAAATTGACGAATTATTAAGAAAATATTACGGTTATCATTCCTTCCGTCCGCAACAGGAAGAAATCATCCGCAACGTGATGGAAGGAAGGGATTCGCTCGTGCTGATGCCAACGGGAGGTGGTAAAAGCCTTTGCTATCAGATTCCGGCATTGGCCATGAAAGGGACAGCTATCGTCATCTCACCACTTATCAGCCTCATGCGCGACCAGGTGGAAGCCTTGCAGGCTAACGGAATTGAGGCTGCAGCTCTGAACAGCGGAAACGATCTCACCGAGGACACTATCATACGAAGAAAATGCCTTTCAGGAGATTTGAAATTACTTTACATATCACCAGAAAGACTATTGAATGAAACCGAGTATTTACTAAAGTCGATAAAGATATCACTTTTTGCCATCGACGAGGCTCATTGCATCTCGCAATGGGGACATGATTTCAGGCCGGAATACACCCAGTTAAACATCCTTCGCGAACAATTTCATGACGTACCTGTGATGGCACTCACGGCAACGGCCGACAAGGTGACCCGGCAGGACATCCTCAAACAGCTTTGCCTCCGCGACCCGAAAGTATTCATTTCATCCTTCGACCGTCCTAATCTGAGCCTCTCGGTAAAGCGTGGCATGACGGCCAAGGAGAAACAGAAGTATATATTCAACTTTATTAGGCAACATACTGAAGAAGCGGGAATTATCTATTGCCTTTCAAGGAAGAATACGGAAAAGGTTTGTCAGGATTTACTTAAGTTGGGCATACGGGCAGCAGCATACCACGCAGGTCTCAACACAACGGAACGCAACCGAGCACAGGAGGCATTCAAGCAGGATCAGATTCAGGTGGTCTGTGCGACAATTGCATTCGGGATGGGAATCGACAAAAGTAACGTTCGCTGGATTATTCACTACAACCTGCCTAAGAGCATCGAGAGTTTCTATCAGGAAATAGGTCGTGCGGGACGTGATGGAGCCCCTGCCGACACCGTCCTTTTCTATAATCTTGCCGATGTTATCACCTTAAGAAGTTTTGCTGAAGAAAGCGGACAAAAGCAAGTAAACTTCGAGAAGCTTGACCGCATGCAGGAATATGCCGAATCAAGTGTTTGCCGAAGGCGTATATTGTTAAATTATTTTGGAGAAGAGACGGCTTGCGATTGTGGCAATTGTGATGTCTGCGAGTCCCCGCCACGCCGCTTTGACGGCACGATCATCGTGCAAAAGGCCCTTTCTGCCGTGGCACGAGCTGAAGAGAAGATCCGCACCAGCACCATCGTGGAAATCCTGAAGGGCATGCCCTCTCCCACCGTCAGGCGCTTCCATTACAACGAACTGAAGACTTTCGGTGTCGGAAAGGACATTTCCACACAAGACTGGCAGGACTATCTTCTGCAGATGCTTCACATGGGATTCATCGAAATCGCATACGACCAGCAGAACGTGGTCAAAATCACCCAGCAGGGATGGCAGGTGCTGCATGGCGAGATGAAGGTGCAGATGGCCGTGATCGACCGCAACACGAAAGAAAACAGGCCTCGCAAGAAGCGTGACCTCCGACTGGAAATCCCGTCCATCCACATTCCCGGCATAGAAAAGCCTGAGGGTGTAGAAGACCCGAAACTCTTCGAGGCGCTCCGTGCCCTTCGTAAGCAATTGGCCGACGCCCAGGGGTTTCCTGCCTACATCGTTCTTTCCGACAAGGTGCTCCATTCACTTGCCACGATAAAGCCCGTCACGGTGGAGGAATTCGGCATGGTTTCAGGCATCGGAGACTTCAAGAAACAGAAGTATGGTGAGACGTTTACGGAACTAATCCGACGTTATAAATGAAATTTATAGCAGAAATATTTGGCCATTTCAAAGAATTGTTGTAATTTTGCAGCCGATTTTTGAATCCGTGGGGGCTCAGACAAGCAGTGGCACGGTGTCACTCGCCTCGCGGAAAAACCCGTTTAAACATACAAAAACAAATGTACGCAATCGTAGAGATTAACGGTCAGCAGTTCAAGGTTGAGCAGGGCAAGAAGCTCTTTGTCAACCACATTAAGGACGCTGAAGAAGGTCAGACCGTTGAGTTTGACAAGGTTCTCCTCGTTGACAACGACGGAGCCGTGACGGTAGGTGCACCAACCGTAGAAGGTGCGAAAGTAGTAGCCGAAGTGAAGAACCCGCTCGTTAAGGGTGAGAAGGTGATTATCTTCAAGATGAAGCGCCGCAAGGATAGCCGCAAGAAGAACGGTCATCGCCAGCAGTTCACAGAGGTTGAAATCAAATCAGTAACCGCTTAAATTTCAGGAGGACTTTAGAATGGCACATAAAAAAGGTGTAGGTAGTTCTAAGAACGGACGCGAGTCAGCTGCTCAGCGACTTGGCGTGAAGATCTGGGGTGGACAGAAAGTTATTGCCGGCAACATCATCGTTCGCCAGCGCGGTACTAAGCACAACCCTGGTTTGAATGTAGGCATTGGTAAGGACGATACGCTCTATGCACTTGTTGACGGTGTGGTTAACTTCAAGAAGGGCCGCAACAACAAGAGCACAGTATCAGTAATCCCCGCTGACGCTGAAGCATAAACAGTAAACAACTTATTCCAAACAAACAACAGGAACCTCTGCCCACCCGGGTGGAGGTTTTCTGCATATATAGGGCTATTGCTTCCGCCCATTAGAAGCGTTGTTTCCATCCATTGGAAGCATCCTTTCCGACCAATGGAAGCATTCTTTCCGACCAATGGAAGCGATGCTTCTGATGAGCAGAAAGGAGTCAACCTTATTCAGGAAAAGACACAGACTTTCCTGATGACAGATGACAGTTATGACAGATGACAGTTATTTTAAATCGAGAGAAAAAAGGAGTATAGAGATTTATTATTATATATATTTATAAATATATATAATAATAACTTTTCTACGCAGATTTTTTTTGCTAATAAAAAAAACTGTCATCTGTCATTTGTCATCGGCTGTTCAAACGCGTGTAACAACCTATCGCATGCGCGTACATTTTTTTGCATATTATTCTTGCACGGTTCAGAAAGTTTTTGTACCTTTGCATCGTTATACGAAAACCAAGAATAAACAATATAAAACAATGCTGACATTACAACTCATCAAAGAGCAACGCGACCGCGTGATCAGCGGTCTGAACAAGAAGCACTTCAACGGTGCTGAGGAAGCCATCAATCAGGTGCTGGACATCGACAAGCAGCGCCGCGAATCACAGCAGCAGCTGGACGCAAACCTCTCTGAGGCCAAGAAAATGGCCGCCCAGATTGGCGGACTGATGAAGGAAGGAAAGAAAGACGAGGCCAACGCCATCAAGGAGAAGGTTTCGGAAATGAAGGAGACCAACAAGCAGCTGGAAGAGCAGATGAAGAAGGCCGAAGAAGACATGACCGCCCTGCTCTGCACCATTCCCAACATACCCTACGACGAAGTGCCCGAAGGCTCTTGCGCCGAGGACAACCACGTGGTGAAGTCGAACCTGCGCGAATGCCGTGAGGGCGACACCGTGGGCAACTGGGACATGAATCCCAACCTGAAC
>ONFE01000080.1 GCA_900316985.1 uncultured Prevotellaceae bacterium
GTCCAGACGTGCGGAGTTGTTGTAGCGTACGAAGTAGTCGTTGTCGCCCTGTCCCTTCTGGTAGAACGTTGAGGTGTTCACCTCGAGCATGCGGATGCCACCGCCCTGCATGTAGATGACGGTCTCCTTCTTGTCCTTCGGTGTGCGGAGCTGTACGAGACAGTTCTCAATGAGCAGGTTGTCGAGTGCATACTTCTTGTTGTTGTCGTAGATGAGCTTACCCTTCACACCGGTGATGGTGAGGTTGCGCAGGATGACGGGATCCATGATGTTGTAGTAGTCGGAACCGTTGTTTGCACCGAGGAGTTCCTCATTGGGCTCTTCGCTCAGGGCGATGAACGGCTCGTCGTTGGTGGCTGCGTCGATAATCATGTTCTCCATGTCGAGGGCGTCCTTGATGACGAATCCCTTCATACCGAGCTCGAGCGTGGCGGGATCGTTCTCGTCACCGATGATGTTCAGCTTCTTGTCCACCTTGACGGTAGAGCCGGCCTTGTAGGCAGCGCCTGCGGGCAGTGCAAGTGTCTCCTTGCCTTCCTTTACGGCCTGTGCCACGATAACGGCGAAGTCACCGCTCTCTGGAGCAACCATGACGGTAGGATCGACACCCAGCCAGCGCGGGTCACCTGTCTGCTGTGCATACTGATCACTGGTAACGGCAAGCGTAAAGTCACCATTGGCAGCATCGGCAAAGCCGGGATCGGTCTGCAGACCTTCGTCACCGTTGTAGTTGGTCTCGTTGAAGAACGCACCGTCCCACATATAGGTGTTCAGGCCGTCGGTGGTCAACTGCTTTGTATTGTTCGTCATGTTCCCGTAGATCTTCTTGTTCGACACATCGACGAAGATGTTGGAGTTGAACTCATAGAGGTACTTCTGGCCCTTCAGCGAATTTGTGTTCATGAACTGGTTGCCCTTGGCCACGTTGTAGAACGTGTTGTGGTCGCAGGTGAACTTGCCTGTCTCTTCCTCGAAGCCGGTAATCTGCCATGGACGCTTACCGCTCATGGCGATAAAGTTTTTCGTACCAGGAGCATCGCTGTAGAACGTGCTGTTCAGGATGTTGAAGTTGATAGCCATTGAAGCGGCAAAGTTGAACACCACGTTACTCTGGGTTGTGTAGTGGAATAGGCTGTTCTGTACGGTCAGGTTCACATAGGCATAACTCTTGCCGTTGTCGGCGAACAGAGCCTTGGTCAGTCCGTTTACAATCACATTGTCAACCATGATGGGATCTTCGATGACATACTGTCCGCTTGCCACGGGCTCAATTCCCGGCTCGGCGCTGAAAGCGATGAACGGCTTGGTCAGACCGCTGGCATCGATGGTTGCACCGTTACCGTTGATAACTACACTGCCCTGAGTAGTCAATGAGTTGCTGATGGTGTATTCGCCGTCTTCCTCGAGCGTGATAGTCAGGCTCTTGATGGGAGCACCGCCTGCGGCAGCAGCCACTTCTTCAGCGATGTCCTTACCGCTCTCGATGGTGATATTCACCTCGCCGGGAATCCTCTTGAAGATAGCCGTTACAGTTACATTGCTTGCGGGCATCGTGAATGAATTCTCGGTCACTTCCACGTCGGCATCGTCGGCATCCTTCACGGTCAACTTGTCCAGTTCATAGCCCTCGTCGGGAGTCACGGTCAGCGTCACGGCGTCGCCTTCAAGAGCTTCAGCCATGTCGGCCGTCACCTTGCCGCCCTCGCTCTCGCTGACGGTCACGGTATATAACACGGCGGGGATAATCTCCACCTGAGTGACCGTTGTGTTGGGGTTGTTGATAAAGATTCCACCATTCTCCTTGTTCAGGATGTTGACGGCGTTATCTGTCTTAATCGTGAAGTCTACAACAGGATTAGTGTAATCGTTAGTCACCTTAAAGTCATCATCTGCAAAATTAGACCATTTCCAGTCTGTGGTGTTATAGTTAATGCCAATCCAGTTCGGGCTGTCAATGGTGACGCGGATGATGTCGCCCACCTTCACGCCCGTGAAGTCGGCAGCATTGGCGAAGTGGCAGATGTTGATCTGCACGTTGCCTTTCTTCTCGCCGACAAAGATGCTCTCGTCGCTACCTTCATAGGCACTCTCAACGGCAACTTTCTTCACCTGGAACTTCGTACCGTTCAGGGCCAGGCCGTCCTGCTTCAGATACCTCAGCATGTCACCCGTGATGATGAACGAGTGTACATAGTCGCCAGCCTGCTTCAGCGGCTCGCCGCCTTCCAGGTTCTTCCAGTTATCACCGTCCTGCAGGGCCACCTGATAAGCCCAGTTGCTGGGTGCAGCATCTTCGGGAGCGCCAAGGATTCCGATGTTCAGGCGGTCACCCACCTTGACGTCGGCAAAATTCTCAGCATCAATCATAGCGGCCTTGCCTTGATTCCAATCCACGTCAGCAGCCTCTTCGCTGCTCCAGATTTCAGTGCCGGGAACCTCGAGTTCCGATTCAGCCATGTCCTTACCTTCAATCTTCAGCGTCCAATTGGCCGCAGCATCTGCATTGGCCTCCCACGTAGCGGTTATCGTATAAGTCTGGTAACCGGTATCGGAATTTTTCAGCATAAAGTTATTGCCATCACCGTACGGTCCTTCCACCCAGCCTTCGGGAGCATCCAGCGTCAGTTCGTTAAATCCAATCCAGGTACCCTCATTGACAACCAGTTTGAACTCCGCGTCGTTGGTAGATCCCGTCAGGTCAAGCACACCTGTATAGACTTCTTCTTCGCCCTCACCCTTGGTCAGGTCAAAGTCGATACGATTGCTCCATTCCGGATCCGTAGCACCGCAAATCTGCACCCTCGAGATCTCGGCCGTAATCGTAACATCACCCGTCTTGGTGATGGTCACCACCAAATCCTTCGTCACGGTGACTTTGTACTTTCCTGCTTCGGCAATCACAAGGCAACCGTTGTATTTCTCCAGTTTTGTCGGTGTATCAAGCGTTGCATTCACATCACCCTCGCCAATACCATAGCGGTGGTTGGCATTGAAATCATCCCAATCCGTAAACGCAACGTCACCGAAAGTGATATAACCTGTACTCGTAAGTGTCAAGTCATACTCAAAGTCATCCGTCTCTTCGTTGAGCGTCATCGCTGTCGTATTGCTCCATTCGTTCTCCGTGCCTGTACCCATGATGTATAACACTTTGAGTTCTGGTGTCTCTGTGAAACCGCACCTGCTGCATACGCCATCTACCATATCATGGCCAAGAGCGGGAATCTCTTCTGTTTGGGTCTCACCACATTCACATACATTCGTAATAGAACCAGATTCTGTGCAAGTGGGATCAGTCCTTCCCGCTTCTATGAAGTTATGCGTGTGAGCAGTAATTGAAATGGGCTGGAACTGAACATTAGTCTTAAACACACTGATAACACCTTCTATGTCGTAAGTGGCACCTTCCTCAGGTGTTGGTATGCTAATGCCGAACTGGTTGTATCCGGCGATGTCGTCACCAATCGTGAAGTTCTTGCCACTCGGAGCCGTGTATGTAACACCCTTCAGTACAACCACTTGGTTCATGTTCTCGGCTTTAACGTCGGCAGCAGTTGCTACGGGATAGGTAACTTCAGCTGTACCGTCCTTCTCGAGTGTGGTGGAAGGAACGACTTCAAAGAGGTTATTGTAAACACTCACCTTTCCTTTCCATCCTGCCTTGATGACATCACCCTTTTCAACGCCTAAATCTTCTTTAAACAGAAGGCTTGAGCCGGTGTCGTCCTTAATATAGACGTACTTGCCACTTGCATAGACAACGGTAACTTTCCCATTGAATAAGAACTCTGTCTTATCCTCCAAAGCGTTCATGGCAGCAATATCGGCAACACCGATTGCTGCTTCTTTTACGATAATCTGGTATTCTGCCTGTCCCGCATAATATTCGTCGTTTTCTTCAGCAGTGGCTCTGATCTTTGCCGTTCCGGCAGCCGTGGCTGTAATGGTAACAGCACCAGTGTTCTCATCAACCGTGGCAATTGAAGAATTGGTAGAAGAATACTTTACGGCAGCAGTAGTGGCCTTGGTTAAAGTAGGTTCCGTGAAAGATGTCTCGCCCAAAATGACTTCTACTTGTTCTGCGCTGAAACTCAGGTCAGCGGATTTCTTAGTAACAATAGAACTTGCATCTGCAAAGGTCACAGTAATGGTCTTGAACTGGCATTGGCCTGCCATCGTAAGTGTCAGGCTACTGGCATTTCCATTCCATTCTTTTCCAGAGAGGTCTCCTTCTGAGGCTGTTGTTTCATTCCATGTTCCTGCAGTGAAGACAATCTTTGAAAGACTCTTACCTGAAGGAGCAGTAATGGTCATGGTACCTTTTGCATACACACGATAATCGCGGCTTCCATTGTTTTTTGTACTCCAAAGGCGACTGGCCGTATTGCCATCAGTAGTGCTGATAGTAACTCCATTCATACTGAAAGGACCATTAGTGTCAAAACCTACACCAGCATCTGTTGCTTGTGGTATGCTGGCTTCAGCCACGCCCATAGCCTTCAGGCCTTCGACCGTTGTAAAATCAAATACGGCTTCTTCTGCCATCACATTTCCGGCAAAGAAGGCCATAACTGTAAGCACAAATAGCCTAATTAATAAGTAATTTTGCTTCATAATTAGATCTGTTTTATAAGTTATTTTCATAAGTTATTAATGATGTTGCAAAGATAATAAAAAAAGTGAACGATACAAAAAAATAGTCGCTTTTTTTCCTATTTCACCAAAAACTTTCGGCCATTGCTGACATACAGACCTGGCGCAGAGGGTTTCTGCGCCAGTTGGATGCCCTGAAGAGTATACCATCCTACAGGCTGGTTGTTGCCAAAGATGGTAGCAATCTGCTGAATGCCAGTTGTATTGATGGGAATCCATTCGCCCATCAGGGAGTTCAGGTAGATTTCAAGTGCCGTATATCCCTCGGCCGAAGCAACTTTGGCACCGTCAGATGCATCGTTGGGATTGAAACCGTTGGCCGTTTCCCATTCGTCGGGCATTCCGTCGTGGTCGGTATCGGCAGGGGCAGTTCCGCCGTCATAAGTGAAAAATCCCTCTGTCTGGAACTGCGAGTCTATGATTCCTTTTTTGCCTTCACTACCCTTGTAAGTTGTAGTACCATTCTTCAACTCGTTGATTAGTCGTTGTTCAACTTTGTCGCGTCTAATGGTGCCAACTTTATTGAGGACATGATTATATGCATTGTCGGCATCTTCAGTAGGTGTCTGGTAATCAGCATAATTGTACACCAGTGCCGCCGATTGATAATAACCTTCCTGGTTGAGCAGCTCGTCGCTCTTCAGTTGAGAGATGGTGTACTTCGTGTTGTTGTGCACGCCTTGCCAATTATCGGCGGTTGCCGTGGCATTACCCTCCATTTTATTCCCCTCGAAATACCAGCGTGACGGACCGGTTGATGTCTTTTTATCCCGATGTTCCGAAATGGAGATGAATACACTACCTGAAGGTGTAGCCGGTCCCGGCTTGTAATAGTTGCCGATGAAGTTGCAGAAATGGATACTGTTGGAGGCCTCGTTCTCTCCGCCATAGCATGAGTCCCAGCGGCCCCAGTTGTAGTTCACGTTATTGTAATACTCCAAGAAGACACGTCGGTCGCCACCATCATTGCTTGCACCATTGATACGACAGGAGCGTGAATCATTGTGTATCAGCAGATTGTGGTGAAAGGTTGCCGGAGAACCGCCCCATTGCGAGCCGTAGCCTCGAGGTCCTTTCGGGTGGCCTGCCACGCGCAATCCTTCGTGGACAATCGTCCACTGTACTGTCGAGAAGTGATTATCATACATCGTCATATTTTCCTCTCCGCTCCATCCGAAACAGCAGTGGTCAATGATAATGTTCTGGCTATTTTCAATCCCAATACTTCCACCATCGATAAACTGGTCATCATCCGTTTTTCCCAATCTACCGCGAATATTACGGATAATCAGATTATTGCTGCCGCCCAAGTTAAGTTTGGCACCTCGGTAAAGAATACCGTCACCGGGAGCCGTCTGTCCGGCAATGGTTACGTTTGTCAGTTTGGCACGGATGTCACTTTCCAACTTGATGATGCCGCCCACACGGAACACGATGGTGGCATTTTCCATCCCAGCCTCAGTCAATGCCCAGCGCAGCGAACCTTCGCCACTATCATTCAGATTGGTCACCTCCACAACTTTTCCACCACGACCGCCGGATGCCAATTTGCCAAATCCACGAGCCGTAGGGAAGGCCAGCAATTTACCTTCCAAATCTGTATAGTCATTGATTGAAGACGTTGCATGGTCGGCAATGACAGCTTCGGGATTGTAATCTATCGTGTTATTAGTGCGTGCCTTGAAAGCACTATCCACAGAATGCCAGTTCATAAAAGCAGCGAAGTCGGCCTCATCCATCTGACGCCCCCAACTGATACGGTTGTTGGTGTCAATGAGGCTTCCATTGCCATCCACACTCTTATATTCGGCAAAATATGAACTGGTGCCGTCATTACTGCCCATTTTAATCCAACCGGCTTTGTTGATGGCATCTCCGAGATTACAATTCAGGAAGATGCTGCCACAATTCTTTTCACCCCAAGGACGGCCTAGGTAGGAACTGCCTGCCGTAGCTGCATCAGAACGGGTAACAGTACAGTTGTTGAACACAAAACCCAAAAAGATGCTTACGGGCGCCCCCGATAGTTTGGTATTGATGCGAACGTCAACATCTTCGGGAGCCGTGATATAGCCGTTGCCCACGAGGTTCAACTGACAGTTCTCAAACCAGCAAGTGCCTCCAGCATAGATAAAATCCGTACAGCCTTCCACCAAGCATTCCTTATAATATGAGCGTGTGCCCTTCTTCGTGCGGTGAGTGTCCTGATATCCCTTAAAAGCGCAATGATTGAAAGTCTGGCGGTCGCCTGCCACATAGATAGCCAATGCCTGAGCCCCATTCTTCCCGGAGGAATTCTGGAAGGTGATGTTCTCTGCATAGAAGTCAGAGGCATAGATACTCATGGCGGGTGTCTGGTCGAATGTCAATCCTGAGGCCATCCCTTTCGAAGAAGTGATCACCGTGCCGTCACGACTTTCGCCGATGAGTGAAAGCCGCTTACTAGAGCTGCTGTTCTTCGAGCCGATATTCACATTCTCGGCATAAGTGCCGTTTTTGATGAAAATCGTGGTCTCGGCATTGTCGGGAGCCGCATCCACAGCAGCCTGTACGGTGGTATAGTCGCCATTGCCACTGGCATCGACGGTTATCACGTTTTGGGCGTTGGCA
>ONFE01000003.1 GCA_900316985.1 uncultured Prevotellaceae bacterium
GCCAACGGACGGGGATGACCCGGCTGGGGTAAACTTTTTTTACTTGCTTGCTTCATTGAATAGATCAATTTTTATATCAACCTATAGCAGGACAAGACATTTCCGCGCAAAAAATCACCCCGAAACACTCAGTTTTTCGCTTATAAGCTGTTATCTCCCGCAGATGTGAGTATCACTTGCAGAACTACTGCTACCCATTAGCAGCAGTACTGCGCATCATCCGCAGTACTACTGCGGAGCCTTCGCAGTAATTTAGCGCGCCATCTGCCACCATCCAATTCCTATGAAATCCTATGCTGAGTATTAAGAGTTTGCATTAAAAATAATGCTTTTTCATAGAAAAAATCAGTCATTCCGCCTTTTGCTATCACTGCTATCACCTGTGCTATCACTAAAAATTAGCCCACAACTTACAGACATTCAGCCGGTTACTGATTTTAGTGATAGCAGTGATAGCAAAAACCAACAAAAACATTCGCATAGGTTTGAAATCACAGGGGCCTCCGATTCTGACTCACAGAGGAACACCCCCTGTGAGTCTAGAAAATGAGTAAGGTAACGGTTTTGTTCTTTTATTTCTTTACGTAGTTCATGCGGACACGCTCGTAGGCGATGGGGCCGTTTAGGGGGATGTGGACTCGCATCAGATAGTCACCGGCTTCAGGACTGTTGCGCTCACTCATGGAGTCGAGCGTGACGTAGTGGACATCGGCAAAGTCGCGCTCATCCCAGGCGTGTACGTGGCCGCAGAAGACGGCGGTCACATTCCATTCTTCAAACTGATTGAGCAGATAGTAGGTCTCTTCCTTGGCCCTTCTTCGATGAGTTTCACCTGCTCTTCACCGAGGGTGCCGCTGGCGGTATCGAGGAAGATGAAATGGTCGAACTTGTCGGTTCCGTTGACATAGACGTCGAACTGGTAGAATGAGGAGTGGAAGATGTTGCACCACAGGGGCCATCCGTTGTGGGTGAGGTCGTGGTTGCCCACTACGGCGAAGAAGGGGTATTGGATTTGTTCGTAACGTACGGTGTCGCCAAGTTCATCGACATAAAGTCCGTCCCAATCTCGCAAGGGCAGGTCTTCTATTGGAATCTCGTCATAGTTCTTGGCGCAATACTTTTTCTTGTATTTATCGAGCGTGTTTTCCAGGTTGATGTAGTATTCGGCCTTGGTGTCGGCAATGTCGCCGAGATGCACGTAGAGCAAGTCCTCTTTGTCGAGTCCTATCTGAAGCATCTCCTCCATGCGCCCCATGTCGTCGGTGATATGGCTGTCGGCTCCCACGAGGAAGGTGTATTCTCCCTTATCGGCTACAAAAATGTTGAAGTCAGCCTTATGCTGCTGATAATAGAGGTTTGACATCTTGATACGGTCTTCCACGCCTGTACCTGAGACGAGTACGCCGATAGGGCTTACTTTCTCGCATGATGCCATGGCGAGGGTGGCCACGGCTGCTAATATAATAATGTATATCTTATTCATCTTACCATACGTATTTTAGTCCGAATTTCTGTGAAAACTCATATTTACTGGCCAACTGGCTCATGGAGCCTGCGGGACGGATGTTGAACTCGCCGAAGAGACGCATCCGCTTGGTGAGGTTGGCATTGAAGCGGAGACCCCAGTTGATGTTCCAGTTCTCGTAGTAGTACTCGTCGTAGTTGCGGAAGAAGAGTCCGATGTTCCAGGAGTTCCATCGGGGGCGTACATTCAGTCCGAAGCCGAAGGTGAATGTGAGGGGCTCATTGTAGCCGTCGCCCAGCATTCGGTACCACATTGCGGATTCGCCGATGGTCACTTCGAAGTAAGGCGCTTCCACGGTAGCAGAGATGTTGGCTGTGTACTCGTTGGTACCGAACCGATGGTAGCGGTTGTACATCATTTTGCCGTCGAAGTAGAAGTTGAAGTATTTCCACGGCAGCCGATAGCCACCTTTGACGAAGGCGCCATAGAGTTGCTTGCCAAACTGGGCCTGCATGTCACCTTCCACGCTCCATCGGTCGGTGAGGTGGCGCTTGTAGGATGCTGACATACCACCGAAGACGCCTGTCACTACATTCTGGCCTCCGACGATGTAGCCGCTCACTTCGTTTTTGTGTTCTCCGTCGTATTTATGCTCTCCGCAAAAAGTCTGGGCCGTTGCCGGGAGACATAATGTTGCAGCCATGCATAGGAGCAATCTTGTGAGAAACGGTCTGATATCTCTCATATTCTAATGTTGTTTATCTGTTGGATAATTATGTTTTGATTAGACAATATCTAGTATTTGCCTGCAAATTTACGAAAAAAATCCAAATGAAATGGCATGTTTTGAAGAAAAAATATGGATAGAATTCAATATTGCTATTCGTATAGTTTGCGAGATTTGAAATAGAAATAGTTATGATTTTAATTTCTTTTTGCTAAAAAAATTTTGTAGTAAGAGAAAATATATCTACTTTTGTGCCGGATAAAAACATTCTCATTAAGAGGATATTTGTTGATTTTGTTATTTAGCTGATTATCAAGACAGGAATCTGGACGGTTCCATAACCAACTAACTACACAGATAATAGGCATGGCTTCACGTATATGGCGTGAGATTTGTTTGCTAAGTGTAGTAGGTAGTCCAGAACCTCTGTTTTAATGGCAATCAACATCTCACGCTTTCTTTTATTGTTTTTTCTCTCAAAAATCTTATGTTTTATCTCAAAATGGCTATTTTGCCACTTGTGAGACATGGAATGAAACTAATGAGACGTGAGAATTTGGAGCATTATAATAACCGTTGTATATTTGCAATCGAAAATGCGGGGCTGATGTATGAGCATCCGCACATTGGGATAGATTTATCTGTTTTAATTGATGCATAGATATGTTTAGGTTATTATTAGATAGTTATTAGTTAATTCATTACCATAACAGGACGCGTCGGGATGACGAGTCCTGTTGTGATTTTATAGGGTAGGGACTTTAAGGTATTTAAGGTCATTAAAGTCTGGTCAAATTCCTTTCATGGTTAGGGAGATGCGGTTGCGCCGGCGGTCTACCTGCAATACTTTCACCTTAACGTGCTGATGAAGATGGATTACATCGTTAGGGTCTTTCACGTATTTATTTGCCAGTTGCGAGACATGGACAAGACCGTCCTGGTGGACTCCGATGTCTACAAAAGCTCCGAAGTTGGTGATGTTGGTGACGATGCCTGGAAGTATCATGCCTTCCACAAGATCATCAACCTCCTTGACGTTGGGGTCAAACTCAAAGGCTTCCAACTGCTCACGTGGATCGCGGCCGGGTTTCTCCAGCTCCTGCATGATGTCGGTGAGGGTAGGGATACCAATCGTGTCCGTTACATATCGGCGGATATCCACCTGTTGGCGTAATTGCGGGTTGCTGATGAGATCGCCGACATGGCAGCCTTGGTCCATGGCCATCCGTTCCACCACCTCGTAGCTTTCTGGATGCACGGCAGAGTTGTCGAGCGGATTCTTGGCTCCCGGAATACGGAGGAATCCGGCACATTGCTGATAAGCCACGGGCCCCAGGCGAGGTACTTTCTTTAACTGGGCTCTTGAAGTGAAGGCTCCGTTCTCACGGCGGTAATCCACAATATTCTGTGCTAATACAGGACCGAGACCACTCACATAGGTGAGGAGGTGCTGGGAGGCGGTATTTAGATTGACACCCACCTGGTTGACACAACTCTCAACGGTCTGGTCAAGTGTATGCTTCAACTTCGTCTGGTCAACGTCATGCTGGTATTGTCCTACGCCGATGCTCTTCGGGTCAATCTTCACCAGTTCCGCCAATGGGTCCATCAGTCGGCGTCCTATGCTGACGGCTCCGCGCACGGTGACATCCTCGTCGGGGAACTCATCTCGGGCTGTCTTGGATGCCGAATAGACGGAGGCACCATCTTCGCTGACAACGAAAATAGCGGGAGTCCCTTCTTTGAGGGAGGCCAGATCCTCTATAAATTCGCGGGTTTCCCGGGATGCTGTGCCGTTGCCGATGGCTATTGCTTCAATCTGATAGTCGCTGATCATGTCGAGCACATGCATCTTGGCTTCCATGAGGCGGTTGACAGGCGGGTGGGGGAAGATGGCCTCGTGGTGAAGCAGGTTGCCTTGGGCGTCCAGGCACACCACCTTGCAACCGGTACGGAAACCTGGGTCGATACCCATCACGCGCTTCTGTCCCAATGGAGCATCCATCAGGAGCTGGCGCAGATTCTGGGCAAAGACGTTGATAGCTTCATCATCCGCTTTTTCCTTGCTCAAGTTTGCAAACTCCGTCTCTATACTGGGCTGGAGGAGTCGTTTGTAACCGTCTTCCAGTGCTTCGTAAAGCAATCGTTTGCAAGCTCCACCACCCTGAGGGGGAATAGGAGGAAGGCATCGTCTGAGTCTGCTGATGCATTCGTCATCGTCGGTTTCTATCTTTACCCTGAGAATGCCTTCGTTTTCACCACGGCGCATGGCCAGTAGCCGATGGCTGGAACAACGGCGCAGGGGCTCTTCCCATTCGAAGTAGTCGCTGAACTTTTGCGCTTCGTCGGTGTCCTTCTTTGCCTTTACCACCTTACTTATAATAAAAGCATCCCTACGGAACTGTTGGCGCACGATATTGCGACATTTTTCATCTTCGGCCAGTTGTTCGGCAATGATGTCCTTAGCTCCTTGGAGTGCCATCTCCACGTCCTTAATATCGCCTTTCACAAAATTCATGGCTGCCTTCTGGGGATTAGGTGCGGCGTAAGATAGCAACATCTGTGCCAATGGCTCCAAACCTTGTTCACGGGCCACCTGAGCACGTGTGCGCCGCTTGGGGCGGTAGGGCAGATAGATGTCCTCCAGTTCTGTTGCGTTCCAACACTCGTCAATGCGCTTCTGAAGTTCGGGTGTCAGCTTGCCAAGTTCGGTGATGGTCTTGAGGATTGTTTCCTTGCGTTTGGCCATTTCCTTGAGCTTCTCGTTAAGGTCGCTGATTTGCGCTATCTGCACCTCATTGAGTCCTCCCGTACGCTCCTTGCGGTAACGGGAAATGAAGGGGATGGTACATCCTTCGTCGAGCAGTTTCAGCGTATTCTCCACGCCGTCCTGTGGTAATGACAGTTGCTTGGCTATGATTTTGGTGAAAATGTTCATATTTCTACTTATTTCTTTGGGAGCAAAGATAATCAAAAGTTGGCACAAATGGTGGAAAAATGAAAATAAGTTTTGGATTTATAAGAAAAAGAAGTATTTTTGCATCACCAAAACGAACATAATCAATCAACCATAAACCCTATTTAATGATGAAAAAGAACATCTTATTTGTTTTCTTAATGCTGGCCACGGTGGCTATGGCGGATAAAAAGCAGGTGGCTATCATCTCCGTTAACGACATGCACGCCAATGTGCAGAAAATGCCTGTGCTGGCCGATATCGTGGACAGCATTCGTGCGATTTATCCCAACCTGCTGGTGCTTTCGGCCGGCGACAACCGTACGGGAAACCCCATCAATGACCAATACCGTATTCCTGCCTATCCCATGGTGGCTATGATGAATGCCATTGGCTTTGATGCCTCCGCCTTGGGCAACCATGAGTTTGATAGTGGCGTAGAGGGACTTGGGCGCCTGATCAATTTGGCCCATTTCCGTCATCTCTGTGCCAATATAGAAGACCCCCAGGAGCACGGACTGAATGTCTTGCCCTATCAGTTCTTCGACATGGACGGTATACGTGTAGGTGTCCTGAGCGTGGTTCAGTTGAGCGACCGTGGTACGCCCAGCGTTCATCCCAACAAGATTGTCGGGCTGGAGTTTAAGAACGAGAAGGAGACCATTGCCAAATACAAGTGGATGCGCGATGAGTGTGACCTGAACATTCTGCTTGACCATAGCGGCTATCCGGCAGAGAAGGAGTTCTGTGAGGAATTCCCGTACTACGACCTCATCATTGGCGGTCATACACACACCAAGGTGGATGGAGAACGTATCAACGGAGTGCTACTCACCCAGACCGAATGGCAACTGAAATACGTCTGTCTGACGGTGGTGACCTTTGATGATAAGAAGATTGTCTCTAAAGAAGCTAAGCTCATTGATGTGAACAAGCATCAGGGGCGTAGCGAAGTGCTCGACAACATGCTGACACTCTTCAACGAGAATCCGTATTTCAAGACTGTTCTGGCTACGAATGAGGTGGAACTCAACGATGTGGAGGAAGTGGCTTGTCTGATGGGTGACTCCCATGTAGCAGAGAGTGGAGCTGATATGGCAATCCTTAACTTCGGAGCAGTACGTGACAGTCATCTGGATCAAGGCCCCATCCGCATCCTTGACGTGTTCCGCATAGACCCGTTCGGCAATGAGGCAGCCGTCTATACCCTGACGGGCGCAGAGGTGGTCAAACTGATTGAAGTGAGCCGTCAGAAAGGCCGTAACCGTGCTCCATTCGTTTCTGGTATGACCTATGAGATGACTGTTGACAAGGCCGATACGGCAAAGATCAAGAATACCAAGGTGTTCCTTTCGAATGGCAAGCCTATTGATAAGAAAAAGCAATATAAGGTGGTGCTCAACAGTTATGTGGCAAGCATAGGACTGGATCCTGACAAGTCGGAGGATTATACCTGTGGTACGACTCCCGAGTTGCTGATAGAATATCTGAAGAAGGTATCCACGGTGAATTACAAAGGAAAGGTTCGCCGTAAGATTATACGGAAATAATTAATTATTATAAAATAATTTGTGGGTGTGAAGATTTTAAAGTAACTTCGCACCCTATTTTTATGATATCTGTAGAAGGACTTAAAGTAGAGTTTGGTGTAAAGCCCCTTTTTCACGACGTGAGTTTCGTGATAAACCAGCGTGACCGTATTGCCTTGGTGGGCAAGAACGGTGCAGGGAAATCCACCCTGCTCAAAATCCTATGCGGGATGCAACAGCCCACGGAAGGTGTGGTCAGCATACCCAACGATACGACGATGGGCTATCTGCCGCAGGTGATGAAATTGGTGGACGATACCACTGTGCGTGAAGAAGCCCGCAAAGCGTTTGCCGACAATACAAAAATGGCAGAGCGGTTGGAGCGCATGAACCGCGAACTGTCTGAGCGGACGGATTATGAAACGGAGGAATATATGGACCTCGTTCAGCGTTATACCGAAGCCCACGAGCGCTATCAGATGATGGGCGCCGAAGGCTATGAGGCCGAGATTGAGCGCACGCTGGTAGGTCTGGGCTTTGAACGTACTGACTTTGAGCGTCCTACAAAGGAGTTTTCCGGTGGTTGGCGTATGCGTATTGAATTGGCAAAAATCCTGCTTCGGAAACCTGATGTACTGTTGCTTGACGAGCCGACGAACCACCTTGACATAGAATCCATTCAATGGCTGGAGCAGTTTCTGGCTACTAGTAGTAGTGCTGTGGTCTTAGTGAGCCATGACCGTGCCTTTATAAATAATGTGACCAACCGCACGATGGAAATCTCATGCGGTCAGGTGACTGATTATCGCGTAAAATACGATGAGTATGTGGAGTTGCGCAAGGAGCGTCGCGAACAGCAGTTGCGTGCCTACGAGAACCAGCAGAAGGAAATAGCCGACATCAAGCAGTTTGTGGAACGTTTCCGCTATAAGGCCACGAAAGCCATTCAGGTTCAGCAACGTTTGCGCCAGTTGGAGAAGATGGTTCCTATTGAGATAGACGAGGTGGACAATTCGGCTTTGCGCCTGAAGTTTCCCCCTTGTTTGCGAAGTGGTGATTACCCGATTATCTGTGACGAAGTGTCAAAGAGCTACAACCATCTTGTCTTTGAACATGTGAACCTTACAATAAAAAGAGGTGAGAAGGTGGCATTTGTAGGCAAGAACGGTGAAGGAAAGTCGACGCTTGTGAAGTGTATCATGGGCGAGATTCCCTTCGAGGGAAACCTGAAGATAGGCCATAATGTGCAGATTGGCTATTTTGCCCAGAATCAGGCACAATTGCTGGATGAGTCGCTGACCGTTTTCGATACCATCGACCGTGTGGCTACCGGTGACATCCGTCTTCGCATCAACGATATTCTTGGTGCCTTTATGTTTGGTGGTGAGGCTTCAGAGAAAAAGGTGAAGTTCCTCAGCGGTGGTGAGCGTAGCCGTCTGGCGATGATTAAGTTACTCTTGGAACCCGTCAACCTGCTGATACTCGACGAGCCTACCAACCACCTTGACATGCCTTCCAAAGATGTGTTGAAGGAAGCCATCAAGGCTTTCGATGGTACGGCTATTATCGTGAGCCATGACCGTGAGTTTCTTGACGGTCTCGTGTCCAAGGTCTATGAGTTTGGCGGCGGTAAGGTGCGTGAGTATTTGGGCGGTATCTATGACTGGATTAATAAAGCCCCTCTTCAACTTCCCCCAACGGGAGGAGTGCCCAATGGCGCTGAAAAGAAGGTTGCTAATAGTATACCTCAAGAATTGAAAGCCAATCCTTCGGTAGAAAGTGCAGCGGGGGCCCTTTCCTATGCCGAACGCAAGGAATTGCTGAAAAAGAAGTCACGCTTGGAAAAGAGCATCAAGGAAGTAGAAAAGAAGATAGAAACCCTGGAAACCCGTATCGCAGAACTTGATGCCATCCTTTGTACACCAGAGGGTGCTTCGGATATGACTGTGGTTACGGAATATACCTCTACAAAGCGTCTCATCGACCAGGAAACAGACCGTTGGGCTCAACTCTCAGAGGAATTAGAAACGATAGAACTATAAATATCTGTGCATATACCAGATGATAATTAATTAAACAAATAAATAATGATTATGAAATTCAGAACAATGATGACAACCGTGCTGATTGCATCGGCAGCCATGGGTGCTAGTGCTCAGGAACTGAAGTCGGGTCTTGTGATGTCGAACCTCGATACAAACGTCAAGCCCCAAGAAGATTTCTACCAGTATGCCTGCGGTGGTTGGATGAAGAACCACCCCCTGCCTGCTGCATACAGCCGTTATGGAAGTTTCGACCAGTTGCAGGAAGACAACGACAAACGCATCAACAGCATTCTTGACGAACTCCGCAAAGGTACTTATGCCAAGGGAACTATAGAGCAGAAACTCTCCGACTTCTACAAGCTCGCCATGGATCAGAAGCGCCGCAACAAGGAAGGCGTGAGCCCCGTGATGCCCATTATCAAGAAGATGGAGGCCGCCCAGACCAAGGAGCAGCTTTTCGAGATTCAGAAGGAACTGATGCAGTATGGCGACCAGCAGTTCATGTACATGGGCTTCGGTGCCGACGACAAGAATGCCACCGAGAACATCCTGAACATCTATCAGGGAGGCCTTACCCTCGGTCAGAAGGAGTATTACCTCGACAACGATGAGGCCACGGCCAAGATTCGTGCGGCCTACAAAAACCATATCGTCACGATGTTCCAGCTCTTCGGCTTCAAGAAGGGCGTTGCCCAGCAGAAGATGGAGCAGGTGCTCAAGATTGAGACTGCCCTTGCCAAGGTGAGCAAGAACCGTACCGAACTCCGCGACGTGGAGGCCAACTACAACAAGATGACCTTGAAGGAATTCGAGCAGAAGTATCCCCACGTGCAACTCTCGCAACTGGCACAGGCCGAAGGTGTCGACCTCAAGTATATTCAGGACATGATTGTGGGCCAGCCCGACTTCGTGGCAGGTGCCGACAAGGTGATTGCCGAGATGACTGCCGACGAATACCGCGCCTATATGGAGTGGGGCGAGATTACCAGTGCCGCCAGCTACCTGAGCGACAAGGTGGTGGCTGCCAATTTCGACTTCTTCGGCAAGACGATGCGCGGCCGCAAGGAGAACTTCCCCCTGTGGAAGCGTGCCACCGGACAGGTGGAGAGTCAGATGGGTGAGGCCCTTGGCCGCATCTATTGCGAGCGCTATTTCCCCGCTTCTTCTAAGGAGCGCATGGAGCGTCTGGTGAAGAATCTGCAACTCTCTCTTGCCGAGCGCATTATGGCACAGGACTGGATGGAGACCGACACCAAGCTGAACGCCCTCTCGAAGCTCTCCACCTTCTATGTGAAGATTGGCTATCCCGACAAGTGGAAGGACCTCTCGGCACTTAACATCGACCCCTCGAAGAGCTTCTACGAGAATGTGATGGAGTGCAACAAGTTCCAGACCAAGCGCCATATCGAGGAGAAGGCCGGCAAGCCCGTCAACCGCGACGAGTGGCACATGACTCCCCAGACCGTTAACGCCTACTACAATCCCACCACCAACGAGATTTGTTTCCCCGCCGGCATCCTGCAGTACCCCTTCTTCGACCCCACGGCCGACGATGCCTTCAACTACGGTGCCATCGGCGTGGTTATCGGCCACGAGATGACGCACGGCTTCGACGACCAGGGCCGCCACTACGACAAGGTGGGCAACATGACCGACTGGTGGACCGAGAGCGACGGCAAGAACTTCGAGGCCCGCACGGGTAAGTATGCCGACTTCTTCTCAGCCATCGAGGTGCTTCCCGGACTGAATGCCAACGGTAAGTTCACGCTTGGCGAGAACCTCGCCGACCACGGTGGTCTGCAGGTGGCCTTCAATGCCTATAAGAACGCCACCAAAAATGCTCCGCTGAAGAACATCGACGGACTCACTCCCGACCAGCGCTTCTTCATTGCCTATGCAGGAGTATGGGCCGGCAACATCACCGAGGCCGAGATCCGCAACCGCACCAAGAGCGACCCCCACGCACTGGGCCGCTGGCGTGTGAACGGAGCCCTGCCGCATATCGACATGTGGTACGAGGCCTTTGGCGTGAAAAAAGGCGACAAGATGTTTATCCCGAAGGCAGAGCGCCTGCAGCTTTGGTAAACCGGATATCATAGACATTGAAAGGATGCCGAAACATTGATTTTGGCATCCTTTCTTGCTTTTTCTGCAAAATAGTTGTAACTTTGCACCCAAATTATCAGTAAATACTTATATGCCTTTAAGAATACCCGACAGACTTCCCGCGATAGACATCCTGAAGAAGGAGAACATCTTCGTGATGGATGACACCCGCGCCCACACGCAGGACATCCGTCCGCTGAAGATTGTCATCCTGAACTTGATGCCGCTGAAGATTACGACCGAAACCGACCTCGTAAGACTGTTGTCGAATACACCCTTGCAGCTTGACATCACGTTTATGAAGTTGAAAAGCCACACCCCGAAGAATACGCCCATAGAGCACATGATGATGTTCTATAAGGACTTCGAGGTGCTGAAGTCGCAAAAGTTCGACGGTATGATTATCACAGGCGCCCCCGTAGAGCAGTTCGCCTTCGAGGACGTCACCTACTGGGACGAGATGAAGACCATCTTCGACTGGGCCAAGACCCACGTGCAGAGCACGCTCTACATCTGCTGGGCTGCCCAGGCCGGACTCTACTATTATTATGGCATCCCCAAGTATCCGCTCGCGAAGAAGAAGTTCGGCATCTTCCCCCAGCGGGTCATCCAGCCGCAGCTACCCATCTTCCGCGGCTTCGACGATTTCTTCTACATGCCCCACAGCCGCCACACCGAAATCCGTCGCGAAGACATCGACGCCAGCGAGTATCTTTCCGTACTTGCCGAGGGCGAGGAGAGCGGCGTCAGCATGGTGGTGGCCCGTGGCGGCCGCGAGTTCTTCGTCACCGGCCATCTGGAGTATGCGCCTAACACGCTCGACAAGGAATACCGCCGCGACATCGGAAAGCGCGACGACGTGGAGCTTCCCAAGTATTACTATCGCGACGACAATCCCGACAAGGGACCCATCGTGAAATGGAGGGCCCACGCCAATCTCTTCTTCCAGAACTGGGTGAACTACTACGTTTATCAGCAGACGCCTTACGACATTAATCTCATTGGGTAACACCTGCCTCCCCGAGTGAAACAGACCATCGAACTGCTGGCTCCGGCCAAAAACCTGCAATGCGGCATCGCGGCTATCGACCACGGTGCTGATGCCGTTTATATTGGGGCTTCCCGTTTCGGGGCCAGGGTGGCAGCAGGCAACTCGGTCGCCGACATTGCCGAGCTCTGCCGTTATGCCCATCCCTTTGGGGCGAAGGTCTATGTCACGGTCAACACTATCATCTACGACGACGAGCTCGACGATACCCGTCAGCTCCTGGAAGAACTTGAAAAGGCTGGCGCCGATGCCATCCTGGTACAAGATTCTTCACTCTTCACTCATCACTCATCACTCCCTCTCCATGCCTCCACCCAGACCGACAACCGCACTCCCGAAAAAGTGGCGTGGCTGCGCTCTTTGGGATTCCGTCGCGTGGTGCTGGCCAGAGAACTCTCGGTCGATGAAATCCGCGAGATTCACCGGCAGGTGCCCGATGTCGAGCTCGAAGTCTTCGTGCATGGCGCGCTCTGCGTGAGTTATAGCGGCCAGTGCTATGCCTCGCAATATTGCTTCGGCCGTAGTGCCAACCGCGGCGCTTGTGCCCAGTTCTGCCGCCTGCCCTTCGACTTGGCTGACAGCAACGGCCAGGTGATAGAGCAGGGCCGGCACCTGTTGTCGTTGAAAGACCTCTGCCTGATTGACCACCTGGAAGAGTTGATGGAGGCCGGTGCCGTTTCGTTCAAGATTGAAGGCCGCCTGAAGGATGCCGACTACGTGAAGAATGTCACGGCAGCCTATAGTCAGCGGCTCAACCAGATTATTGCCCGCCATCCTGAGCGATATCAAAGAGCCTCCCGGGGCCGTTGTTCCTACACCTTCGAGCCTAACTTGAAAAAGACCTTCAACCGCGGCTTCACCACCTATTTCCTGCATGGCCGCCAGCCCGACATCTTCTCGCCCGACACCCCCAAGGCTTTGGGAGAGTATGTGGGAAAGGTGAAGGAAATACGGCGCGACTCGTTCAATGTGGCGGGAACGGCTAGTTTTGCTAATGGCGATGGGTTGTGCTTCTTTTTAGAGGAGAGAGGAGAGAGGAGAGCGCAAAGAGTAGAGAGGAGAGAGGAAAGAGGAGAGAGAAATGTGGAGAGCGCAAAGAGGAGAGAGGAGAGAGAAATGCTTTGCGGCTTCCGCGTGAACCGCGCCGTGGGCAACCGCCTCTATCCCTTCAAGATGCCGGCCGGCCTGAAACCCGGCATGGCGCTCTATCGCAACAACGACATGGAGTTCGAGCGGCTCATGGCCGGAAAGACGGCCGAGCGCAAGCTCCCCCTTTCCATGACGCTCGAGGCCGTTGATGGCGGCTTCCGGCTCAATGGCATCTTCTTCGCCGCCGAGCATCAGGAGGCGCAGAAGCCACAGCAGGAGAACATCATCCGCCAGCTCACCAAGTTGGGAGGAACACCCTATGTGTGCGACTCCGTGCAGCTTATTCCCCACGACTTCAACTATTTCATTCCCAGCAGCCAGCTGGCCGAATGGCGGCGCCAACTGGTATCATCGCTGAATAACGAAACCGAATCCCCCTCCCTTTATGAGGACCGGGGTGGGCTCCCCCCCCCCGAGGTCTTGCCGCCTGCCTACGACCTTCCCTACCTCTATAATGCCGCCAACCGCGAGGCCCGCCGTTTCTATGCCGCCCAGGGCGTGGCTGGCGCAACATCTTTCGAAGCCCCCGCTGGCCAAAGCCGGCCGTCGGACGAAGTCCTGCTCATGCAGTGCCGCCATTGCATCAGGTATTCGCTGGGCTGCTGTGTGAAGAACGGTGGGGAAAAACCATATTGGAAAGAACCACTCTATCTTGTTTCTGGTGACGGAAGACGTTTCCGTCTGGAGTTCGATTGCCGGAATTGTCAGATGAATGTTTACGGAAAATAGATATGAAAAAGATACTTATACTTTTTTACCTTTCTGCCATTATACTTTTATTCACGGGCTGTTATAGAAATAAGGCACGTGAATTGCCTTCGCCAGATACGACAGCCGTGAAGTATGTTGCTCCACAAATAGACACCGTTGTCCTTAAGCAGAAGCGTGACTCTCTGTTATTCTTGGCACAACATCATTATACTGAGAATTTCAATTTCGTGGTTCGCGCAGATTCTATCTGTCTTTACAAGCAACAGCCAGAGGAGGTAGTAAGTCAGTTGGTTACAGATTCTTTCTATGTTTATAAGAATGATCCGTTGGTGGTAGCTGACATCCGTATGATGCCTGCTGATCCTGTGGATTCCGTATGGGTGCAGTTGGCACGCGACCAAATTACGTTTGGATGGATTCATGAGTCTGATCTTTTGCCCAACGTGGATCCAGATGATCCTATCTCTCAGTTTATTACGGTGTTCTCCAATAACCACCTGCTTATTTTCTTAGTGGTACTTATCTTCATTGGAGTGGCCTATATGGGCCGTATCGCCATTAAGCGTAATGCAAAGATAGTGCATTTCAATGATATTCCCACACCTTATCCGATGGCGTTGGCATTGACTGTAGCAACCTCGGCTACGCTCTATGCTTCGATTCAGAATTTTACTCCGCAGCTATGGCGGCATTTCTATTTCCATCCTACGCTTAATCCGCTATTGGCTCCTTTCCTGATAGCCATATTCCTGGTTTCCGTATGGGCTATCATCATCGTAGGATTGGCGGCTGTAGACGAGGTACGCAAGAATCTCCCGCTCGACGAAGCGATTCTGTATCTCTGTGGTTTGGTTGGCGTTTGTGCCATTGATTATATCGTCTTTACTTTTACCACCATATATTATATTGGTTATCCACTACTAATTTCTTATTATTGGTTTGCCATTAAGATGTTTAAAAAATCCATATAAATGTGGATTGCGCATCATTGCTGTCATAACTACCTTTGCACCCAGTTATGAGAAAGTATTTTATTATGGCTATGCTCGCCATGGCAACCATGGTGTCGGCCGAAGTTACCAGCCCTGAAATGGTGGCCGACACATCGAAAGTGATCGACCTCGACGAGGTCGTCGTTGTTTCACAGCCCAAAGAGTCTTTCCGTATGCGCCAGCAGCCCCTCAGCGGCAATATGTTCTCGGCCGGCGACCTCAGCGCGCTCGGCGTGCGCGACCTTCGCGAACTGTCGCAGTATGTTCCCTCGTTCACCATGCCCAACTATGGTTCGCGCTACACGTCGGCCATGTATGTGCGTGGCATCGGTGCCCGCGAGAACAGTCCTGCCGTGGGCATGTATGTCGATGGCATTCCCTTGCTCAACAAGAGCCTTTTCAACAGCCATCTCTACGGCGTCGAGCGTGTCGACGTGCTGCGCGGTCCCCAGGGCACCCTCTACGGCATGAACACCGAGGGCGGACTGATGCGCGTCTATTCCAAGAACCCCTTCCAGTATCAGGGCACCGACGTCAGGCTCAGCTTCGGCACCCGCATGTACCGCAATGCCGAGGTGGCACATTATAATAAGGTGAACCACCGGTTCGCCTTCTCCGTGGCAGGCTTCTACAGCGGGCAGAACGGCTTTTTCAGGAACCAGGCCACCGGCAACCGTGCCGACAAGACCGACGAGGCCGGAGGCAAGCTGCGCCTCATGTGGAATCCCTCCAGCCGCCTCTCGCTCGATTTCATTGCCGACTACCAGTGGGTCAGCCAGAACGCCTTCCCCTATGGCATGCTCGATGTCGCTTCGGGCGAGGTAGGCCCCGTGGCCACCACCATCGACGGCCGTTATCGCCGTGCCATGCTCAACACCGGACTGAAGCTGAAATACGCCATGGACGGCGTCGACCTCTACAGCACCACCTCCTACCAGTATCTCAAAGACCACATGGCCATGGATATCGACTACATGCCCAAGGCCAATTTGCGCCTCGAGCAGAACGAGCTGAAGAACGGCATCGTCCAGGAGCTGGTGTTCAAGAGCAACCGTCCCGGCATCTGGCAGCACGTCACCGGCTTCAATTTCTCACACCTCTGGGAGAAGAATGTCGCCCCCGTCTATTTCGACCCCAACTTCAGCCAGGAGCTCTCGCAGACCGTCTTCAGGGCCATGCGCGGCGCCATGATGCTCAACCCCACCATGAACGTGCTCGACGGCAGCCGCATGGATATCATCATGGGTGGCGAGGTGCCCGGACTGTTCCACACCCCGCAGTTCAACTTCGCGGCCTTCCACGAGTCAAACATCGACATCACCCGTCATCTCACCGCCACGCTCGGACTGCGCTACGACTACAACCACGTCAAGCTCGACTACGTCACATCGGGAGCCATGAACCTCGATGTCGACCTGCGCATGCAGATGGCGCGCGAAGTGGGCGGCCGCACCATCACCGTGCCCATCAACTCCGCCTACCGGGCACTCATCACCGATGCCATCGCCAACACCCACAGCGACGAGTTCAACCAGCTGCTGCCCAAGGTGGCGCTCACCTACAAGTTTGGCAACGGCAGCAACATCTATGCCGTGTGGAGCAAGGGCTATCGTGCCGGAGGCTACAACTTCCAGATGTTCTCCGACATCCTTTCCAACGAGCTCGAGGCCCAGCAGAATACCGACCACGACTACCAGATTCAGCACAGCGAGTCGCAGTACGACGACATCCGCAACACCATCTCCTACAAGCCCGAGACGTCATGGAACTACGAGTTCGGCACCCATCTCAACCTGCTGCCCAACCTCAAGCTCGACTTCTCAGGATTCTACACACAGGTGCGCGACCTGCAGCTCACCATCATGGCCGGCGACAACTCCTATGGTCGCATGATGAAGAATGCCGGCAAGAGCAGCAACTGCGGCGTCGAGCTCAGCCTGAACGGCTCCCTCTTCGACGACCACCTCACGTTCAGCTTCAACTACGGCTACACCCGTGCCGTGTTCCGCGACTACACCGACTCGCTGAAGGTGAAGGTCGGCGGACAGCCAGTCGAGGTCGACGGGCAGACCATCATGGTGAGGCAGACCACCGAGACGCAGTTCGTTGACTATACCGACAAGTACGTGCCCTACGTTCCGCAGCACACCTTTGGTGCCATGGCCGACTACAGGCTCTATTTCCCCAATTCCTTCCTCAGGGCCTTCACCCTCGGCGTCAATGCCCATGCCCAGGGCAAGACCTACTGGGATGCCGCCAACGTAGCCTTCCAGAAGATGTATGCCCTGCTTGGAGCCCATGCCGAAGCCGACTTCGGAGTCGTTGCCCTGAATGTATGGGCGCGCAACATCACCGACACCAAATACACCGTTTTCGGTCTTGAGAATGTCAAGGGCGGCAACTACATCGCACAGCTCGGCAATCCCTTCCAGATGGGAGTCGACGTAAAGATTCATTTCTAAGGTTGTAAATAAAGCCTGGAAGGTTTGCATCTAAAGCCTAAATGGTTTCCTTCCAAAGTCTGGAAGCAACTCATTTAAAGTCTAAATGGAAGTCAATTAAAGTATAGAAAAAGAGGATATGTCCAGTCAGGCATATCCTCTTTCTTTTTTTTGCGGGTTGTTCTTAGAATACGTGGAGCCCGAGGAACACCATCAGGCCGTTCATGAGTATCCAGAAGATGGCAAACGGCATGGTCTTGCGCATGATGTCGCCGTCCTGGCCCTCCATGTCGCAGGCGGCGGTGGCAATGGCAATGCTCTGCGGCGAGAGCAGCTTACCACCCTCGCTACCGGCACAGTTGGCGGCGGCCAGCCAGTTGGTCTCGCTTCCGCTGACACCGAAGAAGGTGCTCTGGTTGACGAGCCCGAGGTCGCTGGCGGCAGTGGCCTGCAGCTTGCCGAACAGGATGTTGGCATTGGTGGCACTACCGGTGACAAAGGTTCCGATGGAGCCGATGAGCGGCGCGAAGAACGGGAAGAAGGTGCCGGTGAGGGCCACGAGGCCCTTGGCAATGTCGTTGGTCATTCCGGTGTTGTTCATCAGCATGGCCATGGCCACGAGGCAGCAGATGGTGACGGCGGTCTTCTGCAGGTTGACGGTGGTCTTGGCGAGCAGCTTCATCAGACTGCCGAACGAGAGGCCCTGGATGAGTCCGCCGATGGTGGCGCCGAGGAATATCATGAGTCCGGCATTGGAGAGCCAGCCGAACTTGAAGGTGTTGCCGATGACGGGCAGCTCGAACTGGGTGACGAGGCTCTTGTTGAGCAGCTCGTTGATGGGGGGCACAATCTTGCTGGAGATGAGGATGAAGAAGATGATGAGGCCATAGACGCTCCACGCCTTCAGGGTCTTGCTGGTGCCGAAGACTTTCTTCTCGACCTTCACTTCGTCGGACGGGTCTTCGTCGCGGATGAACAGCTTGTTGTAGATGAGCATGGCGATGATGGCTGCCACGGAGCCGAGGATGGCAGGCGTCTCGGGACCGATGAAGTGGGCGCAGCAGAACTGCACGATGATGGAGAAGGTGCCCACGAACAGGGCCAGCGAGATGTTCTTGAGTATCTTCTTGCGGTCGGTCATCATGAGGATGAGGAACGGGGTGATGTAGAACATGAGGGAGAGCTGGAGGATGATGAAGGTGGCCACCTCGCAGAGCATCTCGGGCGAGGCCACTCCCTCGGCAGCTACCTGGTTGGCCAGCGTGGTGGCAGGAAGTCCGACGGCACCGAAGCCCACGGCCACGGTGTTGGCAATAAGACAGATGACAGCTGAGAACATGGGCTTGAACCCGAGTCCGATGAGGATGGCTGCGGGGATGGCCACGGCGGTGCCGAAGCCGGCCATGCCCTCGAGCACGCCGCCGAGACCCCAAGTGAGCAGGAGCACCAGCAGACCCTTGTCGGAGGTCATCTGGATGAACTGCGTCTTGATGGTCTCAATCTCTTTTGTCTCGCAGAGGATGTTGTAGCTGTAGATAGCGCAGATGATGATGAGGATGATGGGGAAACAGGCTTTGAGGAAACCTTCGATCACCGACCATAGGGAGATGCCATAGATGGATAAACCGGAATACTTCTCGGGGATGATGCCCATGGCGGGAACGGCGAACAATGCCAGAACGATGGTGACCAGCAGTGTGACGATGGCACTCTTGTAACCAGACACTTTGAAGCCCATCATCAGGATAATGAGCAATAGGATAGGGATAACTGAAACCAGTGCAGTCATAATGTGATTGTATTAAAGTGTTATTAAATTTTGAATATAATTGCTGTAACAGATGGATTTGGCTTCAAATATACGAAAAATAAGCCAAACCCCTGTAAACTATTTTCAAAAACTACGCAAAACGTTTGAAAATAGCCCTTTTCATTTAGTAAATCTGTTCTTTTCTTCTGTATATGATTCAGACCATCATCAGGTCGCTCATCACCATGTCGCTGACAAAGAGCCCTTGGCGTGTAAGACGCAGATAATTGTCTTCTAATGCAATCAGATGATTATTCAAATGGGGGCGGGCTTGTGTCAGCAGGTATTGCCGATGGCTTTCACTGATTCTTTCCAACGAGAGTCCCTGGCGGGTGCGGAGGGCGGTCATCACGGCATCATTATAGCGTGTTTCCTCGTTGAGTATTTCTCTTTCCTCGATAGGACTTTCTCCATGTTGTATTCGGCGGATATATTCCCGTACGTTACTGACATTCCACCAGCGGCTGTCGATGTCGTAACTATGGGCTGCTGCTCCCAATCCGATATAAGGTGTTCCGTCCCAATAGCTGCTGTTATGGCGGGAATGAAATCCGTGACGGGAAAAATTAGAGATTTCGTAATGTTCAAAGCCGGCAGCAGTCAGCCTGTCGATAAGTGTTTCATACATTTTCAACGAAAGTTCCTCATCGATTTCCTTCACTTTTCCTTGTTCCCGAAGTTTGTAGAGCGTTGTCCCTTCCTCGAACATGAGGCTGTATGCAGAGATGTGTTCCACCTGCAACGCAATGGCCTCCCTGATGTCTGTCTCCCAATCCTCAAGAGTTTCTTCAGGGAAACCGAACATTAGGTCGATGCTGATATTACCAATACCAATATGGCGGAGACGTTCCACGGCTTCCCTCACTAGCTGGGAACTGTGGCGACGGTGGAGAAAACGGAGACGTTCATCAGAAAAAGTCTGTGCGCCCATCGAAATGCGATTAATGGGAAGGTCTTGGAGGGCAGCAACATATTCATCCGTGAGGTCGTCAGGATTGCATTCTATCGTCACCTCAAGCTCAGAAATCGTCCCGCAGTTCTGTTTGATAGCGTCGAAAAGCCTGTGGAGTAAGAAAGGTGAAAGCTGTGAAGGCGTACCACCACCCAGGTATACCGTCGATATTTCGTTGAATGGTTTTACTCCCTCCTCACGACGGACGCTTTGAACCTCCTTACACACCGCTTCTACATACTGCTCCTTCAGCTCAGCCAAAGTAGTGGAATAGAAGCCGCAATAGATGCAGCGGCTTTCACAAAAGGGGATGTGTATGTAGAGACCTGCCATATAGTAACGGAAATGCTATCACCTAATAATAAATATATAAGGTGAAAAATGTTTTTAGATTGCAAAGATACTGATTTTTCTGCAAAATAACGTTAAACAAATCGTAATTATTCAAACTTCATTCTTCATTCTTCATTTTTCTTCGTAATTTTACACCTCGATTATTACTACGTCTAATATCAACAATTAAACCTTAAAGATATGAAAGTTTATCAGACAAACGAAATCAAGAACATTGCCTTGGTTGGCAGTGCGGGTAGCGGCAAGACTACTCTTGCCGAAAGTATGTTATTCGAAAGTGGCGTCATCAAGCGTCGTGGCTCAGTAGAAGCCAAGAACACGGTGAGCGACTATTTCCCTGTTGAGCAGGAATATGGCTACTCAGTATTCCCAACAGTTTTCAACGTTGAGTGGAATAATAAGAAACTTAATATCATCGACTGCCCGGGTTCTGACGACTTCGTTGGAGGTGCCATTACGGCTATGAACGTGACCGATCAGGCTCTGGTACTTATCAATGGCCAGTATGGTCCCGAGGTCGGAACTCAGAATATCTTCCGTTATACGGAGAAGTTAAAGAAACCGGTGATTTTCCTGGTGAACCAACTCGACCGTGAAACCTGTGACTTTGATACGGTTCTTTCTCAGATGAAAGAAATCTATGGCCCCAAGTGTGTGCCCGTTCAGTATCCGCTTAATGCCGGTCCTAACTTTAATGCACTTATCGATGTGTTGCTGATGAAGAAGTACTCCTGGAAGCCTGAGGGTGGTGCTCCCATCATTGAGGATATTCCCGCTGAGGAAATGGATAAGGCAATGGAAATGCATCAGGCACTCGTAGAGGCTGCTGCAGAGAACGACGAGGCTTTGATGGATAAGTTCTTTGAGACGGAGTCTCTGACAGAGGACGAGATGCGTGAAGGTATCCGCAAAGGTTTGGTTACCCGTAGTATCTTCCCGGTATTCTGCGTTTGCGGTGGCCGTTCAATGGGCGTGCGCCGTCTGATGGAATTCCTCGGAAATGTGGTTCCTTTCGTGAGCGAAATGCCGAAGGTTCACAATACCCGTGGCGAGGAAGTGGATCCTAACCCCGCTGGCCCCACCTCTTTGTATTTCTTTAAGACGGGTATGGAGCCCCATATCGGTGAGGTGTCTTATTTCAAGGTGATGAGTGGTGCCGTGAAGGCAGGTGATGACCTTACCAATGCTGACCGTGGTTCCAAGGAGCGTCTGGCTCAGCTGTATACATGTGCTGGTGCTAACCGTCAGCCTGTAGATCAGCTCAATGCCGGTGATATCGGCTGTACCGTTAAACTGAAGGATGTGAAGACAGGCAATGCCCTTAACGGCAAGGACACAGAAAACCGCTATGATTTCATCAAATATCCTAATTCAAAGTATTCTCGCGCCGTAAAGGCTGTGAATGAGAGTGAGACTGAGAAGATGATGGCTGCCCTGACCAAGATGCGTCAGGAAGATCCCACATGGGTTGTTGAGCAGTCTAAGGAGCTCCGTCAGATTATCGTTCACGGACAGGGTGAGTTCCATCTGCGCACCTTGAAGTGGCGTATGGAGAACAACGAGAAGATTCAGATTAACTACGAGGAGCCGAAGATTCCTTATCGCGAAACAATCACGAAGGCCGCCCGCGCCGACTATCGTCACAAGAAACAGTCGGGTGGTGCCGGACAGTTCGGTGAGGTTCACCTGATTGTGGAGCCCTATGCCGAGGGTATGCCTGATCCCACGCTCTATAAGTTCGGCGGCCAGGAGTTCCGCATGAATATCAAGTCGAAGGAAGAAATCGACCTCGAATGGGGTGGAAAACTCGTCTTCATGAACTCAGTGGTGGGTGGTGCTATCGATGCACGCTTCATGCCCGCCATCCTGAAGGGTGTGATGGCCCGTATGGAGCAGGGACCGTTGACCGGTTCATATGCCCGCGACGTACGCGTCATCGTTTATGATGGTAAGATGCACCCTGTTGACAGTAATGAACTCTCGTTCATGCTTGCCGCTCGTCAGGCATTTGCTGAGGCCTTCAAGAATGCAGGCCCGAAGATTCTGGAGCCTATCTACGATTTGGAAGTATTCGTTCCTGCCGACTATATGGGTGATGTGATGAGCGACCTTCAGGGACGTCGTGCACTCATTATGGGTATGGATAGCGAGGCTGGATACCAGAAACTCGTTGCCAAGATTCCTCAGAAAGAATTGGCAAACTACAGCATTACGCTGAGTTCCATCACTGGCGGACGTGCTAGTTTCACGACCAAGTTCGCTTCTTATGAACTCGTTCCGACAGATGTACAGAACGATTTGATCAAGAAGCACGAGGCTGAGGCTGCAGAGGAAGATTAAACTAGTATTCTTAATGAACTGCCCTTGATTGCTCTTAAGGTGTCAAGGGCAGTTCTGCTAAATGATAACTAACCCTAAAAAAATATGAAAAGAATAGCAGTAAAGACGCTGATGGTGCTTGCTTTTGCACTAGGCGTTCAGACAAGTGTAAATGCGCAGTTGGCACAGGTGGCCCCGAAGGGCACGACGACGACTCAGCAGGCTCCAAGCAAGCAGTGGGATTTCTTTATTTCTCACGCCTCTGAAGACAAGGACGCCGTGGTTCGAGAATTGGCAAAGATCCTAACAGCCAAAGGCTTTAAGGTATGGTACGATGAGTATGAGTTGAAGGTTGGCGATAATATTCGCCGCCGCATTGACAACGGACTGGCTAATTCCAAGTACATCGTAGTGGTTCTTTCTCCAAGTTTCATTTCCAAGAGATGGACCATGTATGAGCTCAATGGCATCACTACCCGTGAACTCTATGGTCAGACGCTTATCTTGCCCATATGGCATAACATCAGTCTTGATGATGTAATGAGTTTCTGCCCTTCAATGGCAGACAAAATGTCACTGACCACTAATAATGTTTCAGTTGAACAATTGGCAAATTCTATTATTGAACGAGTAAATATCGACAAAGCCGGTCACTGATAGTTTTCAACCATTTGTTCGCTAGTTAACAAATCAAAGCCATTCTTATCAATAGGAATGGCTTTTTTTTATTTGATAATTATTAATTATAATCAGTAATTGTGGTTAATTGAACTAAATTTAACCAAATTAATTAACTAAATCGAATGATGGTATTCAGAAAAACACTAATTTTGCACCTATGAAAAAGAAAACCATAGGGACAATAGCTGTTGTGATGGGACTTTCGTTCCTCGGATTGCTTTTCCTCCAATTGAAATACATGGAATCCATGGTGAAGATGAAGAAAGAGCAGTTCGACGAAAGTGTGAACAAAGCTCTTTATCAGGCTTCCCGAAACCTGGAACTCAATGAGACACTACGGTATCTTGAGAAGGACGT
This sequence comes from uncultured Prevotellaceae bacterium, assembly GCA_900316985.1. GTDB lineage: Bacteria > Bacteroidota > Bacteroidia > Bacteroidales > Bacteroidaceae > Prevotella. The sequence continues at coordinate 23,643 of ONFE01000003.1, forward strand.
GAATGCAACTGAACGCAGAGCTATTAAGACTGATTCTGTAGGGACACAGTCAGGTGAACCTGACGGAACTATCCAGGAGTCACATCAGTATTCCGTGGCAGGACAGGATGGAACGGTCTATTCTTCCTTTGAATTGAAGACTATTGCCGCCAAACCGGCCAATATGCCGAAGGCAATGATTCTTCGCAACGACAAGAACTCCATCAATCAGGTTACAAAATCGATGAGGGAGATTGTCAAGAACCGTTATGTTTATCAAAAGGCTCTCCTCGATGAGGTGGTTTACAGTATTCTTTATACGGCTTCCGAGAAACCGCTCCGTGAACGTATCAATTTCAAACTGTTTGATCTTGACCTGAAAGCAGAATTGATGAACAATGGAATCAATATTCCTTATCACTTCACCGTTTCAACACAAGATGGCCGTGAGGTTTACCGTTGTCCTGACTATACTGACGAGGGAGAGGAATATACCTATTCACAAATCCTGTTCAATAATGATCCGCAAAATAAGAAAGGTGTGGTGCGCATTCATTTCCCGGATATGAACAGTTATATCTTTTCGTCTGTGCGCTTCATCATTCCCTCGATGGTGTTCACGCTGATTCTTCTTATCACGTTTATCATTACCTTAGTTCTCGTGTTCCGTTCGAAGAAATTGTCTGAAATCAAGAACGACTTCATCAATAACATGACCCACGAACTGAAAACACCTATTGCCAGTATTTCCCTGGCAGCACAGATGCTCAACGATGAGTCGGTGAAGAAGAGCGAAGCCATGACAAAGCATCTCGGTGGCGTCATCAACGACGAGTCGAAACGACTCAGATTTCTGGTGGAGAAAGTACTTCAGATGTCCATGTTCGACCGAAAGAATGCTACATTTAAAAAGAAGATGCTCGACCTCAATGAGATTGTTGAAAATATTAGTCAGTCGTTTAAACTTCGTGTGGAGCATACTGGTGGAAAAATCTATACAGACATTGGAGCTATTGATTCCGCTATTTACGTCGATGAAGTCCATTTTCAAAATGTCATCAACAATCTGTTGGATAACGCCGTAAAATATCGTAAACCAGATCAACCGATTGATATATGGCTCCGAACGTGGAATGACAAAGATAAGCTATACTTCTCCGTGCGTGACAATGGCATCGGCATCAAGAAGGAAAACCTTCGTAAGATATTCGATCAGTATTACCGTGTTCCTACTGGCAACAAACATGATGTGAAGGGCTTCGGTCTTGGTCTGGCCTACGTGAAGAAAATCGTTGAACTCCATAAGGGTGAGATTCGTGCGGATGTCAGCAAGGAAGACGGTGGCGGCACTAAGTTTACCATTTCGCTGCCAATTATCCGTGACAATGTTGAAGAGTAACTATTAGATATTCAGTGATTAATAAATAGAATTATAAACCATTAAAGTAATAAAGATTATGGACGACAAATTGAAAATCCTTTTGTGCGAAGACGACGAAAACCTCGGTATGCTGCTTCGCGAGTATTTACAGGCAAAGAACTTTGAGGCTGAACTTTGTGTTGACGGTGAGGCTGGCTACAAAGCTTTCCTGAAGTCAAAGTTTGACATCTGCGTGCTTGATGTGATGATGCCAAAGAAAGATGGTTTCACACTTGCCCAGGAAATCCGCCAGGCCAATCCCGATATGCCTATCATCTTCCTCACGGCAAAGGTGCTGAAAGAGGATATTTTGGAAGGTTTCAAGATCGGTGCTGACGATTATATCACCAAGCCTTTCTCCATGGAGGAACTCGTATTCCGTATTGAGGCTATCCTGCGTCGTGTGAAGGGAAAGAAGAGCAAGGAAAGCACCCTCTATCACATCGGTCGCTTCACATTTGACACTCAAAAGCAGTTGCTCACCATCGGTGAAAAGCAGACTAAACTCACTACGAAGGAGAATGAGCTGCTGGCCCTGCTCTGCAGCCATGCCAATGAGATTCTTCAGCGTGATTTCGCATTGAAGACTATCTGGATTGATGACAACTACTTTAATGCCCGTTCAATGGACGTTTATATCACCAAACTACGCAAGCATCTGAAGGACGATGACCAGATAGAAATCATCAATATCCACGGTAAAGGCTATAAGCTTATCGCTCCAGAGAACGATTGATGAGTTCATACCGTAGATAGGAGAATGAAAAACAGCCGATTAATGGTTAAAAAAACATAAATCGGCTGTTTTCTTATTTCTCATTTTCTAAATCTCTCAAATTCTTAGTACCTTTGCAGCCGATTTCGCGATATTGCGGATCATAACACATTATTTATAATAAATGAATCAATACGAAACCGTTTTCATTCTGACTCCCGTTTTGTCTGATGACCAGACAAAGGAAACGGTCGCTAAATTCAAGAAGATTCTCACCGATAATGGTGCAGAGATTCTGAACGAAGAGGCCTGGGGACTGAAAAAGATGGCTTATGCTATCGACAAGAAATCAACAGGTTTCTATAACCTCGTTGAGTTCAAGGCTGAGCCATCAGTGATTAAGAAGCTCGAAACTGGATTCCGCCGCGATGAGAAGGTGATCCGTTTCTTGACAGTTAAGCTCGACAAGTATGCAGCTGCTTATGCTGAGAAGCGTCGCGCTAAGTATGCAACTAAAAAAGAGGAGGCTTAAACTATGGCACAAGATTCTGAAATCCGCTATCTCAACGCTCCTTCTATCGACACGAAGAAGAAGAAGTATTGCCGCTTCAAGAAGAGTGGTATCAAGTATATCGACTACAAGGATCCCGAGTTCCTCAAGAAGTTCCTCAACGAGCAGGGTAAGATTCTTCCCCGCCGTATTACCGGAACCTCTCTGAAGTATCAGCGCCGTGTGGCTCAGGCTATCAAGCGTGCTCGTCAGATTGCTCTTCTTCCTTATGTAACTGACATGATGAAGTAATTGTTGGTTTTGAGTTTAAAGGTTAAAGTTTAAAATTAAAAAGAAAGACAATTATGGAAGTCATTTTGAAAGAAGATATTATCGGCTTGGGTTACAAGAACGATATCGTGAACGTAAAGAACGGCTATGGCCGTAATTATCTCATTCCTACAGGTAAGGCTGTCATCGCTTCTGCTTCTGCCAAGAAGGTGCTTGCTGAGAACCTGAAACAGCAGGCTCACAAACTGGCTGCCCAGAAGGCTGCTGCTGAAGAGAAGGCTGCAAAATTGGAAGGTGTGGCTCTGACTATTGCCGCCAAGGTTTCTGCCACAGGTCAGCTCTACGGTTCAGTGAATGCTGGTACTGTTGCTGAGGAACTTGCTAAGCTGGGTATTGAGGTTGACCGCAAGATTATCACCATGCGTGATGCTAAGACTATTGGCGACTTCGAGGCTACAGTTCACTACCACAAAGAGGTTGAGGTGAAGGTTCCTGTGAAGGTTGTTGCTGAGAATCAGCCTGCTCCTGCTCCTGTTGAAGAGGCTCCCGTTGAGGCTCCAGCCGTTGAGGAAGAGGACTTCGAGGAGGAAATCGAAGACGCTACCGAGGCATAAGCCTTGAAGCTACAGTTTTGATTGACATTTTTCGCACTGTAAAGCACATTTAGATAAAATCCTGGCTGTCGGAAGATGGTCAGGATTTTTCTCATAAATCTTAACTCGAATTGTCCAACGACTATTTTTCTTTTAAGCAGTTTACCGTTCATCAGGACCGTTGCGCCATGAAAGTCGGTACCGATGGCACTTTGCTCGGAGCATGGGCCAAGGGAGGAGACCGTATTCTCGATGTCGGAACGGGTACCGGACTGATAGCCTTGATGCTGGCCCAACGTTTTCCTCAGGCTATGGTGGATGCTATTGATATTGATTCTGATGCATGCCTGCAAGCCCATGAGAACGTAGTTGCATCTCCTTTTGCAGATAGAGTAAACGTTCATCATTGTCGTTTGCAGGATTTCACTCCCGTTATCCCAAAAGAAAAGTGGACCGATAATGAGTCTTCACTTCACTACGATGCAATCGTAGTCAATCCTCCTTATTTTGAACAATCACTGAAGGCGCCTGATGCTCAGCGCTCAATAGCCCGTCATACTGATTCGCTTTCCTACAGGGATTTGATGAATGGGGTAGTGCGCTTGCTTGATACCGACGGTGAATTCTCGGTTGTTATTCCATTCGACTGCCGCAGAAACCTTGAAACAGAGGCTATTATGGCTGGACTCTATCCTTCAAGGGTTTGTGCGGTTAAGACCACACCTCGAAAATCAGCCCGACGTTACCTTCTAGCCTTCCGCAAACATCCAGAAGAAATAGAAACATCGGAACTCTTGATGAATTCCGATGCTTATCATGATTTGGTCAAAGATTTTTATCTGAAAGGCTAACGAATTCGTTAAATATTATTCAGTCGTCTGAGAATTTTTTTGTTTAGTGCCTGAATGTTGCGGCTTTGCTTGACGAGGTCATCACGTACCACATTAATGTCATTGAAAAACTCGCTAAGTGCAGTCTGCATCCTGTTCGGACGGCGTTTGCTACGATCCGCCTCAGGATTCACCACAACCTTAATGCCTCCAGGAATAAGCCTGATGTCTACATCAGCATCAGCCATTACAGGATCACCGTCAAAGTGTATAACACCTGGTTTTTCCCGATGGATACGGATGTGCTTCGTTCGGAATGTCTTGATTTTTTGATTCTTGTCGAGCGTTTTGTTTAGCATTTCTATGGCTACTTGTGGTGCTTCAAGGGCATCGAAAGGTTCCATAATGATAACGTCGAGCATGCCGTCGTGCATTGAAGCGTGAGGTGCTATGTAGGCATTGTTGCCGTATTGTGAAGCGTTGGCGCATGATATTAGGAAGGCGCGGTTGATAATGGTGCCGTTCTCATCCTCAATGCGATATGTTTCAGGCTTGTAATTCAACCCTTCTTTCAGCACATTCTCTACATAAGTCGTTAGTCCACGTTTGCCTGCCGCTGCGAATTTCATGGAGATAAAGGCATCGAAGCCCATTCCGCAGGTACAGAAAAAAGCGTGCTCGTTGATAATGCCGTAGTCAAGGTCGTGGATTTCGCATTGATTCAGGATATCGATGTCTTTCTTGAAATCCATTGGCAGCATCAGATGGCGGGCTAGTCCGTTACCGCTGCCGCAAGGAATGATGCCCAATGCCGTATCCGAATTCGTAATGCCTCGCGCTACCTCGTTCACCGTTCCGTCGCCACCAACAGCAACAACCACATCCACCCCCAGCTCTTTACACTCTTTTGCTATTTCCTCAGCGTGGCCTGCGTGTTCTGTCTCCCTTATTTCGTAGGAAAACTTCTCCTTGTCAAGCACTTGCTCAATGAGTGCCGGTATACCCGATTTGCTGACAGTACCCGAAATGGGGTTTATGATGAATACTATTTTTTTCTTCTCATTAGTCATTATGTTGCAAATATACAAAAAGTAGTCCATAAATGCATCCTTTTCTCCAAATATTTCTCTTTATCAGAAGTTTTCTATAAAAATTGTGAAGAATTGCACATTTTTTTTGTAACTTTGCAGCCTAAAATGTAAAATAGTTATTTAAACCATCGAAATGGGACAGTTACAAGAGAGATATAAACTCTATCGTGAGCCGCAAAAGTATATGGAGGCTGACGTCTATCCGTATTTCCGCGCCATTGAAGGAAAGCAGGGAACGGAAGTAGAAATGGGCGGCCATAAAGTGCTGATGTTTGGCTCTAATGCTTATACGGGACTTCCTGGTGACCAGCGCATTATCGACGCTGCAAAGAAAGCACTCGACAAGTATGGATCAGGATGTGCAGGCAGCCGATTCCTCAACGGAACGCTCGATCTTCACGTTCAGCTTGAAAAAGAAATATCTGAATTTATTGGTAAAGATGATTGTCTTTGTTTCTCCACTGGCTTCTCTGTCAATCAGGGAGTACTTGCCATGGTGGTAGGAAAGGATGATTATATCATCTGCGATGATCGTGACCATGCTTCTATTGTGGACGGTCGTCGCCTTTCTTTTGCCAAGCAGCTTCATTACAAGCACAATGATATGGAAGACCTGGAGCGCGTTCTTCAGCGTCTGCCGGAGGAAGCCATTAAACTCATCGTTGTAGATGGCGTCTTCTCAATGGAGGGTGATTTGGCCAAACTTCCTGAAATCGTTGAACTCAAGCACAAGTACAATTGTTCCATTATGGTGGATGAAGCTCACGGTATCGGTGTCTTCGGAAAGCAGGGACGTGGTGTTTGTGATCATTTTGGCTTGACTGACGAAGTTGATCTTATTATGGGAACTTTCTCTAAGTCACTTGCCAGTATTGGTGGCTTTATAGCCTCTGATAGCGATACAATTAACTTCTTGCGCCATACCTGCCGCACCTATATCTTCTCAGCTTCCAATACGCCTGCTGCTACAGCTGCTGCTATGGAGGCACTCCACATCATTCAACAGGAGCCCCAGCGTATTCAGGCTCTTTGGGATGTAACCAACTATGCCTTGAAGCGCTTCCGCGAAGAAGGATTCGAGATAGGTGACACGGAGAGCCCAATTATTCCCCTTTACGTGCGCGATGTTGATAAGACCTTCCTTGTCACGTCTCTTGCTTTCAAGGCAGGTGTTTTCATCAATCCCGTTATTCCTCCGGCTTGTGCACCCCAGGATACGCTCGTACGCTTTGCTTTGATGGCTACGCATACCAACGAGCAAGTTGACCGTGCCGTTAAAGCCCTGAAGAAGATTTTCGTAGAGCAAGGAATCATTAAATAATTGCGGTTTTATTTGCAGGGTACAAAAAAACTTTGTAACTTTGCAGCCGCTAAATCGAGGTGTAGCGCAGTTGGTAGCGTTCCTGGTTTGGGACCAGGCTGTCGCAGGTTCGAGTCCTGTCACCTCGACTGAATAAAAAAATAAGTGTGTGCTCATATTGGGCACACACTTATTTTTCTTGTACGTTTAGTATTTAGTTCTTGACGATTTTTTTATTGTTTTCAATGACGATACCACGGGTGGATTCCTTGGCCATTGATCCGTCCAGACGATAGACACGGGATGCTGGGTGCTCTACGATCACGGCTTTCACGCCAGTACTCTGTCCTGTCTTTTCCTTGTACTCCTGCTGAGCCTTTTTCATCTGGGTAATGAACTCCTCGCTACCTTGCTACCTTGCAGGGCGCAAAAGCCGATGCTGGCGGCGGTGCGGCTGGCATCAACGTCACTCTGCCAATGGGCACCCACGATGACGCGGCTATTACAGTAATCCCAGCCACGGCTGAAAATCTCATCGGCGCGCTCAGGAGCAATTTGGGCTAGCAATAGCGAGATTCCCCATCCACGCAGACTATGGCCTGAGGGATAACTACCCTCTCCGCGCAGTTCATCCTCTTCGTGAGAGGGCATCGAATCATTGAAACGCTCGAAGGGGCGCTGCCTTTTGTAGTAAGCCTTGGTCTCCTTGCGCATGGGGTCAGTGGTGGCCAGGCTAGTCTCCATGAGTTTCCATATTTGGGGCGTACTGATAGGAGTGATTTCTAGTCCGAATGCATCTTTCCATTGGAGAAAGAGTTTAGCGTGATCGTTCCATTCGGCATCTGCGATAGCCAATGCAACTCGGTCAGGATCCTGACGCTGTTGCTTGCCCCAACTGTATCGGACTACATCATTGGCAAACTCAGGGCTGTCGAATGAGGGTGGAGCCGGCATGATGTCAATGAGTTTGGGCAGTTGGTCGAGTTCATAATACGGTGTCATGGCATCATTCTGTGCAGAAACGCTTGTTGCCATAAATATGGTGACTATGGCTATGAGTACCTTTTTATTCAAGTTTCCAGACGAATTGTCATTTTGCAGACATTGTGTTTTAGAACTTGTAAATACACTGCTGTTGCAGATGTTGAGGATGCTTGTAAGCATCCAAAATGCGAATCTTTCTGTTTTCATTCTTTTAAATATTTATTGTTAATGTCTTGTTTCAAATTGCGGGTGCAAAGGTAGGGCTATTTATACATGTTTGTATGGCAGCAACGGATTATCTGCAAAAGTTGTTACGACACCAGGTCGTTTTTGCGACAAAAAGCACGGTTTCCTAAGAATCTGTCGTAATGTCATGAATTCGTACGGACAACATCCGCCGCGACGCTCCCTGAAATGGGGAAATGTCGCGGCGGATGGGATTATCTCTTTTCAAGAGCTATACCTCGAAAGGCATTATCTTCTTTGTTGTTCTTCGAATTGCTATCCTCGGTTACAACCGGATGAGCGTTGACCCCTGCTGGCCTATCTTCACGGCATAGACACCGGAGGGTAGGCTGTTCAGCATGACAGTCCCGTCGGTGGCACGTGTGTTGAGCATCTGTTGGCCGTTGAGGTTGTTTATGGTCACTTGCACGTCGTTATATCCGTCTATATTCAGGATGCGACCGTGGAGGCTGACTTTCGCTTGCTGGCGTGGCAGATCGGGGATGGATGTTTCGATGTTAAGCAGTTTCAGCAGTCCTGCGTATGCGTCAATCTCGCCGTAGCCGTACACGTTGTTAGGATAGGGGAGCGTCGGGTCGAGATGTTTCGATGTGGCAGCGATGGCTTCTTTGACTTCGGCCAGCGTCAGATTGGGCTTGGCTTGCAGCCATAAGGCCACGATGCCTGCCACGACGGGTGATGCCATGGATGTGCCAGACATGGCGACCATCTCGTATGTGCGGTTACCCATTTGCCATTGTTCTATGATATCGCTTTGATTGCGTTCTGAGGTGGCCATGCTCTGTTTAAGATTGCTGTTGTTGGAAGAGATGATGTTGTATCCTGGAGCACAGACGTCAGGTTTGGTGCGACCGTCGAAGGTGGGGCCGGTGCCACTCCAACTGACGATGTTGTTATCTGAGTAAAGATTGCCGGATTGTATGGCTTTTCCGTTTCTGTTGACAAGTTGGTTTCTGTGGCTGGTGGCTCCCACGGCCAGCACACAATCGTATGCAGCAGGAGCAGTCACGGTGTGATCAGCAAGGGATGTGGAAAAGCCTTTGGAGAATCCGATATGATCGATGGCGCCGTTCATGACGTAGTCCTCATTGCAGGTTACCGTCATCCTAGCACTTCTGGCGCTGGTGCCGTCAGGATAGTATTCCCGTATGGGCATTATAATGTCAAACTTATAGGCAACCCGTCCGTCAGGTAATGTCTGTTTGTGATACGGGACGCTCACTTCGTCTTTGTAGAATCCAAAATAGTGCGTCTTTCCTTCATTGTCTTCCCAATAGCAATACTGTCCATCGGCGTTAGGATCCCGGGAGTCGAAGACGGCCTTGGCATTTCCGTTTGTTAATGTAGCAGAAAGCGTGATTTCGAAATCGCCCTTGGTCGTAATGAAAAGTGAATATGGGCTCTCGTCTTTAGCGTTCTCACCAAGGTAGTTGAGGCTTTCGTTGAGGGTCTCGTTGGCTTTCATGGCGCGGTAGTAGTCGGTGTCGGAGTTGTTGCCTGCGATAGCAACGATGATATGTCCGGGAACCTTAGCCATCTCGTTGAACACTTCTTCCTCCAGCGAAGTGTCAAAATAGAAATTCTGGCTACTTCCCCAGCTGCAGTTCATGACGGCGGGCATGTTCTGCTCTGTGGCATAATCGAAGAAGTGTTTGATGCCGAGCAGGCATCCTGTTCTCGAAGCATCCCACTGATAATATTTGTCGACCTCAATATTGTTGGAACTTGCTTGCTTTATATCTGCTATCATCAGATCGCCCAGCGTTCGGTTTTCATCATAAGGATTATTGCTGGAAGTTCCAGACATGAACATGGCAATATCCGACTCGTAGGCGATACCGCGATACTTACCGTCAAGCACTGGACTCCCTGTGGCAATGCCGGCCACATGGGTGCCATGGTTTTTGAGTGAGTCGATGGAACCACAAGCCTTGGCCAGTTTCTCGGGAGTGTCATAGAGCGATCCGATGCTGAGATAGCCTTCCGTGGCTCCACGTCCGGTATATATGTCCCATGCCCAACGGATACGGGTGGTGCCGTCTGCATTTTGGAACATGGGGTGGGTATAGTCAAATCCGGAGTCGCAGATGCCCACGAGCACACCCTTTCCAGTGTAGGCCTGAGGCAGATTCAAGCCCTGATAGATATTGGTGACTCCTGTGGTGCCCGCTGTCTGGTCCATCTGTAGTTTGGGAGATTCGTTCAGTTCTATGCGGCGGACGCCCTCGTCGTTTGAGAGTGCAGCCATGCGGCTTAGGGGTACGATGGCGAAATAGATATTTCCAATATGGTCGAGCACACGTACACCCTGACGGGTCAGTGTCTCTTCTGAATCGGCCTTGATGAGAGGCATGAGAAGTTCATCCTGTTTATCCTGCAACGAGGCTCGAGTGTGCATGGACTTGCTCTCATAGTGGTTCAACTTGCTGATCAATAAACCTGACAATTTGTTATAGTTTGCTTTCTGTGCCATCACTGCCTGCCCTATAATGAGAAGGAGTGCAAAAATAATGCTTATTTTGCGTTTCATATACTTTCTTTTTTTACTATTTCTTTACCTATGATATGTTCACGATTCCAGATGCAAAAATACTTTTCAGCTATTGTGTCACCTTGGCACCTTTTTCTATGATCACCTTGCCTGTCGTCTTGATTCCATTTATGCATGATGTCATTACGCTTGTACTGCAGATTGAAAGGATGGCTGCAAACACCCAAAGTGCTGTTTTTTTTATTTCTTTTTTTTGTTTTATTTTTGTTATTGATATTATTGTTTCTAAATTCGGGTGCAAAGGTATATCATTAATTTATGGATAAGTGCGAAAATGTTGTTTTTGTGTTAGAGTTGTAGCGACACTGCATGGTATATGCATCATATTGAGGGAGCCCCTGCAGAATCTGTCGTACAACTGTATCAATTTCAGTTTTTATATGCCCAAAGTTATGCTGGTCTCGGATTTTTTTGTACTTTTGCAATGAGAATTAAACTTAATACATACAATTATGATACTTTTTGATCAAATCAGTGAAGACATTAAGGCGGCTATGAAGGCTCGTGATAAAGTGCGACTGGAGACGCTTCGAAACATCAAGAAAGTTTTTCTGGAGGCAAAGACAGCCCCGGGAGCCAACGATACGCTGGCAGATGCTGACGCGCTGAAGATTATCGCCAAACTGGCAAAACAAGGTAAGGAAACCGCAAAAACATATTCGGATGCCGGCCGGCAGGATTTGGCTGATGCCGAATTGGCGCAGGTAGAAGTACTGGAAAGTTACCTGCCCAAGCAACTCTCTCAGGAAGAGATAGAGGCAGAAGTGAAGAGAATCATCGCTGAGGTGGGGGCTACGAGTATGAAGGAGATGGGCAAGGTGATGGGATCTGCCAGCAAACAGTTGGCCGGCAAGGCTGATGGCCGCGTCATCTCTGAGATTGTGAAGAAACTCCTGGCTTAAGAAATTCATTAAAAACGGGGACTGCCGCTGCAGCCCCCGTTTTTATCAACTAACCTAAATAACTAACTTAAAACTTATGAATCTATATATCTAATCTAATGAGAGAAAATTTCTTTTTGTCTTTTTGTCTTTTGACATTGCAAAGATACGACGGATTTTGTGGCTGCGAATCATTTTCTGTGTTTTTCTCTTCAATTAGTTGCGACACATACCCTATATTGCGACAAACTCTGAGAGGCCTCTCTGAATCTGTCGTAACACATTGAATTGTTGACGAAAAAGTAAGTGCTGGATTAGGATGTAACTGACGGTCTTATAACCTTTATTCAATAAACGCCGTAACTTATTACCCAAAATGTTTGCCGTTTCAGAATAAAAGTTTATATTTGCAGCATGAAGAAGTTCTTTATAACCGTAGTTACGCTGTTGGTTGTAATAGTTGCCATTCTTATCCTCGGAAATGTGATTACTATCGGGGACAAGATGACGCAGGTGTTCGGTGTGCCATATTTTGAATATGCTTTCTACATTTTGCTTTTTGGCTTGCTGGCCTATCTTATCATCACACCCATTCATCAGATCTATTCTACGCCTGAGTTCCCGGTGATGAAGGTGGACGAGGAAATGGGCGACCGCGATGCTGAGAAATACTGGAAGGATCTCTGTTCCTTCGCTTCAACCCTATGCTCCAATTGCTATTATCTGCCCGAGAACCTCCGGATAGCCCATCAGGCAGAACTTTCCACAGAATTTGCTGATATCCGGCAACGACACGATGTGGACGAACTGAAAACCTTCCTGAAGAAAGAGATTGACATTCGCCTGAAGCGAGTTGACAAACTCATTATGAACTATGGAACGAAAGTGTTCATCATTGCCGCCATATCTCCTTCAGACAGGGTTGACTCGATGTCGTCACTGGCATTGAATTTCCGAATGATCGGCGATATCATCAAGGCTACAGGATTCCGTCCTAACAAGCCCCAGATGATGAAGCAATATGTACTCATTGTGAGTGCATCGCTCTTCAGTTATTACGTCTCGAGTGATATTACCGGGAGTCTGGTAGAAAATATTGATATGGCCGATATTGACCTCTCGGATTTGGATCTCTCGGATTTGGATTTCTCATCGGGCGTTACTCAGGCTGCTAAGATTATTCCTGGAAAACTCCTGAAACCGTTGCTTGACGGTGTATCAAGTAGCATCCTGACACTCATCATCGGATATGTGGCCAAATACTATCTGATGAATGGAGCCCGCGAACTGAAAGGCCGCAACGGAGCGAAGGCCCGTAAATCTTCCATGAAGAAGGCCATCCTTTCCATTCCCGATGTTTTCAAGGTCGTTTCTGAAAACCTGGGAGGACATTGGACCAAAGGTATGAACTGGTTGATTGAGCAGTTCACCAAGAAGAAACACGACGTGGAAAAAAACAGCCTTGACCGGCTTGCTGAGGAACAGGCCGATCAAGGCAGGAAGAAGTCTTTCTTCAGGTTTTGGAAACGGGGGTGACTTTTACCAGTCTTCGTCTTCGTTGCCTACGATACCGTTCTTAACGGCTTCTTCTATCTTGTCGATAACGGCATTTGAATAGGCGTGTGTCATCACCAGGGCCTTGGCACAAGTGCGCTTCTGTGCGTCGTTTTGTACAAATGGATAATGACGGGCGATCTCCCATTGCTTGTCGTAGAGATTAGCATTCGTCTTGTCGTCAGCCTTGCGCTTGGAGTCGCCGACGGTGCGTTCGTCTGCGAGTACTGCGGTCAGCCATCCACCGGAGATGTCACTCAGAATTTCGTAATTCTGCACCGTATAGGTGACACGGATACGGTTGTCCTTGATGTCGATGCGGATGATGGGGGTGATGCTGACGGCATATCTGTTGATAGTTCCGGTGTGCTCAGCAATGTCCTTGATGGTCGATGATATGATAATGCATCCGGCATCCTTGTCATTGAGCGTAATGGCGTTGTGATCCTTGAAGGTAGCGGTGGTCCAATAGTTGAGAGCCACGTAGAGTTGTTCCTTCGTCTTTCCTGGTGCCTCGATGACCTGTTGGAAGGTGATGGACTCGTTTTTGTCGAGGGTGATGCCTTTTGCGATATTGGCTGCAGCATCCACCCATTTGTCACCATAGCGTTGCTTGGCATATTTTTCCAGATCGGCAGTCTTCATCACTTGTGCCTGTACACTTATGATGCCGCAGAAAAGGATGGCGGCGAGCATCCAAAATTTTAAGCTTTTCATTGTCTTTTATTTTTTATTGTTATTGTATTAATTTTGATTTCTGATGCAAAGGTAAGTCATATTTAATAATGTTGGCGTGTATATAGTGCTTTTCTTTCCAAGTTGTTGCGACACCTACCCTTATTCGCGACAAAACCTCTGCATTCCTGTTAATTCTGTCGCAACTGACAGTCATAATGTAGGAAAGAGGTTTATGAAGTACTAAGAAAAAAGCGGAGATACTCCTGAAGGGAATATCTCCGTTTTGGTTTTCGCGATGGTGATTCCGTTGGGGTTCGAACCCAAGACCTACTGCTTAGAAGGCAGTTGCTCTAATCCAACTGAGCTACGGAACCATTGCGAAAAGCGGTGCAAAATTACTGCTTTTTATTGTTATCTCCAAATAAAATGGAAGAAACTTTCGGTTTATGAGTTCATCGAGAGAAGGAATTCTTCGTTGTTCTCCGTACGCTCCATTCGGGTGTGAATCTCGTTCATTGCCTCGATGGCGTTCATGTCTGAAATAGCCTTGCGCAGAATCCACATTCTGTCGAGTGTAGTCTTGTCCTGCAGCAAATCGTCGCGGCGGGTAGAAGAAGCCACAAGGTTGACGGCAGGGAAGATACGCTTGTTGGAGAGTGCGCGGTCGAGCTGGAGCTCCATATTACCGGTACCCTTGAATTCCTCGAAGATCACTTCATCCATTTTGGAACCTGTATCGATAAGTGCGGTGGCAATGATGGTAAGCGAACCGCCTCCCTCAATGTTACGGGCAGCTCCGAAGAAGCGCTTGGGCTTCTGCAGGGCATTGGCATCCACACCACCGGTGAGCACCTTACCAGAAGCAGGGGCCACAGTGTTGTAGGCACGTGCCAGACGGGTGATGGAGTCGAGGAAGATCACTACGTCGTGTCCGCATTCCACCATTCTCTTGGCTTTCTCGAGGACAATGCCTGCAATCTTGACGTGGCGCTCGGCAGGTTCGTCGAAGGTAGAGGCAATAACCTCTGCATTGACGGTGCGTGCCATATCGGTGACTTCCTCAGGACGCTCATCAATGAGAAGCATCATCAGGTAGGCCTCAGGATGGTTGGCTGCAATGGCGTTTGCCACGTCCTTCATCAGGATGGTCTTACCGGTCTTGGGCTGTGCCACGATGAGTGCGCGCTGGCCTTTACCTATAGGCGTGAAGAGATCCACGATACGGGTGCTGAGGTTGGTGGTGCGGGGATCGCCGCAAAGTGTGTATTTCTCGTCGGGGAAGAGTGGGGTGAGGTGTTCAAAGGGAATGCGGTCACGCACTTCCTCTGGACGACGTCCGTTGATCTTGTCGATGCTTGAAAGTGGGAAATACTTTTCACCGTCGTGAGGCGGACGCACGTGGCACTGTACCACGTCACCTGTCTTCAGGCCGTAGCGCTTCACCTGCTGTACGCTGACATATACATCATCGGGTGAAGAGAGATAGTTGTAATCGCTGGAGCGCAGGAAGCCGTAGCCGTCGGGCATTACTTCGAGCACACCGTTGGCGGTGATGATATCAGAGAAGTCGTAACCTCCCCGTGAAGGTTCAGCCTGCTGGCGGAAGATGGGTGTCACAGGTGCGGAAACGGGTGTAGTCGGATTATCGAAGATGTCGTAATTGGGCAAAGCTGCCTGGTCTTCGATGGGAAGGTCAATGACGGTGATGAAGTCGGTACCGTCACCAGGATCACCCTGCCATACGCCGTCTATGGTCTCGTCGCTGCGGATGCTGTCCGCCTGTTTGTTATGGTCGCTGACCTTTGCCTGAAGTTGTGCGAGCAGGTTTTGCTGTTCTTCGTTGTCGTTGGCAGCGGAACTGCCGGAAGCAAACTCGGCCTCGGGAATGAAGTCGGGAGCCACGTCGTTACCTGTTTCTGCCTCTTCCGCGAATTCTGGTACTTCGACATCGGGAGCAGCAGTTTCTTCTGTCTGTGCCTTTTCCGCCTCTTCCTTAGCCTTGGCTTCGGCTTCAGCGGCTGCAATGGCTGCAAGTTCAGCCTTCGACTTGCGTCCGCGTTTCTTGGGAGCTGGCTTGGCTGTTTCTTCCTCTGCAGGTGTTTCTACAGGAGCTTCTGCGGGTTGCTCCGGCTTCTCGGGGAGATCCTTGAAAAGGGGCGTTGGCTCTGCTGTGGGCTTACTCTTTTTCAGGTCAAAGTTTTCTCCTTCCTTGCCGTTGACTGAATATACGCGGTCAGTGTCCTTCTTGGTGATTCGAGTGCGCTTGCGCTTGGTACCCATAGGGTTCTTACTTGCATAATCAGCGGCCTGTGCCTCAATGATGTCATATACGATGTCTTCCTGAGTGCTACCGGCTTTCAGGCTGACATTCAACTCTTTAGCAATATCTTCCAATTCGGAGATACTCTTTGATAACAGTTCTTCTTTGTTGTACATATAATAAATATGTGGAAATTGATGTTTGGTTTTATTGTTTCGCGAATGGAAACGTAGAGGATGTCTTTCAAAAGACGAGTGCAAAGGTACTAAGAATTTGAGAGAATGGGATAACGAAAAAATGGGAAATTGAGGAATTTACATATTTTTAACCTTTAGGCGGCTTCTTGCCTTCTCAATCCTCTATTTCCGAAAGTTCGAGCCAGCGCATGCTCTTCTCGTCGAGTTCATCTTTGAGGAGGGGCAGACGCTTACTTTTCTCCGTAAGTTCTTCTATGGAGAGGGCTCCGCTGCAGAGGGATTCTTCGATTTGGTGCTGCTCGGCTTCGAGGGCAGCAATCTCTTTCTCCAACTGTTCGAACTCAGTCTTCTCTTTGTATGTCATCCGTCGGCGGGAGTCGTTGCGGTAGCTTTTCTTAGGCGAGGTGGTGCCGGCTTTTCCGGATTTGCCAGAGTTTGCCAAGTCTCCGGAGTTTTCTGCTAGTTTTGACCACTCTCTGAACTGGGTATAGTTGCCGGGGAAATCCTTGATTTCTCCGTTTCCGTGGAATACGAGCAGGTGGTCAACGACCTTGTCCATGAAGTAACGGTCGTGGCTGACCACGATGACACAGCCGGGGAAGTCCATGAGGTATTCTTCGAGAATCTGGAGCGTCTGGATATCCAGGTCATTGGTGGGCTCGTCGAGAACAAGGAAATTGGGATTCTTCATCAGTACTGTGCAGAGGTAGAGCTTGCGCTTCTCACCACCAGAGAGTTTATAGACGTAGTTGTGCTGCTGTTCAGGTGTGAAGAGAAAGTGCTGCAGGAACTGACTGGCTGATAGATGACGCCCACTGCCCAGATCGATGTATTCGGCGATATCGGTGATGATGTCGATGACCTTTTGGTCCTCGCGGAACTTCAGCCCCTCCTGTGAGAAATAGCCGAAGCGAACGGTGTCGCCGATGTCGAACTTTCCGCTGTCGGGGGCTATTTCCCCCAGCAGCATCTTGATAAAGGTGGACTTGCCGGTGCCGTTGTTGCCCACGATGCCCATCTTCTCAAAACGGGAAAAGTTATAGTAGAAATCCTTCAGAATGACCGTATCTTCCTGTCCCTCTTTTCCCTCGAAGGCCTTCGACACATACTGGCATTCGAAGATCTTGGAGCCGATATAGATGTTGGAGGATTTGAGCCGCATCTGGCGCTCCTCAATCCGCTGCTTCGCCACACGCTCCAGTTCATAGAAAGCTTCCTCGCGATAGCGGGCCTTATGGCCTCGGGCCTGCGGCTGACGGCGCATCCAATCGAGTTCTCTGCGATAGAGATTATTGGCTCGCGCTATCTCTGCACGCTGGTTGTCGATGCGCTCCTGGCGCTTCTCCAGATAGTAGGAGTAGTTGCCTCGATAGGTGTATATGGTGCGGTTGTCGAGTTCGAGGATGAGTGAGCATACGCGGTCGAGGAAAAAGCGGTCGTGGGTGACCATCAGCAGCGTGCGGTTTCCGCGGCTGAGATAGCCTTCGAGCCACTCAATCATTTCGAGGTCGAGATGGTTGGTGGGCTCATCGAGAATGAGAAAGTCGGGCTCGGTGATCAGTACGTTGGCAAGGGCCACACGCTTCTGCTGTCCACCGCTCAACTGCCCCATGGGCTGGGTTAAATCTTTTATTTTAAGTTTTGTGAGTATCTGCTTGGCTTTCAGTATCTTTTCTTCTTCCCCCTGATGATTGAAACAAGCATCGAGTACACTCTCTTCTGGGTCGAAAACGGGTGTTTGCTCAAGCATGGCCACGCGCAGGTCACGGCGAAAGATAATGTCACCGTTGTCGTAGCCTTCCTTGTCTGTGAGTATGGAGAGCAGCGTTGATTTGCCGGTGCCGTTCTGTGCGATGAGTCCCACGCGCTGACCTTCTGCAATTGAGAAGGATAAATCCTCGAACAGCACTTGCGCACCGAACGATTTCGTAAGGTTCTGAACGTCTAAGACTGGTGATGGCATCGGTGAGATTGAGAGATTGAGAGAATGAGAGACTTTTATTCCTGGAATGAACGGTTGATCTCATCGATATAGTTGAGCACCTCTTCGCGTCCCTGACGGCTGCTGGAAGACGTGATGAAATAGGGGGGCAGTTCCTCCCAGGTGTCAAGCAGTTTCTCCATCCATGCTTTGGCTGCAGGCTCCACTTTCGATTTGGCCAGTTTGTCGGCCTTGGTGAACACGATGCAGAACGGAATCTGGCTCTGTCCTAACCAATCGATAAACTCGCGGTCGATGGTCTGCGGGTCGTGGCGGATGTCGATAAGCACGAACACATTGGCCAGCTGCTCGCGCTGGAGAATGTATTGTGCAATCATCTGCTCCAGCTTGTCGCGTTGTGTCTTCGAGCGTTTCGCATACCCGTAACCGGGGAGGTCAACGAGATACCATTCCTTGTTGATGATGAAATGGTTGATCATGATGGTCTTACCCGGTGTTGCCGATGTCTTGGCCAGTCCCTTATGGTTGCAAAGCATGTTGATAAGACTCGATTTACCGACATTGCTTCGTCCGATGAAAGCATATTCGGGTTTGGTGTCCTTGGGGCAAAGGCTAACCGTAGGACTTGATATTGAATACTCCGAACTCTTTATTTCCATAACTTTTTGATAATTTCGGTTGCAAAGATACAAAAAATTCAGGAAAAAGCGTTACCTTTGCCACGAAAATGAATCAGCAATATCCGTCGCAGTTATTGGAAAAGGCCGTATCGGAATTCTCACGGCTACCAGGTATCGGACGCAAGACCGCTTTGCGTTTGGTGCTTCACCTGCTGCGTCAGCCTGCTGAAGACGTGGAGCAGTTTGCCTCTGCCGTCACGCGGATGAAACAGGAAGTGAAGTATTGCCGGGTATGCCACAATATCAGCGATACTGATGTCTGTTCCATCTGCAGCGATCATCGCCGCGATGGTTCCATCGTCTGTGTAGTGGAGAACATCCAGGATGTGATGGCCATCGAGAACACGCAGCAGTATTACGGACTCTACCATGTGCTGGGCGGCATCATCTCGCCGATGGATGGTATCGGGCCTTCCGACATTGAAATCGCTTCGCTGGTGGAGCGTGTGGAGGCAGGTGGCATTCAGGAGGTGATATTGGCCTTAAGCAGCACGATGGAGGGTGACACCACAAATTTCTACATCTCACGGAAATTGGAAGGCACGGGTGTGAAGCTGAGCATTATAGCCCGCGGCATCTCCGTTGGCGACGAACTTGAATATACGGACGAGGTGACCCTTGGCCGTTCAATCCTAAACCGTACACCATTCGATGGAAAAAGTCAGTAAGATTCTCAAACAGTTTTTCTACGGCATTCTGGCCGTGGCCCTGATCATTGTCGTTGTCTTCGAGACAGGTATTTTAACGCCAGGAGGACTTGGCGGCAATAAGGCGGCGGAGTTTCCCGTGCTTACAGCCATGGAACTGCTCACCGTATGCCTGATTCCCTTTTCACTCTATCTTTTCCGCGTGAAGAGCGTTCGTCAGAACCTCTTAACCGCTCCCGCCCAGTCATTGCTCACGTGGGGCTTTGTACGTATGGCCATGCTGGCCTTTCTCGTGATTGTCAACGCGGTATGCTACTACCTTTATATGAATGCCTCGTTCGGTTATATGGCTATCATCGCTGCCATCTGCATGCTCTTCGTCTATCCCTCACTAGGCAGATGCAAGGAAGAGACTACTGACGATAACGATAACGCTAACGATAACGCTAACGTTAACGAAGACGATAACCTGTAATCGTTTTCTTCTGAAAACGCTTTCAGAATAAATGAATGAAAGAATCCTGAATCCTGAAACCTGAAACCTGAAACCCTCTCCATGAAACTGACCGTCGTCATCGTAAACTATAACGTGAGGCACTATCTTGAACAGTGTCTCCGCAGCCTTGAGCGCGCCCTGAAAGGCCTTGAGGCAGAGGTTTACGTGGTGGACAACCATTCAAAGGACGGTAGCGTGGAGGCTCTTCAGCCGCTGTTTCCGGAGGTACATTTCATTTCAAGCTTTCATAATTTAGGTTTCGCGCGCGCTAACAATATCGCCATTCAGCAGAGTGAGGGGGAGTATGTGCTGTTGCTGAATCCCGATACCGTGGTGGCAGAGCCCGCCATCGCCCGTTGCATTGCTTTCATGGATGAACATCCCGATGCGGGAGCCCTCGGCGTGAAGATGCATACCGAAAACGGCAGACCTGCCATGGAGAGCCGCAGAGGCATTCCCTCACCGCTCGTGGCCTTCTACAAGATGACCGGACTTTGCAGCCGTTTTCCGAATAGCCGCCGCTACGGAAAATACTATATGAGCTATCTCCCTTGGGATGAAGCCGCGGAGATAGAAGTCGTCAGTGGCGCATTCTGCTTCCTGCGTCGTGAAGCCCTCAATCAGGTGGGTGTTCTCGACGAGGATTTCTTCATGTACGGTGAGGACATCGATCTCAGTTACCGTCTGCTGAAAAGCGGCTGGCATAACTGGTATCTGCCCGAGCATATCCTGCATTATAAAGGCGAGAGTACGCAGAAGTCATCGTTCCGTTATGTACACGTCTTCTATGAGGCGATGCTGATCTTTTTCCGCAAGCATTACGGCCATCTCAGCTTCCTCATCACGATACCCGTCAAACTAGCCATCTTCGGCAAGGCATTCCTGGCGCTTGTCTCCATGCTGGGAGAGAAGATCAGTCGTTCACTCGGTTTCTTCTCCAACAAGCGCGAGAAACTCCCTGTGTGGCTTTTCGTCGGCTCGCGGCAGATGATAACGGCCTGTCGGAAGATTGCCCGCAGGAATGCCCTGACAGCCGAGTTCTGTGAGGCAGATGCCAAGCGTCATCCGCAGGGACATCTGGCTTTCAATGGCAAGATCAAGGAAGGCGTGGTCAACTATGTGGTTTATGACACAGGGACTTTCAGTTACGAACAGATCCTGAATATCTTTGAGAAGAATGCCGACAGCGAAGTGCTCATAGGCTTCTATCATCCGGAAAACGCCACCATCATCACAGGCAGGGAGGTTATCAGATGAACGACAAGAACATACGCCTGAGAGCGATAGAACCTGAGGACCTCAACGTCCTCTATGAGATAGAGAACGACCGCGAACTTTGGGACGTGGGTACTACCAACGTCCCCTATTCCCGCTATTCGCTCCATAACTATATAGCCTCGCAGACCTCCGATATCTATGCCGACCGGCAGCTGAGGCTGATGATTGAAAACGGAGAAGGGCAGACCGTTGGCATCGTGGACCTGATAAACTTCGAACCACAGCATCAGCGTGCTGAAATCGGCATCGTGGTGATGACTCCTTGGCGCCATCAGGGATATGCTGAGGCCGCCATTGCCCAGGTGGTGAGGTATTCCGCTGAGCGGCTTCATCTTCACCAGCTCTATGCCTTCGTCGCTACCGATAATGAAGCCTCGCTCCAGCTTTTCCGTAAATCAGGTTTCGTTTCGGGTTCCGTACTGACCGATTGGCTTTTCGACGGCCATGATTACCACGATGCCTTGTTGGTGCAACTTTTTTTGTGAAAAAGTCGTTAGAAAGTTTGGGTAATTCAAAAAAACTTCATACCTTTGCAACCGCTTAACCGAAAGGTGCGTTAGTTCAGCTGGTTAGAATGCCTGCCTGTCACGCAGGAGGTCACGGGTTCGAGTCCCGTACGCACCGCTGAAATTCGGGGATAGCAAAGACTTACAAACCTTTGGTGCGTTAGTTCAGCTGGTTAGAATGCCTGCCTGTCACGCAGGAGGTCACGGGTTCGAGTCCCGTACGCACCGCAGAAAAGCCTTCCTTTTTGGGAAGGCTTTTTCTTTTTGCGTAAAACGCTCATTTTATTATAGAATCCATTTCTTGCAGTCCGTGAACTCATCGTCCAGTCTTGGCGCTTCATCAAAGAAAGCGAAGAGTGCCGAACCGCTTCCGCTCATGGCGGCATAGCGGGCACCGAGCGCATAAAGCCGCTGTTTGATGGCTGCCAGTTCGGGGTGCTGTGGGAAGATGCTATCCTCAAAGTCGTTCACGAGTTCCTCTTGCCAGGTGTCGATAGGCTGCATCACGATCTCGCGGCAGTTCTTGGCAGGACGCTTCACCTTGATGCCACTGAAGGCTTCACGCGTGCTCACGGCCACCTGTGGTTTCACCACCACCATACGGTAGCCGTTCAGGTCGAGTGGGATAGGGGTGAGCCGTTCGCCGATACCCTCGGCATAGGCCGGAACGGCTTTAATGAAGAAGGCGCAGTCGGCTCCCAGACTTGCAGCCATCTGCTGCATCTCATCGGTGCTCATTCCCAAACGGAACTGCTCGTTGAGGAGCCTGATGGTAAAGGCACAGTCGGCAGAGCCGCCGCCCATGCCCGCCTGCATAGGTATTTGCTTATCTAACGAAATATGTACGGGCGGGAGCGCATAGCGCGTGGCCACCATCCTGTAGGCGCGCATCACCAGATTCTTCTCCGGTTCGCCCTCAATGGTCTGTCCCTTTATCTCGAGCGTTGTTTCCGGAGCCTCTTGAATCTCTATCTCATCATAGATAGGCACGGGGTAGAACACCGTTTCCAGGTCGTGGTAGCCGTCAGCCCTTTTGTTGACGATATTCAGTCCGAGGTTGATCTTGGCGCAAGGCTTTATCTTCATGGTCTTACTGTTTATTTCCTAACAATCACGCTTCCACTGGCCTGATGGGTGGCCAGTATCAGCACCTCGGCTATTTGCACATGGGCGGGCGCGTTGGCGGCAAAGACGGCCACGTCGGCAATGTCATCGCCCGTCAGGGGCTTGATGCCCATGTAGAGTTTGGCGGCCCGGTCTGTATCACCGTGGAAGCGCACGTTGCTGAAGTTGGTTTCCACCAGTCCCGGCTTCAGGTTGGTCACGCGGATGGGCGTGTCGGCCACGTCAATGCGCAACCCGTCAGTCAAGGCCTTCACCGCTGCCTTGGTGGCACAATACACGTTGCCTCCGGCATAGGCAGCATCACCAGCCACCGAACCAACGTTGATGATATGTCCGCGGCCGCGTTCCACCATTCCCGGCACCACCAGCCTCGTCATCAGCAACAGTCCCTTGATATTGGTATCAATCATGGTTTCCCAGTCATCGAGGTCTCCCTCATATTCCGGTTCCAGTCCAAGCGCCAGTCCTGCATTGTTTACCAGCACATCAATCTCGCGCCATTCTTCGGGCAGTCCGGCAACTTTCTCCATAGCCTTTTCGCGGTCTCTCACGTCGAAAGCCAGTGTCAGCACCTGTGCCCCTTTCTCCGTCAGCTCCCGTTCAATCTCTGCCAGCCGCTGTTCATTACGCCCAGTCAGAATCAGTTTGTCACCATTCTCAGCAAATTTCTTTGCGCATCCAAGTCCGATGCCGCTTGTTGCGCCTGTAATCAGTACGATCTTATTCATATCAATTATTTTTATTGGCAAAGATAGTGCAAAAAAACGATTAAGCGAAAAGAAAGAAGATTCTTTTTCTTTCTTGAGTGTGAGTTTTTTATTTAAATCGAAGACAAAACAAAGAAATCCTTTCAAATCATCACTACATAGAATTTTCCCGTTCGAGGGTGTAAGGGTGCCACATCGCCGATAAACACTGGGCTGGCACCCTCCTCGAAAGGGTGTCACGGGTGCCACAAGGGTGCCACAGGGGACCCACCCCAAACAAGAGACCCACCCCAACCCATTCCCGAGCGAAGCTCGCCTACCCATAGCCTTTCCCTGAATAGGGAGGGAGTTATTACTTTTTGAGAATTGATATAATCGCTACTGAAGATGTATTTGCTCCCTCCCTCTTAAGGGAGGGCTGGGAAGGGTCTCTAAATTCTCTAGAGAATTTTCTGCAAACTATCATCGGAAGGTATGCAAACTATCATCGGAAGCAACAAATTCTCTAGAGAATTTATCACTGCTAACGCTTACTTTAACTCTAACGATAGTTTTATTCCTCACGCAGAGTGAACGGAGTACGCAGAGAATAATGATAAAACTCCCTCCCTAAACAGGGAAAGGCTATGGGTAGGCGAGCTTCGCTCGGGAATGGGCTGGGGTGGGTCTCTTTCCGTGGCACCCTTGTGGCACCCGTGACACCCTTTCGAAGAGGGTGCCAGCCCTTTGTACAAAGGCGATGTGGCACCCTTACACCCTTAAATCGAAAAAATCCATGTAAGCAAACGTGACATTTGTATAATTATTAAAGAAATAACTTTTTCCACAAGTTTTTCGCTCAAATCGTTTCTTTCATCCAAATTTTGTGTATTACTTAGAACGGTATATTATGTTCCTTGCAATATCTTTCCTGTTCCTCATCTGATTCAAATATCTTGTCGCATGTGGACTCGAAAGAGTCTTTCGCTTCTTTGATATATTTCTCTGGCGCATTAAGCACTTTAGAGATTTTATCAATAAAAGTGCAGAAATCACGATTCAGATTGTTCAGTTTCTCAATAGTGTTGTAGTCAAGAGCCTTTTCCCGTGCAGGATAAAGAATCGTCCAATTACCATCCTGCATTTGTATGATGCCAATGCCATACGCATTGTTCAGACGTTCCATTTCCTCGTCAAGTCCTTCGTTGATTTCAAAGGCGACCAGATAGCCGAAGTTCGCCCAATTGGAATTAGACAAGGCTTGGAAATAGTATTGCTTTAACTGATAGTCAGATTCTATTTTCTTTTTCAGTTCATAGGAATACATATGTACAGTTTCTTTTGGCTCGGTAGCTTTAAGTAATGACAATGTTGCATCGTTCTTGAACTCTTCAAATTCTACGCCTACAATGTCGGGATGTACCCACTTCTGTGCAGAATCTACCCTTGATGATGATTTCTCGTGGAAGATAGTTTTAGCATATATGCTGCGGGTGCGAAGATAACTACAGAACAACTTATGAAGTGACCGCTCGTCAAAAGTCTTTGTTGGCTCTGGTTCTTGTTTCTTTACAGCGGTCGTTACTACACCAGAGCCAGTAATCAGAGATTCTATTTCTTCTTCATAGCGTGTAATGTCGCAACATGTTCCTATCGAGCCTGTAGAGTTTTGCAGCTTCTGCGACATGCTTTTACGTGGAATGACCTTGTCTTTCCATTCCACTTTTCGACGATGCGGAAGGTCAGTATTGGGTACATAGTAATAATCACCTGCTATCGTACCGACATAGTAAGTACCTTCGCCCGACGGGCTCAGGACAACATCACCAACCTGTAACCCTTTGGCTATCGTCCACAAGAAGCCACAAGCCACACCTGCAGCAGTTTTGCTTTTTTCCGGATTTTTTTCGAGCCAAAGTGGTATTATCTGTTTGTTGAACTGCCTCCAATTATCTGGCAACGAGTCCGAAAGGTCTTTCCAAATATCAAAGTTTGCTCCTATATACCCTTCTTCACGGCACATCTTAGCAAAACGACCAGCACGGCCTAACATAATACGATTATACTTCTTTGCCATATCTTTATTGTTTTTAGTTATCTATTCCCTTTAGCCCTGTTATGCGTCTTACACAACATTTGGCAGTTCCCTATATCCGTTGAGCCGCCCTTACTCCATGCGGTTACATGGTCGGCATCCATTTCTTCCAGTTTCCAGATGCGACGGGCATTCTGGTCGTGACCGATGGCGCAGTAGGGGCAGTTGCTTACTCCTTCTGCCTTTGCCTTGTCGGTTTGCTGTTGATACACTTTGCGCATGGTGGGTTTGTCGAACAAACGGACATTCAACAGCTTTGTATCTTGACAGCCTCCAAGTACATACTCAAAAACTCCTCGACGATTCCCTACGAAATCATCGCTCATTAATTCACGCACTTTTTGCGATAGTTCCGTATGGTTCAATGGCAACGAGTGGAAGCGTTCGTAGAGTTCGCCCCAGTTTAATCCTTGCATTTCAGGATAAACATCATCGAACTTACTATCAACCCAATCTATAACCGTATTGAAGTATGTTTTTATCTCGTTGATGTTTGTATCGCGGCGGTGAGTGCTCATGTAGTTTGCCACATTGCCATTACTAACCCATTCCAGCGCCGTAGCCAAGAACTGCTGACGATTAGCAGGTCCTTTGACATAGCTCTCCCAACGCTGGATATTGGCATTTTGGGAATTACTAAATTCAGCCTTGCAGAGCGTAACAAACTCACCACTAAAGACCGCATTCAGTTCCTCTTGTTGATTAAGCGGAATGCCTGCGATGTTGATGGTTTTAAACCAGTCTTTGATTTCCTTCTCCGCATCTTCACCCTCGCCCTCACAAATATAGACCAGCAGTTTCGTATCAAGAATCTTGTGCTGCATTCCTTCGTTCAGACCGTCGAAAATTTGCTCCAGTCCGTTGATCTTCACGGCGAACTTGTTACGAAGAAAACGACCAAGTGAAGTGATTCGCTGCTGACCGTCGAGCACTTCAAGCCGTCCATCATCCACACGGTTGAAATATATTAGTCCAAGTGGATACCCTTTCAACACAGATTCAATAACAGCCACATCACGTTTGCCGTCAGCATAGATATAGTTACGCTGATATTCGGGTTGGATAGTCAGCTTGCCTGACAATCCATAAAGACCTTTGCCTTCCAGTTCGTTGTACTCGAAGCCGTCACATATTTGCTCAACGGTGTATTGCTCCAATGTTGTTTTCATAACGTTTGCTTTTTGCGGATTAGTATTCGACGATATGGTAGTTCGGGCTTGCCATCTTTCATGTAGTAGAGATCACCGTCCCGAAGTCCTTTATTTAACTGTTTCAATTCACGAGGATATGGTTTTAACCCTAACTCTAATCCATAATCTCCATGTGGATGACCAATAATTTCAAATTGCTCTGGGCAATATTTATCAAGAAAAGTAATGGGAACTCCCATTGCTCCTTCGTAATCAGAGGGAATAGCGTCGGTAAAAGGAATGTCTATTGCGTCATAATTCTCATAATGAACGTAGTCTTTTTGACCTCTTATCTCTTTATGCTTACTATGCTTGAAGTTTTTCGCCATTGTCATTAATTGCAGTGGCTCATGACGTCGCCCATGGTCTATATTTGTAAACCAGCGCACTCCCTTTACACGTATATATTTATTGCCGTTCTCATCTATTCGCCAACCTGATGCTTCAAGTGGATACGTGTCTGGCACTCCGAATTCACGGTCACCGCTATGTATACTAATCCCCATCCACATCTTGTTTTCTTTTATCAATGGAAAAACTTCTTTATAAGAGATTGCATTAACGTTGCCAATGATTGCAAATTGCTTCCCGGAATCCATTAACCAAATGACAAATTCACGGAACAGCGAGAATGGCGGATTAGTTACAATGATGTCTGCCTCGTCACGCAGTTTGCGTATCTCCTTACTACGGAAATCACCGTCACCGTCCAGATACTGCCATTGCAAATCTTCGATGTTGATACGATTGTCGCCCGTTACATCACGTTCAAGTACGAATATCTTTCCATGCGTCTTACTCTTGTCTGCGTTGAAATGCGGTTGCTCAGTTTCAAAGAGTGTCGGCTGGTATGGCATCTTGTACTTCTTGCTTTCAGGGGCATAGCTGGTGGAAATCAGTTTCTTCAATCCCAATAGTTCAAAGTTCTGAGCAAAGAACTTTGTGAAGTTGCTCCACTCCGGGTCATCACAAGGCAGGAGCACCGTCTTGCCACGAAACACATTCGGGTTATAGTCCAGATAGGCGTTGATTTCCTTCTGAATATCGGGATATTGCGTATAGAACTCGTCGTTCTTTGCCGTCTTTGCATTTGCAAGATTGGTATTGGCCATTTGTCTGATTGATAGTTTAAAGCAGCACTTGACTATCAATCGCCGACGCACAAAAAAGGCATGATGCCATCCTTATGCGTTAAGCTGGGGCATGCCCAGGAATAGGAACCCCATCCACCTTAATAAGAATGTATCACGCCTATTGGCGCGAATACATTGCTATATAAGGTGGAGTTGGGGATGCCATAGCCTGACACCCCGCAATCTCTATTACTTCAGAGCGTTTTTTATTCCAAACTGTTTCCTGGGCATTTTGGCTTAACGCGAAATAATAGCAAATGCTTCGTTAATATGTCGTCCGGATTTCTCCCGAACCGTTGGCAAAGGTATAAAATAATTTTTGAATCAAGAACAAAAGAGAAAGAAAAGTGTTTTTCTTACTGAAAATCGTGTAGAGAATATTACTATTTCTTATGATAGTCATACTTCGGATTTTCGCAGAATTTCGGAAATAGTACTTCAGATTTTCTGCAATTTTTCTTACATTATATATGGTATTTAACGTGTATGTCGCGATTGAGGTGAAATCGTATGGCAATGTGGTGTCTTTGTCACAAAGACACAAAGAAGTGAACAAGTACTTAGCATATATTTTTGTGCGTTAATGTTCTAAAAACTTGCGGCGGTTTGTTTTTTTATGATTATATTTGCAACCCATTAACTGAAAGATTATGCCCGAAAAAAGAAATATCAGACCTATTGACAACAGTTACGGCCATCTGCAGCCGCAGGCACTCGACATGGAGCAGGCGGTGCTGGGTGCGCTGATGATTGACAAGGACGCTTTCTCCATCGTCAGCGAGATTCTGCGCCCGGAGACTTTCTACGAGCCCCGTAACCAGAAGATCTACCAGGCCATCCAGACGCTGAACATGAGTGAGCGGCCGGTGGATATCATGACCGTGACGGAGCAGCTGAAGAAGGACGGAACATTGGAAGACGTGGGAGGCCCCGCCTATATCATGGACCTGAGTTCGCATGTGGCTTCGTCTGCCCATATTGAATATCATTCGCGTGTGCTGGCGCAGAAGTTCATGGCCCGCCAACTGATTTCCTTCGCTTCCGTGATTGAGACGAAGGCTTTCGATGAGACGCAGGATGTGGATGAACTGATGCAGGAGGCGGAGGGTTCGCTCTTCGAACTCTCGCAGAAGAACATGCGGCAGGACTATACGCAGATTGACCCTGTGGTGAAGAATGCCGTGGATATCCTGCAGAGAGCAGCTGCCAATACCGACGGACTGACGGGTATTTCTACGGGCTATACGGATCTGGACGACAAGACTTCAGGCTGGCAGAACAGCGACCTCGTGATTATCGCCGGTCGTCCGGCCATGGGTAAGACGGCTTTCGCCCTCTCGCTGGCAAAGAACATTGCCATCGACAACCGTATCCCGGTGGCTTTTTTCTCGCTGGAAATGAGCAATGTGCAGTTGGTGAACCGTCTGATTTCGAATGTCTGTGAGATTTCGGGAAAGAAGATTCTGAACGGACAGTTGGACCAGGAGGAATGGAAGCGTCTGGATTCGAGGTTAAGAAGATTGCAGGGTGCGCCGCTCTATGTGGATGACACGCCGGGTATGAGCATCTTCGAACTGCGCACGAAGGCTCGCCGACTGGTTCGCGAGAAGGGCGTACGCATCATCATGATTGACTACCTGCAGCTGATGAATGCCAACGGCGCAAGGTTTGGCAGCCGTCAGGAAGAGGTATCGACTATTTCCCGTTCGCTGAAAGGTCTTGCCAAGGAACTGGATATTCCCATTCTGGCGCTGTCGCAGTTGAACCGTGGCGTCGAGGGCCGAGAGGGCAACGAAGGCAAGCGGCCTATGCTCTCTGACTTGCGTGAGTCGGGTGCCATCGAGCAGGATGCCGACATGGTGTGCTTTGTGCATCGACCGGAATACTACCGTATCTTCCAGGATGAACATGGTAACGACCTCCACGGCATGGCGCAGATTATCATTGCCAAGCACCGTAAGGGAGCTACGGGTGACGTGCTGCTGAATTTCCGTGGTGAGTTTACGCGCTTCCAGAACCCGCAGGATGTACTTATCGGTCCATCGTCTCCGACGAGTGGCGGTGAAATCATCGGAAGCAGGATGAACGGTGGCGATCCGCTGCCTCCTCCGCCTCCAATGGACGGGCCGATGCCGTTTTAATAAGGAGACCCACCCCAGCCCTCCCTGTGCAGGGAGGGAGTTGTGAAAGTATTTATAGTAACCATTATTAAAAAAAGATGAGGAAGTATATATTTGCAATAATCTGCTTGGCTGCCTTGACGGCCAGTGCACAGACGAAGAGCGTTTCTATTCTAGGTGATTCCTACAGCACGTTCGACGGCTATATCACGCCAGCCACCAACGAGATGTGGTACTATCAGGGCAATCGTGGCAACAACGACGTGGAAGACGTGACGCAGACCTGGTGGTGGCAGTTCATCAAGAACAACGGCTACCGTCTTTGCGTGAACAACTCTTGGAGCGGGGCCACCATCGGCTATTATGGCTATGACGGCAACGACTATAGCGCGCGTTCCTTTATTACAAGAAGTGACAATCTGGGATGTCCTGACCTGATATTCATCTTTGGCGGTACCAACGACTCATGGGCCGGGGCTCCCATCGGCGAATATAAGTTTGAGAATCTGCGTCGTGATGACTTCTTCTCTTATCGTCCGGCCTTGGCTTATCTGCTCGACCACATGCAGAAACGCTATCCCAACGTGGAACTGGTTTTCCTGATAAACAGCGAATTGTCGAAGGACATCACGGAGAGTTCGCAGAAGATTTGCGACCACTATGGCGTGAAGTGGATTCTGCTCCATGACATCGACAAGCAGAGCGGCCATCCTTCTCAGAAAGGCATGAAGGCTATCGCCGAACAGATAGCTGAGAAACTAAAGAATTGAGAGCAATCATTGGCGGAAAAATACAAATCGAAAGATTTTTAGGTAAAAAAGTTACGAATTATTTGCACGAAAGGATATTTATATGTACCTTTGCAGCCGATTAAAGAAAAGTAGATATGATTCAGTGCATTTCACTAAGCATCCTAATTAGCATTATTATTCGACTGCGTCCGGCTGTCGGAAGTGTGAGGGTGTGTATGTGAATGCATGCATGATGGTATATGAAACCTTTCCACTTCCGAGCAAGTGCGAAAGGTTTTTTTTATATCCTGAAGTGGACATTTAATTCGTAAAATATAATTAAGATGAGTGACAGATTGTTTGTTTTCGACACAACGCTTCGCGATGGCGAGCAGGTTCCGGGATGTCAGTTGAACACCGTGGAGAAGATCCAGGTGGCCAAGCAACTGGAACAGTTAGGCGTGGATGTGATTGAAGCAGGATTTCCCATTTCAAGTCCCGGCGACTTCAATTCCGTGATTGAGATTTCAAAGGCCGTTACGTGGCCGACCATTTGTGCGCTGACACGCGCGGTGGAGAAGGACATCGACGTGGCCGCCGAGTCGCTGCAGTATGCCAAGCGCAAGCGTATCCATACGGGTATCGGCACGAGTGACTCCCACATCAAGTATAAGTTTAACTCCAACCGTGAGGAAATCATCGAGCGCGCCGTGGCTGCCGTGAAGTATGCCAAGAAGTTCGTGGACGATGTGGAGTTCTATGCGGAGGATGCAGGGCGCACGGACAATGAGTATCTGGCGCGTGTCATCGAGGCCGTCGTGAAGGCTGGTGCCACGGTGTGTAACATACCGGATACCACGGGTTACTGTCTTCCGCAGGAGTATGGAGAGAAGATTAAATACCTGATGGAGCATGTTGACGGTTTATCGTCGGGCAAGGCCATTCTCTCCACACATTGCCACAATGACCTCGGCATGGCTACGGCCAACACGGTTAGCGGTGTGCTCAATGGCGCTCGTCAGGTTGAGGTAACCATCAACGGTATCGGTGAGCGTGCCGGCAATACCTCGCTCGAAGAGATTGCCATGATTATGAAGTGCCATAAAGGGCTTGGCATCGATACTAATATCAACACCACGAAGATCTATCCCGCCAGCCGCATGGTGAGTTCGCTGATGAACATGCCCGTTCAGCCGAACAAGGCCGTGGTAGGGCGCAATGCCTTTGCCCACAGCAGCGGCATCCATCAGGACGGCGTGCTGAAGAACGTGCAGACTTACGAGATCATGAATCCGAAGGACGTGGGACTCGACGACAACTCTATCGTATTGACGGCCCGAAGCGGACGTGCTGCGTTGAAGTATCGTCTGGAAGTGCTGGGTGTGGGTATCGACGACGAGAAGAAACTGGATAAGCTCTATCAGAAGTTCCTCGCCTTGGCCGACCGCAAGAAGGAGGTCAACGATGACGACATCCTGACGCTGGCAGGAGCAGACAGTTCGGAGAATCATGCCGTGAGACTCGACTTCCTGCAGGTGACCACGGGTATGGGCGTGAAGAGTGTGGCCTCCATCGGTCTCGACATCAGTAACCAAAAGTTTGAGGCTGCCGCCACGGGTAACGGTCCGGTGGATGCTGCCATCAAGGCCCTGAAGAAGATCATCATGAAACAGATGACGCTGAAGGAGTTTACCATCCAGGCCATCTCCAAGGGTTCCGACGACATGGGTAAGGTACACATGCAGGTAGAATACAACGGCAACCTGTATTATGGCTTCGGTGCCAATACCGACATCGTGACCGCTTCCGTGGAAGCCTATATTGACTGTATTAACAAGTTTAGAAATTAAGATATGAATACGCTTTTCGATAAGATTTGGGACAAGCACGTCGTCCAGACCGTGGAGGACGGTCCGACGCAACTGTATATCGACCGTCTCTATTGCCACGAAGTGACTTCGCCGCAGGCCTTCGACGGAATGAGGCAGCGTGGTTTGAAGTGTTTCCGTCCGCAGCAGATTTTCTGTATGCCCGACCACAATACGCCCACGCATGATCAGGACAAGCCTATCGAGGATCCTGTCTCCAAGAATCAGGTGGACACGCTCTCCAGGAATGCCAAGGAATTCGGACTGACTCACTATGGCATGATGGACAAGTCGAACGGCATCATCCACGTGGTGGGACCCGAAAAGGGACTCTCGTTGCCGGGTATGACCATCGTCTGCGGAGACTCCCATACATCCACCCACGGTGCCATGGGGGCTGTGGCCTTCGGTATCGGAACCTCAGAGGTGGAGATGGTGATGGCTTCACAATGCATTCTGCAGCAGAAGCCCAAGTCGATGCGTATCAACATCAACGGCAAACTGCAGAAGGGTGTCACGGCCAAGGATGTGGCTTTGTATCTGATGTCGAAGCTCACCACCAGCGGTGCCACAGGCTATTTCGTGGAATATAGCGGTGACGTGGTACGAGATATGTCGATGGAAGGCCGCCTGACGCTCTGCAATCTCTCCATAGAGATGGGTGCCCGCGGCGGCTTTGTGGCTCCCGATGAGATTACCTTTAATTATATAAAAGGTAGGGAGTATGCCCCGAAGGGGGAGGAATGGGACAAGGCCGTAAGCTATTGGAAGACGCTGAAGAGTGGGGATGATGCAGTATTCGACAAGGAACTCACCTTCGATGCTGCCGACATCGAGCCACGTATCACCTACGGCACCAATCCCGGCATGGGTATCGGCATCACCGAATGTGTGCCAATGCTCGACACCATACCAGAGACGGGAAAGGCAGGCTTCCTGAAGTCGCTCGGCTATATGGGTTTCGAACCCGGTGAGAAATTGTTGGGTCATCCCATCGACTATGTCTTCCTGGGTGCATGTACCAACGGGCGTATTGAAGACTTCCGCGCCTTTGCCTCCCTCGTAAAAGGTAGGCGTAAGGCTGAGCATGTGATTGCCTGGCTGGTGCCCGGTTCATGGGCCGTGGATCGTCAGATTCGTGAGGAAGGACTTGACAAGGTTCTGGAGGCTGCAGGTTTTGAGATTCGTCAGCCTGGCTGTTCTGCCTGTCTGGCGATGAATGATGACAAGATTCCTGCGGGAAAATATTCTGTTTCCACCAGCAACCGCAACTTTGAAGGTCGTCAGGGTCCTGGTGCGCGTACTATTCTTGCTTCTCCGTTGGTTGCTGCGGCAGTAGCTGTCACGGGAGTGATTACGGATCCCCGCGAGTTGTTATCTTAAGAAGATTGACCAATGAGCAAAATCTATATTTACACCTGTCTGCTCTTTGCAGTCTTGATATTGGCAGCATTTGTCGTAGCCTGTTCAAGTGGCAGTACGAATATTCAGAAAGACGTGAAAGGGAAAATTACAAAGTATGTCTATCATTACGGTGACAGGAGTGTGGCTCCTGATTATCATCGCAGTTACACGATAGAGGTCAGCGCCGATTCGACGGTCTTCATCGTTACCACCTATGGCAAGGAACTGTTGCGGAAAACCTACAATCAGAACAAACTCGCAGAGATAGAGGCCGCCTTGAGTACAATGGACATCAAACTCAAGAAAGAGAAAAAGAGCGCATGCTCCGGCGGTTACAGCGAATCCTTGCGGGAATTTGTACAAGACGAAGTAGTCTTCAACGGCTATGTATATCATTGTGATGGGGATAGCGGGACGCTTCATGTAGGCAATGGAGATTTGTCTTCGGTGTTTAAGGATGTTGTACCTGAATCAGTAGATTCGCTCATAAACGAAACAATGAAATATGAAACAGAAATTTAACGTTATAACATCAACCTGTGTCCCCCTTCCCTTGGAGAATGTGGATACTGACCAGATTATTCCCGCCCGTTTTCTCAAGGCTACTACCCGCGAGGAGGGTTTCTTTGGTGACAATCTGTTCCGCGACTGGCGCTATAACCCCGACGGAAGTGTCAATAAGGACTTCGTGCTCAATGATCCGACCTATGGAGGATGCATCCTGGTGGCAGGCAAGAACTTCGGTTCCGGCTCCAGCCGCGAGCATGCTGCATGGGCCATTGCCGGCTATGGCTTCCGGGTGGTGATCAGCTCGTTCTTTGCCGATATTCACAAGAATAACGAATTGAATAACTTCGTGCTTCCCGTGGTGGTCAGTGAGCAGTTCCTCTCCGAACTATTCCAGAGCATCAAGGAGAATCCCCGGATGGAGGTGGAGGTGGACTTGCCTAATCAGACCGTGACCAATAAGACTACGGGAAAGAGTGAGCATTTCGATATCAACGGCTATAAGAAGCATTGTCTGATAAACGGTCTCGACGATATTGACTTCCTGGTGCAGAATCAGGACAAGACCGAGACCTGGGAAACAAAGAATAAGTAATGGGTACTGCTGAGAAACTGAATACTTCGGCTAAAAGCCATTTGCCGTTCATAGAAATCATGGACTGCACGTTGCGCGACGGAGAGCAGACATCAGGTGTCAGTTTTCTGCCCCACGAAAAACTGGTCATAGCCCGTATGTTGCTCCGTGACCTCAATGTGGACCGTATCGAAGTAGCTTCGGCACGAGTCTCCGAGGGCGAAAAGGAGGCCGTGAAGATGATCTGCCGTTATGCCAATCAGATAGGAATGGTTGACAGGGTGGAAGTGCTGGGATTTGTGGATGGCGGACAGTCTGTGGATTGGATTTCCGACTGCGGAGGCCATGTCATCAATCTTTTGGCCAAAGGTTCTGAACGTCATTGCCGCGAACAGCTCCACAAGACGGTCGATGAGCATATCGATGATATCCTTACGACTGTTCGCTATGCGAATGAAAAGGGAATGACCGTGAACCTCTATCTGGAGGACTGGAGTAACGGGATGAAGGATTCGCCCAAGTATGTCTATCGCCTGATGGATGCGCTGACTTCCCTTCAGGGTAAAACGGAGGGAGGTTCTATTAAACGCTTTATGCTCCCCGATACGCTTGGTATTCTGAACCCCCTGCAAGTGATAGAATATATGCGCAAGATGAGGAAGCACTATCCTGGCGTGCATTTCGATTTCCATGCCCATAATGACTATGATCTGGCGGTGAGCAATTCACTCGCTGCCGTTCTTAGCGGATGCAAGGGACTTCACGTGACGGTGAACGGACTTGGAGAGCGTTGCGGCAATGCACCGCTATCAAGCGTGCAGGTCATTCTGAAGGATCAGTTTCAGGCCAAGACCAGCATTCGCGAAGACAAACTGAACGCCATTTCCCGTATGGTGGAGGGCTATAGCGGTATTGCCGTGGCTCCCAATCAGCCGGTCATCGGTGAGAATGTGTTTACGCAGGTTGCTGGAGTTCACGCCGATGGCGATAGCAAGGGCGGACTCTACATGAATCAACTTGTTCCCGAACGTTTTGGCCGTAAGCGTGAGTATGCGTTGGGCAAGAATAGTGGCAAGGCCAATATCCTGCGTAATTTGGAGGAGCTGGGATTGGAACTGACACCAGAGCAGACACGGCTTGTCACCGAACGTATTACTGAACTTGGTGACCGCAAGGAAGTGGTGACACCCGAAGACCTGCCTTTCATCATCAGCGATGTGCTGAAGCACAATACGCAGGACAACAAGGTGAAGCTCATCAGTTACATGGTGTCTACGGCCTACGGTCTGAAACCTGGTGCCAATGTGAAGGTTGAAATCAACGGCCAACAGTATGAGGCCAGTGCAACGGGTGACGGTCAGTATGATGCGTTCGTGAAGGCTTTGCGCTATATCTATAAGAAATATCTGGGCCGTACGTTTCCGCTACTGGCCAACTATGCCGTGAGCATTCCTCCCGGTGGCCGTACGGATGCCTTGGTGCAGACCGTTATCACCTGGCAGGAAGACGGCAAGATTATCCGTACGCGTGGACTGGATGCCGACCAGACGGAAGCTGCTATCAAGGCTACGTTCAAGATGCTCAACATTATTGAGGAAAAACTGGAAAAGAAGAATTAAAAAGACGAATCGATATGAAATTAAACATTGCTGTATTGGCCGGTGATGGTATCGGCCCTGAGATTATGGAGCAGGGTGTGGCTGTGATGTCTGCTGTTGCTGAGAAGTTCGGCCACGAAGTGATTTACAAGGAAGCCCTTTGCGGTGCCCATGCCATCGATGAGGTGGGTGACCCATTCCCCGAGGAGACTTTCAAGACTTGCCAGGAGGCTGATGCAGTGCTTTTTGCCTCTGTAGGTGATCCCAAATTTGACAATGACCCCACAGCCAAGGTCCGTCCGGAGCAGGGCCTGCTTGCCATGCGTAAGAAATTGGGTCTCTTTGCCAACATCCGTCCTGTTCAGACCTTTAAGTGCCTGTTGCATAAGAGTCCTTTGAAAGACGAACTTATCGAAGGGGCAGATTTCGTCTGCATCCGCGAACTCACCGGCGGCATGTATTTCGGTGAGAAGTATCAGGACAATGACAAGGCCTATGATACCAACTATTATACACGTCCGGAGATTGAGCGCATTCTGAAGGTGGCCTATGAATATGCCCTGAAGCGCAAGAAACACCTGACGGTGGTAGATAAGGCCAATGTCCTGGCAAGCAGTCGTTTGTGGCGTCAGGTTGCCAAGGAGATGGCTCCAAAGTATCCGGATGTGGTGACCGACTATATGTTTGTCGATAATGCCGCCATGAAGATGCTCACCGAGCCCAAGTCCTTCGATGTGATGGTGACGGAGAATACCTTCGGCGATATCCTGACCGATGAAGGATCGTGCATCAGCGGTTCCATGGGATTGCTGCCATCGGCTTCCACCGGTGAGAGTACTCCCGTCTTTGAACCTATCCACGGCAGTTGGCCACAGGCAAAGGGACTGAATATTGCCAATCCTCTGGCACAGATTCTCTCTGTGGCGATGCTCTATGAATACTTTGGACTTCAGGATGAAGGTGCCCTTATCCGTAAGGCCGTAGATGCTTCTCTTGATGAGAATGTACGTACCCCTGAAATTCAGGTGGAAGGCGGAGCCAAGTACGGCACGAAGGAAGTAGGAGAGTGGATCGTTAATTATATCAAGAATGCGTAAGTTCATTCTAATAGGTATGTTGTTGTTTGCTTTGGGCATATCGGCTCAGAGCAAACAGCAACTGCGTGAAGAATTGAAGGAAGCCACCGAGGCACTTTCCTTCCGACCGGATTCTATCGACCTGCGACTGAAGAAGGCTGCCCTCAATATGCAGTTGGAGCAGTGGGAATATGCGCTGTCGGAATACGACTATGTGCTCCGTCTTGACCCTGAGAATCCGGCTGGTCTTTATTATCGTGCCTATGCCAACGAGATGTTGGGTCGCTATAACTTTGCCCGTGCTGACTATGAGACGCTGTTGAAAATCGTTCCTTCCAACTTTGAGGCCCGTTTGGGACTTGCCTTGCTCAATCAGAAAGACCGCCATTTTACGGAGGCAATGGATCAGATCAATCAGTTGGTTGAGGCTTATCCCAATAACGCTATGGTCTATGTAGCCCGTGCCAATATGGAGCGTGAGCGCAAAATGTATGCTTTGGCAGAGTACGATTTTACACAGGCCATCCAGTTGGAACCCGATGTGACTGATCATCTGGTGAACCGTGCAGATGTCAGAATCATGATGGAAAACTACGAAGGAGCCAAGGCAGATCTTGACCTTTTAGTCAAAAAAGGGATCCTTAAAACGGCCTTGCAGGATTTCTATAAACGGTTGAAATAAAGACAACGTTAACAATAATAAAAAAAGAAAGCGAATAGCTTCACAGCTCTTCGCTTCACATCTCCAATAGGTATTAGTTTTTTTAAGGTAAAAAGATTGTTTTCAGGATAACAATGCAAAGGTAACGAACATTTTTTTAAACACCAAAGGTTTTTATTACAAAAATTTATAGTCTTTGGTTGTGTCCGTTAACAGTTCAAGAATTTAAATAATTTTAACCATTTGCTTCGTGCAAACGATTACATTCTTCCAGAAAGCGGAGTTCTTGTTCCAGCATTTCCAGTTTATGCATTGTATATCCTGCTTCCCTTGCCTGCCGGATACCCTTTGAATAGAGATAATCTATCTCCATCGGACGGTGAAAGTCGTAATCCAGTTTCATACTGGGCTTGTAGGGTGTCATCTCGTCAGTCATTTGGATCATCTTTTCCACGAATGCCTCGTCCACGCCTTTCACGCCCAAAGCCCTTGAAGCGCCCACCACTTCCATCATCTGGTCGCGTATCAGTTGCCGGGTGGAAGGATTCTCCAGCAGTTTGTTGGTAGTTGTGTTCAAGGCAACGGTCATTCCGTTAAATGGCATATTCCATACGGCCTTCTTCCATCTTGCCTCCAGATATTCCACGGGATTAGCTTCGATGCCTGCTGCTTTCAGTTCCTCTAAGAAATGTTCCATCAATGATGCATCACGACAGGAGAAATTGCCTATGTTGATACTGCCATAGCATTGATGGTCAATATGTCCGGGACCTACCTTGCCAGAACAGATGAATGCCAGTCCAGCGGCAATCTGGAGCTCAGGGAATAAGGCTTGAAGGTCGTCCTCCAGCCCGATTCCATTTTGGATGAGTACCACCAATGGGTTGTTCTTGATGAGTGGGGGCAACATTTCTTTCAGCAGATGTTCGCGCGTGCTCTTCAGACATACAAGCACTACGTCCACTTCGGGCATGTCTTCCGTACTGCGGAATGCCTTTACGTTGTCCAGATGAAAACTGCCGTCACAGGAATCTATCTGCAATCCGTTTTCCTTCACATATTCATAATCAGTATGGAGCAGGAAGTTCACTTCGTTTCCTGCACGCATCAGACGGCCGCCATAGAATCCTCCGATGGCACCCGTACCTATTACAGCATATCTCATATCCTTATTATTTCTTTCCTTTGAGTAGTGAGGCAATAAATAAGATAATCACGGCTCCCACCACACCGGTGATGGTCTCGCCGATGAAAGTCGGTTCTACGTCGATGCCCAGTTTCGGGAACAGCCATCCACCCACGGCACCACCGACGAGACCCAGAATCAGGTTCCACCAGCAGCCTTCGCTTTCACCTTTCATCAACTTGTTGGCAATAAAGCCAGCCAGAATACCAACGATAATTGCTCCAATCATAATCTTTCTCTTTGATGTTGTGTTACTATATTACTATGTTTGTTTATTAGACGTCGGATGCGACTAAGATGTTGCAAATTTAGGCAAAAAAAACTTAATAGCCCGAAGCTGTTTGTCTTTTATTTTCAAAAGTGGGTGTTTTTTTTCATATTTAGTGAAAATATTCAGATTGTTTTACACGAAATGAATAATTATTTGTTATCTTTGCGACGTGTTTTTCATGGTATTAGATTATTAAGGTTAAATGATAAGGGCTGCCCGTGAGGGTGGCCCTTATTAATTATGCGTTCATTGCCCAACTTCTTCCTTATAGAATGAGGCGTCCTATTTGATAGACTAGGACGGAAACTATCCATGCGAGAGCCGTGGTGTAGAGGGCGGCAGTGAGAGCCCATTTCCAGGACCCCGTCTCACCTTTGATAGCGGCGATGGTGGCAATACAGGGGAAATAGATGAGTACGAAGAGCAGATAGGCAAAGGCGATGAGCGGCGTAATTCCGTCGGCCTCCATCTTCTGGCGAAGGTTCAGATAACGGTCGCTATGGTCCTCACCGTCGTCGGCACCCACTTCCTCATCGTTGGCATAGAGCACTCCCATCGTGGAGGCTACGATTTCCTTGGCTCCCACTCCGGCAATGAGGGAGACGTCGAGTTTCCAGTCGAAGCCCTGTGGGCGGAATAATGGCTCTATGGTCTTGCCCATACGTCCGATGTAGCTCTGTTCCTGCTGTTGTTGCACGTCAAGACTTTCATCATGGGGGAAATAACCCAACGCCCAAACGATGACGGATGCCACAAGAATAATGCCTCCCATCTTCTTCAGGTATTGCTTGCCTTTCTCCCAAGTATGGCGAAGGATAGCCTTGACAGTCGGGAAACGGTAGGGTGGGAGCTCCATCACGAAGGGGGTGTCCTCACCTTTTATAATATACTTGGAGAAGATACGGCTGATGATGACGGCCAGCAGGATTCC
This sequence comes from uncultured Prevotellaceae bacterium, assembly GCA_900316985.1. Taxonomy (GTDB): domain Bacteria; phylum Bacteroidota; class Bacteroidia; order Bacteroidales; family Bacteroidaceae; genus Prevotella. The sequence continues at coordinate 64,408 of ONFE01000003.1, forward strand.
GATGGCATAGAGCGCAATCATGATGAGGCTTTGGTACTTCACGGCAAAGAAGGTTCCCACAATCATGATGTAGATAGGCAGACGTGCAGAACAACTCATCAGCGGCAGCACCATCATGGTAATGAGTCGTGAACGGCGGCTCTCAATGGTGCGCGTAGCCATTACTGCAGGTACATTACATCCGAAGCCCATAATGAGGGGGATGAACGATTTCCCGTGAATACCCATCTTATGCATCAGCTTGTCCATGATGAAGGCTGCTCGCGACATATAGCCGGAGTCCTCCATAAAGGAGATGAACGTGTAGAGAATGAGAATCTGTGGCAGGAAGATGATTACCGAGCCCACACCGGCCACGGCTCCATCGACAATCATCGCACGCAACGGACCTTCGGGTAAGATGGAATTCAGCCAGTCGGAAAGCCATCCTACACCTGCATCTATCCAGTCCATGGGATATTGCCCGACGGTGAAGGTCACTTCGAACATAATGAATAGGAACAGGAAGAACAGGGGGAATCCCAGCCATTTGTGAGTGATGAAGCGGTCCAGTTTATGAGTCATGTAATAGGTGTCACGCCCCTTACCTTCCTTATAGCCAATTTCTTCAAGTGCACCGTGGATGAAACCGTATTTGGCATCCATGATGGCCGTCTCAGAATCGGTCTTCGTCTCTTCTTCAATACGTTTGCCGGTATCGTCGCGGTGCTGCAGGATCTCCTCCTGGTCGGGTAGGGTGGCGATAATCTTTTCCACCTCGCTGTCGTGTTCCAGGAGTTTAATGGCCAGATAGCGTGTGGAGAACTGACGGCGCAGTTCATCATATTGCTTCAAGTGCTCCTGCATGTCTTTGATACCGTTTTCTATCTCATGGCCGTGGTTGATATGGATATGGCGAACGGGATGCTTGGTGAACTTCCCCTCATAGACCTGGATGATGGTGGTGAATAGTTCGTCAACACCCTTTCCGCTCTTGAATACCGTAGGCACCATCGGGAAACCCAGCAGTTCGCCCAACTTGTCGGTATTGAGAAGGTCACCGCGCTGTTCACTTTCATCAAACATATTGAGGGCTCCCACCATGCGGAGGTTCATGTCTATGAGTTGGGTGGTGAGATAGAGATTGCGCTCAAGATTGCTGGAGTCGATGACGTTGAGCACGATATCCGGCGTCTTTTCCACAATCTGCTTACGCACGTAAAGTTCCTCGGGGGAATAGGCTGAGAGCGAATAGGTACCGGGGAGATCCACGAGATTGAACTTATAACCCTTGAACTCGGCCACGCCTTCCTTGGCATCCACGGTGACGCCGGAATAGTTACCCACGCGCTCATGGGCTCCGGAGGCGAAATTGAAGAGCGATGTCTTGCCGCAGTTGGGATTGCCCACCAGGGCCACGTTGATTTCTCGGCGGCGCTTGAGGGCTTCGCGGTGAACGGTCTTCTCGGCCTTTTCATGCTGGATCTCATCGGTTGGGATGATGACCTGCTGGCTTTCCTTGTCCATCAGCGGGGCTTCCTCGTGGGTGACGACCTCTATCTGGTCGGCCTCAGAATGGCGGAGGGAGACTTCATAGCCCATGATGCGGTATTTCACGGGATCCTGCAGGGGAGCGTTCAGCAAAACCTGAACTTCCTTGCCCTTGATGAATCCCATCTCGATGATGCGCTTGCGGAAACCTCCGTGGCCTGATACTTTTACGATGATACCGTGTTCGCCGGTCTTCAGTTCTGATAATTTCATATAGTTTTTGGTTCTTTGCTGCAAAATTACGAAAATAATCTTGCAACTGGGTTGTACCAACCAAAAATACCTACTAATGGGGATAGTAGGTATTTTGGGTATCCCCATAAATGGGGGTATGGAATTCGGTCTTAGACGATGCCTCGGCCGTGACAGTTCTTGAACTTCTTGCCGCTTCCACAAGGACATGGGTCATTGCGTCCGGGCAACTTGTCCTTGATGATTGGCGTGCGGTTCACCTGCGATGCCTGTCCACGGGTGTCAGTGTGGGCGGCGCGAGCCTGATTGGGATCCACCAGCGGCTGTCCGTCGGCGTTGAGTTCCTGCTTCGACTCGTTGTAGCGCTGTGAGTGCTGCTCGGGAGCGGCCTCGCGTACCTCATCCTGTTGAATCTCAGGAATCTGTGCGCGCATCAGGATAGAGGTGATACGGTTGTTCATATCGTTCACCATATCGTCGAAGAGCTTGGCACTCTCCAGTTTGAAGATCACCAGCGGGTCTTTCTGCTCGTAGGAGGCATTCTGTACGGAGTGCTTCAGTTCATCGAGGGCACGGAGGTTTTCCTTCCAGCAGTCATCGATGATATGGAGCAGGATGCTCTTCTCAAACTGCTTCACCACGGCCTTAGACTCTGTGTCATAGGCTTCCTTGAGGTCGCAGGGAATGTTATAGACGCGCTTGCCGTCGGTGACGGGCACCATGATGCGCTCATACATGGCTCCCTGGTTCTCATAGACCTGCTTGATGACCGGATTGGCCACATCCTTGATACGGTCGGTGCGGCGGGTGAAGTTCTGCATCACCAGTTCGTAGGCATTGTCTTCCAGCTTGCCCTTGTCTTCCTCAACGAGCTGCTGCTCGGTGAAGGGACATTCCATGGAGAACACCTTGATGAAGGCTTCCTTGCAGCCCTCGTAGTCGTTCTTCTCGATGATGTCGCAGACGCGGTCCCAGAGGATGTTGGCAATATCCATACCGATGCGCTCACCCATCAGGGCGTGACGGCGTTTCTCATAGACCACGGTACGCTGTTTGTTCATCACGTCGTCGTACTCCAGCAGGCGCTTACGGATACCGAAGTTGTTCTCTTCCACCTTCTTCTGGGCGCGCTCGATACTCTTGGAGATCATCGGGCTCTCAATACGCTCACCCTCATCGAAGCCCAGACGGTCCATCACCTTGGCAATACGCTCGGAGGCGAAGAGACGCATCAGCTTATCTTCCAGTGAAACGTAGAACACCGAACTACCGGGGTCACCCTGACGTCCAGCACGACCACGCAACTGGCGGTCTACACGGCGGCTTTCATGACGCTCCGTACCGATGATGGCCAGACCGCCTGCGGCCTTCACCTCATCGGAGAGCTTGATATCGGTACCACGACCGGCCATGTTGGTGGCAATGGTAACAGCACCGAGTCCGTTGGTCGACTGACCTGCCTGTGCCACGATGTCAGCTTCCTTCTGGTGGAGTTTTGCGTTCAGCACATTATGGGGAATCTTACGCATGTTGAGCATACGGCTCAGCAACTCTGAGATTTCCACCGAGGTGGTACCTACCAGCGTAGGACGTCCACTCTCGCGCATGGCCACAATCTCATCAATCACGGCGTTGTATTTCTCACGGGCAGTCTTATAGACGCGGTCATCCTGGTCGTTACGCACTACGGGACGGTTGGTAGGAATCTCCACCACGTCAAGTTTGTAGATGTCCCAGAACTCACCGGCCTCCGTAGAAGCCGTACCGGTCATACCTGCGAGTTTGTGGTACATACGGAAATAGTTCTGTAGGGTGATGGTGGCAAAGGTCTGCGTAGCCTCCTTCACGGCCACATGCTCCTTGGCCTCAATGGCCTGATGCAGTCCGTCGCTCCACTGACGGCCTTCCATGATACGGCCCGTTTGCTCGTCCACAATCTTCACCTCACCGTCCATCACGACGTATTCATCGTCGCGGTTGAACATCGTGTAGGCCTTCAGCAACTGCTGCAATGTATGGGCACGTTCGCTCTGAACTGCATAGTGGCTCATCAGCTGATCCTTCTTCTCTACCTTCTCCTCCTCCGAGAGATTCTCGTTCTCCAGGGCTGAGAGTTCGCTGGTGATGTCGGGGAGCACAAAGAGTTCCTTGTCGTTCACCTGCTTGGAGAGCCAGTCTGTTCCCTTGTCGGTGAGATCCACGGAGTTGAGTTTTTCCTCCACCACGAAGTAGAGGGGCTCAATGGCCTCGGGCATACGGCGGTTGTTGTTCTCCATATAGATTTCCTCGGTGCGGAGCATTCCGGCCTTGATGCCTTCCTCCGAGAGGAACTTGATGAGCGGCTTGTTCTTGGGCAGCGACTTGTGGGAGCGGTAGAGCGAAAGGAAACCGGCGTCGAGTTTCTCCTGACCTTCCTTCTTCTTGCCTTCCTCTATCAGCTTGTTACCCTCGGCAATCAGCGACTTGGCCTCCGAAAGGAACTGTGTGGCCAACTGACGCTGTACACCCACGAGTTTCTCCACCAGCGGCTGGTATTCCTCAAACATCTGGTCGTCGCCGTTAGGCACGGGACCTGATATAATAAGCGGTGTACGGGCATCGTCAATCAACACGGAGTCAACCTCGTCGACGATGGCGTAGTTGTGGCGGCGCTGTACGAGGTCGGCAGGCGAAATAGCCATGTTGTCACGCAGATAGTCGAAACCGAACTCGTTGTTGGTACCGAAGGTGATGTCTGCCTGATAAGCCTTGCGGCGCTCGGGAGAGTTGGGGCGGTGCTTGTCGATGCAATCCACGGACAGGCCGTTGAACATATAGAGCGGACCCATCCACTCGGAGTCACGCTTGGCCAGATAGTCGTTGACGGTCACCACGTGAACACCGTTGCCCGTGAGGGCATTCAGGAACACCGGGAGCGTAGCCACAAGCGTCTTACCTTCACCCGTTGCCATTTCCGCAATCTTACCCTGATGGAGTACGGCACCACCGAAGAGCTGCACGTCATAGTGGATCATGTCCCACTTCAAGTCGTTACCGCCGGCCATCCAATGGTTGTGATAGATGGCCTTGTCGCCGTCGATATCCACGAAGTCCTTGGTGGCAGCCAGTTCGCGGTCGAAATCATTGGCTGTAACCACTACTTCCTCATTCTCGGCGAAGCGGCGGGCGGTCTCCTTCACGATGCTGAAGGCCACCGGCAGCACTTCGTTGAGGGCTTCCTCCATATTGTCGAGCCCCTGTTTGTCTAACTTGTCAATCTCGTTGAAGATTTCCTCACGCTCATCGATAGGCGTGTCTTCAATCTTGGCCTTGAGCTCAGCAATCTGATCGTTCTGCTCTTTGGCTGCATTCTGCACGTAGGCCTGAATCTCCTTGGTCTTGGCGCGCAGCTGGTCGTTGTCAAGTGCTTCAATCTCTGGATATGCCTTCTTCACCTTCTCCACAATGGGCTGGATGAGGCGCATGTCACGCGAAGACTTGTCACCGAACAATGACTTCAAAAAACTATTAATTCCCATATCTTTATTTTACGTTTTTACTGATTTACAATTTCAAAATTACGATTGCTCCTTTCTTCTTGTTTAGAACAGCGGCTGTGCCGTTGAGGCGTTGGGAGCCCTGATGTGGATGCAATTGGCTATGGTGGGCGCCAGGCGGTCGATGGTCACCTGCGTCTCTATGCGCTGTGGCTTGATGCCGGCTCCATACAGGATGATGGGCACAGGCGTGAAGTTGGCGCGGTATTGGTATTTCTCACCCGATTCCTCGTTGAGCAGGTTCCATCCCGGCATGATCTCCACGATAAGGTCGCCGGAGTGGGGCGGCAGGATGTCGGCAGAAGTCTTCACGTCCTTCACGCCGTCGCAGTCGAGCAGGAACGAGCGGCACTGGTTGCGCAGTTCCACCTTGTTGAGGCGTCGCTGCTCGATGATTTTCTTGTTGAAGAAGATGTGGTTGCGATAGTAGCCCTCAATATACTGATGGCGCCCGTACATGGCACCGAGGTACATATTGAGCAGGTTACCCGTGCGGTTGATATAGAATGTTCCCGAAGGAACCTTGAAACGCTCGTAGGCGTCGCTGAATGTCTCGTCGGTGTTGATGGTGCCTGTGATGGTGAAAAGCACGTTCTGCGCACCCACCTTCTGCTCAACGCCCTGGATGAGGTTGCCGATGCAACGGTCCAGGCTATCGTAGTGGTCGGCATCATAGTTTACTGACAGGATGTCGCACATCTCATCGGTGCCCAGGAGGTTGGAGTCGATACACTGGAAAGCCAGTTTCGTAATCGTGAAGTTGTCTTGAGCAGGATTCAGTGAGTCAAAGGCACTCAACCAGTTAAAGCCTGTCTTTGAATAATAGCTTGAAGTGCGCCAATGCTTCGTCTTGCTGTCGCGGAAGAAGGCTCCGTTGGCTGCATGACCGGCTGACAGTATGGCGGCCTCCTGGTCATTGGCAATGCTGAACACCATGCCTGCGCCCTCCGTCTTCACCTTCAGTTCATCGGAAAGATTGGAGCAGACCATGGCGTTGGGAGTCCCGTCGGCCACGCATCCGATGGGGCGGAGTGTCTGCTTGTCGAGCCAGCGGTTTCCGGTGATGCCGTTGTAGTAGGGTGTGGTGCCCGTCACGATGGCCGCCATTGCCGAAGCACGGTCGACAGGCGTGAAAGGAAAGGTGGCGTTCTGATAGATGAGCGCCTGCTGGATCAGTTTCTTGAAGCCCGTACTCGATGGCTTCTGTCCTACGGCAATCATCTTGTCGGCATTGAGTCCGTCGATGGTGATGTTCACCAGCAGTTTCTGGGCGGGCACTTCCGATGCCAGCAGCGCCAAGAGGGTCGCTATGAGATATTTATTTTTCACTTCTGAGTCGTTTGATGTTTCTGATTAACAAAGATGATGCCACAATCATCATTCCCTCGGCATAAGTCTGCCATATCGAACAAATAAAGAACAGGCAGATGAGGATGATCCACATCGGATACTGCCAGCGGCACTTGCCCTTGAGCATCGGCCAGATGAAGAACAGCGGCAGCGGATTAAGCAACAGCAGTTGCAGGTTAAGGCGCACCGTGGGATGCTGCGAGAAGAGCATCAGCGTGAGTACGATGCCGCTCAGTCCGCAGAGCACCATCAGGAGGGCGTCGAACCAGCGGAAGTCTTTCCGGGCAACAAGTTCCCATATGGTGAGAATGATGACAAGTCCCAACAGCAGCAGGGCACAGGCTCGAGGGGAGAGCGGAAAGCTGCTTTCTCCCGGATTCTCGGGGATATCCACGAGCGTAGTGGTGCCAGTAACAAGTCGACGGTTGCCATCGATGACGGCACGGTCGAAATCGTTCATGGTCTCGCAGGGCAGGAACTGGCGTTCCCTTGTAGTGGTTCTGCTGTCTGCCTTAACGCCCAAGAGCATGTCGTTGCCGAATCTTACCCATGGATAACCGGCGCAACAGCGATGGACCAGTTCACGGAAAGAGGGGCCCTCGTCGGTTGTTCCCTCATAGACTACCTTTCCGTTGAGGTGGTCGGCAATCATATCGCGTGCCCTGGTGGTGCAGTTGTCGTAGAAATAATTGTAGCGATATTCGCGGTTCTCCGGGCGGTAGTTCTCCCAGATGGCATTTGCGATGCGCAGCTTCTCCTCAGGGGTGAGGTTGAGCTGCTGCTCCTTCACCCAGCGCCCCTCGGCCTCGTATTCGCGAAGGAAAGCCTCGAAGGGATAGATGCCCATGAGATAGTCGGTGAGTCCGAACACGAAACGGCCCACGAAATTGGGCTTGTTGAAGTCGAAGATACCCCAGTTCACAGCCACGTCCGTATCGTTCGTGTGGTCAATGAAATGCAGGGCCGTATGGCCGTAGATGGAATAGGCTTCGCCCCCAGGGCCGCAAGTGATGAAACTCACGCTGAGGGTGGAGTCGATATGGGCTTTGGCTTCAGGTGTCAGCTCCTGCTGGGCATAGCATTTCAGCCCGCTCACGAAGAGCAGGAACAAGGCCAGAAAAGCCGTCCTGAAAAGAGTGTTTTCGCATTTCACGGCGCAAAGGTACACTTTTTATTTTTAAATAAGGTAAGGAAAAACAATAATATTCCAAAAAATTGCGAAAATAGGCGGCCTCTGCACAAAAAAAGAATAAATTTCTTTGTAGTGTGTCCTTTTTACCGTAATTTTGCACCCTAAATAATAAGAACGCGAGTGAACCTGATTATAGATATCGGCAACACATGTGCCAAACTGGTGTGCTTCGATGGCGATGAAGTCATTGAGGAACAGCGCGTTGACAAAGGTGAATACGGGCTGCTCGACAAGTTCTGCAAGAAGTACACGTTCGAGCGCGGCATCTACAGTACGGTGGTTGATATCCCTCAGGATTTCGAGAAGAAGATTAAGGGCCTGCCGTTTCCGATGCTGGAATTCCTGAGCGGCATCACGCCGGTGCCCATCGTGAATAAATACCGCACCCCGAAGACACTGGGCTCCGACCGTCTGGCCGCTGCCGTTGCAGCCGTGTGGTTGCAGCCGGGTAGGAATGTGCTGATCATCGACGTGGGCACATGTATTACCTACGACTACGTGAATGCGGCAGGTGAGTATAAGGGCGGCAACATCTCGCCGGGTCCCACCATCCGTTTCCGCGCCTTGAATCAGTTCACCGGAAGGCTTCCCTTCGTGGATCGCGAGGGCGTGACGCCACCCTTCGGCAACACCACGATCACGGCTATCCGCAGCGGGGTGATCCGTGGCGTGAAATACGAGATTGAAGGCTATGTGCGCCGTTTCCTGGAGAAATATCCCGACCTTTACGTTTATTTAACGGGCGGCGTTCATTTAGGCATGCGATTTAAAGAAAAATTTCCTATCTTTGCAGACGATTTCATCGTCCCCAGGGGATTAAACAGAATATTACAGTATAATGAAAAAAATATGTAGCGCTGTCGTTCTGGCAGCATTTGCGCTGACGGTGAGTGCACAGTCGGCTAGCGATACGAACCAGTCGTATAGCGGCACCAACTCTCCGTACTCTCAGTATGGTTTGGGCGAGCTGGCAGATCAGTCAAGCGGTTTCAACCGTGGCATGAACGGCCTCGGCCTTGCCTTTCGTGAGCATAACCAGGTGAACCAGTTGAATCCCGCTTCCTATTCGTCAATCGACTCGCTGAGCTTCATCTTCGACGTAGGCATCAGCGGACAGCTGACCAACTTCAAGGAGGGCAATAAGAAAGTCAACGCGCGCAATGCCGACTTCGACTATCTGGTGGCCGGTTTCCGCGCTTTCCGGCATGTGGGTGTGAGCATCGGCCTGATTCCCTTTTCCAACATCGGCTACAAATACAGCAGCAAAGGCTATACGAATGCCGACAAGAGCGTGAGCTACACGAATACCTACCGCGGAAACGGCGGCCTGCATCAGGTCTATCTCGGCGTGGGATGGGAGCTGGTGAAGAATCTCTCCATCGGTGCCAATGTTTCCTATATGTGGGGCGACTATGAGCGTGCCATCACGAATGAGTACAACGTTGCGACGATCAATACGCTTCGCAAGTACTACACGGCTTCGGTGAGCAACTACAAGCTGGATTTCGGTGCCCAGTACACGCTGCCGATCGGCAAGAAAGACAAGCTGACGGTGGGCGTTACTTTCAGTCCGGCCCATAAGCTGAGCGCCGATCCTGAATGCAAGGTGATTTCGGTGAACAGCACCACAAACGTTACCGATACCACCACCTATACCGTCAATAACGGCCTGGAACTGCCGATGATGATAGGTGCAGGACTCCAGTTCAACCACAACAACCAGCTGAAGCTGGGCGTTGACTATCAGCAGCAGCGTTGGAGCAAGGTGGGCTTCCCCGTCTATACCACTTCGAACGATGTGGCCTCCTACGCCATCAACAAGGATTATTTCACGGACCGCCATAAGCTGGTTTTCGGCGGCGAGTATTGCCAGAATGAATACGGACGCTCGTTCATGAGCCGTCTGCGCTACCGTTTCGGTGCTTCCTACACTACACCTTATTTAAAAATAAACGGCCATGACGGCCCGAAGGAGATTTCGGTGAGTGCCGGTTTCGGTATTCCCATCATCAACTCCATCAACAACCGCAGCTTCCTCAACATCTCTGCCCAGTGGGTGAACCAGAAGGCCAAGGATCTGATTGATGCCAATACGTTCCGTATCAACATCGGCATCACGTTCAATGAGCGTTGGTTCGCCAAGTGGAAGGTGGAGTGATGGTTGATGGCCAATAGTTTATGGTGGAGAGTTAATGGTTTATGGTGGAGAGTTAATGGTTTATGGTTAATAGTAAGTCATTCGTAAGCGGATTGAGGAAACTGGGGAGAGTATTTCTGCTCGTTTTCTCCTTCTCTCCGTTCCTTGTCTTCACCAATTCCTGCGATGAGACCATCGAACATATCGCGCCGCCCATCTACGAACGCGACTCCGCGTCGGTGATGACCTCCTATGGCGTGAATACGCTCATCAGCGACTCCGGCGTGATGAAATACCGTATCGTAACTGAGGTATGGGACGTGAATACCGTCAAGAATCCCACGCGATGGACCTTCCACAAGGGCATCTTCGTGGAGCAGTTTGATGAGAAGTTCCACGTGGAAGCCTATATCCAGGCCGATACAGCCTACTACTACGATACGAATAAGCTATGGGAACTGCGCGGAAGGGTGCGCGTCAGGACCAAGGACGGACTGCGCTTCTCCAGCGAGGAACTCTTCTGGGACCAGAACCGCCACGAACTCTACAGCCACCGCTTCTCGCGGGTGGTGACGCCTGAGCGTGAACTGCAGGGCTCCTATTTCACCAGCGACGAGCGGATGACCCACTATACGGTGAGCAATTCGAAAGGCTCGTTTGTGCGTGGGGCCGACGGAATGGGCACCAACAGCGGCGACTCCATCCTCTCTGCGCCCGACAGCGTGAAGTCGATGAAGCGCATGCCTACCGAGCCCGTGAAGAAATCGCCCGTAAGGCCCTAAGTATAACACTTTGAATCAGAACAGATGTCAGAATCAGACATACCACTTATCATAGGAATCCTCATCGCGATGGTCTTCTCCGCCTTCTTTTCGGGAATGGAGATTGCCTTCGTGTCGAGCAACCGTATGCTTGCCGAGATGGACAAGGACAAGCAGAAGTTTTCCAGCCGCTTCCTCCAGACTTTCTATCGCCATCCCAACAACTTCGTGAGTACGATGCTGGTGGGCAACAATATCGCGCTCGTGGTCTATGGTATCCTTTTTGCAGAACTCTTTGACCATACGCTCTTCAAGGGAATGGACGCCACTTTCACCGTGCCTGCCGACACGATTCTCTCCACGCTGATCGTGCTCTTCACGGGTGAGTTCCTGCCGAAGACGCTCTTCAAGAGCAATGCCAACCGTCTGCTCACGTTCTTTGCGCTCCCGGCCTATCTGTGCTACGTGGTGCTGTGGCCCATCTCACGCTTCAGCACGATGCTTTCACGCATCATCCTCCGCATCTTCGGCTTTAAGGTGGAGAAGGAGAAGAGCGACGACGCCTTCACGAAGGTGGACCTCGACTACCTCGTGCAGACCAGCATCGACAACGCTGAGAATGAGGACGATATCGACGAGGAGGTGAAGATCTTCCAGAATGCGCTCGACTTTGCCGACACCAAGGTGCGCGACTGCATGGTGCCGCGAACGGAGATCAAGGCCGTGGAGGACAACTGCTCGCTGGATGAGCTGATGACGGCCTTTGTGGAGAGTGGAAAATCGAAGATTATCGTCTATCACGAAGACATCGACCATATCACGGGCTATATCCATTCCTCCGAGATGTTCCGCGAACAGGAAAAATGGCTGGAGAACATCCAGCAGATGCCCTATGTACCTGAGACGATGACCGCCAGCAAGCTGATGCAGATGTTCCTGCAGCAGAAGAAGTCGCTGGCCGTGGTGATCGATGAGTTCGGAGGTACCAGCGGCATCGTCTCGCTGGAAGACATCGTGGAGGAGATTTTCGGCGAGATTGAGGACGAGCACGACTCTTCCAACTATGTCGCCAAGCAACTGCCCGACGGCGAGTATATCCTCTCCGCCCGGTTGGAGATTGACACCATCAACGAGAAATTCGACCTCGACCTGCCCGAGAGTGAAGAATATATGACGCTCGGCGGACTGATTCTGCACTATTACCAGAGCTTCCCGAAACTCAATGAAGTGGTGAAAATCGGGCGTTTTGAGTTCCGCATAATCAAGAATACAATGACCAAAATCGAACTTGTCAGGCTGAAAGTGGATGAATAATCAAACTTTTTGCAAGAAAATTGCGGTTTATTGTTTTCTTTTTTGTAATTTTGCACCTTGATTTGGAATATCTGAAAAATAAATAATAAAATAATAATAAAAACAAATGGCAGCAATTGGTAAAATTAGAAGCTGGGGCCCAATCCTTGTAACCGTGATTGGTCTTGCCCTCTTTGCATTTATTGCCGAGGAATTGTTCCGCTCCTGTGAGTCAACCCGTAATCAGGAGCGTCAGCAGATCGGCGAAGTTTTAGGAAAGAAAATCGATGTGCAGGAGTTCCAGAAACTCGTTGACGAGTACACCGATGTGATTAAGATGACACAGGGTCGCGACAACCTGACCGACCAGGAACTGAACCAGGTGAAGGACATGGTTTGGCAGAACTACGTGCAGCAGGAGATTATCTCTGCCGAGGCTGAGAAACTGGGACTCACCGTTACGGATCAGGAACTGCAGGATATGCTCAACGAGGGGACCAACCCCATGCTGATGCAGACTCCGTTCGTGAACCAGCAGACAGGCCGCTTCGATGCCAGCGCATTGAAGAAGTTCCTCGCTGAGTACAAGAAGGCACAGCAGAGCGGCGGTCAGATGGCTGAGCAGTACACCAGCATCTACAACTACTGGAAATTCATTGAGAAGAATCTCCGCAATCAGTCACTCCAGCAGAAGTATCAGGCCCTCCTGGCCGGTAGCATCCTCTCTAACCCCGTGGCTGCCAAGCAGTCGTTCAAGGACGAGAACGAGGAGAGCAACATCCAGCTGGCTACCTTCGCCTACAACACCGTCAACGACAAGGACGTGAAGATCAGCGATGCCGACCTCACCGCCAAGTATAAGGAGCTGAAGGACCGTTTCAAGCAGCTCGAGGAAACCCGCGACGTGAAGTATGTCGACTTCCAGGTACTGCCTTCTACGACTGACCGTACCGCCCTCAACAAGGCCATCAACGATGAGGCTGCCAAGCTGGCTGCCGCCGATGATCCCACAGAGGTCGTTCGCAAGGCCAACAGCCTCGTAAGCTTCCTGGGCATCCCCCAGACTAAGGCCGCCTTCCCCGCTGACATCGCTCAGCAGCTCGACTCCATGGCCGTAGGTGCTACCTCTGCCGTGAAGGAGAACAAGGGCGACAATACCCTCAACGTCATCAAGCTCATCTCTAAGCAGCAGTTGCCCGACTCAGTTCAGTTCCGCGCCATTCAGGTGGCCGGTGCCGATGCAGCAGCTGCCAAGAAGACAGCCGACAGCATCTATACCGCTCTGCAGGGTGGTGCCGACTTCGAGGCCATCGCCAAGAAGTATGGCCAGACCGGCGAGAAGACCTGGCTCGTCAGCAACCAGTACCAGAATGCTCCTTCGATGGACAAGGATACCAAGGCTTACCTCAACACCCTTTCTACCGCAGCTGTGAACGCCCTCAACAATGTGGCTATGGCTAACGGTAACATCATCGTTCAGGTGACCGACCGTCGCGGTATGGTCAGCAAGTACGTGGCAGCCGTCATCAAGAAGAGCATCGATTTCTCCAAGGATACCTACAGCGCAGCCTACAACAAGTTCTCTCAGTTCGTAAGCGAGAACCAGACCCTCGAGGCCATGGAGAAGAACGCAGCCAAGTACGGCTTCAAGGTTCAGGAGCGTCAGGGCATCAGCAATTCCGAGCACTACGTGGTCAACATCCCCGCTACCCGCGAGGCTATGAAGTGGCTCTTCGAGGCTAAGGAAGGTCAGATTTCTCCACTCTATGAGTGCGGTAACAACGACCACCTGCTCGTGCTCGCGCTGACCAAGATCAACGAGAAAGGCTACCTCTCACTCGACAACGCACAGGTGAAGGAGTACATCCGCTCACAGGTGATGAACGACAAGAAGGCTGAAATCCTCCTCGAGAAGGCCAAGGGCGTGACCAGCATTGCCGCAGCCCAGAAGAAGGGCGCCAAGGTGGCTCCTGTAAACCAGGTGACCTTTGCCGCTTCCGTATTCATTCCTGAGACCGGTGCCAGCGAGCCCGCCCTGAGCGGTGCCGTTGCCGCTACCGCCGCCGGTAAGTTCTGCGCAGCCCCCGTCAAGGGTAACGCCGGAGTCTATCTCTTCCAGGTCATCAGCAAGGCCAACCGTGCCGGTGTGAAGTTCGACGCCAAGACAGCCGAGCAGACTCAGAAGCAGCGTCTGATGCAGTATGCCGGTCAGTTCATGCGCGACCTCTATCAGAAGGCCAACGTAACCGACAACCGCTACCTCTTCTTCTAAACAAGAGGGTAGTATAGATACCAAATAAAGGCTTCCGGATTCGGAAGCCTTTTTTCATTTGTTCTATGAGCGATGCAAAGTCACGCCATAGTCATGGGAGACCCACCCCGTCCCTCCCTGAATAGGGAGGGGGATAGGCTAGAGACAGCTGACAACGCCGAGGGAGGTGAGCAGGGCCGTGAGAGCGGCAATAACCATTTGGATGATTGCCTTGATAGTTTCTTTTTTCATGGCAAATTCAGATTAAAGTTTAAAGATTAAAGATTAAAGTCCCCCTCCCTTCGGGAGGGGGTAGGGGTGGGCTCTTACGGCTGCTCGTCCTTTCCGCGCTCCTCGATCTCGGCTGCGTTAGCCAGATCGGCGGTGTTCTGGAAGACGATGCCGCTGGTCATACCACGCACACGCTTGTGCGTACCGCTGTCGACGGTGGCCTCAGGCTGGAAGAGGACGCGGACTCCCTTCAGGCTCTCGGTGATGGAGAAATCCTTCACGCTGGAAACGCCCTTCGAGGAGATGCCGATCTTGAAGGTGCCGAAGCCGTTGATGTGGACGCGCTGGGAAGCCTGCAGGGCATCGGTGATGACCTCCACCATCTCGGTG